>NZ_JBQVPB010000008.1:0-145921 GCF_052437885.1 Methylophilus sp. | reverse complement strand
TCACCACCAAATTTCTTAGTCAATACAGTGGTGATCGCCGCTGTCAGTGTTGTCTTACCGTGGTCAACGTGACCAATCGTACCAACGTTCACGTGTGGCTTGGTACGTTCAAATTTGCCTTTTGCCATGATGTTTTCCTTTATTGATACTGAAAATGCCAATAAATAATTGTGATTTCACAAATTACGCGACGCGGATGACACCACCCTGAAACGCCACTACTTAACAAGCTCTATGCTACCAAACCCTACGTCACTAATTTTATGCCACTACTTTAGCTAAACTAGCGCGAGCAAAACTGGTGCCCATGGCGGGAATCGGACCCGCGACCTCTCCCTTACCAAGGGAGTGCTCTACCACTGAGCCACATGGGCGCTTGATGCCTTAGCTGCTGTTGGAGCGGGCGACGAGGTTCGAACTCGCGACATCTTGCTTGGAAGGCAAGTGCTCTACCAGCTGAGCTACACCCGCACTATTCAGAACACCCAAGGAAGGCTCTCACCATCCCGCTTTCAAAACGCCTACAGACAGTAAATTTGGTGGAGGGGGCTGGATTCGAACCAGCGTACTCTGAGAGAACGGATTTACAGTCCGTCGCCTTTAACCACTCGGCCACCCCTCCAAAATCGACCGCGATTATCGCGGCAAATTCAATCAGCGTCAATGCTAACTGTATTTAATCTTATGGTGCCGGGTATCGGAATCGAACTGATGACCTTCGCATTACAAGTGCGCTGCTCTACCAACTGAGCTAACCCGGCATTTCGGAAAGGCGCAACTATAGCACTTTTTTATGAGTTGTATCTAGTGCTTTGAGAAAATTTTTTATTCTCGCGCTAAAGCGCCGCAAAAGCGAAAGTGCCGCCTGGAGATGTCATTTTTGTGACTGGCCATTTTAAAAAGTGACGGCTTACTTGACAACTTTAAGGTGGGATTTTTTCGGCGCCGCCGGCTCAGGCGTGTCTGTCACGGCTGATTCCGCTCTTTTTTGCGGTTCTGGCGCCTGGCCGTCAACCACTTCAAAAAACATGCCCTGGCTGTTCTCGCGCGCAAACACACCGGCAATGCGCCCTATAGGTACATATATATGCTGCGCCACGCCACTGAAGCGTGCTGAGAACACTACGGCATCATTATCGATATGCAGGTCTTTGACGGCGGTGTAATTGATATTGAGCACGATCTCGCCATTTTTGACGAACGCCATAGGCACACGCGTCTGCGCATCGACCTTGACCAGCAGATGTGGCGTCAGGGCATTATCTACACACCATTCATGGATAGCGCGTATCAGATAGGCAGTGGTAGGGATCAATGTGCTCATGCGGGCTTTCCTTAAAAAAACAGCGCGGGAAACTCACCGCGCTGTATATGTATGCACTCAAACTTACTTGCGCATGGCCTTTTCAGAAGGCGTCATCGCTTCGGCATACATAGGACGCGAGAACAGACGCTCGGCATATTTCAGCAATGGCGCTGCCTGGCTAGGCAAGTCAATACCATAGTGGCCCAGGCGCCATAGCAATGGCGTGATCGCTACGTCCAGCATGGAGTATTCATCACCCATCAGATAATTCTGCTTGCTGAAGATAGGCACTAACTGCGTCAGATTATCACGAATGACTTTACGTGCACGCTCCACTCTTTCGTCTTCGCCGGACTCGATATCCTTGATGTGGTTGAACAGGTCTTTTTCAAAGTTATACAAGTACAGGCGTGCACGGGCGCGCATGACCGGGTCTGCCGGCATCAGTTGTGGATGCGGGAAGCGCTCGTCTATATATTCATTGATAATATTGGCTTCCGACAATACCAGGTCGCGCTCAACCAACACCGGCACTTCGCCGTAAGGATTCAGAATGGCGAGGTCTTCAGTTTTGTTAGTGAGGTCAACATCAATGACTTCAAAGTCCATGCCTTTTTCAAACAGCACGATACGGCAACGGTGGCTGTAAGGATCGACAGTGCCCGAATACAATCTCATCATAATCATTTTTCCCTATAAAAAAAGACACCAAGGCCAAGGCCCTGGTGTCGGACTTGGTTGCTGGTTACCGAATGTCTTTCCAGTATTCGGCTTTGATTTTCTTCACCAAGACTAACAGCACAGACAAGAACAGCAGCACGCACACGCCAATCCAGATTCGGGATTGTTTCGCAGGCTCTGCCATAAATGCCATAAAGTTGGTTAAATCACCGGCAAACTGGTCATATTCTTCAGGACTCAATTTACCGGCTTTTTCCAGTTTCAGCGTATGTGTTTCATGATCCAGCACCTGCACACCTTGCAACTCATACAACACGTGCGGCATGGCGACTTTATCGAACACCAGGTTATTCCAGCCGGTAGGACGAGTGTCATCCTTGTAGAAGCTGCGCAGGTAGGCATAAACCCAGTCTGCGCCGCGTGCGCGCACTTCCACGCTCAAGTCAGGCGGTGCTGCACCAAACCAGGTCTTGGCATCTTTGGGATTCATGCTGACACGCATGGTCTCGCCGACTTTCTCGCCGGCAAACAGCAAGTTGTCCTTGATCTGTTTGTCGGTGAGGCCTATATCCTGCAAACGGTTGTAGCGCATGTAATTAGCGCTGTGGCAGTTGAGGCAGTAGTTCACAAAAATCTTTGCCCCGCGCTGCAAGGAGGCTTTATCACTCATGCTGATAGGCGCAGTGACATCTATATGCACTTCATTGGCCAACGCAAGGCCTGAAACCAGCAGCGCTACACTGGCAAATGCCTGAATAAACAATTTCTTCATCATTTGTATGTCACCCTTTCCGGCACTGGTTTGGTTTGGTCTTTTTTGGTGTACCAGGGCATTAATGCAAAATAGGCAAAATAAACCACAGTACAAATCCGGGCGAATACGGTTGCGCGATCTGCGCGACCCAGCCACGGCCCGAATTGACCCCAGACATCGCCTGGAACCGTTCCCAGATAACCCAGGATAACAAAGCTGATGACAAATGCAGCCAGCCAGCGTTTATACAGCTTGCCACGATAGCGGATCGATTTCACCGGGCTTCTGTCCAACCATGGCAGGAAAGCAAATGCCACCACTGACAAGCCCATCGCCACCACACCAGGGAACTGCGAGATACCGATAGGCGGCACTGCACGCAAGATGGAGTAGTAAGGCGTGAAATACCAGACCGGAGCAATGTGAGCCGGCGTTTTCAGTGGATCAGCAGGAATAAAGTTGTTGGCTTCGAGGAAGTAACCACCCATTTCCGGCATAAAGAACACCACGGCAAAAAACACCATCAGGAAAGCAACCACACCGACCAGGTCTTTCACCGAGTAGTAAGGGTGGAAAGGAATCCCATCCAGCGGGATACCGGTTTCTTTATCTTTATACTTTTTGATCTCCACACCATCAGGGTTGTTGGAGCCAACCTCATGCAAAGCCACGATGTGTACTGCTACCAGGCCCAACAGCACCAGTGGCAAGGCGATCACGTGGAAAGCAAAAAAGCGGTTCAGGGTCGCATCAGACACCAGGTAGTCACCACGCAACCACTCGGACAGATCAGGGCCGATAAACGGCACGGTAGAGAACAGGTTGACGATCACCTGCGCACCCCAGTACGACATCTGGCCCCAAGGCAGCAGGTAACCAAAGAAAGCCTCACCCATCAGCACCAGGAAGATCCCGACACCAAACAGCCAGATCAGCTCGCGCGGCGTGCGGTATGAACCGTAAATGATGCCACGGAACATATGCAGGTAGACCACGACAAAGAACATGGAAGCACCTGTGGAGTGCATGTAACGGATGATGTTGCCGCCAAATACGTCCCGCATGATGTATTCCACCGAGGCAAATGCCAACTCAGCATCCGGCTTGTAGTTCATGGTCAGGAAGATACCGGTGACGATTTGCAGCACCAGTACTAACAAAGCCAATGAACCGAAGAAATACCAGAAGTTGAAGTTTTTCGGTGCGTAATACTCGGTAAGGTGTCCCTTGATGGTACTGGTCAGCGGGAAACGGGCGTCTACCCAGTCCAGCACACCAGCGGCAATAGTTTTATTATTAGTTGCCATGATATTTAAGCCTCCGCCTTTTTGTCATCACCAATCAGGATGGTGGTTTCTGTCAGATATTGGTGTGGCGGCACGATCAGGTTAGTCGGTGCTGGTGAGCCTTTGAATACCCGGCCAGTCAGGTCGAATTTTGAACCGTGGCATGGACAGACAAAACCACCAGGCCATTCAGAGGTTTGCGCAAAGCTTTCATTCGGCGAACAACCCAGGTGCGTGCAGGTACCCAACATCACCGCATACTCGGGTTTGATCGCGCGTGCCTTGTTTTTGCAATATTCAGGTTGCTGAGGCACTTCCATATTCGGGTCAGACAGATCGGCATCGTGCTGGTCCAGTTTCGCCATCATTTCTGGCGAACGGCGCACTATCCACACTGGCTGACCACGCCATTCGGCTGTCAACTTCTCACCTGGTTTCAGCTTGCTGATATCCACTTCTACCGGTGCACCAGCGGCTTTGGCTCGCTCACTGGGTAACATGCTGCCTACGAATGGCACCGCTACAGCAGCCACCCCGACAGCACCGGTGGCAGCAGTTGCTTTCACCAAAAAATCACGCTTTTGCAAATCCACCTCAGATGGCGCGCAAAACGACAAACTAGGGTTGTCGATTTTGTTTTCTGACATTGGCTTCCTTAATCTACCCTTTTAAGGTAACAGTTAGATCAAAACTTGAGTCGCGATTATACATTTTCCGCATGCACAATCCAAATATAATTCAATAACTTATTGATATTTATCAATTAAATCGGGTTCTCCACTTCTATGTAAATGTGCTCGAGCTGGTGATTTTCTGCCAGCCACTGCCCCAGGGCCTGTATGCCATAACGTTCAGTCGCATGATGCCCGGCAGCAATATAGGCGGTAGTGGTTTCCTGCACCGTATGCCAGGTCTGCTCAGAGACTTCGCCACTGAGAAACACATCCACCCCGGCCGTCACCGCCTGCTGGATATAAGACTGTGCCGCGCCTGTGCACCAGGCGACTGTACGCACCTGCTGTTGCGGGTCGCCCAGCAACTGCACCTGGCGGCCTAATTGCCGGCTGATATGTTCGCCCAGTTGCGCCAGCGAAACCGCTTGCGGCAAGGCCGTCATAGGCAGCATATTCTTGTCATCCAGGTAGCGCACCAGTGGCCAGCCCAGCACCTTAGCCAGTTGCACGTTATTGCCGACTTCAGTGTGTGCGTCTAAAGGCAGGTGATAGGCCAGCAGGCTGATATCATGAGTGAGTAATTGCTTCAGGCGCTTGCGTTTGATGCCGGTGATCTCCGCCGGCTCGCCGCGCCAGAAATAACCGTGATGCACCAGGATAGCATCGGCGTCTGCTTCAATGGCAGCGTCTATCAAAGCCTGGCTGGCAGTGACACCAGTGACTATGCGACGCACTTGTGGCCGGCCCTCCACCTGCAATCCGTTAGGGCAATAGTCCTGAAATCTGACAACTTGCAAAAAATTAGCCAATTCGCTAACAAGACGATTCAATTCCATCTCTGACTCTCATATACTGATCAATTATTAAAACAATGATTTAACTGCAACCATGCGACAACTCTGGACTATATTCTCACAAGCTGTCACCGTCTGCCTCGGTATTCTGTTTGTGATGAAATTATTTTATCCCAACCTGCTGGTGCAATCTAACGGTCAGCCGGTGACCGCCAAGCAATCTACCGCCAGCGAGCAGGCCGCAGCCGTCGCCCAAAGCGGCTATCGCAGCGCTGTGAGCAAGGCAACGCCTTCAGTGGTCAATATCTTCACTACGGCGCATATCAGCCAGGACCCGCACCGGGCGCTAAAAAACGACCCTTTGTTCAGGCATTTTTTTGGCGAAGAGATGGAAGAAGAAGATGAGCAGCCGGAGAATAGCCTGGGTAGTGGCGTCATCGTCAGTGCCGATGGCCTGATCCTGACCAATAACCACGTCATCAGCTCGGCAGACCAGATAGAAGTAGCATTGAGCGATGGCAGCAAATCATCGGCCACGGTGGTCGGCACCGACCCCGAAACCGATGTGGCAGTGCTTAAGATAGACCGCAAAGATCTACCCGCCATCACTTTCAGCAACAGCGAGCAAATGAAGGTGGGGGACGTGGTGCTGGCAATAGGCAACCCGTTCGGTGTCGGCCAGACAGTCACGCAAGGCATCATCAGTGCACTGGGGCGCAACCATCTGGGCATCAATACTTTCGAGAACTTTATCCAGACCGATGCTTCTATCAACCCTGGCAATTCAGGCGGTGCGCTGATAGATACCAACGGCAACCTGATAGGCATCAACAGTGCCATTTATTCGCGCAATGGCGGCAGCATGGGTATAGGCTTTGCCATCCCGGTCAGCATCGCCCAGCAAGTCATGGAACAGATCACTTCCAGCGGCTCGGTTACGCGCGGCTGGATAGGCATAGAAGCGCAGGACATCACGCCAGAACTGGCAGAATCATTCAATTTGAAGAGCATCAACGGCTCGTTGATCGCAGGCGTGTTGCTGGATAGCCCGGCAGACCGTGCCGGCTTACGTCCTGGCGATATCCTGACCGCCATCAATAAAAAACCAGTGGTGGACAGTCAATCCATGCTCAACATCATCGCCTTGCTAAAACCGCGCGAGAAAGCCACCTTGTCTATTTTGCGCACTGGCAAAAAAGTGGATATAGAACTGGTAGTAGGTAAGCGCCCACTACCGAATAAGATCCCTAAATAATTGCTAATCTAATTAGCAGAAGTTGCGCTGGCATCACGTTCAGGTAGCCAGCGCACCACCAGCAGCCCGGCTTCGTATAATATCCATAACGGGATAGCCAGCATAAACTGCGACACGATATCCGGCGGCGTAAAAATCGCCCCCAGCACAAACGCACCGACGATCACATAAGCACGCGCTTCTTTCAGTTGCGCCAGCGTCACCCAGCCCATGAGTGCCATCAGCACTACCGCCACCGGCACCTCAAACGCAAAACCGAACGCCAAGAACATGCCGATCACAAAATCTAGGTATTCAGCGATATCGGTCATCACCGCGACGCCTTGTGGTGCACTGCCCACCAGAAAACCGAATACCACCGGGAACACCGCAAAATAAGCGAAGGCCATGCCGATAAAAAACAGGATCAGCGATGCCACCAGCAAGGGTAACAGCATGCGTTTTTCGTGCGTATACAAGCCCGGCGCCACGAATGCCCAGCACTGATATAGGATCCACGGCAAAGCCAGCAGGAAGGCAGCCAGCATGGTGACTTTCATAGGCACAAAAAATGGCGTAGTCACCGCGGTGGCTATCATTTGTGCGCCTTGCGGCAACTTGGCCAGCAGCGGTGCCGCGAGCAGACTATAGAGTTTGTCGGCAAACGGGAACAAGCCGACGAATATGAGCAGCAGGCCCGCTACCGCACGTAGCAGGCGGTTGCGCAGCTCAACCAGGTGGGTGATAAAATTTTCAGTCGGCGTCATAGACTAAGCGCATTCATCACGCACTTAAGAATTCGGTTCATCAACAAACATATCCGGCGTGTCGCTGGCTGGCTTGGGTTTAGGCTTGCGCTGCCGCTTGCCGGCCGGGCTGGCAGGCTGTGCCGCAACCGCAGTCTGCGCTATGGCTGCTGCCGTAGCGTCTGGCTGGGCTGCCAGTTTCGCGCGGCGTTCAGGTGCAGACGCAGGGTTTTCTGCAGTGAGTTCCTGCGTACTCGCCTGCACTTTGGCCTGGCGTGGCTTACGTGGTTTTTTAGCAACTGCCTCAGGTGGCTGTTCCGTCACTTGCGCTTCAGCGACTGGCGCTTCAACCACTGGCGCGTCAGTCACCTGTGTGTCAGTCGGCAGTATGCTGCGCTCAATATCGACATAACTCTGTTGCAGGCTGGAATGCACTTCGTCCTGCAACTTCTGCAACTCGGCGAAGCGTGATTCACGGTTGACTTCATCCTTGACCTGGGCGACAAAGCGCTGCAAACGGCCAAAAAAAGCGCCCGCAGTGCGGGCGACTTTTGGCAATTTTTCCGGGCCGATTACTACCAATGCGACTATGGCGATCACCAGCAGCTCAGAAAATGAGATATCAAACACAGTTCAGGCAGTGATTATTTTTTATCAGACAACTCGTCCGGCTTGGACTCGCCCTTGCCTTCATTGACGGCTTTTTTGAACTCATTGACCGCCCCGCCGACATCACTGCCGATATTACGCAGTTTTTTGGTGCCGAACACCAGTACCACAATCAGCAATACTATCAACCAATGCCATACACTGAAGCTTCCCATCACGATCTCCTTAAACTTGGGTAGTGGTTGCGCTTATGCCGCAGCCCCACCACCGTAGACATGCAAATGAATATGAAACACTTCTTGCCCGCCCTCGCGGCCTACATTCATCAACGTTTTATAGCCGACCAGCCCTTGCTGCGCAGCCAGTTTGGGCGCCAGCAACAGCATGCCACCGAGCAGATCCTGGTCTTCAGCCGTACAGTCTTTTAATGTTTCAATATGCTTTTTCGGTACGATCAGAAAGTGTACTTTTGCCATGGGACGGATGTCGTGAAAAGCGATGACATCGTCGTCCTCATAAATGCTTTTAGACGGAATGCTACCAGCCGCGATCTTACAAAAAATGCAATCTGCGCTCATTCTGTTCTGCTCGCTTTCTCTGCAATGCCGGACAACCCTTCGCGACGCGCCAGCTCATTAAGCACGTCCTGTGCGCTTAAACCGGCATGACTTAACAAAACCAGGGTATGGAACCACAGATCAGCGGTTTCATAAATGATCTCTTCGGCATTGCCGCCCTTGGCTGCAATCACTGTTTCTGTGGCTTCTTCGCCTATTTTCTTCAGAATACTGTCCAGGCCTTTGGCATACAGCTTGGCCACGTATGATGAAGCAGGATCAGCAGATTTGCGCTGTTCCATCAGCTCAGACAGTCGATTCAGGACATCACTCATGATAAATAGCTTTCGGGTCTTTGATCACAGGTTCAACAGTGACCCAGTCATCATTTTGCAATTGCTGGAAAAAGCAATTGTGGCGCCCGGTATGACAGGCGATGCCGCCCTGCTGTTCCACCGTGAGCAACACCACGTCGTTATCACAATCCAGGCGGATATCATGCACGATCTGTGTGTGCCCCGACTCTTCGCCCTTGTGCCATAGTTTGTTGCGTGAACGTGAGTAATACACGGCATGGCCGGTCTCGCGCGTCAGCTGCAATGCTTCGCGGTTCATCCAGGCAAACATCAGTATCTTGCCTGAGGAGTTTTCCTGGGCGATCACCGGCACCAGGCCGTCATTGTTCCAGGCTACCTGATCCAGCCAAGTCATCGTATTTCCAAGCCGTGTTGACGCATATAGTCTTTTGCCTGCTGTACTGTAAATTCACCATAATGGAAAATACTGGCGGCCAGCACTGCATCCGCCCCGCCCAGGGTAACGCCATCGACCAGGTGCTGCAGATTACCGACACCGCCGGAAGCGATCAGTGGTACTTCGACCGCTTCACTGATGGCCTTGTTCAACGGATTATTAAAGCCTATCTTGGTACCGTCGCGATCCATGCTGGTGACCAGCAATTCACCGGCGCCCAGGCTGACCATCTTGCGCGCCCATTCGACTGCATCCAGGCCGGTCGCGTTACGGCCACCGTGGGTGAACACTTCCCACTCAAATGGCTGGTTATCGACTTTTTTGGCATCGATGGCGACCACTATGCATTGCGAACCAAAACGGCTGGCGGCATCTGCCACCACCTGCGGATTCAGCACTGCCGTGGTATTGATGCTGACCTTGTCAGCACCGGCATTCAGCAATCGCCGCACATCTTCAACTTTACGCACGCCACCACCTACGGTCAGCGGGATAAATATCTGCTCTGCCACGCGCTCTATGATATGCAGTATCAGGTCTCTATCATCTGAACTGGCGGTGATATCGAGGAAGGTCAGCTCATCGGCACCCTGATCGTTATAGCGCTGTGCGATCTCTACCGGGTCACCGGCATCGCGCAGTTCAAGAAAGTTGACGCCTTTGACCACGCGACCATTGGTCACATCCAGGCAGGGGATGATGCGTTTAGCACATCCCATTATGCGCTGAGCTCATCTGCCAATGTCTGGGCTGCCGAGAAATCCAGTGTACCTTCATAAATGGCACGGCCGGTGATGGTACCAATGATACCTTCAGCCTGCACCGCACATAATTTGCGCACATCATCCAGGTTGGTGACACCACCACTGGCAATCACCGGGATGGTCAAGGCTTGTGCCAGAGCCACAGTCGCTTCGATATTGACGCCGGTCAGCATGCCGTCACGGCCGATATCGGTATAGACTATGCTTTCCACACCATAGTCTTCAAATTTTTTCGCCAGGTCTATCACGTCGTGACCAGTCAGCTTAGACCAGCCATCAACCGCGACCTTGCCATCTTTGGCATCCAGACCCACCATGATCTGGCCCGGGAACGCATAGCAGGCCTCGTGCAGAAAGCCGGGGTTTTTAACCGCGGCCGTGCCTATGATGATGTAACTGATGCCGTCATCGAGATAACGTTCTATCGTATCCAGATCACGGATACCGCCACCTAGCTGGATAGGGATATCGCCACCTACAGCCGCGACGATAGACTTGATGGCATTTTCATTGACCGGCTTGCCGGCAAACGCACCATTCAGATCGACCAGGTGCAGGCGTTTGCCACCCTGATCCACCCAGTGTCTGGCCATGGCCGCCGGGTCTTCAGAAAATACGGTGGACTCTTCCATCAGCCCCTGCTTCAAGCGTACGCAGTGACCATCTTTTAAATCTATTGCCGGGATAATTAACATGCTGTTTAGTATTGAAATATAACGAGTGTTGACAAAGGTTAGGAAAACACAATCATGGTTTCCAGTTTACAAAATTACGCAAAAGTTGCAAGCCTGATTCTGCACTCTTTTCCGGGTGAAATTGCACGGCAAACACGTTGTCCTGAGCAATCGCACAGGTATAGTCAAACGGATAAGCCGTGGTCGCTGCGGTCAGAGCTGATTCGGCCGGTGCCACATAGTAGCTATGCACATAATAAAAGCGAGCCAGGTCAGGGATATCCTGCCATAAAGCGTGCGCCCCGGTTTGCTCGACCTGGCTCCAGCCCATATGCGGCACTTTCAGTTTGCCACCGTGAGCATCCAGCATTTTTTCGGCGGGAAAGCGTTTAACTTCGCCAGGATAAATAGCCAGGCCAGGGACATCACCTTCTTCAGAATGCTCGAACAGCATTTGCAAGCCGATACAAATACCGAGGAAAGGCTTGTCACGGGTAGCATCTATCACTGCCTGGCGCAAACCGCGTGTATCCAGTTCACGGATGCAGTCCGGCATCGCCCCCTGGCCAGGAAACACGACGCGCTCAGCAGCGGCGATCTGTTGCGCATCACTGGTGATCTCTATGTGCAGATCCGGCGCCACCGCTTTCAAGGCGTTGGCGACAGATCTTAAATTACCCATGCCGTAATCAATGACGGCGACTTGCAAACGATTCATGTATGGCGATTCATGTATGGCTTATGGGCTTTATAGCGAACCCTTGGTCGATGGCATCATCCCCGCCATGCGCGGGTCTGGTGTAATGGCAACACGCAAGGCACGACCAAACGCCTTGAAGATCGTTTCTGCCTGGTGATGGGCGTTGTGGCCTTTCAGGTTATCGATATGCAAGGTCACCAGCGAGTGGTTGATGAAGCCCTGAAAGAACTCATGAAACAAGTCTACATCAAACTCACCTATCATGGCACGTGTGAACTGGCAATCAAACTCCAGGCCAGGGCGGCCGGAAAGATCCAGCACCACACGGCTCAAAGCCTCATCCAGCGGCACATAGCTGTGGCCGTAACGTGTCAGCCCTTTTTTGTCGCCCAGCGCCTTGGCAAACGCCTGACCCAGGGTGATCCCTATATCTTCCACAGTATGATGTGCATCAATGTGCAGATCACCTTTGGCATGCACCTTCAGATCTATCATGCCGTGGCGGGCGATCTGATCCAGCATGTGGTCCAGAAAGCCGAGTCCGCTGTGCAGATCAGACACACCGGTGCCATCCAGATTGATAGCAACTGTAATTTGGGTTTCGAGTGTATTGCGCGTGACTTCAGCTTGGCGTGACATAGTGGTAAGAACGGGTGTTCACAGAGATTTAGCAAATAATACAGGCATTTTACCGCAAGTCTTCCCGGCCAGGCAAAATCTGTCACTAAAAACAAAAAAGCAGTCCGTAAGGACTGCTTTTTAGACTGCTGACTCTCTGCTGTTGACCAGCCCGGGGCGGCCAACAGATCAAATCAGACAGAGATTAGTTAGCTGGAGTTTCTGCAGCAGGTGCAGCTTCTTCAGTTGCCGCTGGAGCAGCTTCTTCAGTAGCAGCAGGTGCTTCAGCAGCCGGAGCAGCATCAGCAGGTGCAGCTTCTTCAACCACTGGCGCGTCAGAAGCAGGAGCAGCTTCTTCAGATTTCTTGCCCAGCAGTGAGAATACCAGTACTGCAGCAACTGCAGCGATGATCCATGGCAGCAACTTGTTGCCACCTTTAGCTGAAGTACCAGCACCGTGAGCGATCTTGGTGATCTCTGAAGCAGCAGCAGCTGGGTCAGCAGCACCGTAGATAGCAGCACCAGCAACAACGATGTCAGCACCAGCGTCAACTACTTGCTTGGTTGTAGCAGCTTTAACACCACCAGCAACAGATACTTTAGCGCCTGTTTTCAAGCCAGATACCAGGCCCAGGTCAGCAAAAGGAGTATGACCAGCAGCTTGTTGATCCAAGCCAGTGTGTACACCAATGATGTGCGCGCCCAATTTAACTACTTCTAATGTGCGTGCTTTTTTGTCTTTTACGTTGATCAGGTCAACTTGAGCTTCTTTACCGTATTTGTTAGCAGCATCGACCACACCTTTGATCGTACCAACATCTGCAGTACCCAGCACAGTAACGATATCCGCACCGGCTTTGTAGAATGGCTCAGCTTCGTAGAAGCCGGCATCCATGGTTTTCAGGTCAACCAAAATCTTGTTGTTAGGGAATTTAGTACGCAATGCTTTCAACAGTTCGATACCGTTATGCTTGATACAAGGTGTACCAATTTCCAGGATATCAACGTGTGGCGCCACTTTGGCGGCCAAAGCGATTGTTGCGTCAAAATCCAATGAGTCTAATGCCATCTGGGTTTGTGCCATTTTTCTTCCTCCGAGTTTGCTCTATTTTAAATCCAATGAACTTTTGCGCAGCAATGATGCAAACGCAACCCTCACTGCACATTATGTACAATAGCGTGCATCATAACCGCATTTCAAACAAAATGACAATATTGCGTCATCTTTTTTTACGTCGCTAAAGAATCATTTCAGCGATGTTAGCCGTGCAATTGCTGCACATACTTTGCTTTTAGCGACATCAGGCCCCTAAAAGACCTGTTAGCGCCTGTATCAATGCCTGGTTTTGCGCGTCATTACCGATGGTGATGCGCAAAAAGTCGTCTATCCTGGCCGGTTTTTTGAAATGCCGCACTATCACCGCCTGTTCGCGCAAGCCCGCTGCCAGTTGTTCACCTGTGTACCGCGCATGGCGGGCAAAGATGAAATTGGCACCTGATGGCAACACTTCAAAGCCCAGTGCCTGCAAATCGCTGACCAGCTGCTCGCGCGCGTCTATCACCTGCTGCCGGGTCTGCTGGAAATAAGCCTCATCCTGCAAAGCCGCGATCGCGCCTGCTTCGGCAAAGCGGTCTATCGGGTAGGAGTTAAAACTGTCTTTGACGCGGATCAGCGCTTCGATCAAGCCGGCGTCTCCCACCGCGTAACCTATACGCAACCCGGCCAGCGAACGTGATTTGGAATAAGTGTGTGTCACCAACACGTTAGGATAGCGGTTGACCAGGGCGACAGCTGACTCGGTGCCAAAATCCACATATGCCTCATCAATCACGACAACCGAGTCTTTATTGGCTTGCAGCAATCGCTCAATCTCGGCCAGCGCTAACGGGATACCTGTAGGCGCATTGGGATTGGGGAAAATAATGCCGCCATTGGGGCGCAGATAGTCATCTATGGCAATTTCAAACTGCGCATTCAGCGGCACGGTTTCATATTGGATACCATACAAGCCACAATAGACTGGATAAAAACTATAGGTGATATCTGGAAACAGCAAGGGCAGCTCATGTTTCAGTAATGCCTGGAAGATATGCGCCAGCACTTCATCTGAGCCATTGCCCACAAATATCTGGTTTGTTTGCAAACCGTGATATTCGGCGATGGCGGCTTTCATGCGGCTGGAATCCGGGTCAGGATACAGACGCAGACTATCGGCCGCTTCTGCCTGCAAAGCCGCGATCACCCTGGGGCTGGGCCCGTACGGGTTTTCGTTGGTGTTCAGTTTAATCAGGTTTTGAATCTTGGGCTGCTCGCCTGGCACATAAGGCGTCAGGGCATGCACGATCGCACTCCAGAATTTACTCATCTGCCTGCCCTATTTCAAACGGTATTCGGCGCTGCGTGCGTGCGCCTGCAAGCCTTCGCCATAAGCGAGCGTAGCCGCGATCTTGCCCAGCGTTTGCGCACCGGCGCTAGAGACCATGATCAGGCTAGACCGCTTCTGGAAGTCATACACACCCAATGGCGAGCTGAAGCGCGCTGTGCGTGATGTCGGCAATACGTGATTCGGCCCGGCACAGTAATCACCCAGGGCTTCGCAGGTATCGCGGCCCATAAAGATGGCACCGGCGTGCTTGATCTTCTTGCTGAAATCCAGGGCGCCGTCCATGGATAATTCCAGGTGTTCCGGCGCAATAAAGTTACAGATCTCGGCCGCTTCTTCCAGGTCTTTTACCTGTATCAGTGCGCCTCGGTTCTCCAGAGAGGTACGAATGATCTCCTGTCTGGGCATTTCCGTGACCTGGCGTTCTATACTGGCTTGCACCTGGTCGAGAAACTCGGCGCTGGGTGACAACAAGATCGCCTGCGCCAGTTCATCGTGCTCGGCCTGGCTAAACAGATCCATGGCGGTCCAGTCCGGGTTGCTCTGGCCATCACTGATGACCAGGATCTCGGACGGGCCTGCCACCATATCTATGCCGACCACACCGAAGACACGGCGTTTGGCCGCAGCCACATAAGCGTTGCCCGGGCCTACGATCTTATCCACCTGCGGCACAGTCTCGGTACCATAAGCCAGCGCGCCTACCGCTTGCGCACCTCCGATACAGAACACGCGCGTCACACCGCACACCGCAGCGGCAGCCAGCACCAATGGGTTCTTCTCGCCATTGGGCGTAGGCACGACCATGATCAGCTCTTGCACACCTGCCACTTTGGCCGGGATAGCATTCATCAGGACTGAAGAAGGATAAGCAGCTTTACCACCCGGCACATACAAACCTACGCGATCCAGCGAGGTGACCTGCTGACCGAGCAAGGTGCCGTCGGCCTCGGTATATTGCCAGGACTGCATGACCTGTTTTTCATGATAGCTGCGCACCCGGTCAGCCGCCGCCTGCAAGGCCTCGCGCTGGGCTGCTGGCAGGCTGCTTAACGCTGCCTGCAATTCAGCTTGCGGGATCTCCAGCTGTGCCAGGCTGCTGGCACTGGTTTTATCAAAGCGGTTGGTGTATTCCAGCACTGCGGCGTCACCACGGGCTTTTACGTCCTTGAGGATATTGGCGACCACCTGGTCTATGTCATCGTCCTGTGCGGTCTCAAACGCCAGCAAGGCTTTCAGTTCGCGCTCAAAATCTGCAGTTTGGGTGCTTAAACGTTTAATCTTCATATCTTTATACTGTGATTAGTCTTTCTGGATAGCTTCAGCAAAACTGTCAATGATAGGCTGCAAAGCGGGACGATTGACCTTGAACGAGGCCTGGTTCACCACCAGGCGCGAGCTGATAGCCCCTATCTCTTCCACCGCCTTGAGTTTATTGGCGCGCAAGGTGCCGCCGGTACTGACCAGATCGACGATCGCATCGGCCAGCCCCACCAGCGGGCCCAGCTCCATAGAGCCATATAATTTGATCAGGTCTACGTGCATGCCTTTGGCGGCAAAATGTTCACGCGCAGTTTTCACATATTTGGTGACGACCTTTAAACGTGCGCCCTGACGGATGCTGGCTTCGTAATCAAAATCTTCGCGCACTGCGACCATCATCTTGCAGCGGGCGATATTCAGATCCAGTGGCTGGTACAGGCCTTCGCCGCCATGCTCATCCAGCACATCCTTGCCGGCGATGCCGATATCGGCCGCGCCATATTGCACATAGGTAGGCACATCGGTGGCTCGCACTATGATCAGGCGCACATCGTCACGGTTGGTGGGCAGTATCAGTTTGCGTGAAGATTCGGGGTCTTCCAGCGAGCGTATACCTGCCGCTGCCAGCAGCGGTGTGGTTTCCTCGAAAATGCGCCCTTTGCTGAGTGCGATAGTAATCATCGTTGGTTTAACCTAGGTTTTCTTTTAATTTGGGTATTATTTTAATTTGGGTATCGTTCAATTTGACCTGCGTACTTTGGCGCCCAATTGATTGAGCTTTTCTTCCAGCCGCTCATAGCCTCTGTCCAGATGATAAATACGGTCTATCACTGTTTCGCCTTCGGCCACCAGCCCGGCCAGTACCAGCCCGGCTGATGCACGCAGATCTGTCGCCATGACGTTGGCGCCTTCCAGTGCCGGCACGCCTTTGACAAAAGCGGTATTACCCTGGATCTCGATATTGGCACCCATGCGCTGCAGTTCTTGCACATGCATAAAGCGGTTTTCAAAAATGGTTTCTACTACTGTAGAGACACCTTCTGCCATGGTATTCATCGCCATGAACTGCGCCTGCATATCAGTAGGAAAAGCCGGGTGCGGGGCGGTACGGATATTGACTGCCTTCAACTGACCATTGCTTTTAACAGTAATACTGTTGCTATCGGTGCTGATCTCAACACCCGCTTCGCGCAGCTTCTCGATCACTGCTTCCAGCAGGTCGGCACGCGCATTCTTCAACGTCACCTCGCCACCAGTCATGGCGGCAGCCACCATATAGGTTCCGGCTTCGATCCGGTCACACACGATATGGTGTTGGGCGCCGCTCAGGCGCTCTACGCCTTCAATGGTGATGGTATCAGTGCCAGCACCAGTGATCCTGGCGCCCATTTTATTCAGGCACTCGGCCAGGTCCACCACTTCAGGCTCTTTGGCTGCATTTTCCAGCACGGTGGTGCCTTGTGCCAGCGCAGCCGCCATCATCAGGTTCTCAGTGCCGGTAACGGTCACCATATCCATATAATAGGTAGCGCCTTGCAAGCGGCGATCAGGCAAATGCAAGGTACTGGCCTGGATGTAACCATGCGTGATATGCATGGCAGCACCCATGGCCTGCAGGCCCTTGATATGCAGATCTACCGGGCGCGAACCTATGGCACAGCCACCGGGCAACGACACGCGTGCAGTACCAAAGCGCGCCAGCAAAGGGCCCAGCACCAGGATAGACGCACGCATGGTCTTCACCATTTCGTAGGTCGCTTCAAATGAAGCCACATCACTGGCGTCCAGACTGACCTGGTCACCGGTCTTGCTGACTTTCACGCCCATGGTGTCCAGCAGTGTGAGTGTAGAAGCCACGTCACGCAACTCCGGCACCCCGGTCAATACCAGCGGCGTCTCCGCCAGCAGGCCTGCACACAGGATAGGCAAGGCGGCATTCTTGGCGCCGGACACAATCACTTCGCCGTGCAAGGGCACGCCCCCCTCAATAATCAGTTTGTCCAAGATTTATGCTTCCGACAACAGGGTTTGCAGCTCGCCGCTCTGGTACATGCTACGCATGATGTCAGCACCGCCGATAAACTCGCCTTTGACATACAGCTGCGGAATAGTTGGCCAGTTGGCGTACTGCTTGATGCCTTCACGGATATCCATATCCTGCAACACGTCTACTGCGACAAACTCAGCGCCGCAGGCGTCGAGTATCTGTGTCGCCACATTTGAAAAGCCACATTGCGGAAACTTGGGGCTTCCTTTCATATACAGCACCACTTTGTTGCCGGTGACTGTTTCTTTGATCTTTGCTTGTGCGTCCATGTTTATCTCCAATCGATTCTATTTACTCGCAGCGGGCAGCATTCATGCCTGCTGCATCTGTTGCCATTGCGCAGGGGTGTAGGTTTGCATGGCCAGCGCGTGGATCTCGGCGCGCATGCGGTCACCCAGGGCGGCATAGACCAGTTGATGCTGCTGCACCATACGTTTACCTTCAAATAAAGGGCTGACCACCACCGCATCAAAATGCGTGCCGTCATCCCCATTCACTTTAATATAGTCGCATTCCAAACCACTGAGGATATACGACTGCAATTGAGCTGCTGTTAACACAAGGCCTCACTTTTATTTCAATATCAGCGCAAAAAGGGCTAGCGGTTTAGCTAGGCCCCGGCCGCACTAACTACGTAATTTATAACCGGATTTTAACATCTTTAGGCATAGCCACGCTAATGCCAATAGAAACACGCCTACCACACTGACACTCAGCCACGGCGAGACATCCCCCTGGCCAAAGAATCCATACCTGAACCCGTCTATCATGTAGAAGAACGGATTGAGCTGCGACACCGCCTGCCAGAATGGCGGCAGCGAGTGGATGGAGTAAAACACGCCGGATAAAAACGTCAGCGGCATGATGACAAAATTCTGGAAAGCCGCCATCTGGTCGAACTTGTCAGCCCAGATCCCGGCAATCACGCCAAACGTGCCCAGCAGCGCACTCCCCAGCAGGGCAAAGGTAATGATCCATAAGGGATGCACGGTGGGCACATCGACAAAACACAAGGCCACCAGATAGATGCTCAGCCCGACCATCAGGCCGCGTATCATGGAAGCGGCCAGAAAAGCCACAAAAAATTCCAGGTAGGTCAGCGGTGTCAGCATCAAAAAGATGATATTGCCCATCACCTTGGACTGGATCAGACTGGAAGAACTATTGGCAAACGCATTTTGCAGCAAGGACATCATCATCAGACCAGGCACCAGAAATGCAGTGTAACTGACCTGCTCATAGACTTTGACATGCGACTCCAGCACATGCGAAAAGATCAGCAGATACAGCAATGCGGTCAGAATTGGTGAGGCGATGGTCTGAAACGCCACCCGCCAGAACCTTAACAGCTCTTTTTTAAACAGCGTGTACATACCGCGGTAGCGCGGGCTGATATGGTCATCCAGCCAGTAAAAGGGATTCAGCCATTTGAGTAGCGATTTCATGATATTTGCCCGCCGTGACTACCGACCAGATTGAGAAACACGTCTTCCAGATCCACCTCTTGCAACTGGATATCCAGCACGGTGACTTCTGCCTGGCGCAACGCCGACAGGATCATTTCAATGCGGCCGATATCAGGCAAATTAAAAATCACTTCTTCGCCCTGTTGCTGTTTGATCAACGGTTGCAGCTGCGCGGGCACTGCACCTTCCAGGCGCAGGCATAACTGCTTGGCTGCATGGCTGTGCAAAAGCTGTTTGGTGCTGTCCAGGGCCACGATACGCCCCTGCTTCATCATGGCGACCCGTTCGCACAAGGTTTCAGCCTCTTCCAGGTAATGAGTGGTCAGGATAATGGTATGGCCTTGCTGATTGAGTTTCTGGATAAAACCCCACAGCATCTGGCGCAACTCGACATCGACCCCGGCGGTAGGCTCATCGAGCACGATCACCGGCGGCTTGTGTGCCAGCGCCTGCGCGATCAGCGCACGCCGTTTCATGCCGCCTGACAACTGGCGCATATTGGTATGCGCTTTGTCAGTCAGCCCCAGGCCCTCTATCACTTCATCCACCCAGTCATCATTTTCCGGCCCACAGCCAAAATAGCCGGCCTGAAAACGCATCATTTCACGCACGTTAAAAAACGGGTCAAATACCAGCTCCTGCGGCACGACACCTAAAGCCATGCGCGCCTGCTGATAATCCGACTGCACATCATGACCCATGATACGGATATGCCCGCTGGTCGGCTGTAACAGACCAGACAGCAGATTGATCAATGTCGATTTACCGGCGCCATTGGGCCCGAGCAAGGCAAAGAATTCGCCCGCCTGTATGGTCAGGTCTATCCCTCTCAATGCTTCAAACGCACCAAAATGCTTGGTAATACCCTGAATTTCAACGGCTGCCACCACGGTGTTGCCTTTCCCTATCCTAAAAAAACGAAACCCCACCTCTGTCCAGAGCTGGGGTTTTCTGACTCATGTGTCTGCTTAATTCAGCAAGAAACTATCCACACCATATAACTGCATCAAGCTACGCAGATTGTCAGGCACCCCCACCACCGAGATAGACCCGGCCTGGGCGTGCTCATGATGAAACTGCCGCTGTATTTCAAATATCAGACTCACAGCCACCGTATCCACTTCTTCCACTTTGCTGAAATCCAGTGTCAATGGCGGGTCCAGGCGTAAAGTTTGCAACTGGGCTAAAGCGTCGCTGATATTGTTGATCAGCAGATCGCCACTAAAGCTCAATGTATTTTCCTGTTGCGTGATAGTTGCCACGATGACCCTTAAAGAATGATTATTTACCAGTTGCGGCTTTGTTTTTTTCAGCCAGCTTTTTATTCAGGCTGTCCAAACCGTTCTGGCGGATCTCTTGTGCAAACTGGCTACGGTAGTTGGTGACCAGGCTGACACTTTCAATCACGATATCGAATACTTTCCAGTCTTCGCCTTTTTTGCCCAACGTGTAGTCAACCGAGATAGGCTCACCACCTGATTGCTGGATCGCGGTCTTCACTGTTGCCGTTTCGGCGCCAGCTTCAAGACGGAAAGGCTTGTACTCGATAGACTGGTTCTTATACTTGGACAACGCCGTGGCATAAGTGCGCAACAGCAGCGTCTTGAACTCAGCCTGGAAAGCAGTTTGTTGCTCAGGCGTCGCTTTGGTCCAGTTCTTACCCAGCACTAAACGTGATACTTTTTCAAAGTCAAAGTTTGGCAGGATCTTTTCTTCAGCCAATGCAAAGATCTTTTGCTGGTTACCGGCCTGAATATCTTTATCAGACTTGATGACATCAATCACATCATCGGCAGTTTTCTTCACCAGCTGATCCGGTGCCAAACCTGCGAATGCCACATTACTTACCAGCCATATGGCACAAGCCATCCACCATTTTTTCATCGAATTCCCTTTATTAACCGTTTAATTACTTACCAATTTTGTCCAATGGACTGGCATCTAACGCATCAGCACCAGTTTCGGTTGATGTCGCGGCGGTTTTTGCCGGTTTATCATCACCTTCAGTCGCTTTGCTATATAAAAACTGGCTGATCAATTTCTCGAGCACAACCGCATCTTGTGTCTGCATGATTTTGTCGCCATTTTTCAAGCTGGTCTCGTCGCCACCAGCTTCAAGACCCAGATATTGCTCACCTAACAGACCTGCCGTATAGATATTAGCGAAGGTATCTTTAGGAAAGCTGTAACGTTTGTCGATATTCAGACTCACGACCGCCTCATAAGTTTTCGGATCAAAGTTGATCGCTTCGACCCGGCCTACGACTACACCAGCGCTTTTAATTGGTGCACGTGGTTTAAGACCACCGATATTCTCAAAGTTCGCGGTGACGGTATAAGTTTCACCGATATTGGTGGTGGTCAGGTTGCCGACCTTCATGGCCAGGCCCAGTAATGCAGCAAAACCCAGCGCCACAAAAATACCTACCCATAAATCAATTGTTGTTCTTTCCATTGCTACTCCTCGAATATTCTTTATTTAGCCGAGCATGAACGCGGTTAACATAAAATCCAGTGCCAATACTGCCAGTGACGACGTCACTACTGTGCGTGTGGTTGCCCGGCTGACGCCTTCTGCAGTCGGTGGTGCATCGTAGCCTTCAAACAAGGCGATCATGGTACACGCGATACCGAACACCACGCTTTTGAATACGCCATTCAGGATGTCGTACTCCCAATCTACATTCGCCTGCATCTGCGACCAGAAAGCCCCGGCATCCACGCCTATCAGCGGCACGGCCACCATATAACCACCCAGGATACCCATCATGGTGAACAGGGTCGCCAGCACAGGCATGGCGATCACACCGGCCCAGAATCTTGGCGCGATCACGCGCGAGATAGGGCTGACCGCCATCATTTCCATGGCAGAAAGCTGCTCGGTGGCTTTCATCAAGCCGATCTCAGCAGTGATCGCAGTGCCGGCACGGCCGGCAAACAGTAAGGCAGTCACCACCGGGCCAAGTTCACGCACCAGCGCCAGCGCCACCAGCACGCCTATGGCTTCTGAAGAACCATAGCGCTGCAAGGTGTGGTAACCCTGCAAAGCCAATACCATGCCGACAAAGAATGCCGACACCAGAATAATGATCAGTGACAGCACGCCGGTGAAATACACTTCGCGTACTGTCAGCCTGAAGCGGCGGAAACTCTCGCCGGAAGAGACCAGCGTCAGGCCGAACAAGCGGGCACCGGCGCCAAACCGCCACATCTTATTAATAAAACCAGCGCCAAGATTCTTGAGCAGGCGTTCTAGTTTACGCATCAACGTGCCCCTCTCAACAAACTGGCATGATACTCGGGCGCCGCATAATGGAAAGGCACCGGGCCATCTTTTTCACCATGCACGAACTGGTGCACGAAAGGCAATTCAGAGTTGCGCAAATCATCAGGCGTGCCTTCGGCTGCGACTACGCCATTGGCGACAAAATACACATAATCCGCAAACTGGAAGGTTTCTTCCACGTCGTGCGTGACGATGATAGAGGTAGCCCCCAGCGCATCGTTCAGGCTGCGGATCAGATCACAGATCACCGCCATCGAGATCGGGTCCAGCCCGGCAAAGGGCTCGTCATACATGATGATGCTCGGGTCCAGCGCGATCGCCCTGGCCAGCGCCACACGCCGTGCCATACCGCCTGAAAGCTCGGTCGGCTTCAAGGCATGCGCACCGCGCAAACCAACGGCATTCAGCTTCATCAATACCAGGTCACGAATCATGCTTTCCGGCAGATCGGTATGCTCACGGATAGGGAAAGCGACGTTTTCAAACACGGACAGATCGGTGAACAGGGCACCGTGCTGAAACAGCATGCCCATTTTTCTGCGCAGCCGGTAGATGCCCTCGCGGTCTTGTTTGTGCACCACCTCGCCACTCACCAGCACTTCACCTTTGGTAGGCTTGAGCTGTCCGCCTATCAGGCGTAACAAGGTGGTTTTACCACTGCCACTACCGCCCATAATCGCTACGACCTTACCTTTTTGAAAGGTCATATTGATGCCGTGATGCAACAATTTACCTTTGTAGCCAAAGGAAAGATCTTTAATTTCTACGATTGATTGGGCCATGTGGTTGGTTTCGTTTGCAAGCGGCTCTCATTCTAAATCAGAATGCGTTTAGAATTATGTATGTATAACGCATAAAAGAAAAAGCCCGTAAAACAGGCTTTTTGCGCTTTATATGTGTTGTATTCTACACTAAAAACTCATGCAGACTAAGTACGGCGAAGCTGCCAGTGGCGCGGCCTCGCCAGTCCCCTGTGTGCCGCTGACCAATATACGCATCGCGCCGCCATTGCCTGCTCCATCATCCAGCATGGTGTCTAGCTGAGTGGCATATCTGCCTAAAATACCATCGGAGCACAGGACATGCGCGCTATTAAAAGTCGCGGCGGGCACCGCGCCTAATGCCACGGCACTAGTGACCCCCAGCCGGCCGCCTTCGCTGTTTCGTGGGATGTACTGTGTGCTTTTTATATCCGTCGCACCACTGGCCAAACCCGCCAGCCGCAAATGCTGCCACAGCAGGAAAGACTCATCTGTAGCCGTATCCGAATTCCAGGCGCCTTGTATCAAGCCGTCTTGCTGCTGACCAGTGCTAGTGGCGTTGTTACCGCCTAGATGTGCCAAAGCAGCGTGATCATCGCCAGGCAGCACGCGGAAGCGGTCCTGGTAGGCATAAAAATATGCGGGGATATTCCTGAAATCGCTGGCCAGACTTTTCACTTTGGCATTCGCGATCAGTTCCTGCCCGCGCATCACGCCTGCCAGCAACAACCCTGCGATCACCAGCACGATCGCTAACTCGATCAGACTAAACCCTTGTTGCCTGTTCATATCGCATCCTCCCTTATGTTTAGAAGCACCCTGCCGGCCTTGGTCATGTTCGATCCGGCATCAGCGATATTAACATTTATTAACAAAAGTAAATATCAGTCTGCGGCGAGTGCTTAACGATAGGGAGATGCATACAAGTAAATGGGCAGGCGTTATTCACGCCTGCCCATCAGAAGATGACCTATCAAGTCACTTAGCGAGTATTACAAAGTACCGTAGGAGTGCAATCCGCTAAGGAACATATTCACGCCCAGGAAGGCAAAGGTGGTGACCAGCAGGCCAACCAGCGCCCACCAGGCCAGCATGGTGCCACGCAAGCCTTTCATCAGGCGCAGGTGCAACCAGGCGGCATAGTTCAACCAGACGATCAATGCCCAGGTCTCTTTCGGGTCCCATGACCAGTAACCGCCCCAAGCCTCCGCCGCCCACATCGCGCCCAGAATGGTAGCGATGGTAAAGAACGCAAAGCCGACGGCGATCGCTTTGTACATCAAATCGTCCAGCACATGCAATGCTGGCAAGCGGCTTGCCAGAACGCCTTTCCTCGCCAGCAGATAAGCGCCGGCGACCATGGCCGCCAGAGAGAAGGCGCCATAGCCGATAAAATTGGCCGGTACGTGTATCTTCATCCAGTAACTTTGCAATGCAGGCACCAGTGGCTGGATCTCATTGGCATGTCGCACATAGGTATACCAGAGGATGAAACCTACAGCTGCGTTGATCACTATCAGCACAAAGCCGCCCAACTGACGGGTTTTGAACAGCTGCTCGTAATGCAGGTACAGCAGCGCGGTGATCAGGCAAAACAGAATAAACACTTCGTACAAGTTGCTGATAGGGATATGGCCTATGTCCGGCGCTATCAGATATGACTCATACCAGCGCACCATCAGCCCGACAAAACCGAACAAGGTAGCTGACCAGGTTAAGGCAGAAGCCACTTTTGCCGTAAAGTCCGATTTCTGGAACAGCGCCAGCCAGTAGGTCAGCATGGCCAGTACAAACAGCACATTCATCCACATTACCGCTAACTGGCTGGAAAGGAAGAATCTCAGAAAGAAATTCTTATCTCCATTAGCGAGTTGCCCCTGATAGAAATAAACGCCTAACAGGCTCAGTACCGCCACGCCCAGCACCAGCCTGGCGATCGCCGGCCAGCGCCAGCCCAGGTAGCTGAATACGCCCACCGCACCAAACAGAAAGCTGACTTCGTAGATATCCATATACCCAGCATAACGCTGGTAGGAAAAAATGCCGCCAGCCAGCAGCAGCACTGCATACAACCAGTCATAGGCAGACAGTGACTGCCAAAAGGACGTTGGTTTGGTCCATGTTGGTGATGTACTCATTGAATTTCCCCTCTAGCTATTCACAGGCGCTGATGTCACCTGTGTTTGCAACAGCCCGGTAAGCTGCTGTTGCATGTGGACAAAGTCCTGGTCCAGATCCATGTTCTTGCGGTTAGACGACATCGCCAGCAAAACTTCCTGCTGTGTGGGTTTGAGTAATAACCACACCCGTCGTTCCCTGATATAAAACATGGAAAAAATACCCAATACCAGCATCACCGACCCCAGGTAAACCCAGTTTTGCCCGGGCGAGCGCGTCAGCTGGAAGCCGCTGGCCTGTTTAAGCGTGTAATCCTTCAACTGAAAATAATATGGCGTGCCATAGAAAAACAGGTCATTCATGGCATTCAGGCTGTCCTGGATAAATATGGCCGTCGCCTGGTCTGCCTCGGCTGGCGCCAGATTGCGTTGTGCCCGGCTGATCTGGTAAGCCTGCAGCGCAGCCGTGTTTAACAGTTTCAGGTAGGTTTGCGCCGCCTGCTCGCGCTGGTCTTTAGGCACGGCATTTTCAATGATCTTGGAAAGCTCGCTATAGCCGCCACGTTTAAAGGTCAATAACAACTGCTGCAAGCTTTGCTCAAACTGCACTTTCAGCTGCGCATTGCCGCTAGGCATCTGCCTGGCTACCTGGCTGGCAATCTCACGGATAGCCGCATCGTCACGCATGGTCTGGCGCAAGGCCATAAAGCCGGTGATCTCCAGCTCGTCATCTGCCGGCACCCGCAAATACTTGAATTCTTCCTGCACTGTCTCGCGCATGCCGGAGACAAAATAGGCACGGCCATCCAGCTGCAACGGCTGCATGTAATTGACATATTCACGCGCCTGGCCGCTGGCATTGCGCAATTTCAGTGTGGTATTCGGCCCGACATTGTGCGGCTTGCCTTTGCCGTCTTTAGACAGATTCAGGATATTGAACTGACGGAACTCGTTGAACTCCACGCTCAGCTTTTGCGCCCCTTCGCCCAGTGCGCCCTTCTGCAGGATCACGCCATCCACATCAAAACTGTCCTGCTTGGTCGCCGCCAGGTTCCATAACTTGAATTTGAGTTGTGAGCCGCCATCCTGAAAGTCGGATTGATAGATGGCGACCCCCTTGTGGATATAGGGATGATTGACGCGTATGGTGGTTTCTATCGGCTTGGGCAAGTCGGGATCGGTAATGATGATATCGCTCTCGAACGATTTCGGCATCCCGGTCGGGTAATGTTCGATACGGAAATCCTTGAGCCCCACCGTGAACGGCAAGTCCTGCACCAGATAACCATCGCGCACGCGCACAAAAGCCACATTGTCACGTTCGCCTTCCGGCAAGGTCATATTGGCGCGGAAGGAAAGATTATTCACGCCCAGGCGGCTTTCTTCAGGCACTTTGCGCGTGGCGATATCGCGGGTCTCTATCTTCTTCAAGCCCAGCAGCTCTTGCACTTTCAACGGCAAATTGCCATCCAGCAAGCCGCCAAAGCAAATCACCACGATAGCCGCATGTGTGAAAATATACCCCAGGCGCTGATGGGTCCCCAGGCGGGCGGCAATCAACACATCGCCGTTGTCCTGCTGTTTGGTTTTAAAACGATAGCGCTCAGCTGTTAAAAACTCGCTCAGGCGGGATTGCGTTTCAGCCGCATTCTGGCTGGTTGCCAGGCTGGTTTGGTGGCTGAACAGGCGCAGGGATTTCTCGGTGGCGTTTTCCTTGTAGGCACGCCACTCTTTGAGCATCAGCGGCGTATTGCGCAAAACACACAGCGTGGTCGAAATGACCAGGAATAACAGGATCAGCAGAAACCAGGCGGCATGATAGACATCGAGCAGGCCCAGCATTTCAAACATCTCAAACCAGAACTGGCCGAACTTGATGATGTAGTTCTGGTAAGGCTCGTTCTGCTTGAGCACAGTACCAATGATAGCGGCCACGCCGAGCAGGGTCAGCAGGCTCACGGCAAAGCGCATGGAACTCATGAGTTCGTAGACACGCTGGGATAAAGGAACGGGCGCTTTCAATATGTTCTCTTCAAATCTGGCTTAGGTGATGGTCAGGGCAGTAGGCCACGGCTAACGTGGTCAACGTTGCATGCGCAGTTGTGGACGACATGGGCAATAAAAGCTTGCATGGTTTTACCCCGGGCGGGCTGAGAAAGATCACTGAGTGTGCCTGCATGCTGCAAAAACCACACTTAGCAAAAAAGGTGGCCGTGGCCACCTTTCTCAGTGTTGCTCAGCTTAACGCAGACCCTGGATATAATCTGCAACCGCCTGCATTTCAGCATCGCTCATTTTGGCGGCGATGGTCGCCATCATTGGTGCATTGGCACGCTCACCGGTGCGGAAAGTACGCAACTGCTGAACAGTGTAATCGGTATGCTGGCCGGCCAGACGAGGGAACTGTTTAGGCAAACCGGCACCGGTCACGCCATGACAGGCCGCACAGGCTGGTGTTTTAGTCGCCGCGATACCGCCACGATAAATCTTTTCACCCAGAGAACCCTTGCCGTTTTCTTTGGCTTTTGCCAGTTTGATACTTTGGCTGGAAAAGTATTTGGCGACCCCTTCCATATCTTCCTGGCTCAAAGCACTTGCCATACCACTCATCACCGCGTTAGCACGTGTACCATCTTTAAAGTTGGTCAATTGCTTGAGCAAGTACTCAGGATGCTGGCCAGCCAGTTTCGGGTTAGCCGTGATCACACTGTTACCATCCGCGCCATGACAGGCCGCACATACATTCTGTACCACTTTGTCTGGACTATTCACCGCAGGCGCTGCTTCGGTAGTAGCAGCCTCCTCGGCAAATGCAGGCTGAATGCCCGTTACCAGCAGTACGAACAACCCTGCTTTAAAACTCTTCAACATAATTCAATGCCCCAACATTTTATTTGGCGCCATTTTATCAAACAAACCCTGTTCGTGATAGCATTCACAGCTGAATAGTCCATAAAACCTTGAGGCAACTCAACCCCACCATGCCAGTTTTCCAAAACGCCCGCTTTCATATCTCGGCACATCATTTACGCGACCTGCCGCCTGCCAGCGGTATCGAAGTCGCCTTTGCCGGACGTTCCAATGCCGGGAAATCCAGCGCGCTCAACACCCTGGCCAACCATAATCGCCTGGCATTCGTCAGTAAACAGCCCGGCCGCACGCAGCTGATCAACTTTTTCACCCTGGGGGATGACAAGCACCTGGTCGACTTGCCCGGTTATGGCTATGCCAAAGTGCCGGAAGCCATGCGCAACCACTGGCAAAACGTGCTGTCGCGCTATTTAAGTGAACGCCGAAGCCTGGCAGGACTGGTGCTGGTGATGGATAGCCGCCATCCGCTCACACCGCTGGATAAACAGATGCTGGACTGGTTCTGTCCCACCGGCAAGCCGGTGCATGTGCTGCTGACCAAGAGCGATAAATTATCGCGTGGCGAATCCACCATCACCCTGAATAAAGTCCGCAAAGAACTACAAGAGACCTGGGGCGACGAGATCAGCGTGCAATTGTTTTCCAGCCTGAAAAAACAGGGCGTGGATGAAGCCGAAAAAGTACTTGGTGAATGGTTTTTAACCGCGGACACAGACCCGGCAGCAGCACAACCTCTACCTGACTAAAAGCGGCAGCTCGCTGCAGCTGCCATCGCTTTACCCTATACGCTTAAACACCAGATCCCACACGCCATGGCCGAGCTTGAGGCCACGATTCTCAAACTTGGTCAGCGGCCGGTAAGCTGGTTTCTCGGCATAATCCACCGCCGTATTCTGCAACTGCGGCTCAGCACGCAACACTTCCAGCACCCACTCGGCATACTCCTGCCAGTCAGTCGCCACATGAATGTAAGCGCCCGCTTTCAGTTTTGCACAAAGCAGCTGCACAAACTCGGCTTGTATCAGACGGCGCTTGTGATGGCGTTTTTTATGCCACGGATCGGGGAAGAAAATATGCACGCCATCCAGAGAAGCGTCAGCCAGCATATTCTGTAAAACTTCAACCGCGTCGTGCTGCAAGATGCGGATATTGGAAATATCGCCTTCCTGCATCAGCTTGAGCAAACCGCCCACACCTGGGGTATGCACTTCAACCGCCAGAAAATCACTTGCCGGCAAAGTCTGTGCGATCTTGGCAGTAGCATCGCCCATGCCAAACCCGATCTCGAGGATTTTCGGGCTGTCAGCACGTCCAAAAGTCTGTACCAGGTCTAAGGCCTGCTCGGCATATTCAATACCGAACTGCGGCCAGCCAGTTTGCAGGGCGCGCTCCTGCCCTTTGGTCAACCGCCCCTGGCGCAAGACGAAACTGCGGATGCGGCGTTGGTAAGGGGCTTCGGAGGATTCGGATGTTTGATCGATTTCAGTCATGGGGCGCATTATACTTTAGAGCTTGAATTTCATTCACATTTGAGAGGGCAGAAGGTCTCTTTTGTAGAGGATTGTTTTAGCCAGGTAGCGCGTTTTACTTCAGTTGAGTGAGATAAGTAGCGTTGTTTTTCGCCCCTCGGCGAGTTACTTTTCTTTGCTTGCCCAAAGAAAACGTAACCAAAAGAAATGCACCCTAGCTTCCGCTTATCTCCTGCGTTGCTCATCAAAATAAGCGGTCACGAAACTCGCCCTAGCGGCCTGCACACCCCGCAGGCCACCGCGGAGCTCAGACAGTCGCTCCCTTCCTCCTTATTTTGACTCCGCTACTCGGCGCGTCAGATAGGGGCCCGTTAAAACCACCACGTTTAGATGGTGGTGAAGATCAAGCTTCACTGGGCACTTAGTACCCCTCTTAACTTCCAAAACTAAACCCAACCCACCAGTTCTTTGGGTTGGTGGGTTGGGTTGGTTTCGTTTCGTTTCGTTTTTTGCTTTGGTTTACTTCACTGGTTGCGCGGGAATAAAAGCGGCGAGTCTCAGCTTACGTGAGAGCGTGTGGTTTTAACGGGCCCCTATCTGACGCGCCGAGTAGCGCAGTCAGCGTGGGAGGGGTCGGCCAGCGTCTGTTCGAGTTCCGCAACAAGCCACGGTGTGTGTGGCTTGTCAGGGCGAGTTTCGTTGGACGCCCACGTTGACGAGCAACGCAGGAAACAAGCGGAAGCTAGGGTGCCCTTTCTTTTGGTTACTTATTCTTTGGGCAAGCAAAGAAAAGTAACTCGCCGAGGGGCGAAAAACAACGGTAAAACAGAGCAAAAACCATCCAAAGAAATACCTACTAGAACTCTCATAGATAGTGCAGTACTTGCACTCTACAGAAACAAAGCTATGCATGTACCTTGCCTGGATTCTCCCTTGCAGGGCGCGTTGGCTTCTGCATAAGCCAACCGTTTCGCAGGCTCTGAGCATGCCCAGAGAAACCCCTACTACACCCTACGCCAGAATGACGGGCTGTTGAAGTAAGCAACCGCTTCCCATATAACTAACCTACTGACTAGTGCAAAAGCATGCACTGAAAACAGCCATCACAGCTGATGCCGCTTATCCCCCCGCAAAAACCCCACCAACGGCAATTCCACCCCCATGGTCAACGCCAACACCTTAAACAACTCCCCCATCTCCGCCGGAGAAAGCAACTTTTGCACTGCCGCCACCATGGGCAAATAGCGCCCGCTGTCCTCAGGTGAGATGTCTTCCAGCATCTGCAAAATGCCGCAATTGATCAAAAACTGCGCCTGCGAGGTATACCCGGCGCAACTTGCCCCGTGTGCGAGCGCCGTTTCTGCCATGGCGGTGAAATCGACATGGGCAGTGATGTCCTGCAAGCCAGGGTAGATAAAAGGATCATCATGCGCATAATGCTGGAAATGGCACATCAGTGTGCCCTGGCTACGTTGCGGGTGATAATACTCACGCGCTGAAAAACCGTAATCGAGCATCAGGATCAGGCCTTGCTGCAACATGGCTGTCAGGCTGGCGATCAGGCCCTGCCCGGCGGGGGAGATTTCGGTGAGGTAGTTTTCCGGCAACTGGCTGCTAGCTATATGTGCTGTCAGCGCGCTGTCTTGCAGCGGCCTATCCTGCCAGGCGAACCCCTGATCATAGGCCACGCCGCGTTCCAGCCATAGTCCGTTTTGCCAGTGGATCAACTGCACCGCGATCGCATCCAGCACCTCATTGCCCAGCACGACGCCGGTAAAGGTGTCGGGGAGAGTCTCCAGCCATTGCACGCGGGAGAATACCGCTGGCGGCAATGTGGCTTGCAGGTGCTGCTGCTGCCGCTCACGCAAGTTGGCACTCACATCGAGGATATAGTAGCGGTCAGGCAATTGCCCAGACTCATTAAGTTGTTGCAACACGCCGCTCGCCAGTTTGCCGGTGCCGGCGCCCAGTTCCAGCACATCGCCGCCGGTCTGGCTCAGCACCTGATGCACCTGGTTGGCCAGCGCGCGTGGAAACAACGGCGAGATCTCCGGTGCTGTGACAAAATCACCGTTATGGCCGAACTTATTGGCGTCACCGCTGTAATAGCCCAGGTGCGGGGTGTACAGTGCGTTCTGCATGTAATCTGCAAATGAGATCCAGCCACCTTGTTGCTGTATCTGCTGCCGCAGATGCGCGATCATAGCCTGGCTATGCTGTTGCGCCGAGGCATCTAGTGCAGGTAATCGTGAAGAAATGGTTTGCGCAGTCATCCAGCTATTATAATGTGACCAGTCCAGAATAAAGAGTGCAACGTGAATTCCAATCCCGCAGCCCAGCAAGTCGCCATGCAAGCAACCAAGGTAGTTTTAATTACCGGGGGAGCCAAACGTGTGGGCGCTGCCATTGCGCGCGAATTGCATCGCCATGGTGCCAGCATCATGCTGCATTATCACACCAGCGCGGCCCAGGCTCAGGCGCTGCAGGCCGAACTGAATGCCGAACGGCCTGGCAGTGTGGCTATCCGGCAGGCCAACCTGCTGGACACCGCCGACTTGCCATTACTGGTGGCTGCGACCTTGCAACAGTTCGGGCGACTGGACGCGCTGGTGAATAATGCTTCCAGCTACTATCCGACCAGGCTGGGGTCTATCAAACCTGAGCACTGGGAAGACCTGATGGGCAGCAACCTGAAAGCGCCGTTGTTCCTCAGTCAGGCGGCGGCCGATGCGCTGCAGGCCAGTGAGGGCTGCATAGTCAATATCACCGATATGCATATAGAGCGGCCGAAAAAACATTACATTATTTATAGTGCGGCGAAAGCCGGGCTGGTCAGCCTGACCAAATCACTGGCACAGGAGCTCGCCCCCAGAGTGCGGGTCAACGCGGTGGCACCGGGGCCGGTGTTGTGGCCGGATGACAATCAGGAGTTTGATGAAGCCTATCGCCAGCAGGTCATTAACCAGACCCTGCTCAAACGCACGGGTGAACCGGCGGATATTGCCAAAGCGGTGAAGTTTCTGATCGAGGACGCGCCGTTTGTGACCGGGCATGTGCTGGCTGTGGACGGTGGCCGCCACCTGAGCATTTAAGCCAGCTCGCACAGCAGCCGGCTGCCACCAGCGGCCTTGTCATCAAGCTTAGGCGGCACTCGGGCAGGCAGACTTAAATCAACTAGGATAATCAAAGACTTAGCGTGACTTTAGATCGCTTTCCGCTATAATGCGCGCCTATGAAGACCAAACACTACCCAGACGATGTTAGCCAAAACTTCCTGAAACTGCGCAATCAGTTGATCAGCGCAACGGGCAAAGCCATCGGCGATTACAACATGATAGAAGAAGGCGATACCGTGCTGGTGTGCATGAGCGGCGGTAAAGACAGCCATGCCATGCTGATGATTTTGCTGGCCTTGCAAGAGCGCGCGCCTATCAATTTTAAATTGATCGCGATGAACCTGGACCAGAAGCAGCCAGGCTTTCCTGCCGATGTGCTGCCACGCTACCTGGAGCAACTGGGCGTGGAATACCGCATTGTCGAGGCGGATACCTATTCCATCGTCAAAGAAAAGATCCCCGAAGGCAAGACCACTTGCAGCCTGTGTTCTCGCCTGCGTCGCGGCATCATCTACACCACGGCACAGCAGCTGGGGGCGACCAAGATCGCGCTTGGCCACCACCGGGATGACATCGTGCAGACCCTGTTCCTGAACATGTTTTATGGCGCCAAGATGAAAGCCATGCCACCCAAGCTGGCCACCAACCGCGGCGAGTTCATGGTCATACGCCCGCTGGCGTATTGTGCCGAGAAAGACATTGCGGCGTATGCACGCGCCATGCAGTTCCCTATCATTCCGTGCGACTTATGTGGCGGCCAGGAAAACCTGCAACGGCAAAAAATCAAGGATATGCTCAACAACTGGGAACGCGAACAACCAGGGCGTATCAACAATATCTTCCGCGCCATAGGCAACGTAGAGCCTTCGCATCTGGCTGACTTTGACCTGTATGACTTCAAGCACCTGAGCCAGGCCAAGGAAGAAGATGAAGACCCCATGTTCGATCATGAAAAATTCGCGCCTGGCGACATGGCGCTGACTATCGCCTCGCAGGATGACAAACGCATAGAGTTTGCGCGCAAACCTTTCCCGGTTTCAGTGGCGACGGAAGAATAAATAACCATTGATGCCGGAAAGACTTAAAAAATATGGACTTTCAGCACGGATAGGTTGTCTATTCGTTAGAACGCTTGCTATTATCTAGCCAACTCTTATATACGCCACCTAATGTCTAAACTGCTTATCGTTGAATCCCCCTCAAAAGCCAAGACCCTGAAAAAGTATCTGGGTGGCGATTTTGAAGTCCTGGCTTCATACGGACACGTACGCGATCTGATCCCCAAGAACGGTGCGGTGGACCCCACCCAGCAGTTTGCGATGAAGTACGACATTATCGATCGCAACAGCAAACATGTGGATGCGATCGCCAAAGCAGTTAAAAATGCAGACAGCATCTACCTGGCGACCGACCCGGACCGCGAAGGGGAAGCCATCTCATGGCATATCGCCGAGATCCTGGCAGAAAAAAAACTGATTAAAAACAAGCTGATCAAACGTGTGGAATTCAACGAGATCACGCAAACCGCGGTCAAACATGCCATAGACCATCCGCGCGATATCTCTATGGACCTGGTCAATGCGCAGCAGGCGCGCCGGGCCCTCGATTACCTGGTCGGCTTTAATTTATCACCACTGCTGTGGAAAAAGATCCGTCGCGGCTTATCCGCAGGCCGCGTGCAGAGCCCGGCCTTGCGTCTGATCGTAGAACGCGAACTGCAGATCGAAGCCTTCACCAGCCAGGAATACTGGAGCATCCATATGAGTGCGCTCAAGCATGCGCACGGATTCGATGCCAAACTGGTACAGCTCAATGGCCAAAAGGTGGAGCAGTTCACCGTCACCCAGCACGACCAGCAGGCAGATATCGTAGGCAAACTGTTGCTGGCATCGGCCGGCAAGACCACGGTCACCCGCGTCGAGAAGAAACAGCGCAACCGCAGCCCGGCCGCGCCGTTCACCACCTCTACCCTGCAACAGGAAGCGGTGCGTAAACTGGGCTTTACCACCAGCCGCGCCATGCGCGTGGCGCAGCAACTGTACGAAGGTATGGACGTAGGCAGCGGCACCGTCGGTCTGATCACCTATATGCGTACCGACTCTTTCAGCCTGGCCGCGGAAGCAGTCATGCAGATACGTGATTACGTGAAAAAGCATTTTGATGCAGACTACCTGCCAAAATCGCCCATCATGTACAAAACCAAAGCCAAAAATGCGCAGGAAGCGCACGAGGCGATCCGCCCGACCGACATCACCCGCACGCCTGCCAGTGTGCGCCAGTACCTCAACGACGAGCAGTTCAAACTGTATGAAATGATCTGGAAACGTACTCTGGCCTGCCAGATGACCCAGGCCAAATACGACGCCGTCAGTGTAGACCTGGCTGTGGGCAGCGATGCGACACTGTTCCGCGCCAGCGGCCAGACCCTGGTCTTCCCCGGTTTTATTGCCGTGTATATGGAAGGCAAGGATGACGACAAGGAAGACGAAGATGCAGAGGCAAAATTGCCGCATCTGGAAACTGGTGAAGTACTGACGGTAGAAAAGATCTTTGGCGAACAACACTTTACCGAACCACCACCACGCTATTCTGAAGCCAGCCTGGTAAAAGCACTGGAAGAATACGGTATAGGCCGCCCTTCTACCTATGCCAGCATCATCTCCACCCTGCAAGACCGCGAATACGTCATCCTCGATAAAAAACGCTTTACGCCTACCGATGTCGGCCGCGTGGTAAACAAGTTCCTCACCGAACACTTTACCCAGTACGTTGATTACGACTTCACGGCCAAGCTGGAAAACGAGCTGGATGAGATCGCCGAAGGTAACCTGGACTGGATACCAGTCATGGACAAGTTCTGGCAGGGCTTTAACCAGCAGATCATAGGCAAGGCCGATGTTGAACGCCCGGGCAATGAACTGATAGACGAACTATGCCCTAAATGTGGCCGCCAGTTGCAGAAGCAGCTTAGCCGCTATGGCAGCTTTATTGGCTGTACCGGCTACAATGCCACCCCAAAATGTGATTACAAACGCAACCTCGATGGCGAAGCCAATGCCGCCAGCGAGCCGGTAGTCATAGGCCTGGATGCTGAAACCAGCAAAGACATCTACCTGATGAATGGCCCATATGGCCCTTATCTGCAAGTCGGCCTGCCGGTCGAAGGCGAAAAGAAAAAACCCAAGCGCGTCAGCATCCCGAAAGAGATCCCGCTCAGCCAGGTAAATATTGATACCGCGCACATGCTGTTGAGTTTGCCACGCGACCTCGGCAACCACCCGGAAACCGGCAAGAAGATCATTGCCAACATCGGCCGTTTCGGGCCGTATGTGAATCATGACGGCAAGTTCAAGTCCATTCCCAAAACTGAAAGTGTGTTTGGTATAGACCTGGCTGGTGCCGTGACCCTGCTGGCGGCAGCTAGCGGCCCGGCGGTATTGGCCGATCTCGGCGCGCACCCGTCTGGCGAAGGCCGGGTAGAAGTATTCTCCGGCCGCTTTGGCCCTTATGTGCAACATGCAGGCATACGTGCGACGCTGCCAAAAAGCGTGACGCCGGAAGAGCTGACCCTGGAACAGGCGCTGGAATTACTGACCGAGAAAGCGGCCAAAGGCGGCGGTAAAACCACAGGCAGAAGAACAGCCGCGAAAAAAGCACCGGCTAAAAAAGCACCTGCTAAAAAAGCCGAGGTAAAAAAAACCACGGTTAAAAAAGCGCCTGCAAGCAAAGCAGCCACAGCCGCCCCCAAGAAAGCACCAGCGGCAAAACCGGCAGCAGCCAAGCGGACGAAGAAAGCAGCAGAGTAATATTGCCAATTGCTATATGAGCAATAAAAAAGGAGCCTCAGGCTCCTTTTTTATTGGCATGCACAGGCTGAACCCGGGCTTATTGTGCAGCCCATAAATGTTCGATATTGCCTATGCCCCAGCTCATGGCAGATTCATTGCTGACGATCTCATCGGCGCCCTGTCTGGAGAGATCGATCTCTTCAACCGGGATATGCACCAGTGACTTGGTGGAGAAAAACGCTTTCACCACTGGCGTTAACAGATTGTCCGGGGTTTGGCGCACCACAACGGCCAGACGGCCGGACTTGAGCATCACCACCGTGCCTATCGGGTAGATGCCCATGCTCTTCACAAAAGCTTCCAGCACTTTAGGGTCAAAATGGCCACTCCAGGAAGCCATACGCTTGAGGGCGATGCCTGGCTCCCAGCCAGGCTTGTAAGCGCGGGTGGAAGTGAGGGCGTCATAGACATCGCAGATCGCGCCCATGCGGGCATAAATGCTGATATTGTCGCCCGCCAGATGGCCAGGATAGCCGCTGCCATCTATTTTTTCATGATGATGCAGACACACATCCAGCGTCACCGGGTCGGTGATATTGGCTTTGAGCAGCATGTCATAGCCTTTCTGCGGATGTAGTCTTATAACATCGAATTCATTGTCGGTCAGTGAACCAGGCTTGTTCAGTATCTGCACCGGCACTTCGGCTTTGCCCATGTCATGCATGAGTCCGGCCAGGCCGGCCTGCCGGACTTCCGCTTCTGACAATTTAAGTTCTCTGGCCAGGTTGGTCATTAATGCACTGACTGCGATCGAGTGCATATAGGTGTAATCATCTGCGGTTTTCAAGCGTACCAGGCTGATCAATGCGTGGGTATTGCGGGTGACGGAGGCAGAGATCTCCTCCACCAGCGGCATCACATTGGCCGCTTCTATCACTTTGCCCATGCGCAGATCTTTAAACATGGACATGATCTCGCGGCGCGAGGACTGGATGATCTTGGCCGCTTTGCGATGCTCGGCATCCAGCGGCACCTGCTTCACCTCAGGCACCACATCTTCAGCGACGCTATCCAGCTCCAGCAGCGCCAGTTCTTTGGCGGTCAGTGTCTCTGCCACCGGCTCAGGCTCTGGCAGCACATCCAGCCCGCGCTGGTTATCGATCACCACTTCCTTGAGTGCACTGCCCCTGAGTTTGAGCAGGTCCATCTCATCTTTGAGGATGAACTTGGTGCGCCAAAAGGGATGATCCATCCATGGGCCTTTCAGCTCATGGATATACATCCCGATTCTTACCTGGTTGACGGCGATTGTTTTTAACATACTGCCAGCGAATGTGTTTGCTCTTATTAATGAATACGCATCATCTTACGCTTGATATCGTCAACAAATCGAAAAAAAAGAGGGCTAAAAGCCCTCTTCAAAATTACTTGTGTATCAATGTTTTTTTGGCGATATTACAACCCGGCCGCCGCGCGCAGTTCAGCCGCTTTATCGGTCGCTTCCCAGGTGAATTCCGGCTCGTCACGGCCAAAATGGCCATAGGCTGCGGTTTTGGTGTAAATCGGGCGCAGCAGGTCCAGCATTTTGACTATGCCTTTAGGGCGCAGGTCAAAGTGCTCACGCACCAGCTGTGTCAATTTATCATCAGAGATTTTGCCGGTGCCGTAGGTCTCTACCATGATAGAGGTCGGCTGCGCCACGCCGATGGCGTAACTGACTTGCACCAGGCATTTGTCTGCCAGGCCAGCTGCCACGATATTCTTGGCCACATAACGGCCGGCATAAGCGGCAGAACGGTCCACTTTTGAAGGGTCTTTACCGGAGAAAGCACCGCCACCGTGCGGGGCTGCGCCACCGTAGGTGTCAACGATGATCTTGCGGCCGGTCAGGCCACAATCACCTTGCGGGCCACCGATCACGAAACGGCCAGTCGGGTTGACCAGGAACTTGATCTCGCCCTTGATCAGCTCGGCAGGCAAGGTAGGTTTGATGATCTCTTCGATCACCGCTTCACGAATCGCTTCCAGCGTCATCTCTGGCGCGTGTTGTGTAGATACCAGCACGGTGTCTATCTTGTGCGGTTTGCCATCGATATATTGCACAGTGACTTGCGACTTGGCATCCGGGCGCAGCCAGGGCAAACGGCCATCTTTACGCAGTTGTGCCTGGCGTTCCATCACACGGTGGCTCAACCAGATAGGCAACGGCATCAGTTGCGGGGTCTCGTTCACCGCATAACCAAACATCAGGCCCTGGTCGCCAGCACCCTGATCCAGCGGATCATCATTGGCGTTATCCACGCCCTGGGCGATGTCAGGCGATTGCTTGTCATAGGCCACCAATACCGCGCAGCCTTTGTAATCGATGCCGTAATCGGTATTGTCATAGCCTATGCGTTTCACCGCATCGCGCGCCACTTTGATGTAATCGACATTGGCAGTGGTGGTGATCTCACCAGCCAGTACGATCAGGCCGGTATTGGCCAGCGTTTCGGCAGCGACGCGGGCAGTGGGGTCCTGGGCAAGGATTGCATCCAGAATGCTGTCAGACACCTGATCAGCCAGTTTATCGGGATGGCCTTCGGAAACCGATTCCGAAGTAAAAAGATATTCACTCATGTTTGACGCCTTGAAAAGTAAAAATGGTTGATCAATGACGCCGACTAAAGGCTAAAGCCGGCACCTTAAAGGAAGCAAGATTCTACCCGAGTTTGCCTGCCTGTCGGAATAAATGTTATGCGCAAGCTGCCATTGCAGAGGTTGTTAGAGTATCATTTCAAGCCATGAAACTCAGATTCACCAAAATGCAGGGCGCCGGCAATGACTTTGTGGTTATTGATGCGACGCAAGCGCCTGTCCAGTTGTCCCACACGCAGATACAGCACATTGCGAACCGCTATTTCGGTGTCGGTTGTGACCAGTTGCTCATGGTCGAAACCACAGACACACCCGGGATAGACTTCCGCTACCGCATCTTCAATGCCGATGGCAGCGAAGTGGAGCAATGCGGTAACGGTGCCCGTTGCTTTGTGCGTTTTGTGGTCGACAAAGGCCTGACAACCAAACGCGAGATCAAGGTTGAAACGGCCAGCGGCAACCTGACCCTGACCTTGCAGGATGACGGCCAGGTCACGGTGAATATGGGCGCACCAAGATTCGCCCCGGCACAGATCCCGTTTGAGGCTGCCGACCAAGCGACCGCCTACGAACTGCCGCTGCAGGATGAGGTGGTGACTATCAGCGCCGTGTCTATGGGCAACCCGCATGCGGTGATGCTGGTAGATAATGTGCATACTGCCGAGGTGGCCAGCCTGGGCCCACAGATAGAATCGCACCCGCGCTTTCCGCAACGCGTGAATGCCGGGTTCATGCAGGTGCTGAACGAACATGAGATCAACCTGCGCGTTTACGAACGTGGCAGCGGTGAGACCCTGGCCTGCGGTACCGGCGCCTGTGCCGCCGCAGTCAGCGGCATTCAGCTGGGCACTTTGCAAAGCCCGGTCAAAGTGCATACACGTGGTGGCATATTGACCATCAGCTGGAACGGTAACGATAGCCCGGTCATGATGACAGGTCCGGCAGACATCGTCTTTGAAGGCGACATTGAAATTTAAGCAGATGATAGAAGCATGATGGAAGACAGCATTAACGAAAACGATATTAAGCATTACCTGAAAGCGCACCCGGACTTTTTTGAAAGCCATGCGCACTTGTTGGCCGAGTTGTTCCTGCCCAGCCCGCATGGCAAAGGCACCATCTCGCTGGCTGAACGCCAGCAGATCGCCCAGCGCGACAAGATACGCGTGCTGGAATCACGCTTCACCGAGCTGATACTGACGGCAGAAGAAAATGAAGCCACCGCCAACAAGGTGCATGAATTAACGCTGGGTTTGCTGTTTGCCAAAGATGTGCCGGCATTACATGCGCATCTGGTGGAATTCCTGGCTACGCACTTTCAGTTGCCGCATGCCAGACTCAGGCTGTGGACCAATGAGATCCATGCCGCTGACGACATTTTCATAGACGCTGAAGAGTCACTGAAGAACTGGGCCAAGGATTTAAGCCAGCCCTACTGTGGCACCTTGCCTACCATGGATATCGCAGGCTGGTTCACCGAGTCACCGGCTTCGCTGGCAGTGATCCCCATGCGCTACCAGGAAGTGACCTTTGGCCTGCTGGCTATCCCCAGCGAACAACGCAGCCGCTTCTATGCCGGCATGGGTACCTTGTTTTTAAACAGGATAGGCGAGCTGGTCAGCGCCTCGCTCGCCAGATACATCATATGAAAGCCCCCGCTGAGGTTTCCGCCAAGAGGCATATTCTTGCGGCAATTGTCAGCGTAGAACATCACACCCGGGGTAAGCGCCATGCATGAGCTGCTGGATGATTACCTCGACTTTCTGCACTTTGAACGTGGACTGAGTGAACATACCCGCAACAACTACCAGCGCGATATCAGCCTGCTGTTAAAACAGCACGCGCAGACACTGAAAACGCTGACTGCGCAACAGATACGGCGCAATATCGCCAGTTTGCACAGCCAGGGCCTGAGTGGCCGCAGCATCGCCCGCATCCTCTCCAGCTGGCGCGGGTTCTTCCACTATCTGGTACTGCACCACCAATTCCCCAGCAACCCGGTGATAGGCTTGCGCGCGCCCAAGTCACCCAAGACCCTGCCGCATGCACTCTCTATAGAGCAAACCAATAAACTGGTCGAACTGGAGGGCGATGGCCCCATGGTGGTGCGTGACCGGGCCATGCTGGAGCTGTTCTACTCCTCCGGCCTGCGGCTCAGTGAAGTGGTAGGCCTGGACCTGGAGCGGCTGGATCTGCAGCAAGGCATAGTCACCGTGATCGGCAAGGGCAACAAGACCCGTATGGTGCCGCTGGGTAGCAAAGCCATTTCTGCCATGCAGGCATGGCTGAGCGTACGCCCGCTGTGGTTGAGCAAGCGCCCGGCCGAAACCGCGGTGTTTATCAGCCAGCAAGGCCGGCGCATCAGCGGGCGCAGCATACAAATGCGTGTGAACGACTGGGCGGTCAAACAAGGCCTGCATAACCACGTGCACCCGCACATGTTACGCCACAGCTTTGCCAGCCATGTATTGCAAAGTAGCGGTGATCTGCGTGCAGTGCAGGAAATGCTGGGCCACGCCAACATCAGCACCACGCAGGTATATACCCACCTCGATTTTCAGCACCTGAGCAAGATTTACGATGCGGCACACCCGCGTGCACGCAAAAAATAAGCGTTTTCGCCCACAAGATATCCCCAGGCTACATGTCACTGCACCGCAAACTATGGCAAAATAAGCTATTAGTCAGCTAAACCTTTTGCCATCCACGTGGTTCTAAATATCACCTGCATGCCGCATATATAAAAATACCAACGTTTTAACAATGCTTTTTCAATACCACTTCAATATCAACACACCATAAAAAAGGAAACACCATGGAACATACCTTACCACCATTACCATTTGCCAAAGATGCATTAGCACCACACATTTCAGCAGAAACGTTTGACTATCACTACAGCAAACACCACCAGACGTATGTGACCAACCTCAACAACCTGATCAAAGGCACCGAGTTTGAAAATGCCAGCCTGGAAGAGATCATCAAAAAATCTTCCGGCGGCATCTATAACAACTCAGCGCAGGTTTGGAACCACACATTCTTCTGGAACAGCCTGTCTCCTAACGGTGGCGGCGAACCTTCAGGGCCATTGGCCGATGCCATCAATGCCAAATGGGGTTCTTTTGAAGAATTCAAAAAAGCCTTCCAGGCTTCTGCCGTAGGTAACTTCGGTTCAGGCTGGACCTGGCTGGTGAAAAAAGCTGATGGCACAGTCGACATCCTCAACACAGGCGCAGCCGGTACCCCGTTGACCACTGGTGAAACCGCCCTGCTGACCATAGACGTGTGGGAACATGCTTACTACATCGACTACCGCAATGCACGTCCAAAATTCGTAGAGACCTTTTTAGCCAGCCTGGCTAACTGGGAATTCGCGGCCAAGAACTTCGCAGGGTAATACCCGCCCTATTTAGTGATAAAAAATACGTAATCCGAATAAAAAATACGTAATCTTTTAAACACACTGTTTTAAAAAATACGTAATCCTAAGCCTCGATTTTTCGAGGCTTTTTTTATGTATTCATCTTTGACTTGAAATAGCATAAAAATTGGACTCAAATAAGCCAATGTATAAGGGTAAAATCAAAACTCAGTCCATTAATGGGGTAATCAATTGAGTCAAAGTTTAATCAAAGAAACATTGATACGTCTTGAAACAGATACTCTAGTATCTGTAAGTCCAGAGACCGCCCACAAACTCGTAGAAATCTTGGAATCAGAGTCTTTAGAGAGTTTGATTCATCTGTTATTGCGCAATCTTGCAGCTGAAACCGGATTAATACCTACAAGTACACGAATCGCATATCCGCTCCAGGCCAGATATTTGCCCCAAAAGGTGCAATCATGACTTTTACTATCCCAATTAACGTTGGTGCCACGATTGAAGAAATACAGGAAGGTATATTAGAAGATTTGCGCAAACATGAACGTGGAGAAGAGTATGTGGTAAATCAACTCAGTTTTATAAACTGGGATATGTTCTATGCCATGCTATCTCCCAAAGGCCTGGAACATATGCAGGGCTTTATAGATAACTACCATGCTAAACAGTTAGCAGAAAACCCTTCAGACACTCATTCAGTAAGCGAATCAGGTGTGCCAAAACTTGAAGAGCTAATGTCCAGGGTAACTGAGGAAAACAAGCATGAGTTAATTGGTTTTGGAAAACCTGTGGGAATGGAAATTCTAAATAATGAACCGAAACTAGTACGTGAAGGCTGGGCTGAGGCAAGCAAGTCAATTGCTGCGGCTGGTCAAGACGAGCTGGATATGGATATTTCAGCGTGGGACATTTCAGAAAATGACAGCTCGAAGTTAGGTAAACCTGTAAAGGTTACAGAACTAAAAGAATTTGATCCTGCCGAATATATCAACAATGCGGAAGACGTAATACTTTATTTGAAGGTGACACTCGAAGAAAATGACCCTGCTGCATTAGCCGAAGCTTTAAAAGTAATCTCCAGATCAGAGGGTTTTACCAAACTTACTCAGTAAAAACTGTTGATAGAAAGTTAAAGAAAGATTTCGGACTTGCCCACATTTAAAATCTCCGCAGCTGTTAACGCCTATTTTTATTAGATCTACCATTGAATTCAATCAAATTTTGGAAGTTGAGGTAATCCTAGCTGGTTTAGAAAGTCATTATGTATATCAGTTGCCCTAATAATTTGTTTTTGCAAATCAATCAATTTTTGGTTTACTGCTACTAGATCTATATCCTCATCAGCTTTTGCAGTGCTCACATAGCGAGAAATATTCAAATTGAATTCGTTTTTCTCGATCTCTTCCATAGACACGCGTCGAGAGAAGCCTGATTTTTCATCACGATGCTGATAGGTGCTCACAATGTTTTCGATATGTTTAGGCAGTAATCGATTTTGTCGTTTTCCTTTTTCGGAATGTTCGGCGGCATTAATGAACAGCACATCATCCGACTTTTTACAACGTTTTAACACTAGGATACAAACAGGGATGCCGGTCGAGAAAAACAGATTGGCAGGCAAGCCTATAACGGTGTCTATATGACCATCTTTCAACAACTTTGTGCGAATACGTTCTTCTGCCCCGCCACGGAACAGCACGCCATGTGGCAGAATAATCGCCATCACCCCGCTATCACTCAAAAAATGAAAGCCATGCAGTAGAAAAGCAAAGTCAGCAGCTGATTTCGGCGCTAGGCCATAACTCTTAAAGCGAAAATCTTCACCCAGCGCCTCGCTCGGCTCCCAGCGATAACTGAATGGTGGATTAGCAACGATGGCATCAAATTGCATTTTTTTGGCTGGGTTCATCTCATTTAGAATATCCCAATCGTTCAGCAGTGAATCGCCATGGTGAATCTCGAACTCGGTGTCTTTCACACCGTGCAGCAGCATATTCATACGCGCTAGGTTGTAAGTGGTGATGTTTTTTTCCTGCCCGTAAATTTTGCCGATACCTTGCGCACCCAGCTGCTTACGTACATTTAGCAGCAGAGACCCAGAGCCGCAGGCAAAATCCAGCACTTGGCTAAGCTTTTGCTTTTTGCCGTTTGCTGGCTCCTGACTATCCAGCGTAACAATTTCAGACAAAATGGTGGAGATCTGTTGTGGCGTATAAAACTCGCCTGCCTTTTTGCCGGAGCCAGCAGCAAATTCCCCAATCAGGTACTCATAAGCATCGCCCAAAATATCAGTGTCCGTGCTGAACTGGGCGATGCCTTCTGAAACTTTCTGAATAATCGCGCAAAGCATATCGTTACGCAGCTTGGGTGTTTTAGCCAGCTTTTCAGAGTGCAAATTGATTTCGGAAAACAAGCCCTGAAAGTTGCTCCCAAACGATTTATCCTCAATGTATTTAAATCCCCTCCATAAGGTATCCAGCAAATCGGGGTGTTGCGTACGGGCCATTTCAGCCACGCTGCTCCAGAGGTATTGCGGCTCAATCACATAGTGCACCTTGAGGCGCATTTGCTTCTCAAAGTCCGCAGTATCTTCGGGGTTAGCTGCATACCAAATCGCCAACGGTGCACGACGGTCGCCTTTCTCAGGCGTAGGATAATCCTTGCCCAACTCCTTCTTGGCCGATGCTTCGTAGTTGTCTGACAGATAGCGCAAAAACAAAAACGACAGCATATAGTCACGGAAATCGTCAGGATTCATTGCACCGCGCAGGTCATTTGCAATGGCCCATAAGGTTTTACCAAGTTGGTTCAGTTCTTCTTTGGTCATGCAGATGCCTCTTGATTCATTTCAGGGAACAGTTCAGGATTGAATCGATAGTTCGCCATAAAATCGGTTAAAATTTTTCTGAAATACTGTTTATTCTCTTCCAACATTTCGCGAGGTTCAAACAGCGAATAGTTGCCGTGGCTCAGCACATTGATTAACCGCGCATGCAAAACACCATCTTCATCATCACTGTCCTGCTTGATGCACGCGGAAAAGTTGGGGAAACCGTGAAAGGTAGCCGTCTTTTCCAGAATGCTGCGCAGGACATTAAAATGGTAGGTATAGAGTTGATCAGCCTCTACTGCATCGTGTAATTGCTTGAGTAAAGCCACATGATGAAAAAAAGGCGTCTCGCCGTTATACCGCATTGTGTAGTCGCCAACACCTTTGTCGCAGCTCAAGAAATAAGGCTGAAGCGGATTATTCTTACCTCTTTCACTGAGTGCATTCCACATTACATTGAAAAACAGTGCATGGTGAGTCGAAATCACAGTCTTGATTTTACCGTTAGCTTCTTTCAGCAGGCCGGCCAAGTGTGCCGCCACAGCAATGGCATTATTGTCATCCAATGAAGAGATTGGGTCATCGGAATAAATGTATTTAACCCACGCATAAGCCTCCTGTCCATCTATCGCCAGTTGCGCCACCGCCAGAAAAAAACACCAAACAAAGATATTCTCCTCGCCGCGAGATACCTTAATCGGCACAGGGTCACCGCTTTCATCATAGTCTCGGAAAAACGTGACTTCCCATTCAGCGTAATCGATGAGGAAATTAAAGTCTGCATATCGCGCCAACAGCGGGCCGATACGGCTCTCCATTTCCAGCTCTTGCAAGCCACCGAAAAAACGCGAGTTACGGTTCAAGCGCAACACGCGCCGAGCGTCGTTTTCAAGATCGTTATCCCAGTGGAATAAGTCTTCAGTGTATGCGTTGAAGTAGAGGGTATCCCGCTCTTCTCCATTCTTACCTATGCCCCTGAATTCCATCGATAGCCTCGTTTTACCAGTGCCATTATAGGCAAACAGCAGTATGTAATTTTTCTCTGTCAGCTTGTCGCGCAAGTGAGTGGCGACGGCGTTAAGGTCGGGAAAGGCAGTTAATCCGTTGCTCATTCATCAACCTCATCCATGGCAGGGAAAAGTTGCTGCATCAGCCCTTTTTTATGGGTTTTGAGGGCTTCGAGTTTTTGGGTTTGAGCAGTTACTAGGTCGTCGATGGAAGTGAGGAAATCGGCTATTTTTTGTTGTTCAAGCGGGTTCTTTGGTAACACGATTGGACAGTTTAAAACATCATCATTTTTAAGATTGGTTTGTTTTACACCATCATCAAAATTTAGAAAATATTGGTTTCTGTTTATGGAATAAAACAGAATTTTACTTTGTACTTTTGTCGGGGTAAGTCTGCAAATTCGTTGGTTAACAGTATACTTATTGTCAGCATCAACGATTAAACACTTTGCGAGAGCTCTTCCATTAGGCACATCGCTAAGAACCATCAAAATGTCATTTTTATTCGCCAAGCAGTTTCCTGAGTTTGTAAATTTTTTTACTTCTCCGTCTGTGGAGATAAGCTTTGAATTCACAACAATGTATTGCCCAACTTCAGATATATCTTGTTCGTGCGCTTTCCCATTTTCATATTCCGCAACTTGACCAATAGTTTTTTCTTCCCACTCCACCGTATCTTCAAACTCAGGAAAGCGGAGTTTGGACACGGTTTCGCCTTCAGCGGGAAAGAGTTGCTGCATCAGGCCTTTTTTATGGGTTTTGAGGGCAGCTAGCTTTTGGGTTTCAGCGGTTATGAGTTCGTCGATGGAGGCGAGGCAATCGACGATTTTTTGTTGCTCTTTTGGCGAGGGATCGAAAAGCGGCATGGCAAAAAAATCATTATTTGAGATAGCCATCCTGTCATGCCGCGCTCCTGTGCTACCTATCTGCCGCATGTACGAATGCCAAACAGATGTTTTGAAGTAGTACGCGTAAAAATCTATATTAGAATTATTGAAACGAAAAACCGTATACAAGGGCGACATAACGCCTTTGGCAACATTGTTTCTTGAGATTGGGCCTACTGGTGCAAAGGTGGATATTCTAGGGTTATAAACAAAATCTCCCCGATCAACGATGAAATAGTTTTCAAGATTACCTTGTGTGGCAATATCTTTATCAAAATAATCCCGTTGATCAACGACGCCATGCTCAGCCGAGTTGGTAAGTACGCGTACCAACTTGCCATCATTATTTCTCTCAGTTTGTTTAAAGGCTAACTTTTTCAGGGATGTAAGCTCCCAATTCACCTTGTCCTGAAACTCAGGAAAGCGTAGCGCTGGCACCAGCCCTTTACTCTCTTGCTTACTCATACACATTTAACCCCGAAATTTCGCGACCACCTGCAAGCTTATTAAGGTAAGGCGCTAGTTCTTCCATGAGTGACAGTTCGGCTGTACGGCGTTGCTTCCAGCCAAGTTCCAGTGGCGCGAGCAAGTCGGTGAGCTGTTCACCATCGAAAATCATGCGGCTTATTACTGCATCCACAAAGGCTTTCAGTATGGTGGTTTGAAGGCCGTGCTTAATGGCAATTTGGCTCAGTGCATCAACCGCTTTTTGGGCCTTAAAGGCCTGATAACCGCTGCGAATCTCTTGCTCATTTAACACCTCACCAGCGGGCAAGTTGCCAATATAGGCAATAATGTCTTCGCGCTCCTCAATCAGATTGGCGTTGGCGCCGATCAACTCAATCAATTGTGCGCGGGTCATTTTCTGTTTGCCCGCTTTTTGTGTGGACTTGGCGATTAAGCCCATGATGTAGTCGTAATCTATCAGGCTGGAGGCGAATAGCACCAGGTCGAATTCGAGCTGTTCTACCTCTGGTGCTGTGTCATCACCTTTACCTTGCTTGCGTTTGAGTTCTTGTGCGGTATCGAGGTACATGGCTTTGAAGCCGCGCAAGGCATCGGTGGGCAGTTTTTGCTCGACGGTTTGTTTGCTGGTTTCGTCGAGGTCGGTGTATTGCTCCAGTTGGGTCTTGAGCTTTTGTACTCCTTTAAAGCAATTGATGAACTCTGCCTTAGCGGTGTCCCCCTTGAGATTGACCACTTGAGAGGGCTCGCAAGCCAGCCCTTTAACAGCCATGAATTTCTCTAGCTCGCCCACGGCAGCGGTAAATTTCTCCACTACCATCGGTGCAGGGTCTACCAGCCAGATTTCGCGAGCCTTATCGATAGCCGCTCCAGAAAACAGGGCTATAGCGGCATCTACGTCATCTTCCTGATAACGGAAATCGAGAATATTGCCCCAGGGCTTGGTGTCGTTGAGCACGCGGTTAGTGCGTGAGAGTGCTTGAATCAGGCCGTGGTGCTTGAGATTTTTATCGACGTACAAGGTGTTAAGGTACTTGGAGTCGAAGCCGGTGAGCAGCATATCGACCACGATTATGATGTCGATTTTGTTTTTGCGCGCATAGTCGGCGTTACTGTATTTCTGATCCTTGATACGTTGTTGGACATCCTGATAGTAGAGATCAAACTCGTTAAGGCTATGGTTGGTGCCGTATTGCTGGTTGTAATCGGCAATAATGGTTTTGAGCGCAGCTTTCTTTTGCTCAGGGTCTTTCTTGTTGTCTTCTTTTTCCTGCACCAAGTCTTCTTGCAACTGCTGCACGTCTTTGTCGCCGTCTGCCGGTGGTGAGAACACGCAGGCAATATTCAGCGGCTCGAAGCTTTCATCCTGACTCCTCTTTTTCGCTTGTATGGATTTGAATAGTTCGTAGTATTCAATAGCGTGATTAATGGAGGCGGTTGCCAAAATGGCGTTGAAACGGCGGTGATCGGTGGCACTATCGTGTTTATCCAAAACGGCGTTGACAACCGCTTCCGGTGGATAGGTTTGACCTTTCTTTGGCTTTTTGTCGCCATCCTTGCCAAAATAATCAATGTGGAAGCTCAGGACGTTTTTGTCATCAATGGCGTGGGTGATGGTGTAGGCGTGCAGTTCTTTTTCAAAGATATCCTCGGTGGTTTTGTAGGAGCCAACATTGCCATCAATTTGCTGATAAGTCGCATTCTCTTCAAAAATGGGCGTGCCGGTAAAGCCGAACAGTTGCGCCTTGGGAAAGAACTCCTTGATAGTTTTGTGGTTCTCTCCAAACTGTGAGCGGTGGCATTCGTCGAAGATGAACACCACCCGCTTATCGCGCAATGGCTCTAGTCGTTCTTTGTAGGTTGGTTCACCGTCTTTTTGCTTTTTCTTGTTACGCTTACTGTTTTCGTCTAGCGCCAAACCGAGTTTCTGGATAGTGGTAACGATAACTTTATCGGCATAGTCTTCTGAGAGCATACGGCCTACTAGGCTCTCAGTATTGGTGTTGTGCTCGACACACCCTTGCTGAAATTTATTGAATTCTTCGCGGGTTTGGCGATCCAGATCTTTACGATCTACCACGAATAGACACTTCTCAATATCAGGATTATCTTTTAACAATGTGGATGTCTTGAAAGACGTGAGGGTTTTGCCACTACCAGTAGTGTGCCAGATATAGCCGTTTCCGCGATTCTCACGAATGCAATCCACAATGGTTTTGACTGCATAGATTTGATAAGGCCGCATAACGAGAATTTTTTGTTCGCTTTGCACCAATACCATGTAACGGCTAATTAGCTGACCTAGTGTGCATTTCTCCAAAAAAGCATCGGCAAAATCGTGTAGGTGGGCGATTTTGTTATTGTCTTTATCGGCAAGCTGGTAGATGGGCAAAAAGCGTTCGTCAGCGTTGAAGCTGAAATGCTGATTTCGATTGTTGGCAAAATAGCGTGTGTCGTTACCGTTGCTGACGATAAACAATTGCATGAAGCAAAGTAGCGTATTGGTGTAGCCACTACCAAGATCGTTTTTGTAATTAACGATCTGCTCCATGGCACGACGCGGCCTAACTTGCAGCGTTTTTAATTCGATTTGGACTAGTGGCAGACCATTTATAAGCAGAATAACGTCATAGCGGTGGTGGCTATTGTCAGTGTTGATGCGGAGCTGGTTGATAATTTCAAAGTCGTTTTTGCACCAATCACGGAGATTGACTAGCGTATATTCCAACGGGGTACCATCTTCGCGGGTAAATTTACCTTTTTCGCGCAAGATCTGTGCAGCATTGAATACATCTGGGTTGATGATTTCATCGCGTAGTCGAGAGAATTCAGTGTCTGTAAGATGGACGCGGTTTAACGCCTCAAACTTTTCCCTAAAATTCTCCTCAAGTGAAGCTTTATCACGAATATCAACTCGGTGGGTGTATTTAAGATCTTTGAGTTTAGAAATCAGATCTAATTCGATCTTATATTCTGTGGAAGCCATAAAGTGATGAATAGTTATTTCAGCGTAGTATAGGCGATTCCTGTAGGAAAAACATAAATTTGCTAGGACAACATTAGATCAGAATGGCGATCTATAGATAAATCACACTTCGCAATCATTTCAATAAGAGCAGGCACATCTTGATGCTGAGTTTCATCTAAAAAACTCTCATTTATATTTATTAACCAACCCCTCATCTACACAGTGTTCTTAACCTTGAGTGTACTCAGTTACTCAGTTCATTAGAAATTTTAATTTTTTTAGAATTAGTCTGATTCGAATTTTAGAAAAAAATAAATTTTTTCACCAAGAGATTGTTAAGAAAAAGGATAAAAAAATTGTAATTTAACAAAATCTTGCAATACATATTTCAAGGCAATCAGTCATTTAGCAAATCAGCATTAATGATAATTAACCTACTTAACATGAATTGTAAATTTCATGAAAATTTAACATGCTTATTAATCCATTTAAATCAATAACTTACATAAAAAATGACTGGTTAAATATTCACAATTGATTTACCATTTTTCTCATGAGGACTAAATTTTCAGAGACATTAATCCAGGTGCGAGAAGCAAAAGGGCTCAAGCAATATCAATTTGCAAAAGTCCTGGGTTGCGAACCAAGTTACTTAAGTGCACTGGAGCGAGGGAACAAGGAGCCTCCTAAATCTGAAAAGCTAAATCTCATGATTGAGAAAATGGAGATTACTGAAGAAATAGCGCTCACGCTTCGAGAGGCAGCAGAGTTTCAATTGAGCACAATTAAAGTGCCACATAATACAGATGAGGCAGTCAGGGAGATGTGTGTTGTTCTGAGCAAACGACTCCCAACCATATCCCGCAGTTACGCCAAGATCATCACGCAGTTGTTGTTAATTGCAGAGGAGTCAAAAATGTAAAAAGGCGAACCCTTGGGAGGCCCGCCTTTTTGGGAACAGATAACTGTCGCCGTGCAAAGCCAGTATCTTAGTTTTCCGATCAGCCGTCAAGCCCATCCCACACTCACCAATCGATAGAACAGCCGTTTTTACACGTCTGATGGTTAAGTTTTGCCAGCATTTCTATCTTCATAAAAACAATAACTAACCTGTAATGCCAGGAGCGATGCGCCTTGGCCGAGATTTGACGATGATGAATATTGAAGCCCACTGCTTCTCTTTGTTCACTCTGCAAAAGTTTTCAAATGCTTTGACAGAGATACCTGGGGAGCGCTATGCCTAGACCAAAAATCAAATGGGAATATTTGGCGAAGAAAATTACGGACAAGGACGGAACAGGCTTTGGTAATGATTACCGGCCATGGATCACACTGGAGCGATGGAATACTTCGAAAGTATCTACGCAGTGCACCAAGTCCATTCCGCCATTCTCAAGAGCATCGCATTTTCTAAGCTTGAATGAATATAATTTGGCGCTTGTATTTGCATGGGCTGGCGCGGAAATACGTGAGCAATTTCCAATTTGGCCGTGGGACCATCCGCATCCAGAGTGTGGTCGAAACATTGCTGTAGACCGCTTTCTTCCCCATGCCATGGGCACAAACAATATCTGCGAAGTGATAGGGATCACTCCCGGCGTGTATCCGGGGACAAACATCCCCTTCATCTGGAGTATGGACATGTGCCTACATCTGCCCTGGGTGAAAGATCCGCTCAAGTCGAGTGCAATGATCTCTGTTAAACCTGTCAGTCAGGTCCGCACAGATCAGGGGATTTCATTAAGTAGAGTGAATGAAAAACTGGAAATTGAGCGCAATTACTGCAAAGTCATTGGCATGCATTATATCTGGGGCGACGATGACGCTTTTCCCAAAGCTTTATTCGCCAACCTAGATAATTGTCGTGGCAGTGCAGTAATTCCTGTTCATCATCCCGCCAATAGAATCATGCAGTCATTTCTTGATAAGCATTCTCACAAGCTACAGGATGAGGCCATAGAATTCACACTACTCGTGCTCCAGCAAGACTACAACTGCGATCTAACTACCAGCGTTCTGATCCAAAATCATCTTCTCTGGCATCAAATCATCGACGCCAATCTTGCGGAAACCCTAATCTACAAACGCAAACCTAAAGTTGGTGGCAGGGAATTGAGAGCCAAGATTCGCAGAATTCTGGAGGGCCATTCAAGTGAACAATAAATACAATATCTACCCTGGCATGGGGATCAGCCCCGTCAATCAGTCCTGTCCATTGATTAGAGGGCTGATGCGTATCCTCAAGGTTAACCTCGAAGTAGGGCAAGTGCTTTGCATACGGGCTGAGCCACAGCACAAGCAAGGACGTAAGTACTACTTGTGCCCTCAAGTAATTGAACTAGCAGCGATAGAGCGTGGAATTGCCCAGCACACACTTTCACTTCACCCCCATGGAATTAAAAGCCGGACCGATGTTCTTTTGTCTGATGACGAGCTGGATAAGAAATATCGTAGTAGTCCATGCCCTGCGGTCGTTACCAGACGTGAGAGACTGCATATTCTCAATGCATTAATTCCTGAAGGGGGTGACTACTCTGTTTTGCTGGACCCTCAACTGAGAAATGAAAATGTTGCCAATTACCTCTCCGAGCAAGGCAAAACTCAAGATTTGAAGCAAGCGAAAGCTGCCATTGTTCAGCTCATTTACCAATTTTTTGCAGAGGGCAGTACACCCAATGCCCTGACACCCTACTTTAGTGAAAGAGGCGGTAGAGGTAAGGAGAAAAAGCAAACCAAGAAATCCGGCGCACGCAATGCCCCAACAAAAAATGGCATCAAAGGTGTTGAAGGCTTCGTCATGACGCAAAGAGACAAGGAGCTTTGTGGCTATAGCATGAGACACTTCGCCAATGGCAAGACCCCTTTAACCCAGGCGTTGAGTAATATGTGGCGTCACTTCTATGCCATCCCAGTCCAGTTACCCAATGGAAAGGTGGAGCCTGAAATCTTTCTGAAATCCCAACGGCCATCGATGTCCCAGTTTAGAAGATGGGGGCAACAATATAGTGGCCTGAACTTAATGACCAGACATTTGAATTCACAACAAAAGGCTCGATTTGATCGAGCCATACTCGGTAACGCTCAAGATGGCATCATCGCTGTCGGACAAGTTGGCTCCATCGATTCGACATCCACGGATGTGCATTTTGTATCTATGTTGAATCGACAGCAACGGATTGGTTTGATGAACAGGGTACTCGTTGTAGACAGTTTGTACGGCTACATAGCAGGCTTCTATATGGGGACTGAGGCTTCAAGCACTGAGACTGTCAAACTTGCCATTTTACATGCCGGTTCTGAGAAGTCAGACTGGCTGAAGTGGCTGGGACTGGAAGATGAAATTCCTGCTGAAGATTGGCTAGCACTGAAATTTGATACCTTCAATGCAGATAACACAGAGGCCAGAACCAGGGAGATTATGGACTCAATCACCGCCCTTAATGGCGGTATGAGATATGTCCCAGTGGCAAGATCCGACTTAAATTCTATGGTTGAGACTGCACATCACTCATTACACAGGTCAGTAGACCACAAACAACCAGGTACCACACGTGGCAAAAAAACGGATCGAGGGGACATAAAGCCTGAATTAGAAGCACGCATTACCATCATTGAGGGGATCAGGGATATTGCTCGTGCAATACATTTCCATAACACCAAATCGTTGACCATCACCCCAACTATGGAGATGAGGAAGGAAATACTGGAAGAGAGATTGCCGCTGAACCGGTTGAACCTGACACGCCTAGCTATGCGAAAAGGTAAGCTTAATAGTAATGGTATCCACTTCGATGACTTCGTGATCAAGTTTTCAATGCCGATTACAGGCACCTTCACTGCCAGAGGCGTAAAACTTCATCATCCCAAGGCCAAGAAAAGAGAGTTTATTAAATCTTTACGTTTTGTGTCTAATGACCCGGCCATGGTGGATAAATTCACGCATGCCAAAACGAATAGGAAAGGTGCCCCCGAAAACTTCGACGCCACCTTCTTTCACAACCCTTATTGTCTGGACAAGATTTTTTACCTGGATGTACACACGGGTAAGACATACGCGCTGCATCAGGTCGCTTGGGAGGAAGACTTCAGGGAATACACGCTGGATGACCACTTGGACATTCAAAATCAGGACGCAGTGCGACATCACTTTGAAGACGAGGACAATGAGCAACTGGTCGCTGTGTTGGATCATCGTATTGAGGTAACCGGCAACAATGCCAAGAAAGCTTACAAAGCGGAGATAGCGGTGAATCCCCATTTATCGAAATCACAGATCACCAAGGACAGGAAAGAAAATCGACAAAAGGAAAGGCCATTGCTGAAGCATGGCATAGTGATCCCAGTCGAAGCACTGACAGAAACTGCTCCGGAAGCAACGCCTTTGCCAGAGGTGATTGCTAATCAACCACCTGTGATTGTTCTGGCACCACCTGTGTTGAATCCGTCACAGCGTTTGGGTACCAATTTTTCCGCTCATAAGATGCGCAACCTCCTGACTGCCATTATTGCGGAGGATGATTAATGTTTGGTGAACCTAATCCGCTATTGGACTTTGTGCCCATGTTCAATGAACCGAAAGATTTCCATGCGGCACTGACCCATAATCCATTGAAGGATGTGGATGTTTCCAAATTAAATTTCATGCAAAAAAAGATACTCCTGGCAACGCCTCAAGTCATGCTCAAACCTACCACGCAAACCCTGATGGCAGCCCTGACTTGGTATTCAATGATGGTAGGTAGTCTGACGAGCCGTAACCCATTGCGAGTAGAAAATCGCCTACTGTACTGGCAAGCGCTCAATGCAGACCCTAACAGAAACAAGCCATTCGAAAAGCCTCTTCCAAATGGTATTTCAGCCAATGTGTTCAAGGGGCCTGCCGGCACAGGAAAGACCGTCACCTATCAACATTTTTCCAATTGTTTCCAGCAGGTCATTGAACATGGCAGAAATGATGCGGCGGGTTGGGTAAGTCTCAAGCAACTGGTGTATTTTCATGTTGATATGTCTCATGACGGCAGTAGAAAAGGTTTCCTTACGGCCATATTGATGAAACTGGATAGCCTGCTTGGTACAGACTATGGCACCACGCTTCCACGCGCACACAAAACTGTCGAAACGCTTGCAGTCGCCACCATACAACGGCTACTCGCACACTTTACCGGAATTATTTTCATCGATGAAATTCAGCTAAGAAACCTGGTTAAAAACAGTGGCGCTGATTTGATGCAAACCTTCTTGCTGTCATTAATCAATAGCGGAATTCCGATAGTGCTCACTGGAAATGAACGCGCCATGGATTGGGTTACTTACTCGCAGGACATCACTAGGTTATTGATAACCAACCCGATACATGCGCATCCGATAGGCGCGTTAGACGAACCTGGCTGGGAAGCTGACTGGAACGCAATGTGTGACCGGGGTGTCATGAGGTTCTATCTTCTGGAAGAACCGGTAGAAAATCCTGCTGCTTGCTCTGAAATGCTCTATCGTTGCAGTGGTGGTGTGGCCCGACTTGCGCACTCAATCTGGACCCAAGCCCAATCGCAGTGCTTGATGACGGAAAAGCCAATGGTAGGACCAGAGGATATAGAGGCGATCTTCAACAGCATTCAATACGACGCTATCAGAAACTTCGTCAATGGCTTCCATTTCAAGAATGCTGATCTGTTAGTGACGTATCCTGATGTAGACGCTAATTTTTACAGGCGTTACTGGCAACCGATCCGGATGCCATCAGACTCGCCCGTAGATACGACAGCAGCAGCTGAACCCCCAACGACTAAAAAGAAGCCGCCTAGAACCCTTAGTGAACAATCTAAATTCAAGAGTCAGGAGACCCGTAAGAAGACGACCAAGGCCCGTACAGCACATTTGAAGGGTACCCTATCGCCTGATGATATGCGGCTTGGAGGGTATGTCCAGAATAACCTGAACGAGCTGATGAAACTCAAGGATGCAGCAGAATCGTGAAATCGAATTCATTGATGTTTCCCAGCCTCCATAAAGACATGACTTTCTTCTCGTGGATGGGCACAACGCAGATACTCAATGGAGCGATGTCTGGATACAGGCTTAGTCAGGTACTGATGCAAAACGGCTCTGCTGGCAGTCGCGTGGATTTCCCTTCACACCTCGATGCATTTTGCCGTTCAACGGCTTATGCTTTTGGTCATCCAGAGGATATCGCGCTAGGACATACCATCCTGCCATACTTTCTTGCTTTCCGCCGACAGTCTCTTTCTGGAGAATGTATTCAGGTTATGCAGGGTGATTCCGTTGAAACCCTTAAATTCAAACTAGGGATTACGCCAGCCCATTACAGGGACTCTTCAGATCTGAAGTTCTGCCCGGCGTGCAGGGAAGAAGATATGGACACCCTGGGCTATTCGTACTGGCATCGAGCACATCAGTTGCCTAGCGCGCAACTATGCCACAAACATTCTGCTGGACTTTGGACGATTCCATTCAGGTCTGTCGGACTCCAGAAAAATGCCCTCATTGTGCCGTCTAATGAGGTGATCAAACAAGCCATCCCTCCATTGAATAAGTCCAGTACAATAGAAGCAATCACAGACATCTCAAACCATGTGTTGGTTGATCAGTTACCCGGAGGTTTTGATGCTTTCCAACTGCATTTCACATATCAACATGGATTGAGGGAACAGGGTTTAATCACCAATGCTGGCCGCATCAGGGTGGACGATTTTTCAGAAAGGTTTGAACAGCATTTCAGGCCGCTAAAACAGGTCCACCCTTATCAGCGCTTGTTACTTGCCGACAACATCCCTCACTTCCTAAAACTCATTAGGAAACCAAGAGGTCATCATTTAACGATAGCGCATATTCTCCTAATTGAATTTCTGTTCGGTAATTGGGAACTCTTCAGTGCCACATATGCTTGGGAAAGCCAGTTTCAACTGGATCTTCGTGTACGCGGTGTAGAAGAACATTCATTGCATGCAGTCGATGACAAGCTGATTGCCATCGCCCAGCAATACAACAAGGGAGCATCGCTTAGAAGCCTAGCCAGTCAATATAGCTATGACATTCAAACACTGATGAGGTTGTTAGAAAAATCCGGCTTGGCCCAAATCAAAAAACGACCCAAAGTGCTGAACAGTACGAAGGTAGATGAGGTGTTAAGGCTACTCGAAGCAGGCAAACCATTGGTCGAGGTGCAGTCCCTCACACAACTCTCAAAATCCTCTATCGACAGGCTTTTAAACAGCCAACCCGACATTAAAACTGCTTGGCAGGAAAGCAAATTTAAGAACTCGCTTGAATTAAGGAGACAGCGGTTTTGTGAAGTAAGAAAGCAATACCCCGAATACAGTGCCAATGAAATCCGGGGTGAAATCGCCACCTTATACAAATGGCTACTTAAACATGACTTGTCATGGTTAAAGTCACAACTAGCGCTACTCCCAAAAAGCAGGTTTGTTAGATGCAAAAGTCAAAGCAAAGACCGTATTGATTGGGTTAAGCGTGATCAGATATGCCTCTCCGCCTTGATGAAACTAGATGAATTTGTCCCAGATAGCTGGGAACGCCAGACGCCCAACATCTTTCTTCGACGCCTTCCAACCCTGACTTTCACGCCGAGACTGGAGAGGCTACCACTGTCAAAAAAGTGGGTTTCAGAAAAACTAGCGATGATGCAAACCACCTCAATTGAACAGTTCAACTTGAGAGTAGGAGCCAGCGCATGATTGTTCCTGCCATTCTGCCCGATGAACTCATGCATGGTTACTTGATGAGACTGAGCTCAATCAATGGTTTAAAAATTAGTGACTTTCTACTTTATGTTAATAATCAGAGGAAGGCTTCAAAAAATAACCAGGAACCCTCTGGCTTCAATGATGTGATTTCAAAAATAGTCTGTATGCCTCAGACGTATCTACTGAAACACCATAGCCTAATTCATCTCTTAAGGCATAAGAATCAATTAAAGAAACCTACGAAATTAGGGTACATATACTTTAATACTCCGATCTTTTTCAAGGAAAGCAATTACTTTTGTAGATCCTGTTGTAAAGAAGATATTGAATACCATGGATACAGCTATTGGAGAGTGACACATCAGCTACATGGTTTAGAGTTTTGTCTAAAGCATAGGGAGCTTTTAATACAAGTGCGCCGGGATCGGTATTTCAGAACCATGCCGCATGTGATCAGTTCGGATGATTACATCTCAGCTGTAACCGTTGATGCCCGAATATTAAAGTGCTCTGCCGCGCTAAGATTTTTCGAGTTATGTGAAGACTTTCAGACTAACGAAATCTATTTGAACCGAGACACGCTGACTGCACATTTGAGAGCGCTTGCTAAAGAACTTAGAATCAACACTACAAAAAGAAATGGGCGTATTGAATTAAACGAATATTTAACTAAAACCTACCCAATGGATTGGTTATGTAAATACTTTTATTACTGGCGAAATAGGGAAAATTACTTTATTGGCAGTACATATATGCGATGCTATCTAACCAGAGAATACAACTATATCGATATTTTCAATTATTTGCTGGTCATCGCTGCATTGGACCCGGACATGAATCTGAGGGATTATGCGATTTAAATTGTATGTTTGAAAACCATCGGGAAATAATGAATTGACTAAGCCTTGGAAAAAACTACTGCTTTGCAGCAAACAGCCTATGTTCAACGTATGGCAAGTTGACATTTTTTCCATCTATTTAATTTTTCCAATTAAATTCAATTGGTTCTGGAGGAGTTCTTTAACTGCCATAGTCGCTGGCGGTAAGGCTAGAAATGCCTCTATTCTTTTTCTAAGAATCTTATAAATTTCAATAAAAGCCGCGTCAATCACAGCGCTAGTTCCAATTGCTTTGGCCGGATCATCTACTCCCCAATGTGCTCTAAGAACATTGCCAAGATACGCCGGACATGTCTCACCTGCTGCATTACTACAAACGGTGATCACAATATCTGGCGTGATAGGCAGGTTATCCCATGACTTGCTGTAATAGCTTTCAGTCGCTATACCTTCACGCTCAAGCAAAGCGATGGAACGCGGATGAACTTCACCTGTGGGCTGGCTGCCTGCGCTCATTGCGCGCATTCCAGCGGGGGCCAAATGATTGAATGTTGCTTCTGCCAGAATCGAGCGGCAGGAGTTGCCGGTGCATAGAAATAAAATATTCATAGTTCACTTTCAGATATTTAGTGAGTCTCGTACCAAGTACGGCTAAGATTGACGATAGAAACCACTGATAGCATGACAGGCACTTCTACCAGCACACCGACCACCGTGGCTAGCGCTGCACCTGAGTTAAACCCGAATAGCGCGATGGCAGTGGCGACTGCCAGCTCAAAGAAGTTGGAGGCGCCTATCAAGGCAGATGGGGCGGCGACACTGTGCGCTACCTTGAGCTTTTTATTCAGCCAGTAAGCCAGCATGGCGTTGAAGTAGACCTGGATGATGATAGGGATAGCCAGCAATACAATGACGAATGGCTGAGCAAGAATCTGGTGGCCCTGGAAACCAAACAGTAACACTAGCGTTGCAAGCAATGCTGACAGGGAAAATGGCTGGATGCGTTTAAGCAATGCTTCAAGGAAGTGTGGTCGGCCAGCAAGGATGACCTCGCGTATAAACTGGCTGATGATCACAGGCACGACAATGAATAACACCAACGATAAGAACAGCGTATCCCATGGCACGGCAATGCTGGAAAGACCTAATAACAATGCCACCAGCGGTGCGAAAGCAAACAGCATGATGGCATCATTCAATGCAACCTGTGACAGGGTGAATTTAGGCTCACCACCACAAAGGCCACTCCAGACAAACACCATTGCCGTGCAAGGCGCCGCGCCTAGCAGGATCAGGCCTGCGATATAGCTGTCGATTTGGTCTGCAGGCAGTAAGTCACCAAACAGGTGACGAATGAACACCCATGCGAGCAAAGCCATGGAGAACGGCTTCACAATCCAGTTGATGAACAAAGTCACGCCTATGCCTTTGCTGTGAGCCAGGACATCTCCCATGGTCTTGAAGTCGATTTTAAGCAGCATCGGGATAATCATTAACCAGATCAAGACAGCTACCGGCAGGTTTACTTCCGCGACTTTCATGTCACCCACAGCCTGAAAGAAGCCGGGGAAGGCTTGACCTAATCCAATGCCAACAATAATGCAGCCAAGCACCCACCATGTCAGGTTGCGCTCGAAACTACTAATAGCAGACGGGTTAGCAGCAGCCATGGTTTTCCTTGGACTTTTGTGGGGTGATCTGTATGGATTGCATCACAGGGGTACAGCACGCGCCCTGAGTTGTCTCTGCATTATTAAATGTTGGGGCAGTGTCCAATGTTCTATAGCTTTCCCAAGCAATGCCTGATGGGTCTTGTACCCAATGCTTGTCTGACTTGGCGTAACAGCAGGTAGTACCGTCCTGAGTAAGCAAAGACATCTCAGCCTGCTCTAATCTTTCTTTGATTTCGTTTAGTTCTTCTTCGGTTTCTACTTGGATGCCAACGTGGTCCAAACCAGCTTTAGCGCCTCTTGAGCTGATTGCAAAATTGACATGCGGACTTTCTAGCATCCACTTTGCATAATCTGGCTTTTCCACTGTTGGGGAAGCACCAAACAGGGCTGAATAGAATTGAACGCTTTGCTGTATGTCATCAACAGCAACATGCAGGTGCATACGTTTCATGATTGATTCTCCTTTGTAGGTTCACACTTTAAGTCAGGACAGCAGACAGCTTGTCCTGCACAGCAATTCTCAGTGAGATAAGCCAGTAGTTCATTCATCGCGTCATAGTTAGCTGAGTAGTAAATAAAGCGGCTGACTTGTCTTGAGCTAACGAGACCAGCGTGGCTTAGTTCTTTCAAATGGAATGACAACGTACTTGGAGGAATTTTGAGCTTGTCCCCAATAACACCTGCTGGGAGACCTTCAGCACCTGCCTGAACAAGTAATCTGAATATCTCTAGGCGCGCCTCTTGAGCAATGGCTGATAGATGTGTGACTGCTGTTTTAGTGTCCATAGATTCTATATTTCCATAAATATAGAAATATATCAAGGTTTTCTTAATCACTTGGCATAGATGTGACCAGGATGATGGTTGGCCGGGATTTGTAGTTGAATGGCTTTTGAGGCCTGGTATATAATTTAAGCTTAACTCTGTTGTAGACCAATGTAGCTCATCTCCCAAATCACAAATTAGTAATTGCACTCTGATGAGGAGCTCTTACACCTTACTTGCCATAGCTATGGCAAGCGCTTTTTATTTGTAATTCATAGTTAACACTACACGCTTAATTCGCATGTAGAAACTATGATTTTGGAGAATAAATGTCTACGTCTAAAATATCCCATTCATCATTCGATGAAATCAAAACAAATTTACTTAGCGGTTTAACCGTTGCACTGGCGATGGTGCCTGAAGCCATTGCGTTTGCATTAATCGCACACGTTTCACCATTAACAGGTCTATACGCAGCAGTCATTGTCTCTTTCATCACCTCAGCATTTGGCGGTCGCCCTGGCATGATTTCAGGGGCTACAGGAGCATTAGCAGTGGTCATGGTGGCCTTGGTTGTTCAGCATGGCGTGCAATATTTGTTTGCCACTATCGTGTTGATGGGGTTGCTGCAGATATTATTTGCTGTCTTCAAACTGGGTAAGTTTATCCGCATGGTTCCATACCCCGTCATGCTGGGTTTCGTGAATGGCTTAGCGATTGTCATTTTCCTGGCACAGTTTGGGCATTTCAAAACAACCAATCCTGATGGATCGGTAACCTGGTTGTCAGGTCAACCGTTGTACCTAATGGTAGGTTTGATCGTTGTCACCATCGCAATTATTTATTTGTTGCCCAAGCTTACAAAAGCCATTCCTTCTACCTTGGCGGCAATCATTACAGTGACGTTAGGCGTTATCTATTTCGGACTGGACACCAAAACTGTTGGTGATCTGGGTTCAATTGCCGGTGGCTTGCCTAGCTTTCATATCCCAGAAGTCCCTTGGAATCTTGAAACTCTTTACATTATTCTGCCCTATGCATTGATTCTTGCTGCAGTAGGCCTGATTGAAACCCTACTAACACTTAATTTGATTGACGAAATGACGGATACGAGGGGTCGTCCTAATCGAGAGTCAATGGCTCAGGGCGCGGCAAATGTGATTACCGCTTTCTTCGGTGGCATGGGCGGTTGTGCAATGATTGGTCAGAGTATGATCAATATAAACAATGGGGCGTTAAAGCGGCTTTCAGGCATTGCGACTTCATTATTTTTACTCTCGTTCATCCTGTTTGCATCAAAGTGGATTGAAATGATTCCATTGGCTGCCCTTATTGGAGTTATGTTCGTAGTTGCCGAGAAAACTTTCGAATGGGGTACGCTTAAACTTTTTGGAAAAGTGCCAAGGCAGGATGTTTTTGTTGGTTTATTAGTTGGTGGCGTGACTATCATTGCAGACTTGGCGATAGCGGTGATTGCTGGTGTGATTGTGTCTGCACTAGTATTCGCCTGGGAGCATGCCAAACATATCACTGTCCAGATTGAGACTGATCTGAATGGCCGTAAAGTTTATACATTAAATGGCACATTGTTTTTTGCATCGATTGCTAATTTTCAGGCGCTCTTTAACATCACTGATGATCCCCAGCACGTAGTCATAGATTTTAAAAATGCTCGTGTGGTAGACCATTCTGCCTTGATGGCCATAGACAGTCTTGCTACCAAGTATCGCGCAGCGGGTAAACAATTGCATTTAAAACATTTGAGCAAGGATTGTCAGGAGCTTTTGGAAAACGCAAAAGCCTTGATTGAGGTAAATTTGTTGGAAGATCCTAAATATAAAGTTTCTGATGACAAGCTAGCGTAAAACCCTGCCCTGAAGAAATTCAGGGCTTTAAATTATCATTCCGGGTTCATATTACGTCCAAGAAATCGTAGTGCACCAAACCCAACCACTCCTGAAATCAGTGAGGCAGCCAAGACTCCAGTTTTCGACATCAGCAAATAATCGGTGCTACTTGAAAAAGCCAACTCAGCAATAAATATTGACATCGTAAACCCAATTCCCCCTAACACTGATACTGCAGCCAATTGCCTAAAGCTGGCGCCAGCAGGTAATTGACCTAACTTAAAACGCAATGCTAACCAGCATGCTCCTGTGATTCCAAAGAACTTACCCAGTGTTAACCCGAAAAATACACCTAGAAACACAGGGTGTGTAACCGTTGCTCGTATTGATGATAGTTCAATAGGAATACCTGCATTGGTAATGGCAAAGAGTGGAATTATTAGGAAGGCAACCGGAATATGCCATGCATGTTCCAGGCGTTGTAGAGGTGTTTGCACACTTCTGGCTGTTTTCTCAACATCTTCAGTGATGACATTCAGGCGCTGATTGGTCAGTACATTATCATTGACCACTCTTTCTTCGTGGAACTTCGTAATCAAATCCTGAATTTTTGAGACGAATTTTGCTGTGTTATACCTTGATCTGGCTGGGACAGTGAAAGCCCCTAATACACCGGCAAGTGTTGCATGAACGCCAGATTGATAAAGTGCATACCAGAGTAGTACAGCGACAATAAAATAAGGAATCACTTTGCGTACACCTGCGAAATTTAAGACCATCAATACGATCACTAGGCTTAGAGCGGACAGGAGCCATGACAAATTCAACTGTTGGGTATAAAAGATAGCAATAACTAGCACTGCCCCCAAATCATCGGCAATCGCCAGTGCGACTAAAAAAGTGATGAGTGCTTTGGGCACTCTGAAAGAAAGTAGCACTAATACGCCTACTGCAAACGCGATATCTGTTGCCATAGGCACACCCCACCCAGGCATCGCATCGCTACCATAATTAAAGCTTGCGTATATGAGCGCGGGCATTAACATGCCACCAATCGCTGCAATGATAGGAAGAGCTGCCTGGCTAAGATCAGAGAGTTCGCCTACAAGAAATTCACGTTTTAACTCTAGACCAACCACAAAAAAGAAAAGCGCCATCAAGCCATCGTTCACAAAATGGTGCAGGCTCATATGCATTTGCCAATCACCAAACATGACACTGACAGGGATATGCAAAAGATGTTGATAGGTTTCTGCTAAAGGGCTATTGGCAACAATCAATGCAGCCACCGCTACTAACATTAGCAAAATACCGCTGGCAGTTTGATGATGAATAAATTGTTCAAATGGGGTAATCACCTTTCGGAAAACCTTTTCCCAGGGGGCATAGTTTATGTCTTGGTGGTTCTTATTTTCAGAATCAATTGTGTTCATTGAACAAGTTCTTTCTAAATGATTTGCTATGAGAAAACAGGAATAATGTTGTAGTTAGCGGTCAATGAGCAAAGTGAATTATGTGGAAACAAGCATCTTGTTTGAGTGTATGCTCATTAAAATGCCAAAACCTACTAGGAGCGTTACCAACGATGTCCCACCATAACTGATTAAAGGTAACGGAACCCCAACAATCGGCAGTATTCCACTAACCATACCGACATTAACAAATGCATAAGTGAAGAATGTTAGAGTAATACTACCAGCCAGCAACCGTGAATATGTATTTGAGGCACGGTAAGATATGTATAGGCCTCTTCCGATGATTAAGCTAAATATAAATAAAAGTACCAAGCAGCCCACAAAACCAAACTCTTCTCCAATCACCGCAAATATGAAGTCGGTAGTTCGCTCAGGCAAATACTCTAGTTGTGTTTGTGTGCCATTCAGCCAACCTTTACCATTCATGCCTCCTGATCCCAGTGCAATTGATGCTTGTATCGCATGATATCCATCGCCCAGTGGATCTTGGAAAGGATCTAAAAGAATTTCCACTCTTCTTCTTTGGTAGTCATGCATCATTGACCATATGACTGGTAATGAGGCACCGGCTAATGCCGCTCCGCCGGCAATAATTTTCCAGCTTAAACCTGCTAAAAAGATCACATAAAATCCTGACGCAACAATTAGTAGAGAAGTGCCCAAGTCGGGTTGTTTTAATATCAAACAGACTGGAACAGCTAACAGTAAAGAGCCTCTAAAAAAATCCCAATTGTTCAGGGTATTTTGTTGCCGAGAGAAAAACCAGGCTAATGCCATTGGCACACCCAATTTCATAATTTCAGACGGCTGAATTTTCATGATCCCAATGTTTAGCCACCTTCTTGCACCATGACTGATATCCCCAAAAAGAAACACTCCTAGTAACAAAACTACTCCACCCAAGTACAACGGGAACGAGATGGTCTCTAATCGATTAGGAGAGATATTTGCTATGACAAACATAGCGGTTAACGCAATCGTTATGTTGATAAGCTGACTATATACTCTGCCGATACTGTGCCCAGAAGCGCTGTACAACACTGCTAGGCTAAAAAAAAGTGTGAAAAGAATACAAGCCAATAAAAATGAATCAATGTGTCTAGTAAATCGAATAATAGTTTGAATATACATATGAAAACCCAATAGGTTGCCTGCACCGATAATCATCGGTGGTGGTGAATTCGAGGAGTGTTATAGGGTTTTACCTGTGGCCAGGCAGGTATAGCCGACCCAGAGTAAGCCAAAACCTATGATTAGGCTTGAGCAAACATATGTAGATGCCAGCAAATATTCACTACGGCGGAGGAGCGTCGCTGTTTCAAGGCCAAATGCTGAGAAAGTTGTAAATCCACCAATGATGCCAGTGATGAAAAATAAACGTTGATCAACTGTCAATAGATGATTGGTACGCTCGACATACCCTAAGAGCAAGCCTAGGATTAAGCAGCCAGTCAAATTAACTATGAACGTACCAATTGGGAATTTCCAAGTTGGAAAAGATGAGGATGCAATGCTTGATAACTTGTAACGACTTACTGTACCCAACGCTCCACCAAAAGCTAATAGCAAAATTTCTTTCAAAACAAATCTCCTTGAAATAATTTCAGTACAACAAGGCTATGGGATACACGTGTGAATTATCACGGATTAGGATAACGAAGTTAATCAAATCTGAAAGCGTTGCTGTACTTACTAGAACATAAATGTAGATTGTCCAGACGGACTAATCCTCAGCAGTCAGGCTCAAGTAAGGCGGTTTTATCGGAGGTGAAGATAGAAGGCTGGTATAGCCAGGTGGTATGAAGACAGGTAGTTGATCGGCAAATTTGCTCTTCAAATTGTTCGACTCGGAGGGAGGTATCATGGAAAAATTCAATCCATGATCGAAATCTACCAGATGCAGTATTGGGTTTAAAGAATCATTTTTGTGCGAGTGCTCATGATCACATTCGTTTAATGCCACATGATTAATGTGTTCAATAAAATGTGCCAAGACTCTTTCTTCAGCACTTCTTTTTTTTATAAGATGTGCAAAGTCTGCATCAGCTGCAAATAATGGATGCAATGGAAGAATCCATACGATAAAGAAAAGAAAGAGTTTTCGCACGACTACATTTTACTATGATTTAGGCTATTTAATTTCTTGCAAAATGCTTATCCTTACCAAGGAAAGTCTATATACCTTTCCCAGTGGTTTCCGTGATGAGGTATTACTTAATGCAATCCCGGTTTAAATTCTTATTTCTCGCTTGATGAATTTTATAGGCTAAACATGGATGATCCTATTACAAAAAAGTACCGACGATACTCAAGGAAATAGCAAAGTTCAGCATAATTAACCCATGTCATTACACTCATTTTGTGACCATGAAAGCAATTGCATCCGCATTTCCTTAAGAATTGATGCATCATCGAACTGAGGGTATTTAAATTTATTAACCGAAACTCAAGAATGAAGAATTATCTTATGCATCACTTTATCGCACTATAATAAAATGGCTTAGTTAACTTTGCACTCATGAAAAGACAATAATGGCATTAGAAGTCATTGATACCTATACGCTTGATGAATTCTGGGAATATTTAAACCCGATTGGGGTTTTTCTTAAGTCGATTAAGAGGCCAATTCTTCGCGGTCAAGGAGACGCTAATTGGCGACTCACACCCAATTCTCAACGAGCTTCGACCGTGGCTAAATATCGAGGCAATTCTCATTACTCCAACCAGATAGATATGGTTGTATTATTTGAGTATTTCCTACTCAGTGACTTTCTTCATTTTATTGATGAAGTCGGATATCCTGTACCTTCGGAATCGGTTACCTTTAGAAATGCAATGAATTTCGATGCCTTTACTGATAGGTTTGGTATCTCTGCAAATGACTGGCCGACGCAAGAATTCATTCCATTACTTGCCTTGGCACAACATCATGGAATACCCACAAGACTACTTGATTGGACTCGCTCTTCGTTTATAGCAGCCTATTTTGCAGCGAATCAAGTAATTAACATGCCGAATGCAGAAGAGTTTAAAGAGAAAGGTAAGCTAGCTGTTTGGATTTTTGATGAGGAAGCATTGAACTGTTTAGACGACCATATTGAGGTTGTAAAGTTACCAGGAAATTATAGTCTCAACATGGCTGCCCAAAAGGGTGTTTTCGTTTTGAATAGAGGGCATACCCACTATACAAGAGACTTCAAGTTCAATGCTGATGATCTCGAGGGATTAATCGATAAGGCTTTCCAAGATAATAAGCGTGCGACACTTTTCAAAATGACATTACCGGCCAGGTTAGCGGGCGAATTGTTATTCAGATGCAATGCGTTTGATATTCACGCCAGCAAACTTTTCGGGGGATTAGATGGTGTAGCTAAAGCAGTTTTGGATTTTAGATTGGCTAACAAATTCTCTGGAAGAATGTGATACGGAATCCGATAAATGAAAAATACTGATAATTTGGACTGTAGATTTGCATACCCTCCTGATGATGGATTACCTACTTCTGAGCAACTTGCTGCAATCGCTAGGATAGTCCCGCAAGATATAGAGCTTATAACTGTATCAAGCTTATTTGATGATATTCAAAAACAACAACACGGAGAAAATTTGTAGTAATCCAACATTCAATTTCAATCGCTCGTGAATGGAAATCAATGAGCACACTTGTTCTGACTGTAGTGTTTGGATTACGTATTTTTTAACCAACTTTTTGTAATATGGACCTGAAAACTGCAAAGGATTACGTATTTTCAACAGATGAATTTACCATCCCTCTCTATAAACCCAATGTAATCAGCGTCAAGGATTACGTATTTTTTAAAAGCAAATACGCCCAGCAAAAAAGCCCCTGAATCAAGTTTCAGAGGCTTTTTTTTGGCCTTCATGGCCGTGCGCCACCCTCAGCTACGCCAACTGTTTATCCATGCAAAAGTCAATAAATCGCCTGACTCGCAAAGGTATCTTCATACGCTCGGCGTAATACATATAGATCCCCAGCCTGGGCACCCTGCCTTCAGGCAGCATAGGCACCAGCGCCCCGCTTGCCAGCTCCTGTGCGATTAGGAATTCACTGAGCTGGCCTATACCCAGCCCGCGTTTGACCGCTTCTATCTCTGCTTCTATATTATTGAACCTGGCCACCGAGGGCACATGGATATAATCGATCGCGTCGTTCACCTGGATCTCCCACGGCAATTCCTTACCGGTTTGCGGATGCAGAAAGGCGGTACACCTATGCGTTTGCAGATCATAGATATCGCTGGGCATGCCGAACTTTTCTATATAGGCGGGTGCCGCACACACTACAGAAACAATCTCCCCCAGCTTGCGCGAGATGACATTGCGCTCGGGGGAGAGGCCGGTCCTGAAACCGATATCTATCCTCAGGCTGACAATATCGACAAATTCATCGCTGAGTAGCAGGTCAAAATGAATGTCCGGGTGTAGCGCCTGAAACTGCGCTATCAGCGGTACCAGCACCCGGTTACCAAAAGCCAGTGGCGCCGCCAGCCTGATCTTGCCATCCATGCCCTGCCTGCTTTGTTCCAGCCCCAGCAGTGCCTCATTCAGCATCTGCATGCCCAGGTTGGCATGTTGAAAAAGATGCTCGCCCTCTTCTGTCAGGCTCAAATGCCGGGTAGACCGATGTAACAACTTCAGGCCCAGATGCGTTTCAAGTTGCCTGACCGCCTTGCTGACAGCTTGGGGAGACACGCCCTGATCGATGGCTGCCTTTCTAAAGCTCATCGCATTCGCTACCGCAACAAACATGGTCAATGATCTGATCATCTGCATATAAACAACTTTTAGTTGATAATAAAACAATTATATTGTTTATTTTTTAAATAATCCAGATTCACTATGATGCCTGCACGTACTGCACTTCGCAGCACATGACAGAGTGGAGATCAGCATGAGTACACAATCAAAAGTATGGTTTATTACTGGCGCATCACGTGGGTTTGGGGCATTGATCGCCAAAGACGCATTGGCACGCGGTGACAGGGTGGTTGCCACCGCCCGCAACCCGCAGACGGTGATCGCTGCTTTGGGTGACCACCCCAACCTGCTGGCACTGCCGCTGGATGTCACCAATGAACAGGCGGCGCTTGAAGCAGCCAGGCAGTCGATTGCACGATTTGCGCGCGTAGATATTCTGGTCAATAACGCCGGCTATGGTTTGCTGGGCGCAGTGGAAGAATCCGGCGACCAGGAAGTCAAAGACCTGTTCAATACCAATGTGTTCGGCCTGCTGAATGTGATACGCGCTGTGGTGCCTTATATGCGCCAGCAACGCAGCGGCCACATCATCAATATATCTTCGATAGGCGGCTACGCCTCCTACCCTGGCTGGGGGGTATATTGCGCCACCAAGTTTGCTGTAGAAGCCTTGACCGAATCACTCGCCTACGAGCTGAAACCGCTGGGCGTCAGGGCGACTACCGTAGAACCCGGTTTCTTCAGGACTGATTTCCTGGATAGCACATCGCTGGCGTCTACCAGGCTGAGCCTGCCTGAATACGCAGACACTGTCGGTGCCATGCGTGATTTTGCAGCTTCGGCAAACCATGCACAACCGGGTGACCCGGCAAAGTTATCGCAGGCTATCCTCAAGCTGGTGGATAGTGAAAACCCGCCGTTGCGTTTGCCCCTAGGCTCTGACACCGTGGATAAACTCATAGAGAAGAATCGCTTTGTCGAAAAAGAGCTGGATGACTGGCGTCAGCTGGCGGTTTCAACCGATTTCGCTTGAAGCTCATGTTCCAACATCGTGCCCCAACATCATGCAGATGTTGGGGTCTGCCAAGCAAACATGAGACAAAAACCTGAATGGTCTTTAAAATAACAGTTACCTGAAACCGCGATTCAAGCTGACTCGGCCCGCATGGATAACTGCTTATGGACTTTCATATATTTTCTGCTTTTTATTTAGTGCCGCTGTTTATCTCGGCCATAGGCTCACTGATCGAATTCCGCAACTGTGAATTTGATACTTTAAAGCACGCACTCGGCAAAGCATTCTTTCTTGCTTTCAGGAGCATGGTGCCAGTACTCAACATCTTTTCTGCCATTCTGTATTTGATCACTTGCGGGACATATACCTGGAAAAAATCAGCTTTTTCCAAAAAATGATTTGCTTGCTGCAGGCGCCGAACACTTACAGCATCTGTTCCAGCGCTCTGGCTTTTGCCGCTTTGCCCGTATTGTGCTCCACCCATTGTTCGAACAGTTCTATCGCCAGCGGCCTGGTGAAATAATAGCCCTGAAAAGCCTGGCAACCGAGCTCGGTGAGCAAGCGTAATTGCGCATCGGTTTCCACCCCTTCCGCCAATACTTCCAGTTGCAGGCTTTGCCCCAGCGAGATGATGGCATTGACTATGCTTTGGTGGTCATGGCCATTGAGCATGTCGCGCACAAAGGACTGGTCTATCTTCAGCTGATCGAACGGCAAGCGTTTCAGGTAAGACAGGGAAGAATAGCCGGTGCCGAAATCATCGAGTGAGAAACACACGCCGACTTCGCGCAGGGCGGTCATTTTGGCGATGATGTCTTCAACATTGTCCACCAGCATACTTTCGGTCAGTTCCAGTTTGAGCCTGCCCGGGTGTATGCCGGTCTCTGTCACCATGCGCTTCACTTCCTGCACGAAATCGGGTTGCAGATACTGTTTGGGGCTGACGTTCACCGACAGCACCAGCGAGCGCAGTTGCGGCCGGGCAGACCACTGCAGCAATACCTGGCAGGCTTTCTGCAATACCCAGTGGCCGATCTGCACGATCTGGCCCGAGCTCTCGGCCATGGTGATGAACTGGCTAGGCATGATCAGGCCGCGCTCGGGGTGCTGCCAGCGTATCAAGGCCTCGGCGCCGACGATCTCATGTTGCTGGTTATATTGCGGCTGAAAATGCAGCTGGAACTGCTGCGCTTCGATCGCGATATGCAAATCCGCCTCCAGTGCCACGCGCTGCAACAATTCGGTTTCCATCAGCGTATCAAAGAACTGGTAGCCGTTCCTGCCGGCTTCTTTGGCTTTGTACATCGCCATATCGGCGCGCCGTAACAGCTCTTCGGCCAGGCTGGGGGCGTCATAATCAAACAGGGCGACGCCTATGCTGGGCGAGGTGTAGTGCTGGTAATGATTCAGGTTGAACGGGTTTTCAAAGGCGGCGACGATTTTTTCACACACCAGACGCGCCTGTTTTTCGGCTTGCACCTGATCGCGGTTGAGGCCATCAAGCACGACCACGAACTCATCACCACCCAGGCGGCTGACCGTATCCAGGCGGCGTACGGATTGTTTGATGCGTTTTGCCACCTCGACCAGCAGCGCATCGCCTATATCGTGCCCATGCGTATCATTGAGTGTTTTAAAGTTATCGATATCAATGAACAGCAGCGCGCCACTGGTTTTCTTGCGTACCGCTTTGCGCAGATGTGCGGCCAGTTTTTCTTGCAGCAGCAAGCGGTTAGGCAAGCCGGTCATGGTGTCGTAATAGGCCAGTTGGCGGATCTGGGCATCGGCCTGCTTGCGCTCGGTGATATCCCGCAACACCAGCACCCAGTGTGTATAGCGCCCGCCTCTGTCGTGCAGCGGTAAAGCATCCATCTCCAGTGAGACGCCTGCACCCTCGCGGTTGACAGCGATCACTTCGGCCGTGATGGGCAACATGTGCTGAAAAGCATGCTTGATACGTTCAAGCTCACGCCCTGGCGTCGCCACATTAAAGATATCAAACGGCGAACTGCCGCTTAAATGTTCCAGCGAGAAGCCGGTGATCTTGGTGAAAGCCTCATTGAGGAACACGATTTTTTGCTGCATGGGCGCCTGCAGTGGTGCCTCGGTGATCATGACGATATCGTTGAGCCGTGAGATGCCGCTGCGTAACAGGTTGAGCTGTTCGTCTGACTGTTCGCGTTCGATGGCCAGCCCCAGGATCTGCGCATAACTGTCGACAAAATCGATCTCGGCCTCTGCCGGGGTGTGCCTGTGTGTTCTATAGAGCAACAGCACGCCCAGTGCACGCCAGCTGCGCGACAGGATGGGTGCACTCCAGCAGGCTTGCAGGCCGTAAGTGGTAGCCAGCGTATGGTGCTCACCACCAAACGGGTAGCTGACTATCTCTTCGGCGATCTGACGCCCCTGGGTCAGCACTGCGATCTGGCTGGCCTGCAATGCGATGCCATTCATGGCTTGTATATACGGCTGAGGCAGGCTGGACACCGCGGCATGGCGCAAATGCGAGCCTTCCTGGTCCAGCAGCAAAATGGCGCAACTGGCGCCAGGCAATTGCAGCTCTATCAGCTGCGCCACGGTATTGAGGATCTCGTGCAGCGACACATCTGCCAGCATCATGGCCTGTATCCTGGCCTGCCCCTGGCGTATGGCTTCCAGCTGTTTTTGCACGGTGATATCCTGCAATGAACCCTGCAGCTTGAAAATATTGCCTTGCGCATCACGCACCGGCTGACCCATGGCCCGCACCCAGAAGCGACGGCCAGTGGCGGTTATCTTTTCCAGTTCCAGGTCATAGGGGATACCTTCTTCTATGCATTTTTTAAGCGCATTCTGCATCAGCGCCTGGTACTCAGGCACAAACATACGCACGCCTTCTTCCACCGTGGGGGTATAGCCGGGAGGCATATCATGCAGCGCCGCGACTTCATCCGACCATTGCAGGGTGTCGGTTTTTACATCTATCATCCAGCCACCTATCCTGGCGACGCTGCCGGCGACTTTCAGCAGGTATTCAGCCTGGGTGCGGCGGTCGATCTCGCTTTGCAATGCCTGCGTGCGGTGCACCACCTGGCGCCTGATCTGCAAGTTCCACAGAAAGGTGACGCCCAGTATCATTAACAGAATGGCGACACCTCGCGACAGCCATACCATGTATGGCCGTTTGATACGCATATCGTCCTGGCGCAGAAAACCTTGCAGATTAAAATCCGGGCGCACCAGGCCTAGGTCGGCCAGTGTTTGCGCGATGTTCTGCCAGCGCTCCTCATTCATGTGGCCCCAGGGTACCAGCCCGGTCAGCACATAGGGTTCCATCAGCCTGGCTTCGCGCAACAGGGTTTCCGTGGTGATACCGCGCCTGGTGACGCCAGGCATGCCAGCGATGCTGGCGGCCATCTCTTCGGGATGGTTGAATGCATATAACCAGCCTTTTTTGGTCGCACGCAAGAACGCCTCTACCCGTTCAGGGTGAGTGGCCAGTTCACGCTCACTGGTAAACAGCACGTCGCCATAAAAGTCGACGCCAAAATTCTGGTTACTGATGATGGAAGGCGTATAGCCCATTTGCTGTAACTGCCCTGGTTCATCCATGGCATAAGCCGAGATCACATCGACTTTCCCCTCTATCAGGTCCTGCAGACGCCAGGTATGCGGGACTATGGTCATCTGCCTGATATCCAGATGATGCTTGAGCAACATGGCCTTGAACTGGAATACGCCCTGGCCGTCAGCCGACATCATGATGCGTTTACCGATCAGGTCTTGCGGTTCGCGGATATTGCTCTCCTGCAGGCTGAGCAGAATACCGGGAGAGTGTTGCATAATGGCGGCCAGTGCCACTACTGGCTTGCCGGAGATACGTGATACCAGGATCTCGGCATCGCCTATGCTGTAATCGGCCTGGCCGGATAATACCTGCTGTAAAGGCGAGCGGTCTGTGCTGCCTTCAATAATATGTACGTTTAAGCCTTCTTCCTTGTAATAGCCTTGCTGCTGGGCAGCGTAATAGCCGGCAAACTGAAACTGGTGCCGCCATTTCAGCTGCAATGTGATCTCTTCTGTCGCCAGCGCAGACGCAGCAGTGGCGAGCGTGACAATAGCCAGCAGCCATCTGAATAAAGAGAGGGTTGAATTGCGCTTCATGGTGATTAGAACAAGGGTATCACTGCGATCAGGTTGGGCGTTTCTTGCCGTTAATTTAGTCCAGCCTGATTTATACCGCAAGTGATGGCTATCACATTTGCCAAATAGACGGGGATTTGTGCGGGTATCGCTGCGATTGATGGTCGCTGAGCAGAGACAGTCACTGCAGCACAGCTGGCTGCAGTGACCCAGAGTGAAGTGGCTGGCTTAAGCGGGTGGTTTGAGCATGGTGGCTAACAACAGCATCAGTGCTGAAACACCCACCAGCAGCTGGAAACCACCGGCAAAATGCCCGCTGTGGTCATGCATCAGGCCCATGATAAACGGCCCGGTGGCGGCGATCAGATAACCTATGGTCAACACAAAGGCATTCCAGCGATTCGCTGCATCCGGCGTATGGGTATGGTCTAGCGGCAAGGTCATGGCCAGCGTGAATGCGCCGCCCAGGCCAAATGCGGTCAGCGGCACCCACAACCATGGCCACGCGCCTGCAGTCGCCATGCCGGCCAGGCCTATGGTCGACACTATGCTACAGCCAGCCAACCAGCCACGCCTGTCCAGGCGTTTGCTCAGCATGCCCACTACCGGGTTGGCCAGCATGAAACAAAAGGTGAAACTGGCGAGCACGGCACCCGTTTCGGCGGTCGGCATGCCCTGCTCCTGGTACATGGCTGCCGTCCAGGTGAGTATGGAGTAAAACAGAAAGTTGACACAGGCAAAAAACAGCGCGATCAGCCACGCCACTGGTGTACGCAGTGGCAAACGGGCTGCTGGCATAGCCGCTGTGTCCGGCACAGTCCGTGTGGTCACAGGCGCCGGCATCACCCGCCACCAGGCAAACAGGGCGATCACGCCTGATACTGCCCAGATACCGATGGCCAGCCGCCAGCCGGCAGATTGCAATATCCAGCCGGTGAGCCCGGCAGAGAGCGTGCTACCCAGGGACAAGGCAGTCGCATAAATGCCTATCATCAAGGCAGCGCGATCTGCAAAGCTGGCTTTGACTATGCCGGCAAACATGGCACCGGCGACGGCAATGCCGGCCCCTACGCCCAGCGTAGCGCTGATCAACGACACATGGCTGTCAGCATAAGCACGCATGCCTAGAGAAAGACTCAGCAAGCCCAGTGCCAGCATCAACACTTTATTGACACCGAACCTGCGCACCAGCCATGGCGTAGGCAAGGCCAGCGCGCCCATGAGCAGATCGGGGATCGCTGTCATCAGCGAGGCCATGGCATGGCTCAGCTGGAATGCCTCTATCATGGCGGGCAAGGCCGGCCCCATGGAGACTATGCCCGGCCTTAGCGCCATCGCTACCAGTACGATCGCCAGCACCAGCCCCCATTCACCTTTAGTAAACGTTGCGCGTTTGCCCGTTGCGCGGTTAAGGTCACGCTTCATCCTGCTCTCCTGAACGATCAATCAGCCAGTAGCAACTGTAGCGGCTGGCGGCTGATTAAAAAATACGCCATTTGTCTGATATGCAAACCAGACAACGCCAGTCGGATACGCATGCGCCGCACTAGCGACAGAGGCGGGAAATGACAAAAGAGTGGTGTAAAATGCGCGGGTGCAATGGTGAGCTTTGCTTGCCATCACCCCACCCCTGACTGGAGAACACTGTTGAAACTGGCCACCTGGAATGTTAACTCGCTGACGGTACGCCTGCCGCATGTACTGGACTGGCTGGTCGCCAACCAGCCCGACGCCTTGTGCCTGCAGGAAACCAAGCAGGAAGACAGCAAGTTCCCTTATGCCGCGCTAAAAGAAGCCGGCTTTAACGCTATTCACAATGGGCAGAGAACCTACAACGGCGTGGCTATCATCACCCCGCATGCGATCAACGATGTGCAGCTGGACCTGCCCAATTTTGCGGACGAACAGAAGCGCATCATTGCGGCGACCATACAGGGTGTCAGGGTGATCTGTGCTTATGTGGTGAACGGCCAGGCGCTGGATTCGGACAAGTTCCAGTACAAGCTCAACTGGTTTAACGCGCTGCATCACTGGGTGGTGGATGAGTTAAAGCAGCACGAGAAGCTGGCACTGCTGGGGGATTACAACATTGCGCCTGATGACCGCGACTGCCATGACCCTGTGGCCTGGGAAGGCCAGGTACTGGTCAGCCCGCAAGAGCGCGAGGCTTTTCAGAAGTTGCTGGCGCTGGGCTTATCAGATAGTTTCCGTTTATTCAGTGATGAAGCCGGGCATTACAGCTGGTGGGATTACCGCATGGCGGCTTTTCGCCGCAATATGGGGATGCGCATAGACCATATCCTGGTCAGTGACGCGCTGAAACCGTTGTGCCTGAGCTGCCAGATAGACAAACTGCCACGCAAACTGGAACGCCCCAGCGATCACACGCCAGTAGTGCTGACGCTGGCTGATAATTGAAGAGGATTAGCCGCTAGAGACTGGGCATCACAAACTTGATGCCCTGCAAAACTTCCAGAATGCTGGATTTCAGGCGTTTGTTGAGCTCACCTTCTATCACCTGCATCTGCGCGGTGACCATGCCCTGCACTTTGGTCTGCAGCTCGGTTTCTACCGAGGCCAGTTCGGTATTGAATTTCTGTTTGAACTCTACTGTCTGCTGCTCGGTGAATTCGGCAAAAGCGGTTTGCAGGGTCAGCTTGTATTCTTCCACCAGCCTGGCTTCCATCGCCTCCTGACCGCTGGTCAGCGTCTCCTTGCTGCTCTCCTGCAGCTGGTGCATGTGATCGGCCATGGTCTTTTCCAGCTGCGCCTGCATCTCCTGCACCTTGCCGGCGATCTGCGCCTGCTGGTCGTCTATCAGTTGCGCCAGCTTTTCTTCCAGTTTTTGCCTGCCAGTGTTTTCTGCCACTTCCCTGATGGTTTGCTCAGTGGTCGCCAGCAGTTGCTGTTGCGTGGCTGTCAACCTGGCCACATCTTCTTCCACGGTTTGCAGTTGCTGCTTGCCGACGTTGCCCATGGCTTCGCGAAACGCCTGTTCTATCGATTGCAGGCTCTCGCCGACCTGGGTCTGCGCATGGCGGGATAAATCCTGCTGTATAGATTCTGCATATTCGGACAAAGCCTGTTGCTCGACCACAGAGCGTTCAAAAGCGCGTTGCCCTAACTGGCTGGCGACGATCTCGGCGATCTCCGGCAGCAGTGCCTGCTTGACCTGGGCGATCACCTCATCCACGTCCACGCTGGCCGGGTTGGTTTTTTGCACGACTTTGGTTAATACCGGAATTTCTGAGATATCCATACCACCTCCCTAAACAGGCGCTTATTGCGTCTGCATCTTCATATGCTGAATTTCATAGCCACGGTCGCGGTAAAACGCGTAGCGCTGGCGACCCGCTGTTTTCTCGTCTTCGGCAGCACCTATCAACTCAAACAGATGGCGGAATCGACTGAAAAACTTGGGCAGCTCGGCCTGGCAGTTGAACAGCATATCATCCTGCCTGATATGCTCGGGCAGCCAGGCCAGCAGCACCGGCGTCAAGTCGGCCTGCGGTGCATCTGCCAGTACATTGGGGATAAATGCAGCCTGCTGCCACAAACGCTGGCTCAGTTCTTCTGCTGCCTCGGCAGAAGCCAGGTAAATGGTCACCTGCCGTTGTCGGGTGACGGCCTGCTCCACCAGATGCAGAATCAAGCCGGCTCGGTCAGGGATATCGGTATAAAAGCGCACCCGCGTCATGGCGTTTTAGCGACAGCCTATCAGGCTTTTTCCTGCGCCTGCTGCACCAGGTAGGTCACCAGCAAGGGCACCGGGCGGCCAGTGGCGCCTTTTTCCTTGCCGGATTTCCAGGCGGTGCCTGCGATATCCAGGTGCGCCCAGTCATATTTCTTGGCAAAGCGCGACAGGAAACAAGCCGCGGTGATGCTACCGCCGGCACGGCCACCGATATTGCCCATATCGGCAAAATTGCTATCCAGCTGGCCCTGGTATTCATCCCATAACGGCATCTGCCAGGCTCTGTCGCTGGCTTTTTCACCGGCTTCCAGCAGTTTTCTGGCCAGGCTATCGTTATTGGCGAACAGGCCGCTAGGGTGATGGCCCAGTGCGATCACACAAGCGCCGGTCAGGGTGGCAATATCGATCACGGCAGATGGCTCAAAACGCTCGGCATAGGTCAGCGCATCACACAGGATCAGGCGCCCCTCGGCATCGGTATTCAACACCTCTATGGTCAGACCGGCCATACTGGTCAGCACATCACCTGGCTTGGTGGCACGGCCACTAGGCATGTTCTCGCAAGTGGGGATCAAGCCGATCACATTGAGTGGCAGATCCAGTTCGCCTATGGCTTTAAACACGCCCAGTACGCTGGCGGCACCGCACATGTCATATTTCATCTCATCCATATCGGCACCTGGCTTCAGCGAGATGCCGCCGGTATCAAAGGTGATGCCTTTGCCGACCAGCACTACCGGCTTTTGTGATTTTTTGCCCTTGAGGTGCTGCAATACGATAAAACGCGGTGGCTCATCGCTGCCGCGTGTCACACCGAGGAAAGAGCCCATTTTCAGCTTTTCAATCTCGGCTTCTTCCAGCACTTCTACTTTAAAACCATGTTCTTTCGCCAGTTTTTCAGCCTGTTTACCCAGGTAGCTGGGTGTGCAGATATTCGGCGGCAGGTTGCCCAGGTCTTTGGCCAGCGTGACGCCATTGCCCACGCTCTGGCCTTGCAGCAAACCGGCATTCACCGCATCGGCAGCGTCTTTATTCACCAGCAAGGTGATCTGTTGCAGTGGTTTGGGCTCTGCCTTCTTTTCCTTGACAGCATTGACCTGGTAGCCTGCATCCAGCGCGACTTCAGCCAGGGCGGCCGCTTTTGCGTGACTGTCAGTCTTTTTGACCGGCAGGCTGGCAAAATCCGTGGCCAGTGAGCCCACGCCTGGCGGCAAGGCTCTCAGCGCAGCACGAAAAGCATTGCGCAAAGTCCGCAGGCTACTGTCTTCAGACTTGCCCAGGCCGACCAGCAGCACCCTGCTCGCAGCAATGCCGGATAACTGGCGCAACAGCAAAGTACTGCCTGACTTGCCTTCCATATCACCGGATTTAAGTGCCAGCGTGATCGCCTTGTCACTGATCTCATCCACAGATTTGGCCAGATCGGTCAGCTTGCGGCCTTCATAAACGCCTACCAGCAAACAATCGCTACGCAATTTTTCCGGGGCAGTGCTTTTTATGCTAAATTCCATCTTTGTCCTTTGGTGTTCTCGTGCCAGTTTCTTGAGCGATGATTGTATTATCTAGTGTTTTATGCTGATTTCAAAGCGGTGCATATAAATTGAAAATATTCAAACGTGCATTGTCCGCAGAGTTGATGTCCTCATCTTCTGCCATTTTCCTGATTATTCTGGGTATCGTGGTCGCACAGCGCGCCGGCAACATCGTGCGCCAGGTTTCCAAGGGTATCCTGCCTAATGACGCCATAGGCACCATACTCACATTCAGTCTGGTCAAGCTGATGCCCATGATGCTGTCACTGGCGATCTTTCTGGCAGTATTGCTCACGCTGACACGCTGGCACCGCGATTCGGAAATGGTGATCTGGATGAACGCCGGCTTGAGCCTGCGCCAATGGGTGGTGCCTATCCTGCGTTTTATCTTCCCCATCGTGCTCATCATCAGCCTGCTGAGTCTGTTTGTCATGCCGTGGGCGACAGAAAAAGCAGAAGGTTACCGCGAGCAGTTGAAAAAGCGCGACGAACTTTCGTCTATCAGCCCCGGCGCGTTCAAGGAATCAAGCAGCGGCGAGCGCATTTACTTTATCGAGAGCTTTGACAAGCTGGGCTATGAAGTCAAGAATATCTTCGTGCAATCGCGCCAGCATGGCAAAACCGGCATCATCACCGCCAATCGCGGCAGCCGTTACAAGGCCGACAATGGTGACAATTTCCTGGTGCTGCATAATGGGCGGCGCTATGAGGTGATCCCGAATACACTGGATGTTTCCACCACCGAGTTTGAACGCTACGATATCCGTATCGAGACCAAGGAAAGCGCGCCCGAAGCCGGCACCGCGCAAGGCAAGACCACGTTGGGCCTGATGAAAGATGCCTCGCTGTCTGACCAGGCAGAACTGCATTGGCGGTTCGCCATCCCCATCTCAACCATCGTCATGGTGCTGCTGGCGATCCCGCTCAGCTTTGTAGACCCCAGGGCCGGTCGCTCACTGAATATCATGTTCGCCATTCTGATCTTTATCGTCTATAACAATATCCTGAGTATCTTCCAGGCCTGGATCACCCAGGGCAAGATTTCGTCATGGGTGGGCTTATGGCCTGTGCATCTGTGCTTTATGCTGCTGGGCTGGTATCTCTACCATAGACGCAAACATCTGAAACCGTTGATCCCGGACCTGTTCAAGCGCAGACCCAAGGCCGCGGCATAAAGATGAAGCTCTCCATACTCAACCGTTATTTCTGGCGCGAGATCAGCTTTAATATCATGCTGGTGCTGTTTGGCCTGCTCGCCATGTTTTCATTCTTTGACCTGCTGCAAGAGCTGGATAGCCTGGGGCGCGGGCACTACGGCGTAAACAGCATGCTGACCTTTGTCGCACTGAGCATCCCCGGCCACATCTATGAAGTAGCACCAGTGGCAGTGCTGCTGGGCATTGTCTACACCCTGGGTGCGATGGCGGGCAATTCTGAACTCATCGTCATGCGCACCAGCGGCATCTCACTGAAAATCATCGCCAAAATATTGCTGAGCATAGGCCTGGTGTTCGCCGTCGTCACCTTTATGATAGGGGAGATCATCGCCCCGCTCAGCGAAAAAATGGCGCAACGCATACGCATACAGGCGACTGACTCTGTGGTGGCACAAGACTTCAAGTCCGGCTTGTGGATCAAGGATGGCAGCAGCTTTGTCAATGTGAACACCGTACTGCCGGACAGCAGCCTGGTGAATATCGATATCTACGACTTTGACCCGCAATTCCGCCTGCGCAGCATCAGCCACGCCGAAAAAGGCCATTTTGCCGATGACCACTGGAAACTGCTCAACGTCACGCAAACCTCGTTCAATAACGAGCGTGCGGTGCAAAACAGCTCGGTGACTTCAAAGTTTGTGAAACAGGCGCAGTGGGAATCACTGATCAGGCCAGAGTTGCTCAATGTATTACTGGTGCTACCAGAAAAAATGTCGGCCTGGAACCTGTACAGCTTTATCCAGCATTTGCATAGAAACGGCCAGAAAAGCACCCGCTACCAGGTGGCTTTATGGTCCAAGCTGATCTACCCGCTGGCCTGCCTGGTCATGGTGGTACTGGCCATGCCGTTCGGCTTTTTGCAGCAGCGTGCTGGCGGCATCAGTGCCAAGATCTTTGCCGGCATCCTGCTAGGCGTGGTCTACCAGATCATGAACCGCGTGTTCGTTCACCTCGGGGTATTGAACGACTGGTCACCGTTATTCAGTGCCATAGGCCCTACGGTGCTGTTCTTGTTTGCCGGCCTGGGCATGCTGCATTACGTTGAGCGGCGTTAGCGGCTGACGCTACTAGACGCGCACGATACGCGAACCTAGCAGGCGGTCATGCAAGAACTGCTGCTCGCGGTCCAGCATAGCCCACCACAAGGTCAGCCCGGCAGGCAACAGTAACACGCCGGCCACCACATAACGCAGCGCAGCCTGCTGCCATCCCAGCAACTGCCCTTGCTGATCCACCACTTTCAGTTTCCAGGTCTGGCTCGCCAGGGTCTGCCCGCTGGCGGTCCAGCAGCGCACAAAATAGGCCCCCATGCTGCCCCAGACCAGCAGTTGCAATCCCAATCTTTTCCAGCCATGGCTGGCATCGCCAAGCAGCAGGTAATACACCGCCGTCACTGTCAGTGCCAGCGCCAGCATCAACAGTGATTCGTAAACCACCGCCAGGTAGCGTTTCAGCAGGTACTTCATACTTCCCCCTCCGGATAACAAAAACCCCGCGACTGCGGGGTTTTACAGGATAAAGCTGGATTACTTCTGGTCCCAGCTGTCTTCCCACATGCAGTGTTTGATCTTGTGACGGTTGGCAATGATTTCGTCTATGCTAGGTTCGTCATTCAAAGCGCGCTTCAATGCCAGCTTGATCGCTTCGTAGTTGTTCTTGTACAAGTCAGCCTTGTCCAGGTTGGCTTCTTTGGCACAGCCCGGGTCTATCCACAGCAATGCCACGATGCACAGATCATTCACCAGCTCTTTAGGGATGATGCCTTCGATCACCGCATCGGTGATGCCATCAGCCACACCCGCTTGTACCACACCACCGAACAATTCAATGTTCAATGAATCTTTCAAAGTGACTTTAGGCACCATCATAGTCGCAGGGCGCACCATCTGGTTGATGTCACGCACAGCAAACATGGCAGTATGGCCTTTGGTTTGCGCCATCATGTTGGCAAATGCAGTACCGACCGGGCCATCCACTGCGCCGATGATGATTTCCGGCATTGCCGCGGTCACATCTTTACCTTCGGAAAATACGGTGGCTTCACCGGCTTTTAATACGATCTTTGACATGAGAATTCCTTTTATGTCTGGAAGTGAGAGAAAAACTTAAACCGCAATTATACCAGTTCAAGCTGCATATCGACATGCATGATATTCGCATCCAGATAAGGCGCACTGCACACTACAAAGCCGGCCCGCGCATAAAAAGCGATGGCATGGGTTTGCGCCGACAAGCGCGCATGGCTGACTTTCAGCTGGCGGCAGATCTGCACCGCCTGCTGCAGCAATGCTTCGCCAACCCCTTTACCCCGCCATTGCGCCAGCACCGCCATGCGCCCGATATGGCCATCAGTTAATACACGGGCACAGGCCGCTGGCTGGCCATCCACGCTGGCCAACAGATGGATGGCAGTCTTATCCGCTTCATCCCACTCCAGCTCGACCGGCACCTGCTGCTCATCGATAAACACGCGTTGCCGTATCATGCGGCATTCGGCGTATGCAGCGTGCAGGTGAGTCAACTGTTGTATACGCAGGTCCATATGCTTAAGGTTTCATGTCGGCATGCAGCACCAGGCTGCATGCCAGCTTTGCCACCGGCTATTTCTGCCTGGCTAACGCAGACTTGAACTCACGGTCATCGAACAGTTTGCCTATGAGTTGCTTGTACAGCGCGGTGTATTGATTGATGGCTTCAGGGATAGCGATAGCGCCGACAAAAGAGGATTCCCAGCTGGAGTTGACGCTGAGTTCTTTGTCATACACTGTTTTTTCTGCGCGTTGAATAATAAAACGGGCAGAGAGTTTTGCCGTGCCTGTGCCTATGGCTGCATCTACCTGGCTGTTGGTGAGCTCGCCTTTGATGACTACATCGGCCGCCTCGTCGTATAAACCTGCCGCTTTTAATTCGGTCACCAATTCACTGCGCAACTGTTGTGCAAAGCTGCCATTCGCTGGGGTGACAGAAGAGCCTCGCAAACCGCTGACGCCACGATCCAGGGCGGCATTCTTGCCTGGTGCCAATATAAAGCTGCCTGCTTTCACCGGGGCCAGGTTCGCCGCGCGCAGTTTTTCCAGGTTAGCCATACTGGGTGTGGGTTCTGACATTTTGACTGACACACAGCCAGTCAGGCTCTGCAGAGTGAAGGCCAGCAATAGCCAGCCGCATGTTTTTAACAGTTTCATATTTATCCCCGTGCTTGTTATGGTTTATTGAAAACTGGCATCGTGGGACAGATCATTCAATACGTTGCTGATTATCTGGCGCGTCATTGAGGTGACCGCTTCATCGCCATTCGCAGCTTTTGTAGCATTTGCCGGTGCGCCTTTGGCCCCCATGGTGACATGGATCGCATGTCGCGCCTGTTTCTCGATCGCCGCTTGGGTATTGCCACCCAGATAGCGCGCGGTACATATATAGCCGTCAGAAGCAGTCGAACCCGCCAGGCCGAAGGTCAGGCCGGTGACAAAGCCCTTAGCGAAAGCGTCATCGGTCAAGGGCACATTATTGAGGGTGATACTCAGCACCCGGTTTTCAGGCACAGGCGTTAACGAGACTTCGCTAAAAATGCCACTGCCTTTCACCTGATCCAGCACCCGCGTTTTCAGGTAATCAGTCGCTTTGGCATTGGCGACGCCTTTGGTCTGGAATTCGAACACCAGCATGACAGGGTGCTTGGGTTCAGGCAGTTTGAATTGAGCGGAACTGATCTCTTTGGTAGCGTTGTCTACATAGATGGAGGCACAACCCACCAGCATCATGGCAGCAAAAGCGATAAAGGATAATTTAAGCAGACGGACAGATTGAATGATCATTTTGTTTATTTTTCTTTTTACGATGAGGTTTATAGAGAACAGCTTTTTTACCAATATTATCAAGATAATTTCGCGGCGTCTAATGCCCCAGATCAGGAAAATTTCCCTTTATTGACTGCACCCCGGACATGGATCGCAGCAGTTATATTGCAATTGCCGCCTCGGGCAGGCATGATAGTCGCTTTATAAAAACAGGATTTGAGGAAAAGTGATGTGTCCTTTACAAACTGCTGCAGCCAGGGTGCTTCTGGCGCTGGTATTCTTTGGCATTGTGATCTTGAAGTTGATCGCCATTACCTCTGTGCCTGAGGGCTATCTGCAATATCAATCCATGCTCGGCCAGTTAGGCCTGCCTGCCGTGTTCGCGCCGCTGCTGATTCTGGTGCAACTGGTGTTTGGTTCGGCTTTGCTGCTTGGTTTTAAAACCAGGATCAGTGCGCGCGTGCTGGCTGTGCTGGCGGCCTTTATGGCGATCGTGTTGAGCCAGGCTTCGCTGGATGCGTTTTTTGCCTATATGGGCATCGCCGGTGGCATGTGGTTGCTCAGCCTCTACCCGCAGACGGGTTACAGCCTGGATAACCGTAACAAGTGATGTCTGTGTAATAAAAAAGCCGGGCTGAACCCCGGCTTTTTTTATTGGCTGTAAAGACTCAACCCTTGATGCGTATACCCAGTTGTTTGAGTTTACGGTATAGATGGGTACGTTCCAGGCCTGAGATATCAGACAGGCGGCTCATATTGTTTTTGACCAGCCGCATATGGTACTGAAAGTAAAAACGCTCAAACTCGTCCCTGGCTTCACGCAAGGGCTGATCGAGGTTGAGTGGCATATGCTGCTCGGCTGATTCTGCCACCTGCCCCTGAAAGTCCTTGAGTACGCGTTGTACGTCTTCTTGCGTGATACTGCCACCCAGGCTGGTCATGAGCAGGTTCTGCACTACTGATTCCAGCTCATCGAGGTCACCGGGCCAATCGGCGTTGCGCAATGCATTCAGCGCCGCCACATCAAACGCTTTGTAATCTATCTTGCTGGCTTCCACCATCAGGGTGGCCATGGCAGTGGCCAGGTCAGGGATATCTTCCTTGTGCTCATCCAGGCAAGGCACTTTTACTGCAGCCCCCGCCAGCGTCTGTAACAGGGATTGCTCCAGCATGGCTTTTTCAATCAGGTGCGGCAAGCCGAACTCGCTGCCACAGATGACACGCACACCGTATTTTTCTGATTTGGCGATCAGCAGACCCAGGCCTTTTTGCTCGGTTTTGCCCAGGCGGGTGACTTCGTCGACAAACACTACACCTTCGCGTGCCTGCTCCAGGATCTCCATCGGTGCCGAGACCAGCTTGTCATATTCGGTGAGCGATACCCATGGGGTATTTGGTGGCCGCAGGAACTTGGCACACAGGGCAACACTGCCACCCTTTTTGCCGATCAGGAACAAAGTGTTCTTGTGGCGGGCAAGTTGCTCCAGGCGTTGCTTGAGCTCCTGGATGACGGCACTTTTACCAAAACTGGAAAGGTTGATCTCGGTGTGGGAAAGGTGTTCGGTATGCTTGATGGCGGCGGCCACTGTTTTCAGCAGTTTTTGCAGTGCGATGGGTTTTTCGAGGAAATCGAAGGCACCCAGGCGGGTCGCTTCTATGGCGGTATCTATCGTGCCATGGCCGGACATCATGATCACAGGCATGGTCAGCAAACCGGCATTCGCCCACTCCTTGAGCAGGCTGATGCCGTCACAATCCGGCATCCAGATATCGAGCAGCACCAGGTCCGGGCGCTGCTTGAGCCTTTCTTCACGCGCCAGCTGGGCGTTTTCTGCCAGGCGTACCTGATGCCCTTCATCGCGCAAGATGTCGCTCAACAACTCGCGTATGCCGACTTCGTCATCAACCACCAGTATATTACGTGATGCCATGTACCGTATTTCCTTACACGATGCGCTCTACGCGCCGACGCTGTTGTTGTTTATCTACGGGCAGGTGTATGGTGACGCTGGCCCCCCCTTGTGGCAGATTGTCTATACGAATCTGTCCGCGCTGCTCTTCTATCATTTTTTTCACAATGGCCAACCCTAAACCGGTGCCGTGTACCTTGGTCGTGATATATGGTTCAAATACCCTGGCCATGACCTCGGTCGGGAAACCACCGCCATTGTCTGTCACCGACAATTTTACACGTTCGCCGTCGCTATCGGTCATGATGACCACCTGTGGCTGTTCGACCTGGCTCATGGCATCCTGCGCGTTCTGCAGCAGATTATGCAGTATCTGCCGCATCATGGTGGTATCGGCCTGCACCTCGGGCAGCTGCTGCTGCAATACCAGCTCCAACTTTAGCGCAGACCCGTTGTACAAACGGCTGACATCCCTGATTAAAGCATTTAAATCCAGTTTGACCAACAGTGCGGCCGGGGTCCTGGCGTATTCGCTGAATTCATTGACCATGTTTTTCATGGCCTGCACCTGATTGACTATGGTGTCGGTCGATTTCAGCAGCATCTCGGCATCCTTGCTTTCCAGCTTGTCGTGCAACTTGAACTGCAAGCGCTCGGCAGAGAGCTGGATAGGCGTCAGCGGGTTCTTGATCTCGTGCGCCAGCCGTCTGGCCACTTCTGCCCAGGCCGCATCCCGTTGCGCCTGCGCCATCACGGTCACATCATCAAACACCACCACCAGCCCATGCCCTGCCCCTTCAGGTAGCCTGGTCACGCGCAACATCAGTATCTGCTTGCCATGCTCGCTCTCGATATCGATCTGGCTGGTCAGGTGCCGCTCATGGTGATCCAGCTGCAATGTCTCATCATAATGGCGCATGACGATTTCTACAAATGGGCTCAGGTAGATATTCTCAGCGGCGATCTCGGTGAATATCTTGTTTTTAAAGCCGACCAGCGAGATGCCCAGGATATTGGTAGCCGCCAGGTTATAGACCCGCAGTTCGGCGCGTTCATTGATGGTCATCACGCCCGAGCTCAGGTGCGACAGGATAGCTTCCAGATAAGCGCGCGCCGATTCCACATGCTGGCGGCTTTGTTCGGAAGCCAGCCTGGCTTCCTGCAGCTGGCGCGTCATGCTGTTGAATGACTTCACCAGCACACTGAGTTCATCTTTGCCGAATGAAGGTAACTGTTGCGAGTAATCGCCGCTGGCGATCAGGCGCGTGCCTTCCGCCAGCACCGTGAGCGGCTGCGCCATGCGCCGGCTCAGTGCAAAGGCAATGATCAGCGCCCCCAGCATGGAGAGCAACAGTATCATGGTCAGCGTCAGCATGAAGATGTCTTTCAGCGACTGCCGGCTGTATGACAGGGTCTGGTACTCGCGGTAAACATCCTGCACAGACTCGGCCGTATTCGACAGCGCCTTGGGCACCGGCTGCATCAGTTGCAGGATACGCACCTCGCCGATGATGCCTAACGGTTCTACCGGCACCAGCACCCGCATGTACAGACCTTTGCCGACGATAGGCTCGATCTTGCCGTAGACACCGCTCCTGGCCTGGCGCAATTGCGGCACTGACGGCAACTCGGGCAGAAAACTGCTGGGGTCTGCACTGCTCACTGCCAGAATAGCGCCTTGCGGTGTCAGCAATGCCGCGTCCTGGATACCGGCTTTCTCGCGCAGGTCATTCAGTTGCGCATAATTGGATTTAGCGGTCTGCAGCGACAAGGACACCGTCATGCCCTGTGCCTTGTCTTTCAGCTCGGAAAGCATGATGTCCAGCGCACGCTGACCCAGGCTCAGGCCGCCATCCAGCGCCGATTCGACCTTGACGTTGAACCAGGATTCGATAGAGCGGCTGAGGAAATTGACCGACACCAGGTAGACGATCATCCCGGGGATCAGCGCCATCAGGGCAAAGGTGACCAATAGCCTGAAATTGAGTTTACTGCCCACCTGTTTGGATTTGGTGGTGCGGTACAGATGGCGTAGCTGATAGCCGATGACGCCGAGCAGCAGCACGGCCAGGCCGGCATTGATATAGAGCAGGATGATGTAATAGTCGCCACTGATGGCGGTATTGGCGCTGGCCAGCGACAGCAGGTACAAGAGACCTGCGGCCAGCATGATAGACAGGATCAGGACATAACGCATAAGTTAGCGCACGGTTTCTTTCACCCACCAGCTAAAAGTAGGCGTGACCAGTTCCCAGTCGCTTTCGCCTATCGCATCCACCTGCAGGGCTTTGGGTAACTTGCTGGTATCCAGGTGCATTTTCAATGCCGCGTGATAAGACTGGTTCTTTTCGAGCACTGCATGCGGCGCCAGACGCCAGTCGTGGATCAGGGCCAGTTCCTGCTTGGCATCACTCAGGGTATCGAACACCTTTTGCTGCTGCGGATAATGCAGGATGTATTGTTTGGTCAGCGCATGGTAATTGAGGGTGACCTGGCGGCGTTCGGTGACCACTTCATCATCAAACCAGTATTTGAGCGGTTTGACGATCTGGAACTCGTATAAAAAGGTCAGGGTCACGCCTTTGCTCAGCGCTTCTTCCAGCGCATGGCCTAGCTGGATATCGATTTCCGCATCCAGTGTCCACAGATCATCGCGCAACACCAGTTCTGCCACTTTGATATGGGCATGGTTACCGCCGGCCAGCACTGACCAGGCAGCCAAAAGCATGAAACCGAGTAGCAAGCAGGATTTAATGCTTTTGCAACAACGCATAAAATAATCCGTCATGGGCGGCGACCGGCAGCAATTGCCCGGGTGCCGCCTGCATGCACGGCAACAGGGCTGCATCAAACTGCACTGGCAGCCGGGTCGCATCGGCATGGGAAGTTAAAAATTGCTGGATCTGCATTTCGTTTTCTTGTTGGAAGACCGAACATGTCACATAAAGCAATTTACCGCCTTTTGCCAGCATTTGCCACAAATTAGATAAAATTTGCTCTTGAGTGTGGGCAAAAGTCGCTAAATCCTCGGGTCTGCGCAACCATTTCATATCCACATGCCGCCGCACGATCCCGGAAGCACTACACGGCACATCAGCCAGGATACGGTCAAACAGCCGGCCATCAAACCAGTCAGTCGCGCTTGCGCTGCCTGTCACCACCTGCGCCTTTAAACCCAGCCGTTGCAGGTTTTCATGCACGCGCTGCAAGCGGTCCGCTTCCAGGTCCAGCGAGATCAATTCAACATCGGCAGATTCCAGCAGCTGGCAGGTCTTGCCGCCCGGGGCGCTGCAGGCATCCAGCACGCGCATACCCGGCGTGACATCCAGCAAAGGTGCCGCCCATTGCGCACCTGCATCCTGCACGCTGACCCAGCCCAGGTCAAAGCCCGGCAGTTTATGCACCGGCAATGGCTGATGCAGCTGTATGGCCGCGCTACCCAGATGGGTGACTGCGATACCGGCTTCTTGCAAGGCCTGCAGATAGGCAGGCACGCTGGTTTTGCGCAGATTGACGCGCAAAGTCATGGGCGGGTGCGAGTTACCCACCGCCAGCATGGCTTGCCAGTGATCGGGATATTGCTCTCTGAGCAGCGCTATCCACCAGTGCGGATAGTTCCAGCTGACTTCTTCATCCTGGCTGACGACCGCCTGCAAAGTCTCCCGCTGCCGCAGAAAATTGCGCAGCACGGCATTGACCAGGCCTTTGGCCCAGCGTTGCCCGGTAGTGCCGGCAGCTTCTACCGCCTGGTTGACCACGGTAAAGTCATCATCGTGACCATGCAGCAACTGCGACAGCGCCACCAGCAACAATGCCTGCACCCGGCTGTCAGAAACCGGCTTGGGTGTCAGCGCTGCCAGATAGGCAGCCGCTTCAGCGTAAAAACGCAAGGTCAGGTAGCTGTAATCCTGGGCAGCCGCCTGCTGTTGCGGCGTGGCCGCTTTGACTTTGCGCAATGCCTTGGGCATGGAAACCGTCAGGTTATGGCCGGAGAGGACTTCGGCGACGGCGTGTGCGGCGATTATCTGGGCTACTTGCACGGGTGGACTCTGGCAAAAAAATGCTATTTTACTTGATGCCACCTGTTTCACAGCAGAAACACTGCAATAAGCCCGGATTAAAAATCAGGCAGGCTGCAGACGTAATAAAAAAGGCTTTCCTCAGGAAAGCCTTTTTCAGGTCACGCGGCGACGAAATCAGTACTGCTTGGCTAGCGCCAGTAAACGACGCACGCGTTCTTCGGTTTTGGGATGAGTGCTGAACAAGCCGGAGAAGTCAGCGCCTGACAATGGGTTGATGATCATCATCTGGCCGGTCTCCGGGTGTTGCTCGGCGGTCAGGTTGGGGATCTGGTGCGCGTAATTATGGATCTTCTCCAGCGCGCTCGCCAATGCTTTGGGGTCACGGCTGATATCCGCACCCATGCGGTCGGCCTCATATTCGCGCGAGCGCGAGATCGCCATCTGGATCAGGCTGGCGGCCAGTGGCGCCATCACTATCATCAGAATGCCCAGCATGGGGTTAGGCCGGTTTTCGCCATCCCGGTGGCCGCCGCCGAACAGCATGCCGAATTGCGCAATGGCAGAGATCGCACCGGCAACAGTGGCCGACATGGTAGAGATCAGGGTATCCCGGTTTTTAACGTGTGCCAGTTCATGCGCCATCACGCCGCGCAGTTCACGCTCACTCAGTATCTGCATAATACCGGTAGTGGCGGCCACAGCGGCATTTTCTGGGTTACGGCCGGTGGCAAACGCGTTCGGCTGGCTTTCGTTAATGACGAATACGCGTGGCATAGGCAGTTGTGCGTGCTCTGCCAGCTCTTTCACCATATTGAAATAGTTTCTGAACTGGTTATTGCCATAGTTGTTTTCAGCGTTGATCTCGACGGCGCCATACATCTTGAGCACGGCCTGGTCGCTGAACCAGTAGGCGTAGAAGTTCATGCCGCCAGCCAGCAGCAAGGCCATCAGCATGCCGCTCTGGCCGCCGAATGCACCACCGACAGCGACAAACAGCGCCGTGATGGCTGCCATCAACACAAAAGTTTTGGTCCAGTTACCTAACATTCACATTCCTTCAGTTCTTTTTTACTCTACAACTACATGGGGGAGGCAGGCGTGTTTTTCAATGCTAATAGAGGCAGATGAACACCACATGACATGCGCGCGCCAGCGCTAGAAGAATCTGTCACCGACCTGCACATGCTGGCCTTGCACGAACTGCTGCGCCGTCTGCCGCTTGCCGCCTGGCATCTGCAGTTCATCTATCTGCAATACACCATCACCACACGCGACCAGCAGCGGCTGTATCTGCACTATAGTGCCAGCAACATTGCCGGCAACAGGCGCTGAGTCAGCCACACCCGCATCTGTTTGAGCGACCTGGGCGAACCACAGTTTGCACACCTGCTCTTTGAATCTGGCGGTGGCGACCGGGAAAGGATTAAACGCCCGCACCTGGCGCGAGAGCTGCACAGCAGATTGCGTCCAGTCTATGCCGGATTCGGACTTTTCCAGCTTGTGGGCATAGGTGACCAGTGACTCATCCTGTACTTCAGAAGGCAACTGGCCGCTGGTTTGCAGGCTATGCATGGCTTCCACCATCAGGCGCGCACCTTCGCGGCTGATGGCATCGTGCAGGGTTTGCGTGGTATCTGACGCTGTGATGGGCACTGCCCACTTGCTGATCATATTGCCGGCATCCAGCTTGGGCACGACTTCCATAATAGTGACGCCGGTCTCGCTATCACCGGCCAGGATAGCTCTATGAATAGGCGCCGCGCCGCGCCAGCGTGGCAGCAATGAACCATGGATGTTATAACAGCCGCGCGCGGGGATATTCAGCACTGCCGTGGGGATGATCAGGCCATAGGCGGCAACGATCAATACATCGGCATTGGTGGCCGCTATCTGTGCCTGCACTTCTGCCGGTTTCAGACTTTCCGGCTGGAAGACCTGCAAGCCATGTGCGAGCGCCAGCTGCTTGACCGGGCTGGCCTTGAGCTGCATGCCACGGCCTGAAGGCCGGTCTGGCTGCGTGAGCACCATGACGATCTCATGTCCGGCTGCGATCAGCCCCTGTAAGGCAGGCACTGCGAATTCCGGTGTCCCGGCATAAATGATACGCATTTGTACGCCCCGTTAATAACTGTTACGTTCGATTTCGCGCGCGTGCTTGACCATTTTGCTGCGAATGCGATTGCGTTTCAGGGGCGAAAGATATTCCACAAACACTTTACCTTTTAAATGATCCATTTCATGCTGTATGCATACACTGAGCAAACCATCGGCATCCAGTTTGTAGCTTTTGCCACTGGCGTCCTGCGCTTCAACGGTGATGAATTCTGCGCGCGTCACATTCTCGTATATGCCGGGCACTGACAGACAGCCCTCTTCGTAATCCTGGTGGCCGGATTCAGCAATGATCCTGGGGTTGATCAGCACCAGCAAATCGTTCTTCTCCTTGCTCAGATCGATCACGATCAACTGGATATGCTGGTCTACCTGCGTCGCCGCCAAGCCTATGCCGGGCGCGTCATACATGGTTTCAGCCATATCGGTCACCAGTTGCTGCAAGTTCTGGTCAAACACCTTCACCGGCTTGGCGACCGTGTGCAAGCGAGGGTCCGGATACTGCAAAATCGGAAGGAGTGCCATGCGCTATAAATCTTTCAATGCTAAGTGTTTAACGAAAACAGGGCAAAACCCCCGTTTTTTCATCTTGATAATAACTTTAAACCCATGCTAGATTGGTCGACATTGCGCATACAACCGCGACATGCGTGCTGCCTTTACCTAAGTACTTCATTTTTAGCTGTAAAAAACTCAAAGTACTGCCTATAACAGAGACGTCACATGACCAAAATTGTTCAAATTATAACCTCGCTTGCCCTGGCTTGTAGCAGCTTGTGCGCTTTTGCAGATGAAATTAGCTTGCGTGCACAGCATCCTGAGCGCCACGTGGTGGTCAAAGGCGATACTTTGTGGGATATCTCGGCCAAATTCCTCAAAAATCCCTGGCAGTGGCCACAGATATGGCAGATCAACCGCGACCATATCAAAAACCCGCACTGGATCTACCCCGGTGACGTGATTGTACTGGATACCAGCAGTGGTAAACCAGTGCTGAGATTGATACGCGAATCTGTCACGCTGGAACCAGGCGTAATCGTGACACCGATCAAGGCCGATGCGATACCGACCATACAGCCGAATGCCATCCTGCCGTTTTTAACCAAGCCGGTGCTGATCTCTGATGCTGAATTGAAAAATGCGCCCAGGATCATCGCTGCAGAAGAAGAGCGCCAGATACTGAGCCCGGGCACGCGTATTTATGTGCAGGGCTTACCAGCGACCCCGCAGCCTATCTGGGCCATCTACCGTGAAGGTGAGCCAGTCAAAAACCCTGAAAACGGAGAGATACTCGGCATTGAGGCGCATTATCTGGGCGAGGCAAAGCTGTTGCGCGACGGCCAGCCAGCGACACTGAATATCAGCCAGGTCAAAGAAGAGATCGCCGTCAAAGACAAGCTGATCGCCATTGAAGATGAACTGACACAGACCTATTTGCCGCATGCGCCGGAAAACCAGCTACAAGGCCAGATCGCCCGTATCAGCGATGGCATAGATGAAACCGGCTCCGGCCGTGTGGTGGTGCTGAACCGCGGCACTAACGATGGCCTGGAGCGCGGTCATGTGCTGTCTATCCTGCGTAAAGGTGCCAGCATGATAGACCCGGCGTCAGACCCCAAACATCCGCAGACCCTGAAACTGCCGGATGAGCCGGTTGGCCTGCTCATGGTGTTTAAAACCTTTCCGCGCCTGTCTTACGCGCTGATCATGCAGGCCTCGCAACCTGTGCATGTGGAAGATATCGTACGCACCCCGTGACCGCCGCTTATGGACAATGATGCTGCAGACTACCCCGGACTGACCACCACTGGCCAGGCAAATGCCGACCAGCAATATGCGCCGTGGATAGCACTCACCCTGATAGAAGGTCTGGGCAGCATGACTTTATGCCAGCTGCTGCTGGCATTTAAAACGCCGGAAGCCATACTGAATGCTTCATACACCACCCTGCGCGAAATGGTCAGCAAGGAAGTGGCTGAGGGTATACAGCGCGCCATGCAACATGCAGATATCGCCAAAGCCCTGGACTGGCTGGCGCAAGCTGACAACCACCTGATCACATTAGCCGACCTGCACTACCCCAAACGCCTGCTGGAAACCGACCAGCCACCGCCAGTGCTATACGCCAAAGGCAACCTGCAGATATTGAAACGGCCATGCATGGCCATCGTCGGCAGCCGGCATGCCACCGCCCAGGGTGAGACCACGGCCGAGAATTTTGCCGAGAGTTTGTGCCGGGCAGGTTTTGCCGTCGCCAGCGGACTGGCACTCGGCATTGATGGCGCTGCCCATAGAGGCGCGCTGAAAGCTGATGGTGCCACGATCGCCGTGGTCGGCACCGGGCTGGACATCGTCTACCCGGCCAAACACAAGGCACTGGCGCACCAGATCGCCCAGCATGGGCTGCTGCTGTCGGAATACGCATTGGGCACGCCTTCCATCAACTACAATTTCCCGCGCCGCAACCGCATCATCAGCGGCCTGTCCGAAGGCTGCCTGGTGGTGGAAGCCAATATAGACAGCGGCTCGCTGATCACCGCTAAACTGGCGATAGAACAGGGCCGTGAAGTATTCGCCGTACCCGGCTCTATCCATTCGCCGGTGGCCAAAGGCTGCCATGCCCTGATCAAACAGGGTGCCAAACTGGCAGAGTCCACCGAAGACATCCTCAGCGAGTTACGCCATATCCGCCTGCCCGATAGCAGCTGGCCGGTTAGCCCGAACGGGCTAATGCCCAATTGGACTAATTTACCCTCCGAAGCAAGCCCGGTCTTGGCCTGCATGGGGTTTGACCCTATCTTTGCCGAACAGATCGCCGCCCGTTCAGGCTTGACGCCCGGAGAAGTTTCCACCATGCTTACACTACTTGAATTAGAAGGTGTAGTCAGCCATCTCGCGAATGGACAATTTCAGAGACTGGCTTAACCTCACACTGTGGCGTTAGTGATTGAATAGCATGTTTGAGGAGATGTGCATGTTGGAAGTATTGATATTTATTTATCAAAACTATTGGGACAAACATGAAGCGTTCGAGTTGAAAGAAACCGACGAAGCGATCATGGCCTATGAGCTGTCCCAGGCTGGATTTAACCATCAGGACATCTTGCACGCGGTCGACTGGGTCAAAGACCTGCGCCGGTCTGTGGAGCAACCGCAATACCTGCAGGACCCGTCTGCGCTGCGTATCTTCTGCGAGATGGAAAGAGACAAGATCAATGACGAGAGTCTGAATTTTCTCTGCCTGCTGCAGAAAAGTGACATCATCACGGCTTACGAGCGTGATCTGATCATAGACCGGGGCATGGTGTTACCGCAGGAGACCCTGAGTATGGAAGATATACGCTGGATCACCATGATGGTGCTGTGGGATGAAAACCGTAAACAGGATTACCTGTTTGTCGAAGACGCCCTGTTCAACCCTAAAGGGCTGTCATTGCAATAAGTGGCAGCTAATAAAAAAGCGCGGCGGCAGCGAAAAAAGCACGATAGCTATCGCGCTTTTTTTGTTTTTGCCGTGTCAGTTTATAGCTGGCGTATGATCTGGCCGATGATGCCGGCCTGGTTCAAGGTGTAAAAATGCATTTTATCTACACCCGCCTGCGAAAGTTTGCCGCAGATATCGGCTACCACATCCACCCCGAATGCACGCAATGACGCCAGGTCATCGCCGTAGGCTTCCAGACGCATCCTTAACCAGCGCGGGATCTCGGCGCCACACACATTAGAAAAACGCGCCAGCTGCGTGTAATTGTAGATAGGCATGATGCCAGGAATGATAGGTGCGCTGATACCCAGCTTTTGCGCCGCTTCCACAAAGCGGAAATACGCATCCACATTGTAAAAATACTGCGTGATCGCCGAATCTGCGCCGGCATCTATCTTACGTTTGAAGTTTTCCAGGTCTTTTTGCGCAGAGCCTGCTTCCGGGTGAAATTCCGGGTAGGCCGCTACTTCAAGATGGAACCAGTCGCCGGTTTCGGCGCGGATAAACTCCACCAGTTCGCTGGCGTATTTAAAATCGCCTACGCTGACTTCACCAGATGGAATATCGCCGCGCAAAGTCACCAGGCGCTTGATGCCTTTGGCCTGATAGGCCTGCAACAGCTCACTGATCTCCTGCTTGCTCGATGAGATACACGAGATATGCGGCGCTGCCTCAGAGCCTTCACCCTGGATTTCCAGGACCGTATCCATGGTGCGGTCACGGGTAGAACCACCTGCACCAAAGGTGACAGAGAAAAATTCCGGTGAGAATTCTGCCAGTTGCGTACGTGCTTGCCGCAAGTTGGCCATACCTTCCGCTGTTTTTGGCGGAAAAAACTCAAAACTGAAAGAAGTCTTATTATTCACTTGTTTAATCTTTAATCTATTGCAGGCTTACGGCTGACAGCCTGTTAGTCTTTGCCGTCCGGGATAATAGCGCTGAGTACACCTGAAATAAGGCTGTAGACCAAAGCACCAATGATACCGACGACGATAGAGCTGACTGAAAAACCCTGTAGATAGTTGCCGACCAGCCAGAACAACACCCCGTTGATCACCAGGATAAATAAACCCAGGGTCAACAAAGTAATCGGCAAGGTCAGCAATACCAGCAACGGCTTGATCAATATATTGACCAGGCCTATCACCAGCGCAGCGATCAGCGCCGCGGTAAAGTTGGCCACGTGGATGCCGGGCACCAGATAAGCCACCGCCATTAAAGCCAATGCGTTCAATACCCACACTATCAGCAACTTAACCATTACAGCCTCCCATCGTCATTAGATTGAGGAAGAGTGTACACCTAAACTCCCGCCAGGACACCTGACGGAAGTTTGGGCCTAAGCGCACAGCGTGTGTATCTGCCGCATTAGTATCTGTAGTGGTCTGGCTTGTAAGGGCCGCTCTTGCTCACGCCGATATAGGCCGCTTGTGCATCTGACAATACAGTCAGCTGGGCGTTGAGTTTTTTCAATTGCAACACTGCCACTTTTTCATCCAGGTGCTTAGGCAAGGTGTAGACGCCTACCGGGTAATTGCCGGTTTGTGTGAACAGCTCGATCTGGGCAATGGTCTGGTTGGCAAAGCTGGAGCTCATCACATAGCTTGGGTGGCCGGTACCGCAACCGAGGTTCACCAGACGGCCTTTTGCCAGCAGGATGATGCGCTTGCCATCCGGGAAGATCACATGGTCAACTTGTGGCTTGATCTCATCCCATTGGTATTTCTCGATACCGGCAACGTCGATCTCGTTATCGAAGTGGCCGATGTTGCAGACGATGGCCTGGTCTTTCATTTTTGCCATATGGTCGTGCGTGATCACATGGTAGTTACCAGTTGCAGTCACGAAAATATCAGCATGCTCGGCCGCATAATCCATGGTCACCACGCGGTAGCCTTCCATGGCTGCCTGCAAGGCGCAGATAGGGTCTATCTCAGTCACCCACACCTGGGCAGACAAGGCACGCAGTGCTTGCGCAGAACCTTTACCCACGTCGCCGTAACCGGCCACTACGGCGATCTTGCCTGCGATCATCACATCGGTCGCGCGTTTGATACCATCGACCAGTGATTCGCGACAGCCATACAGGTTATCGAACTTGGATTTGGTCACCGAGTCATTGACGTTAATGGCCGGGAAAGCCAGCTTGCCGTCTTTGTGCATCTGATACAAACGGTGCACGCCAGTGGTCGTCTCTTCGGTCACGCCTATGATTTCTTTCAGGCGAACGGAATACCAGGTCGGGTCGGTTTTCAGTTTGGCTTTGATCGCGTTAAACAAACACACTTCTTCTTCAGAAGTCGGGTTGCCTAACACTGACAGATCTTTTTCTGCACGTGCGCCCAGATGCAACAACAAGGTCGCATCGCCGCCATCATCCAGAATCATGTTAGAGAAGCTACCATCCGCCCATTCAAAAATACGATGGGTGTAATCCCAGTACTCTTCCAGAGTCTCGCCTTTCACGGCAAACACCGGCGTGCCTGTAGCAGCGATCGCCGCTGCGGCATGGTCCTGGGTAGAGAAGATATTGCAGGACGCCCAGCGCACTTCGGCGCCCAGGTCCTTGAGTGTCTCGATCAACACCGCGGTCTGGATAGTCATGTGCAAAGAACCGGTGATGCGCGCACCACGCAGCGGCTGCACCGCGGCATATTCTTCACGGATAGCCATCAGGCCAGGCATCTCGGTTTCGGCAATCGCGATCTCCTTGCGGCCCCAGCCAGCCAGGTCCATGTCGGCGACAATGTAATCTTTGAAATCAGCTACAGTATTCATGTTTGAAGTCCTAAAAAAATGAAAACTGAGCAGGGAAAGTTCATGAAGAACCGGTGGAAACGTTTTGCTCACCTTTTTTCCGTGCTCGCACAGTGAAAAGTGAACGCAGTTGAGAAGCTTTGCAGCTATCACTCTGAGCCTGGGAGTATGAAACTCTCGCAGCGTTCCTCAGAAGGCGGAAATTATACCGCCAACCGCGCTATTTTACAAAAGGCCGATATTAATCATAGCCAAAACAAGCCGGTAAAGCACAGCTAATTGCCACGTTTGGCGGCCCATGCGCAGCGGCTGGCAGGCTGTCTTGAACAGGGTTTGTCAGACACTTTAACGCCAGGTTGAACATGATTTCAAATTGAAGCCTATAGACCGCTTTTCTCCATAAAATCATTTAGCTGGCACAGTGGCATGATGTATCAACTGCAGTATTTATTGTCACTTAATCATTACGGAAAGGCGGGAAATTATGTCAATGTATCAGGTCATGGACGAAGAGAACCATTGCATTGCGACCTTTTATCACTTCCAGGAAGCCGTAGTGACCGCGCAAGACTTCACTGTCTGGGATGACGAGCATTATTACCATGTAGAAGAACTCGATCTGCAAGTTGTCTGAATAAACAGCTGGCAACAAAAAAGCGCCCATGAGGCGCTTTTTTATTTGCTGATATGAGTGGCTGACTTTTCACTACACCAGGCGGTTGCTTATGGCAGTGTTTTCATCGCTACAGTCAGTTCTACCGCTTTCTCCGCATCCAGCTGGTTAAGCGTATCCACACTGGCCAATGCTTCGCTGTGTTTGCCATTGGCTTCGGCGATCAAACCCAGGTAGTAAAAAGCCTGGCTATGTTGCTCGTTCATGCTCACTACGCGGTGCAAATGTTGTTCAGCCAGGGTCAGGTCGTGTGTTTCATACTCTGCCGCTGCCAGGTAAAACCAGGCCTCTGTACTGGCAGGCTCTTGTTTCACCCATAGCTCAGCCACTGTTTTCAGGCCGTTCCAGTCTTTATGCAGGTAAGGGAACACCACTTTCATAAAGTTAGGCCATTGTGCTGCCGGTTTACCCCAGAATGGCAATTCACTTTTCACCACCACCGGGCCTGCCGGCTTGTTCAGTAAAGTCTGCACCCAGTCTATGGACATATAGTAGTAATACGCATCCTTGCCCGGGCTTTTCAGTGTGATCAGCCCTACCAGCGTGCCGGACTCATCAAACAGGCCACCACCGCTGGCACCCTGCCTGAAAGTGGGCGTGGCGCGCACGATGACTGAATCATCCATGCTGAACAGACCCTTGACCACGCCTGTGGTGGTGACTGGCGCTGGCACAAAGCTGGGATAGCCTATGGTGAATACTGGTTGTTCGTATTTCAGTTCGCTACTGGATTTCATTTTGACAGGCGCCAGCGGCAGATCTTCCATTTGCAACATGCATACGTCGTGCTTCCAGTCAGGCTTGACGCCTACCGCATGGTAAACGGCGCCGCCACTTAACACACTGATGCTGCTGGCATTGGCGACAACGTGGCAGTTAGTCACGACTTGATTGTCAGCCACTACCACCCCGGAACCCAAACCGAATTGACCGTTGGTGAGGCCGACCTGGATGCGCAATACACGACTGTTCAATGATTCCAGCAACTCGCCAGAAGGTTCTGCCATCAATGGTGCAGTCAAGCACCCTACCAGTAAACCGATCAAAAACTTTGTCATGTTGTGCTCCAATCCGTTACAGCAAATTTGGTGTGTCGTTGGAAAGCCTGTACTTGCATTTCAGCAAGATGCATTCCAACCTGTGATGCACACAAATAAAGCAGCACGATGTTTGCGCCAACAACTGATTAATTAGAAAATAACTATTTAATAATCAATAAGTTAACAACTATAAAAGTAGAGATGGTCACTTAGAATCCCTTTTAAAAACACAGGATCCATGATCTGAATCATTGCAATTCAAATGCGAAAACAAGTATAAACGCACCATAAAAGTGCGTAGAAACAGGCTGTTGCACAATCAATGCACATCAGCGATTCAGACTGGCTTTTTTATGCGATCAGCGCATCCGAATACGTGAAAAAGCCGCATCTGCAATGCGGCCTGGGGGGATAACAAGGGGGGATTAAAATCTGCCTGCGCGCAAGCCTGAAAGCTGCGTTAATGATTCGCGATAAACACGCGGTTGCGGCCTTGCTGTTTGGCGGTGTATAGCGCGTTATCGGCCATGCGCATCATATGCGCCAGGCCCTGCTGATCGGTCAGTTGCGAGGTTGAAACTAGCCCGAACGAAGCGGTGTAGTGAATCTTCTCGCCATTTTCCACCAGCACACTATGGTCGATCTCGGAGCGCAGGCGCTCTATGACGCGGGCAGCTTCATGCAGATCTGTCATCGGCATCAGGATACCGAATTCTTCTCCACCCAGCCTGCCGACCATATCACTGGTGCGCAAGGCATTCACGCACTTGAGGCAGAAATTCTGCAAGATCAGGTCGCCGGCATGATGACCATGCTGGTCATTGATCTTTTTGAAATGATCGATATCGACCATGGCGAACGAAAAAGGCGCTGCATAGCGCTGGCTACGCCTTATCTCGGATTCCAGCTCGTGCATAAAATGCCGGCGGTTGGCGATGCCGGTTAAAAAGTCGGTAAAGGCGAATTTGTCGGCTTCTATATGCAACTGGTAGATGCGCCACACCACGAACACGCTGACCAGCAAAAACAATGACAGCAACAAAGACGCATAGATCAGGCCCGCCCTGGTGTGCCGTTGCAGCCGCTGCTGGCTTTCTTCCACATACTGGTTGGCGCGCTGATTGGCATAGGCGAGTATGGATTCATTCAACCTTGCCACCTGTGAAAATCGGCTAGTCCAGTCGGTCTCTATCAAACGCTTGGCTTCGGCAAACCTGGCATCTTCCAGCTTTTGCAAGATCATGTCCCGCACCTGGTTGAGTGCCTGCCACTTTTGCTGCAGGTTGACGATCTGCTGCGGGTCGCCGGAGTAGCTGTGCTGCATGACGGCGATGTTTTCTTCGGCCACGCGCTCGCGTGCCTCAATAAAGCCTATGGTTTCGCCCATGGCATTGGCATCGGCCTGGATCAGCGTGGCGTAGAGCAGGCTGCTGCGTATCTGGTATAGATCGGCTTTTAATTGCTGCGCGGCATTTGAAACCGCAAACGGCTGCTCGTAGAGATTGCGCGTGGTCTGGTGCATCTCGCGCATGCTCGAAAAGTAGATCCACAGGAATAATAGCGCGCCGATAAAAGCGATCAAAAATCCGGCAACAAGGATATATAACACCGCTTTTTTGCGCTGTCTTTTCATGCGTTATCCCATCGCCTTAACACCATGTGGCATGCCTCCGGCACGGCATTATGTACCCAGCAACCTGGTGATCAATGCCCACTCTTTAGGATCGACCGGCGTGATAGACAATCGGTTCCCTTTTTGCAGGGTGCGCATATTGGCCAGCTCGGGGATCTCGCGCAGCTCTTTCAGGCTGAGCACGCGCGTTTTACGCACCAGTTTGACATCTACATTCACCCAGCGCGGATTCTCCGAGGTGGATTTAGGATCAAAGTATTTATGCCCGGGTACAAACTGAAACTTGTCCGGATAAGCCAGGGTGCTCACCTCGCAGATGCCGACTATGCCCGGCACCTCACAGTTGGAATGGTAAAACAACACGCCATCGCCTACTTTCATCTGGTCGCGCATAAAATTGCGCGCCTGATAATTGCGCACGCCATACCAATCTATGCTTTGATCCGGCAGGCCTGCCAGATCATCAATCGAAACATCCGATGGTTCGGATTTCATCAGCCAATAACGTGCCATCTGTTAAAACCTTCTTCCCTCATGCAAATGTCCAGTATCATCAATGCCTGTGCCACCAGCACCGCTATACCGAAGCGCCGATACCGGCTAAGCCAGGTATCATAAACCCATTATCATAAACCCCAATATCATAAATCTAAAGTCACCCCACATTACATATGGCTAAAAACGTCCTCGGCACCCTGCTCATCCCTTGCAGCACTTATCCTGTCACCGGCTTTATGCGGGATGGCTGTTGCGGCTTTCACCCGGATGACAGCGGCAGGCACACCATATGTGCAGAAATGACTGATGAGTTTCTGGCGTTTTCCACCGCACAGGGTAACGATCTGTCTACCCCTATCCCTGAGTACGGTTTCCCGGGGTTGCATGCCGGCGACCGCTGGTGCGTGTGTGCAAGGCGCTGGCTGGAAGCCAGTGAAGCCGGTTATGCACCACCTGTGGTACTGGAATCTTGCGATGAAAGTTGTCTGGAAGTGGTCAGCCTGGCTGACCTGATGTACCATGCTTTGAGATAGCCTGGGCCTTGAGATAGCCTGGCAGAAAGAAACAAATGTGCTTTTGAGAAGGTGTATTAAGGGGTTACCTGAGCCATAATCCTGAACCAAAAAGTTCAGGTGGTAACAGCCTAAGGTACATTAGGTTCACACGCCAAGGGAGTCTTAAAAGATATCCCAACTTAGTGCGATCGCACAGCACCTGATGAGCCGAAACCTATAACAAAGACTAGTTCAAGGAATTTAGACCCAGGCAACGCCTTAATACACCTTCTTAAAAGCACACCGTATAAAAAATGATACGCCAATTACTACTATTGACGGTGAATATTTTATGAAGTTAAGCGGATTACAACAATTTATGTTGACTGGATAACACTTCATCCATTTGCTGTTGCATGGTTGTGATGCGTTTTTTGACATCGCCCACATCCACGCCATCACTGCGGGTATTCAATAATTCATGCGTGATATTCAGTGCCGCCATGATGGCAATGCGTTCTACACTGACCATCTTGCCCGCATCGCGAATCTCACGCATCTTACCATCAAGATAGCCGACTGCCTGCACGATCACATCGCGCTCTTCATCAGTACAGGTCACGCTGAAGGCACGGCCCATGATCTCAATATCGATCGGTTGTTTAGCCATCGTTTATTGACCTTCCTGTGGCAGTGCAGACAATAATTTTTCTAACTGCACGCTGGCTTGAGTCATATTCAGCTTGAGCGATTGCGACTCCTGGTGCAGTTTTGTCACCTCTAGCCGCAACTGGCCATTGTCTTCACGCAAGTGATGACACAGCGCAATTAACTTCGCCACACGCTCTTCCAAACTTTTCAGATCAGCATCCATCGAACCATTATCAATGAAAAAAATGATTGTGGTCAATAGCTAAGCGTAGTTTTTCAAAGTAAATTAAAGATTTCAACTTTAATCCGCGATCAATGTTTGCTCGCAAAAGCAGGCGCTTTCAACTAAAATGAGCGCCAGTTGTCAGGTGCTTCGCGCTGTGTTCTTGCAGACGGAGTGAAACTGGGAAACAGGTGCGTGAATTCACATTCGCAATGCCTGTGCTGCCCCCGCAACGGTAAGCAAGTGCGGGTCTATCAATATGCCACTGAGTACACACTCGGGAAGGCGATAGATCAAAACTTGCAAGCCCGGAGACCGGCCTCACAACCAACCATTTGCAATACCGCGGGGTGACGGTGTCTGATAGTGTATTTCTATTCTTGCTAGCCATAGCAACGCTAAATTCATTGTCTTTACCCCCTGGTATCGCCCACTAACCCATATGCGGGGTCGCATATGACACAGGGACAAGATAATGAAAAAGAAATTACTATTTAGCGTCATCGCCTCGCTTTTGAACACATCGGCATACGCTGAAGATCTCGAACTGGACGATGTCACCGTCAAGTCTTCCGGCTTTGAGCGTAAAGATACAGAGACTACCTACACCTCGGAAATCCATACCGCCAAACAAATCGAAGCCTCAGGTGCCAGCACATTGTATGACTACCTGGCGCAACAAAGTTCGCTGAACCTACTGTCTAACATAGGCAATAAGGCCACACCATCGATTAACCTGCGCGGTTATGGCAGCGAAAATGGCTATCAGAATGTCGCCATCACCGTGGATGGCCAAAGACTGAACAATATCGACATGCAGCCAGCGCTGTTAGCCGGCATCCCGTTAAGCAATATTGAACGCATCGAGATCAGCAAAGGCAGCGGTTCTGTACGTTTTGGCGACGGTGCCACTGCAGGGGCTATCCAGATCTATACAAAAACAAAAACAGGTGTCACAGCCTCAACCAGCTGGGGCAATTACGGACAGCAAAACCACTACCTGTCAGCCGGGATCAGTGAAGATAAAATCGACCTTTCAATGAATCTTGCGCATGACAGCCATGATGGGTTTAGCAAAAGAGATGCCTCCGGCCACAAAGACACATTCGATAGCAATACACAGAATGTAAAAGTGAGAATCAAACCAACACAAACATTCCGCGTGCTTGCTGAGGCCACCAGCTCCCGCAATGACATCCGTTACGTTAACTCTTTAAGCAAAGCTGTTTTCAACGCAGACCCCAGAACCGCTAACGGCACCTATACCCACCAGTCATTCGACACTGATCAATGGCAATTAGGCGCTGAATGGGATATCAGCGAACAATTTCAACTTCGTGCCACCCATTACAACGAAGACAAATTCTCCGAGTTTATTTCTGCCACCCCTTCAACGGCAAATTCCATTTATAAAGGGAATGAACTCGCTCTGAAGTTTCAGAGTGAACACGTGAATGTATTGGGCGGTTATCAAAATTTTGATGGCGAGCGCAAACGCTGGAGTGACTTTTTCGGGGTGAGCTCTGATGTCACCTCCAAGAAAAACGAAGCCACATTTATTCAAACCGAGTTTTTACTGAGTAACTGGACCTTCTCTGCCGGCGCCAGGAACGAAAGCGTACGTTATAACTTCAAACCAGTGATTAATCCATTCGGTACACTGGCCGCCAGCGAAAAGAATGATATCAATGCCTGGGATGTGGGCGTGAACTACCGTGTGAATGAGGAGATCTCCTTATTCTCCAACTACAACCAGGCCTATCAAGCCCCAGATATTGACCGCCTGTTTGTGTTTGGCGGTGGTTTTAATGGCTTCCTGACACCAGCAAAAGTGAAAACATTCAACCTGGGCATCAACCATACTATCGCCAGCAATCGCTTAAAAATTTCCGCATTTCATGCCGACCTTGATGACGAGATCTTTTTAGTACCAACGGGCTTTGCCAATGCTTTTACCAACACCAATCTGGATAAATCACATAAGTACGGCCTAGAGATCCAGGATTACTACCAGATCAACAATCAACTCGCTGCTTCTGTGCTCTACAACTATGTACGTGCAAGAATTGACCGCGAAGATAACGGTGGTGGAGCTTTCAATGGTAAAGATCTACCAGGCGTTCCCAGGCACAACCTGGTTGCCAATTTAAACTGGAAGTTTTATCCAAAAGCCAGCCTGAATCTGAATCATACCTGGCGCTCCAAAGCCTATGCGTTTAACGACTTCGGCAACAGCTTCAATCAAAAACAGGACATTTACTCAAGCACCAACCTCGCTGTAAATTACCAGTACAATCAATTCACAGTTTTTGCAGCCGTGAATAATTTGTTTGAGCATGAAAACTCGATCCAGATACAAGACAACGCAATGTATCCAGTAGATTTTGTCCGTACCTGGCGAGTGGGATTAAAGGCAGATTTTTAAACAAATTTCTTGCCTTATTTAAGTCCACTCACACAACAAAATAATTACGCAAACGCAGCAGAAACCTTATGAAAAAAATAACATTACTAGGGCTGATGGCAGCTCTTCCTATTAACACCTTTGCCGCAGAAACGCTGGCGACACCAGACCTGGACGAAGTGGTGGTCACCGCCAGCAGGACCGCGCAATCTACCAAAACCGTCACCGGCGATATCACGGTGATCGATAGCGAAGAAATTAACAGACTACAAGGTGGCTCTCTGGCCGACTTGCTCAGGCTGCAACCTGGCGTACAAAGCTACAGCAATGGCGGCATGGGCACTAGCAGCAATATCACCTTACGTGGCACCAATGACAATCAGCTGATCGTGCTGGTCGACGGTGTGCGCATTAACTCCGGCACTACTGGCACTACTGCTTTTGAGAATATTCCCCTTGCATTGATCGACCGCATTGAAATCTTGCGCAGCCCGGCATCCAGCCTGTATGGTTCCGATGCGATTGGCGGCGTGATCCAGATTTTCACGAAACGTGGCAGCGGCAATAAAACACATATTTACGGCACAGTCGGTGCTGGCAGCTATGATACTTACACTGGTAATGCCGGAATCGATACCGCTTACAAAGCATTGAAATTAGGGGCACAGATCAGCAGCTATGATACCCGTGGCATCAGCGCAAAAAAACGCCCGCCATTAAATGTGGACAAAGACCGTGACGGCTACCAAAATTTCAGTGGATCAGCTTATGCCAGTCTGGAGTTTGCTCCAGGACATTCTCTGGGACTGAACTACCTGGAGAGCGATGGCCGTAGCGAATATGACAATGGTTACGTTGGCAACCACCAGAACCGCTACCAGCAAGGTTATGGGCTTGCGCTGAAGAACGCACTGACCGAACGCTGGAAGAGTACCTTGCAATATAACAATGGTCGCGATCAGTTATATACCGTGAGTGCAGCAACCGGCGCAACCGCCAATAGCAATATTGAAACTGAGCAGCACCAGATTTCCTGGCAACATGATTACCAACTCTCGAATGGCACCATCATGTTTGCTTATGACAGACTTGAACAGGATGTACTGACCAAGACTATTGGCAGGCAAACACTGGACAGAGGCAGAAGCAATGATGCTTTCGTCCTGGGCTATACCGGCAGCTTTGACAACCATAGCGCCCAATTATCTTTGAGAGAAGACCATAACAGCCAGTTTGGCAATTACACCACTGGTGGACTGGGCTATGGCTATGCATTCACTCCAGCCTGGCGGGTAACAGCACAATACGGATCATCCTTCCGTGCACCTACATTTAATCAATTGTATGCGGTGAACTACGGCAATCCTAACCTGGCTGCCGAGAAAGCAGACAATCTGGAAGCCAGCCTTCGTTACCAAGGCCAAGCTTTACAGGCCAAAGTCACTGTGTTTGATAACCATATCCGTAACTTCATTCAAACCTTAACCTCAGGCTGCCCGGTGGGCTTTCCCAACTGTGCAGTGAATGCAGGAAAGATCGAGATTCAAGGGGTGACTTTTGAAAGTAGTCTGGCTTTAGATGAAAGCTGGTTATTGTCCGGCAACCTGACTGTGCAATCCCCCCGGGTCGATGGCTCAGACAACTTGCTGGTTAGACGCGCCCAACGTTATGGCAATCTTGTATTGCAATACAAAGCTGGTGACTGGAATTGGACTACAGAATTGACTGCGTCCTCACAACGCTACAACGATGCTGCTAACCGACTTGCATTAAGTGGCTACGCCCTGCTCAACTCAACACTTGCATATCAGTTGAATCAACATTGGCGACTGCAAGCCCGCGCCAATAATATTCTGGATAAAGACTATGTGCTGGCGGCTGTGAATTCAACCGTGGATTACAACACCATGGGGGCGAATGTGTTTTTCAGCCTGAACTATGACATGCATTAAGCACTGAATAGCCGGTGGATTTTGACCAAGCCTAATGGAATTGGGCTAAAATCCACCCCTAGCTAATTTAATAAAATTTGGGAGTCGTTGGCATGCCACGTAAAATTTCAACTCAAGCTCTGGCAATCGCATTTGTCATTGCACTGATGGTCATCGTCACGCGCGGTCATCATTTCGCTTCTATCGATTTTCTGCCTAGCGCTTCATACGCGGCTTTCTTTATTGCCGGTTATTATCTGCGCTCCACCATTATGTTCGTCGCCCTGCTGGCCTTGTGTGCCGGGCTGGATCTGGCCGCGGTGACCTGGGGTGGCGTCAGCAATTTCTGTGTGACACCGGCTTACGGCTTTTTACTGCCAGCCTATGGCACCATGTGGCTGGCCGGTCGCTGGACAGCAGACAACACCAGCTGGGAATTCAGCAGCCTGTTCAAACTGGCAGGTGTGGTGGTCGTTGCTTCTGCCATTGCCGAGCTGTTCTCCAGCGGTGGTTTCTATTTCTTCGGCGGCCGTTATGCCAACCCTACCCTGGTTGAGTTTGGCGCGCGCGTGGTGAAATACTATCCAAAACAACTGGAAGCGATCGCGTTCTGGGTAGTGGTTGCCTTGATCGCACACGTAGCATTTGGCCTGGCCAAACGCTCTGTTCACGAAAAAGCATAATTCTTTAGGCATCATGATGGAAACCAATGACCGCGACAGCCGCCACAAGGCGCGCATGATAAGAAAAAAAGTGGTCATTGATGAAAAGATAGCACAGGCCAGGGTAGAAAAAGGCCTGCTACTCATACTCACCGGCAACGGCAAAGGCAAAAGTTCTTCTGCCTTTGGCATGGTGGCCCGCTCACTCGGTCACGGCATGCGGGTAGGCGTCGCCCAGTTTATCAAGGGCAGGTCTGATACCGGCGAAGAAGCGTTTTTCCGCCAGCATCAGGCAGTCAGCTGGCATGTACTCGGTGAAGGCTTTACCTGGAACACCCAGGACAGGCAGCGTGATACCGAGACCGCCATGCGCGGCTGGCAGATCGTCGCCGGCATGCTGCAAGACCCGGCTATCCAGCTGGTCGTGCTCGACGAACTCACTTACACCTTCAAATATGGCTACCTCGATGAGCAAATGGTGCTGGATGCCATAGCCAGCCGCCCGCCCATGCAGCATGTGGTCATCACCGGCCGTGGCGCTTCAGAAGCACTGCGTGAAGCAGCCGACACAGTCAGCGAGCTGATGGACGTCAAGCACGCCTGGCGTGCAGGCATCAAGGCCCAGGCTGGAATAGATCTGTGACACAAGCAGCTGTAGCGACCTGCCATGCCATGCTGATGGCAGCACCGGCATCCGGCCAGGGCAAGACCATGACCACCGCTGCGCTGGCACGCGCTTACCGCAAGCGTGGCTTGCGCGTACAGGCATTCAAATGCGGGCCGGACTTTATCGACGGCATGATACTGGAAGTAGCCACCGGCAAGCCGGTGTATAACCTGGACCTGGGTATGTGTGGTGTAGCGGATGCCAGTCGTTTGCTTTATAAAGCCGCGCAGGAAAATGATGTGCTACTGCTGGAAGGTGTGATGGGGCTGTACGATGGCAACCCTTCGTGCGCCGATATCGCCGAGCGCTTCGGCATCCCGGTCGGTCTGGTGGTCAACGCCAAGGCTATGGCGCAAACCTTTGCGGCGGTGGCCTATGGCTTGTATGCGTTCCGCCCCAGCCTGCAACGCGCTGGCGTGATCGCCAACCAGGTGGGCAGCGACGGCCATGCCAAAATGATCAAAGAAGCCTTGCCTGCGAATATCCCCTGGCTGGGCGCCATGAAATTCGATACACAGCTAAGCTTGCCGGAACGCCACCTTGGCTTGCATCTGGCGCAGGAGATCAGCGACATTGATCAACGCATAGAAGCGGCTGCCAAGTTGTTGGGGGAAGAGATCCCCTTACCGCCAGCTGTCAATTTTGCTGCTCCAGAAAATAATTCTTGTGAGCCATTGTTGCGAGGTAAAACCATCGCCGTCGCCAAGGACGCTGCCTTCTGTTTCATCTATCAGGCAAACCTGGATCTATTGCAATCACTGGGTGCCAGCATCAGCTTTTTCTCGCCCCTGAATGATGGGCAACTGCCTGCGGCTGATGCCTGCTGGCTGCCAGGCGGTTACCCCGAGCTACATCTGGACACACTGCAACACAACAGCGGCATGCGCGAGAGCCTGCAGGCGGCGGTTGCCGCTGGCATGCCGCTACTGGCAGAATGTGGCGGCATGCTGGCGGCAGGTGAAAGTCTGAACGGGCAATCAGTTTTCGGCCTATTGGCTGGTCATGGCACGATTGAAGCCAAACGGCAGGGTTTAGGCACGCAACACGCAACCTTCACTTCACCTTCAGGCGAAGCTGAAGAAACCATAGGCGCGCACACTTTCCACTATGGCCGCTTTGAAACCAGCCTGCCGGTGATCGCGCAGGGCAAAGGTAGATATGGTGCCGGTGAGGCCATCTACCGCCAGCACAACATCACCGCCAGCTTTCTGCATTTTTATTTCCCGTCTAACCCGGCGCTGGCCGCGCGTTTCTTTCTGCCATGAGTTTTGCTTATTCTGATAACGACAAGGCGGCCATTTACAAGGTGATCGCCGAGCGACGCGATATGCGGCATTTTTTGCCCACGCCGATCGCGCCAGCGTTATTGCAAAAACTACTGCAGGCCGCACACCAGGCGCCCAGCGTAGGCCTGATGCAACCATGGCGCTTTATCCGCATTTCGGATGCCGGTCTGCGCAAACGCATGCATGCCCTGGTGGATGAAGAACGCAAGAAAACCGCGCTGGCGATAGGCGAGTTTGAAAACACCGCGCGTATGGCTGAATTCATGCGGCTCAAGGTTGAAGGCATACTCGATTGCGGTGAGCTACTGGTCGCCACTCTGTGCGACCAGCGCGAAAAATATATCTTTGGCCGCCGCACCCTGCCGGAAATGGACCTGGCCTCGGTCAGCTGTGCGATCCAGAACCTGTGGCTGGCGGCGCGTGCCGAAGGCATAGGCATGGGCTGGGTCAGCCTGTTTGATCCGCAGGCGCTGGCCGACTTGCTGGGCATGCCCGCCGATGCCAAACCTGTCGCTATCCTTTGCCTGGGTTACGTGAACACTTTTTACAAATCGCCCATGCTGGTGGAACAAGGCTGGGCGACAGAAAAACCGTTGTCTGACATGCTGATGGAAAACGGCTGGCAGCATGAGCCGCAGCCATGAAACATTGGCCGCAACGCATAGTCTGCCTGACCACAGAAACGGTAGAAGTGCTCTACCTGCTGGGTGAGCAGCAACGCATAGTCGGCATTTCAGGCTTTACCACACGCCCGCCTGTCGCTCGTAAAGAAAAACCCAAGATCAGCGGCTTTACCAGCGCCAATATCGAGAAGATACTGGCACTAGAGCCAGACCTGGTTTTATGTTTTTCCAACTTGCAGGCCGACATTGCCGCTGCGCTGATCAAGGCCGGTTGCCAGGTGCACGTATTCAACCAGCGCAGCCTGCAAGAGACCCTGCAGATGATACTGACCGTGGGTGACCTGGTCGGCGCCAGCAATCAGGCACACGCTCTGGTTGCCCAATACCAGGCCCTGGTGGACGCTGCGCGCAAACAAGCTGCAACATGGTCATACAAACCTAGTGTTTATTTTGAAGAGTGGGATGAACCCATGATGTGCAGCATACGCTGGGCAGCAGAGCTGATAGAAGCGGCAGGCGGGCAGGATTGCTTTCCGGCATTGAGCCGGTTTCACAATGCGCGTGACCGTCAGGTGAGCGCAGAACAAGTGCTGGCTGCGCAACCAGATATCATCATAGGCTCGTGGTGCGGCAAGAGATTCCAGCCGGAAAAAGTCAAGGCGCGTGCCGGCTGGCAAAGCATACCGGCAGTGCAGCACGGCCATTTATATGAAATCAAATCAGTGGATATTCTGCAGCCGGGGCCGGCCCTGTTTACCGAAGGCCTGGCGCAATTGCAAACCATCATCCAACACTGGCAACAGCAAAACGGGAGACTGACATGACCACACATTTGATCCTGGGCGGTGCACGTAGCGGCAAAAGTGCCTATGCAGAACGGCAGGCTGCTGCGCTGGAATTGCCGGTGACCTATATCGCCACGGCCCAGGTATATGACGACGAGTTTGCCAGCCGCGTGGCGCAACACCAGTCGCGCCGCCCGCCTTACTGGCAACTGGTAGAGGCGCCGTTCAACCTGGGCCAGACCTTGCTGGATAACGATGCCGCCGACAGCTGCCTGATCGTTGATTGCCTGACCTTGTGGCTGGCGCAATGCATATGCCCGGATTGCGACAAGCCGGAACGGCTGGACTGGCAGGCAGAAAAACAGGCCTTGCTGGCTACCCTGCCGCAGTTACAGGCACAGGTGTTTTTAGTCAGCAACGAAGTCGGCATGGGCATAGTGCCGCTGGGCGAGATCAACCGCCAGTTCCAGGATGAACAGGGCCGCTTGAACCAGCACGTGGCGGCCATCGCCGACAAAGTCAGTTTTATTGCCGCCGGACTACCTCTCCCTCTTAAATAAACCTTTAATCAAACCGCAGGAACCATCATGAACAAGTTTTCCCTGATTGCCACCTCACTGCTGACACTGGCCGCCTCACTGGCGGCGCAGGCGCATGTGCCATTTTTAAAACCCAACCAGTTCAATGTCACGCATCACCGCCTGACCATAGAATCAGCGTTTACTGAGTTCCCCTTCCAGGCAGACTTTGCCATGGATTCACCCAACTTCAGCATCACTGATCCCAACGGGGTTTCGGTGGCGATCAAGCCCATCGCAAAAACCAAGGCCGCGGTTTACCTTGAGCCAGAATTAAAAGCGGAAGGCACCTACCGTATCAGCACTGGCCAACGAGTGGGGCCTATCTATAAAGCGGTGGAAACGCCTGATAAAAAACTGTATTTTGCGGCCGATATGAAGCGTGTTTCCGGCAAGCCGACCACCATGAATTACTACAGCTATGCCGATACTTACATTTTCAAAGGCCAGCAGAAATATGTGGCCAGACCATTTAACAAAGGCCTGGAGATCGTGCCACTGAGCTCGCCAAATGGCCTGCTATTAGGCGCTGAGGGTTCATTCCGCGTGCTGGAGAATGGCAAGCCGGTCGCCAATGCACGCATCATCGTGGTCACCGATAACGAGCATTTCATCAAGCACCGCGTGGAAGACCTGTATGACCTGGACAACGTCAGGGAGTCGAATATACAGGCGAACCAGCAAGGTGAATTCAGTTTCAAGCCGAAAAAAGCCGGGCTGAATTTCCTGTTTGTCACCGTGCACCACCAGCTGAACGAAAACCTGTGGGAAAGCCAGAATGCGTCGCTGACGCTGGAAGTGAATCTGCCGGCAGACACTGCGAACAAGCCTTAATTGTTGCGTTCATACATCTAAATCACACAGGAAAAGACACCACCATGACCACCACTACTTTCCAACTCAAAGGTGAATTCATTGCACTGTGCGACTTGCTAAAACTTGAAGGCGTCGCCGATAGCGGCGGCCAGGGCAAGTCTATGGTGGCGGAAGGGCTGATCTCGGTAGACGGTCAGATAGAGCGCAGAAAAACCGCCAAGATACGTGCCGGGCAAGTGGTACAGGCGTTTGAGCAGACCATCACTGTGGTCGCGGCCGCTTAACGGGGGCTAAAGCCGGCCGGCAAATAAGGCTTGAGCGCTGGCCAGTTGAGGTGTTTACACAAACTGTCGGCTAATTGCTGCAGGCTTTGTTCACGTAATTGCGTATAGTCGTAAGCCAGCTGATCCGATAACCCGGCCCATTGCAACCAGGCAGCACAGGCCTGGGGATGGTCAAACAGGCCATGGATATAACTGCCTGCGACCTGGCCGTCTGCTGACAGTGCGCCTTCTGCCTGATTGTTGATCAGGTGCGCCGGGCTTGCTAATGCAGGTCCGGCACTCACCCCCATATGGATCTCATAACCCTGTAACTCGGCATCGGCAAAGGCCAGCTTGCCTGATACCTGTTTAAGCTGTTTGTGCGTTTCCAGCGTGGTTTCCATCGCCAGCCAGCCCAGGCCGGCACTACTACCGGCTGCACCCTCTATCGCCAGCGGATCATGCAATTGCTGACCCAGCATCTGAAAGCCACCGCAGATACCCAGCAATTTACCGCCGTAACGCAGATGCCGCGCGATTGCTTGCTCCCAGCCATGTTCACGCAGGGCGGCCAGATCGCCACGCACATTCTTGCTACCGGGCAGTATGATCAGATCGGCAGCGGGCAGCGGCTCATGCAGACGCACAAACATCAGCGCCACTTGCGGGTGCAGGCGCAGGGCATCAAAGTCGGTATGGTTGGCGATATGTGGCAGCAGCGGCACCACCACTGTCAGCTGGGCGCCGGTTTTTTTCACCTGGCTTTTGGCGACCGCATCTTCCGCTTCCAGGTGCAGGTCGTGCATATAAGGCAACACGCCCAGCACCGGCTTGCCGGTGCGTTGCTCCAGCCAATCCAGCCCTGGTTGCAGCAGGGCGATATCGCCCCTGAACTTGTTGATGACAAAACCTGCCACCCTTGCCTGCTCGCTGTCAGAGAGCAGGGCCAGGGTACCGACCAGGTGGGCGAACACGCCGCCTTTATCTATATCGGCTACCAGTATCACCGGGCAATCCACCGCTTCGGCAAAGCCCATATTGGCAATATCGTTGGCACGCAGATTGATCTCTGCCGGACTGCCCGCGCCTTCGACCACCACACAATCATATTGCTGCTCTAATCGCCGGTAGGACTGCAGCACTGCCTGCATGGCGACTTTTTTATACTCGTGGTAAGTGCTTGCTTCCTGGTTACCCCGCACCTGGCCGTGGATGATCACCTGGCAGCCGGTGTCAGAATTAGGTTTTAACAGCACCGGGTTCATATCGGTGTGCGGCTGCAGGCCACAAGCCATGGCTTGCACAGCCTGTGCGCGGCCGATCTCGCCACCGTCTTCAGTCACCGCCGCGTTCAGCGCCATGTTTTGCGGCTTGAAAGGGGCAACAGCGACCCCGCTGCGGTACAATACGCGGCACAATCCGGCCACCAGCGTACTTTTACCGGCATCCGATGTGGTGCCCTGAACCATTAATGTTTTTACTGCCTGTTTATCCATACGCCGATTATCTCATACTCGCCCTGCTTGCCTGCGGCGCGGTTGCGCTTGATCATTGCCTGGGCGAACCCAGGCGCTGGCATCCGCTGGTCGGTTTTGGCCGTCTTGCCAGCGGATTAAGCCGATGGCTGAACCCGGCAAACGCCCAGCCCAGACCCGCGCAACGCCTGATAGGTCTGCTGGCCTGGCTGGTGGCGGTATTGCCGCTGACTTATGTGGCATGGCTGCTGGCGCAAATGCGCTTCGGCTGGCTGCTGCATGGCTACCTGCTGTACTTTGCGCTGGGTCACAACAGCCTGCGCCTGCATGCATTAGCGGTGTATTCTGCGCTGCAGAACAACGATATCAAGCAGGCACAACTGGCAGCTTCGTATATGGTCAGCCGCGACCAGGAAGCAATCGAGCCTGTATCTGCCACGCTGGAATCAGTGCTGGAGAATGGCAGTGACAGCGTATTCGCCGCCCTGTTCTGGTTTCTGATCGCCGGCGGCCCTGGCGCATTGTTATACCGGCTGGCGAACACGCTGGATGCCATGTGGGGTTACAAGACCAGCCAGTACTTTTATTTTGGCTGGGCCGCAGCGCGGCTGGATGACGTTTTAAACTATATTCCTGCCCGCCTGACCGCCCTTACTTACGCCCTGCTGGGCAATACCCGCAAAGCGCTGCATGCCTGGCGCACACAAGCAAACCTATGGGATAGCCCGAATGCCGGGCCGGTGATGTCTGCGGGCGCGGGGGCACTGAATGTCGCACTGGGCGGGCGGGCGCGCTACCATGGCGTGTGGCATGAGCGGCCGCCACTGGGCAGCGACACTGCGCCTGGCCTACAGGATATCCCCAGAGCATTACGGCTGGTCAGCGCAGGCTTATATAGCTGGCTGGCGATCGCCCTGGTGATCGCCTTGATTATGGCAGCCGTGCGCTATGCTTGAGCACGGCGGCAACCTGCAACAGGCAGCCACGCAGTACGGCATCCCGCTGGCTGACTGGCTGGACCTGTCTACCGGCATACATCCGCAGCACTACCCTATCCCGCCGCTGCCGCCAGCCTTGTTCCAGCGCCTGCCAGCGGTGGATGACAGTTTGCTGGCCGCCGCGCGCACTTATTATGGCGCACAACACTTGCTGGCCTGTGCCGGCTCGCAGGCAGCGTTGCAGGTGCTGCCGGCCTTGCGCAAGACTTGCCGCGTCGCCATGCCGCGCACCATGTACCAGGAACACGCACATGCCTGGCAACGCGCCGGTCACCATGTGCATTTTTTTGACCTGCTGCCTGATGAACAGACGCTGAACAATAGCGATGTGCTGCTGCTATGCAACCCGAACAACCCTACCGGGCAAAAATATACAGTGGACACCCTGCTGGGCTGGCATGCGCGACTTGCAGCGCGTGGTGGCTGGCTGGTCGTGGATGAAGCATTTATGGATACCACGCCGCAGCACAGCCTCGCCAGCCATACCGGCCAGCCTGGCTTGTGGGTGTTGCGCTCGCTGGGCAAGTTTTTCGGGCTGGCCGGGCTCAGGGTGGGTTTTTTGCTGGGTGAAGCGACAGCGCTGGCCGCTGTTGAATCCTTGCTCGGGCCATGGACAGTCAGCGGACCCAGCCGCCATATCGCACAACTGGCGCTGCAAGACATCGCCTGGCAACAGCAGACGCGTGAGCAGCTGGCTGCGCAGTCACGGCAGTTGTCGCAATTGCTGGTTGAATATGGTTTAACCCCCGTCGGCGGCACCGACTTATTTCAGTATGTGCCGCACGCTGCCAGCCAGCGATTACAGGCAGCGCTGGCAGAACAAGGCGTGTGGACGCGCTATTTTGCATCACCGCAAGCCTTGCGCCTGGGCTTGCCACCAGCCACGCAATGGGCGCGCCTGGAGCAGGCACTGAGCAAGGCCACCATTGGCCTTAACGGCTTTCGCAGCCTTAGCGGTTAACGAATTCTACTTTAGGGATAGCGCCTGAGAAATCCAGGCGGGTCAGGCTGGCATAATCAACATGAAAGCGGAACAGGCCTTTGAGCTGCATATTCAGTGCATGCGCGATCAGGGCACGTATCATGCCGCCGTGGGTCACCACCAGCACATGCTGGTTGGCATGGCTCTGTAAACACGTTTCAACAAAGTCGATGCCGCGCTGTTGCAGGGCGGCGAAAGTCTCGCCGTTGGGCGGGGCCAGGTCGGCGTAATTCTGCGCCCACACATCAAACAGTTCACGCGGGATATCATTCCAGGCCTGCATCTCCCAGTCGCCAAAATGCAATTCTTTCAGGCGCTCGTCATGCGTGATGTGCTGAGCCTGGCCCAGTGCCTGCGCCAGCTTGCTACAACGTTGCAGCGGGCTGGCATAAACGGCGTCAAACCGTTCGCCTGCCAGCTTGGCCTGCAAACCGGCCAGCTCATCATGAAAGCTGGCGGCGACGTCGATATCGCTGTGCCCATAGCATATGCCCTGCGCCACCTGCAGGCTGGTGTGGCGTATCAATGTGAGTTTCATAACAGCCGGCTCCACGCCAGCAGGCCCAGGTAAAAAGCCAGTTCTGTGAGTTGTTGCATGGCACCCAGCGTGTCGCCGGTATAACCTTGCAGATTGCGCGCCAGCAGGTTGCGCCACCACCACCAGGCCAGCAGCACCGGCAAGCCGGTCAGCAATAAAAACTGCACAGCCGCCAGCGCGGTATGGTTGAGCCATAACAACCCGGCAAAGCCTATCCAGCTCCATAAGCCCAAGGCACTGGCGCACCAGAGATCGTGACGTGTCAAAGTGGTGGCCAGCGGTTTGGATTTACCCGCAGACCTGACATAGGGCAGCGCTGCCATGACATGGACTGCCGCCAGGCGGCTCATGGCATGGGCGGCGATCAGGGCAAATGGCAGCACCGCCGCCGGCAAAGCCAGCAGTGCCTGGAATTTGAATAACAGCACACCGATCACGGCGATAGCGCCATAACTGCCCAGGCGCGAGTCCTGCATGATGGCCAGTTTAGCGGCTTTATCCATGCCGCCGCCCAGGCCGTCGGCACTGTCGGCCAGGCCGTCTTCGTGAAAAGCGCCGGTCAGGTAAATGCTGGCCGCCATGCTGGATAACACCGCGATGGCAGGCGGGAACAGCAAGCTGGCCAGCCACCAGACCATGGCTGCGATCAGGCCTATCAACAAGCCGACCAGCGGGAAATAACGCGCAGCATGATTGAGTTCAGCTTCCTGGAAATCTGCCAGCGCTGGCACCGGCAGGCGGGTAAAGAAACCCACCGCTAGCAGGAAATAGCGCCATTGCAGTTTCAGGTTCATTGCGTCTTCTCGCTGACGCCAGCACTTTCAAAGCTGGCCATCTCGTTGAGGAAAGCCACTGCCGATTGCAGCAACGGGTAGGCCAGCACCGCGCCGGTGCCTTCGCCCAGCCGCAGCGAAAGATGCAGCAATGGCTGTACTTTCAGGTGAGCCAGCATGATGCTATGCCCGCTCTCGTCAGAGCAATGCGCGAATACACAGTAATCCAGCACTTGCGGATACAGTTTTGCCGCCACCAGCAGTGCAGAAGTGGCAATAAAGCCGTCGATCAGCAAGGTGGCCCTGGCTTCTGCGCCCGCCAGCAAGGCGCCCACCATCATGGCGACTTCAAAGCCACCAAACACAGCCAGCGCTCGCAGAGGATCCCTGGCATCGACATGATGCGTCTGCAGGGCAGTGGTGAGTACCGATAGTTTATGATCCAGCCCCTTATCGCTGAGGCCGGTGCCGCGGCCTACGCACTGGTGCAGCGGCAAGTTGCACAATACGCTCATCAGGCAGCTGGCGCTGGAGGTATTACCTATGCCCATCTCGCCCAGGGCCAGCACATTACAGCCCTGTGCCATCGCATCGCGGGCGATCTCGGCACCGCGGCTGATGGCTTGCGTACATTCATCCGCGGTCATCGCCGGCTGATGCAAAAAACTCAGCGTGCCCATACCCAGCTTGGCATCTATCAGCAGCGGGTGCGGCTCAAAAACCGCATTCACACCACTATCGACCACCTGCAGCTGGAAAGCATGCTGCCGCGCGAACACATTGATCGCCGCGCCACCATTGAGAAAATTCAGCACCATCTGCGCCGTGACCGCCTGCGGATAGGGGCTGACGCCTTCGGCGACGATGCCATGGTCACCGGCGAATACCAGCATGGTCTGCTGCTGCAGGCTGGGATGCTCGGTTTTCTGGATCAGGCCCAGCTGCAATGCCAGCGTTTCCAGCCTGCCCAAAGCCCCCAGCGGTTTGGTTTTCTGGTTGATACGCTGCAGCAGCGCAGTTTGCAAGGCGTCGTCGCGGGTGGAAGTTATCTGGAATTTTTGCATAGGCGTATTCTACCCGAGTAAATATAGACGTGTCAGAAAGCCAGGCTGGCAAGCCCAGTAAAATACTGGTGGCAAAATACGCTGACAAAATAAGGCGAAAAAAAGCCCCGCGATCGCGGGGCCAGCGGAGGGGATATAAAACCGCCTGGATTTAAAAACGCTTGAATCAGCTGATCTTGATAGGCACATAAATCTTGTTATCACCACGCATCACCAGCAGGGCGATGTTTTTGCTGTTGGGCGATAACTTGTCGTGCAACTGGGTGACGCTGGTGACCTGGTCACCATTCACCGCCAGGATCACATCGCCAGGCTGGATACCGGCATTGGCCGCCGGGCCTTTGCCCACTTCTTCGACCAGCAAGCCCTGTTTGACCTGAATCTGTGCCTGCTCCTGGGAAGTGAGCGGGCGCACACTCACGCCGAGCTTGGCCTGTTTGCTGTCGGGGGCAGCCACAGGTGCCAGCTTCGCGCTCTGCATTTCATCGACGCGCACGCTCAGGGTCTTCAGTGACTTCTTGCGCCAGACTTCCATCTTGACCGTGCTGCCGGGGGCCAGATTGGCCACCATGGGCGGCAAGTCGCTGGAGCTATCTATGACCTGGTTATTGAATTTCAGGATCACATCACCGGCTTCCAGACCGGCTTTATCGGCCGGGCCGTTCTTCTCTACATTGCTCACCAGCGCACCGCTATTGCTTTTCAGGCCGAACGAGCTCGCCAGGTCCTGGTTGATGGACTGCACACCGACACCCAGGCGGCCACGGCTGACTTTGCCTTTATCCAGCAATTGCTGCTCTATGCCCATGGCGACATCGATAGGGATAGCGAAAGACAAGCCCTGATAGCCTCCGCTGCGGCTATAGATCTGCGAGTTGATGCCGACCACCTCGCCATTCAGATTGAACAGCGGGCCGCCGGAATTGCCGGGGTTGATGGCGACATCGGTCTGCAGGAATGGCACATAGCCTTCATCCGGCAGGGCGCGTGATTTGGCCGAGATGATGCCCGCCGTCACCGTGTTATCAAAGCCGAACGGAGAACCGATCGCCACTACCCAGTCACCGACATTGCTGTTCCTGGTGCTGCCTATCTTGACGGTAGGCAGGTCCTTGCCGTCTATTTTCAGCACGGCGACATCGGTCAGTTTATCCACACCTATCACTTTGGCTTTGAACTCGCGTTTATCGGTCAGCCTGACAATGACTTCGTCGGCCTTATCCACCACATGTGCATTGGTCAGGATCACACCGTCAGGCTTGACGATAAAGCCTGAGCCCATGCCGCTCATAGGCATTTCGGTCTGTGGCTGCTTGGGCTGAAAACGGCGGAAAAACTCATACATGGGGTCATTCGGGTCCATGCCCGGAATACCGCTGGTCTTGACGGTGCCGGTGACACTGATATTGACCACGGCCGCGCCCTGACTGGCGGCGATGCTGGCAAAGTTCGGCAGCGTGATATAGGCACTGGGGCCAGCGATGGTCTGCGCCGCCACCGGGGCGGTGGCCTGGGCGTCATTGACCAGTGTGTTGCCCTTTACCCAGTAGCCAGCGCCAAACAAGGCCGCGACGGCCAATGGCACACTGACCCAGTGCGCGAGTTTCGATTGCATGAATGCCTGCATAACTTGATTCCTTTCCTGGAGACTTGTTTTTTAACGAGTGTTCATAGGCGGACTACAAAAAACACTTTCTGCGCTTATGAGCAAAAAAGTCAGTGCGAAGTTTCCCTGAGTTTGTATCCTGATGTATCACGCCGTGAGGCTGCGGTGTCTGTCTGGTCAGCTTTATCAGGCTGTGTGCGTGATACACTGCCAACTTTCATTGTGCACTCGCAGTTTGTATTTGCTCATGCCTGCTATTCCCGCGTTTTTGAAAGCTTACTGGCCACGCCCGGTCACCGGTTCCCTGCGTGACCATGCCCGCGCTGCATTTGGCGCCGGACTGGGTATTTTAGCGACCGGCCTGCTGGCCCGTGCTGCCTTGCCTGGTGATTGGCTCAGTGCCATCTTCCTGATCGCGCCCATGGGGGCGTCGGCCGTGATCCTGTTCTGTCTGCCTTCCAGCCCGCTGGCGCAGCCGTGGTCTATTCTGGCCGGCAACACTGTCGCCGCATTGTGTGGCGTTTTCTTTGCCCACCTGCTGCCGGGGCAGCTGGCTTATGCCGCCGCGCTGGCCATGCTCTCAGCCATCAGCCTGATGTTCGCCCTGCGCTGCCTGCACCCACCCAGCGGTGCGGTGGCGTTGACGGCCGTGCTGGGCGGCGAGACCATCTACCAGCTGGGCTATGGTTTTATCTGGTGGCCGGTGCTGGCGAATAGTCTGTTGCTGGTATTGTCGGCCTGGCTGTACCACACGCTGACCGGCTACCGTTATCCGGCGGTGCAAATAGACAGCAAGCCCACCTCTCCCGAGCATATGAACTACCAGTTCGGTTTCCGCCAGGAAGACTTGCAGGCGGCTTTGGGCCAGTTTCATGAAGTACTGGATATCAGCCCGGATAGTTTGCAGGCGCTGTTGCAACAGACCGAGCTAATCGCCTATCACCGCAAACTGGAAGAGATAGAATGCCGGCATGTGATGCGGCCTGTCACTGACACCCTGCAATTTGGCGATACGCTGGAAGATGCCTGGCAGACCCTGTTGCAGCAATCCGAACCGGCCATCCCGGTCATCAACAAGGCCAGCCTGGTGATAGGCCTGCTGAGCGTGGCTGATTTTATGCGGCATGCCAAACCGGAAAGATTCAATCTGGTGGCGCCTGCGCTTAAAAAACTGATACGCTGGTCACCCACCACCCATAGCAACAAGCCGGAAGTCGTCGGCCAGATCATGGCGACGCCGGTGATCACCATACTGCAAGACATGCACTTGATGCATACCATCCCCCTGATGACCAGCCATCATCTGCAGCTGGTGCCTGTGGTCGACCAGCACAATAAACTGGTGGGCATACTGACGCAGACCGATATCATACGCGCGCTGTATCGCTAGGCTGTCAGATCAGCGTTTTTTCAGCTTTTGCAGTTGCTGGTAGGGCACAATCACCTCGCGTGAGGCCAGTACGATCTCGCGCAAAAAACACAGCAGGGCCAGTATCAGCGAGGCCATGGAGATAATAAAAGAGATCATCACCAGGTGTGGCAAACGCAAGCCGGTTTCTACAGAAAGAAACATACTGGCGATGGAGACGCAGATGCACAGCGCGGCAAATGTCGCCAGGCCTATAGACCGCCGCAACCAGCTGGTGCGCCGCACAATGATCTTCAGCTCATCCATGAAACGCTCGCGTTTTTCTTCCGGCGCGTCGGTGAGAAAGCGCGCCCGGTCTATAGACCGCCCCAGGCGGCCTATCAGCACACCGAGTATGGAACCTATGCCGGTGAGCAAAAACACCGGCGCGACCGCATCGCGGATGGCCCCCGATACGTTGTGGATGTCAAATGCGCTAGCTATCATAACCGGCATGCTTCCTTTCTGCAGTGATCGCCTGCCTGTGCTGCAAGCAGTTCTTGTGCCCGGGCAACATACCTATATTCCTCCGCGCGGATAGCACTTTTACCACCCTCATTTCTGCACCAATACAGGGAATCAACGCCCTATCCAAGTGCGCCTGGCGTTGAATCAGGCGCTTTCTCTATGGATTCCAGCCTAGCTACAGGCACAAGCAGGCGGGAAATGACCGTTTGCAGGCCTCAAAGCAAAAGGAAGCGGCCTTTTTTGCCGCTTATTCAAAGTATTGCGACTTCAGTTTAGGACCCGTTCTTGCTGTACATGGCTGGGATATCCGATGATTTTGAAAGTGTTTCATGCTCAAGCAACCCCTTACCGATGAACTTACCAGCCATTTCAGACAAGTTAATGACTTTCGTTCCCGCATCTATCAACTGCAAAACGCCTGGGATAGCCTGGCGTTAATGGCTCAGCTTTCGGGCACTGGTTCCGAAATGGAGCATACCCGCAGTGCGTTTAACACCATCTCCAATGATGTGCTGCAGCACCTTTCGCAGGAGACTTTGCGCAAAACGGCGGCGCAATTATCTTCCAAGGCGTTTGAGATCATCAACCTGCTGGTGCGCAACCTGTTTGAGCGCACCGCCGATATCGGATTTTTTGCCACCGATGACGATGTGCGCGATTATCTGGCGCAATACATGCAGGGCGCGCTGACCGATGAACAGCACGATGCGCTGTGTTCGCGGTTTGAGGAATACCAGAAAAAATATACGGTCTACGAGAACATAGTGCTGTTTGACAGCCAGGGCCAGCTACTGCATCAACTGGACCCCAGCCAGACCATGCTGGATCATTTCCACCCTATCGTGGCGCTGGCGCAGCAATCCAGCGAGCCGTATATAGAGCGTTTTTACGAGACCGAGCTCAATGGCCGCACTTATAAATCACTGGTCTACGCCCATGAGGTGCGCAGCCAGGATGGCCGTAAGCCTTTGGGCGTATTGTGTCTTTGCTTCAAGTTCGTCAATGAGCTGGATACCATATTCCACAACCTGATCGCCGAGAACGACTGGACAGTCGGCGTACTGCTGGACGAGCAGCGCAATGTGATCGCATCAAGCGATGCCTACCAGATCCCGCTGGGCGCCAAACTGTGCACCGCACCCGATCAGGACTGGTTTATCTGCCGCTTTGCCGGGCGCGAATATTTATGCGTCACCAAACACTCCCAGGGCTACCAGGGTTATCTGGGGCCGGGCTGGCTGGGCCAGGCCATGATCCCGCTGCAATATGCGTTTCACCACACCATGCACGCCATGGTGGCACAGATCGATGGCGAGACCCTGCGCAAGGTCATGCGCAGCCCCATGATATTCTCAGACACCCTGCTCAATATCCCCAAGCAGGCCGCCAGCATACAGAGCAAGCTGAACCAGTCAGTGTGGAACGGCAATATCTGGCAAAGCAATTATGTGGATACCCAGCAAAAGAACTTCTCGAAGACCCTGTTGTGCGAGATCAGCAATACCGGCCATAAGACGCAGCAGATCATTGAGCAGATGGTGTCCGAGCTTTACCAGACCGTGGTATCGGTGATGCTGGAAAACTCCAGTTTTTGCGCACAAATGGCAGTGGATATCCTGGACCGCAACCTGTACGAGCGCGCCAATGACGTCCGCTGGTGGGCGCTTACTCACAGTTTCAGAGAGTTGCTGGCACAAAGCCAGGTCAGCAAAGACGACAAACGCAAGATGACCGAGACCTTGCGTTATATCAATGGCCTGTATACCGTGTATGACAACCTGATCGTGTTTGACCGCCAGGGGGAAGTAATGGCGGTGTCCAACCACCGTTATGAACACCTGGTCGGCACCCAATTGCAGGATGACTGGGTAGGCCGCACGCGCAGTTGTCTGTCGACCCAGGATTATGTGGTGTCGCCGTTTGAGAAAACGCCGTTATACGGCGACCAATGCACCTATATTTACGCCGCGCCTATCCGCCACCTGGAGGTCAACAGCATAGTCGGCGGCATCGCCATCGTGTTTGACAGCACGCCGCAGTTTCAGGCCATGCTGCAGGATGTGGTGCCGCGTGATGGCGATGATGCGCCGGTGGCAGGCAGCTTTACCGTGTTCGTCAATGACCAGTCCAGCGTGATCTCCAGCACCCACGGCGAGATCGCCATCGGCGAGAGTTTTGAGCTGATCCCGGCCATAGGCAAGTTGAAAGAAGGCGAACAGCTGTTTGATATCGCCGTTTATCACAACACCTATTACGCCGTGGGCGCGCATGCCTCTTATGGCTACCGCGAATACAAAGGCGCGCAGGACAGCTACCGCAACAAGGTGGTGGCGCTGATCTTTACACCGCTGGGCAAGGTGGATGAGATCAATCAGCGCATCAGCGCCGAAGCGCAGGTCATACACAACAAGTTCAACCCCAACCTGTTCCTGCAATACGGCAAGGACACCCAGGAATATGCGACTTTCTACGTGGCCGACACCTGGATGGGCATAGAAACGCAGTATGTGCGCGAAGCGATAGATGAAGTGCAATTACGCACCCTGCCAGAACCGGCACCCTTTATCGCCGGCATGCATGCCTACCAGAATGAGGTGATCCCCATCATAGACCTGGCACGCATGCTGGGCCACGCCCATTACTCCACCGATTACCGGCAGATCATTGTGATAGAAGATAAATCCAGCTCGCTTAAATTTGGCGTATTCGTCTCGGCGCTCGGTGAGATCCCGTATCTGACGCCAGGCCAGATCCAGCCGATGACGGCATTGTTCAGGGGCGTCAGCCATAACCCCGGTATCGCCATTGCCAACATCGCGCAGCACAGCATGCTGACACTGGTCACCGCGCAAAGCATGTGGAACAAGGCGCTCACCGTGCGTACACTCAGGCAGGAAGAACAGGTACTTGTCTGATGAACAGCCAAACCATACTCGGCATCATGCAAAACGACATCATGGAATCCTTACTCACCGCGCAACAGCAACGCCTGATGGATACCTTGCTGGACAACCTGGATGGCATGGTTTATCGCTGCCTGTATGACGACAGCTGGACCATGATCTATGTCAGCAAAGGCTGCCAGTCACTCACTGGTTATACGCCGCCCGAGTTGCTGCTGAATAAAGACATCTCCTATGAGCGCCTCACCCACCCCGATGACAGGGAAAAAGCCAGAGCCATCATTGCCGAAGCGCTGGCAAAAAGTGAGCGTTTCCAGCTGGAATACCGCATCGTGCGCGCCAATGGCGATATCGTCTGGGTGGCCGAACGTGGCAGCGGTGTCTTTGATGACGAAGGCCAGCCAGTGGCGCTGGAAGGCATCATTCAGGACATCAGCGACCGCAAACGCATAGAGCAGGCATTGTTCAGCACCGAGCAAAAATACCGCTCCATGTTTGATAACTCCACCCTGGGCATGTTCCAGACCACTGAATCCGGCACCTACCTGAATGCCAACCAGGCCCTGGCCGATCTGTACGGCTACGCCTCTGCCGACGAGCTGATCAGCGACCTCAACAATATCAGCACCCAACTGTATGTCGCCGAAAGCCGGCGTGGCGAATTCACTGCCGCCATCAGCGCCTATGGCCGTGTGCAGAACTTTGAATCCGAAGTCTACCGCCACAACGGCGAAACCATCTGGATATCAGAGAATGCGCATGCGGTCTATGACACCCTGGGCCATATCCTGTATTACGAAGGCACGGTAGAAGACATCACCAGCCGCCGCAATCATGAGCAGCAGATACACCAGCTGGCCGTCACCGACAACCTGACCGGCTTGCTCAACCGCCATGCCTTCAGCGGCAAACTGGCCAGCCTGATCGCCGAAGCCGACAAGATGCAGCGCAAGATCGCGATCGCATTTATAGACCTGGACCATTTCAAGCTCATCAACGACACCCTGGGCCACAGAGCCGGCGATAAAATGCTGGAGAATGTCGCGCAACGCCTGATACAGAGCACCCGCCCTACCGACGCCATCGTGCGCTTTGGCGGTGACGAATTCGTCATGCTTTACCCCGGTCTGCGCGCAGGCGAAGATGCAGAACCGCTGCTGGCACGCGTGATGGAAGCCATCTCTCTGCCGATAGAGATAGGCGACTATGTATTCAACATGACCTGCAGCGTGGGCGTGAGTATCTACCCTGACCACGCCCAGGAGATAGACGCCCTGCTCAGCTGCGCAGACTCGGCCCTCTACAGCGCCAAAAATGCCGGCAAGAATAAAGTACAGATGTTCAGCGGCACGCTGGCGCAGCAACTGGGCGAACGCAACGAGATCGAATACGGCCTGGGCCACGCCTTGCAAAGGCAGGAGCTGATGCTGTACTACCAGCCACAGATCAATATGCAGCATGGCAACATCAACGCACTCGAAGCGCTGATACGCTGGCAGCACCCGGAAAAAGGCCTGATCCCGCCGGACGAATTTATCCCGGTGGCAGAAGAAACCGGGCATATTTTCGCCATCGGTGAATGGGTACTGCAGACCGCCTGCCAGAAAATCAAATCCATGCAGACCGAATGGGGCTACCTGGTACCTATCGCCGTGAATGTATCGCCTATCCAGTTCTTACGCGGCAACCTGGTCGAAACCGTGCAACGGGTACTGCGCCAGGAGCGCGTGCCGCCACACCTGCTGACACTGGAAGTCACCGAAAACGCCAGATTCAAGGACGAAGCCATGTTCACGCGCACGCTGGAACAACTGAAACGGCTGGGCGTCTGCATCGCCATTGATGACTTCGGCATAGGCTACTCCAATATGGCCTACCTGAAAAACTACCCTATCGATGAACTCAAGATAGACAAAGCCTTTGTGCAAGACCTGGAGCAAAGCGTGACTAACGGCAACATCCTGCTGGCGCTGATCAACCTGGGTAAAAGTCTGCATAAATCGGTGACTGCAGAAGGCATAGAAACGGAATACCAGCACCGTTTTCTGCTACACAGTGGCTGCGATGTAGGGCAAGGTTATTATTACAGCCGACCGTTGTCGGAACAGGCATTGGCTGAGTTTATGCGCGAGCAACAGCCTAAGTTTGATCATATGCAGAGAGTGGCCAGGTAAGACTGGCCATTATTGCGTTTTTAGTGTGCAGCATGGCATGCTGGGGGCCGGCGAGACTGCCAGTGAGCTAGTTGCATTTGTTGTGACGTTTTAATTGGTATTTCTTTGGATTTTTCAGTGCTCTATTGCACCCTTTTATTTCGCCTCTAGGCGAGTTACTTTTCTTTGCTTGCCCAAAGAAAATGTAACCAAAAGAAATGGACCCTAGCTTCCGCTTGTTTCCTGCGTTGCTCGTCAACGTGGGCGTCCAACGAAACTCGCCCTAGCGGCTTGCAAACTACGCAAGCCACCGCGGAACTCGAACAGACGCTGGCCGAAAACTCCCACGCTGACTGCGCTACTCGGCGCGTCAGATAGGGGCCCGTTAAAATCACCACGATGACACAATGATTGAACTCAATGGACAGAGGGCGCTAAGCACCTGTGTAATCTAAGACCAACCCGCCAACTATCTTTTTGATTTGTTTTATTGCACTGATCGAGTGGGATGCAATGTAGGGGAACTCACCCAAGTAACCGCGTAGTGTCTTTCAGGGTCCCCTATCTGACGCGCCGAGTAGCGGAGTCAAAATAAGGAGGAAGGGAGCGACTGTCTGAGCTCCGCGGTGGCCTGCGTATTGTGCAGGCCGCTAGGGCGAGTTTCGTGACCGCTTATTTTGATGAGCAACGCAGGAAACAAGCGGAAGCTAGGGTGCCCTTTCTTTTGGTTACATTTTCTTTGGGCAAGCAAAGAAAAGTAACTCGCCTAGAGGCGAAAGAAAAGGGTGAAATCATCCAAAGAAATACCAATTACAAAGTGATCGCGGATGTAATATCCAACCAAATAAAGCACAAACCCAGTCTGCGCTGGCACGCCCCGCTGTTGCAGCACTTAAATCATGAGTTCGTATGTTCAATCTCCGGCAATGCCTCATGCTTGATCGCTGCCTCAAATGCCGTCAAACGCTTATACACCGACAACAACTCAACGATCGTCGTCCACGAATTCACCAGATACTGGAACGAGTTACTCACTTGCGAGAACGCTGTCAGTATCTGCTGCAGGATACCGAAAGTGATCTTGCCTGCCGCAATGGTAGGCACCAGGATCAGGTAAGCAAATATATTATCTGCCTGTAAATACAAGCTGCGCGCCACATTGAAATACATATAGTGGAAATACAAGCGGAAGTAATTTGTACGCACATCCTGAAACAACGATCTCAAGGTCGCCGGTTGCGCCCGTTCCGCATTATCCTCGCCATACACCAGTTCTTTGCGGTATGCGGCTTCTACCCGTTGATTCCTGAATTCCAGGCCCGGCAATTTGATACCCACGGCTGCCAGCAATAATGTGCCAAACACTGACCAGGCGATCGCGGCGGTGAACAGCGGTGCAGGCACCGCGCCGAACACCGGCAGTTCGCTGACATAAGCCGACAGGCTCCACAACACCGGCAGGAAAGCCACCAGCGTCATGATGGCTTCTACCATGGATACGCCCAGGCCTTCCATAATGGTGGCAAAGCGCATGGTATCTTCCTGCACCCGCTGCGAGGCACCTTCAATGCGGCGCACTTGCGGCCATTGGCTGGTGTAAAAGTCGTTCATCGCCGTGCGCCAGCGGAAGATATAGTGGCTGACGAAGAAACGCGTGATGACATAGATAAAGATGGCGACGAAGGCGATCTCGGCAAACTGCAGCATCAGCGTGTATAGCTCGGCGGTGGTCACTTTGGAGTTGGGTGACAGCGCCGCCTGTACGCCATCAAAAAACGGCCGACGCCAGTTATTGATCGCGACTGACACCTGTACTGAATAATAGGTTGAAAACAGGATAAAAGCCGAACCGACTATAGACCACCATTGCCAGCGGCTGGGTTTCAGCGTGAACCAGAGTAAAGCGAAAATGGCGACACTGACGGTGTAATACACATAAAACAATTTGAAGGAGTCGGTGACAAAGTGGCCCAGGCCGATCACCGGCTCTTTTTCACTCATGTTCAGGCCGACCATAGCGCCTATCACGCTAGAAAACTCGAACCACACCCCGCAGGAGATCACAGACCATAAAATGACTGAAGGCCAGAACCAGCGGGAGTCAGGGAAAAAGGATTTGAACATGGATTTTTCTTTAGGATGTTTTTTGCCAGTGTATTGCTTGAAGCAAAGACCTGCAAGAAAAAAGCCTCGCTAGGAGGCTTTTGGAGGATCAATGATGTTCGTTTCAGTGACTTAATGTATGGTCACTAGCTCTTGTAACCGCGGAAGCAGCAATCGATAGGCGCTGACTTGCTGCTGATAAACCGGGTGTGAGGTGTTCTCGCTTTGTGCTGGGTGTTGTGCATGCGTTTTTTGGCCACGGCATGCTCAACCACGACTTCCTGATTGTCTTGTTTGCTGGCAGCAACCTGTACCACAGGCTCAGGTTGACGGGCCTGGCCGTCTACCAATTTTTGTGGCTCTTTTTGCGGTGTTTGCTGCATTTCGGCCGGGGCGTGCTGTTCAAACGTCATCATGATGACGGCCAGTACGTTGGCAAAGATCAATTTTGGAACCATATAGGATTTTGCGTGCATTACGTGAACCATTCAACTCGTTATTTAATGTGCAATGGTAGAGGTGCCTGTCTGTAGGAATAAGAAGGATATCGCCTATTTGCCTGTCAGAATATCCTTACATGGCGGTGAAATGCCCGTTGTGCTTAGGCTTAAGATCCAGCGATTCCCCCTTATGCGACTATCTGTGGCATGCTGAAAACGTTTCTTTATTTTGCTGGTCATAACGCTTACTTCAATCGGCAGCATTAACCACAGGCGGGGATACGCATGAAAAAAATAGTAGCGTTTTTTTGTTTCACTTTCACCCCCCTTTTGGCCACCCCCCTGTTGGCGCAGGCGCAGCCGGACATGGTCGATACCCTGGAACTGGGGCATTCTATCGTGATGGTCACCACCGACCTGCCTGGTGGTTCCAACGGACGTGGCTCGGGTGTCGTGGTCAGCCCGGAATATGTCGCCACCAATTGCCATGTGATCGCCAATAGTAACGGTGCCAATATCGCCAAATTCCGCGATGGTTACCAGCCAACTGGGCTCAAGGCCAACTGGCGACGCGATCTCTGCCTGCTTAAATTCACACCACTGCCATTCAAACCAGTGCCCATGCGCGAAAGTAAGACCCTGCAATACGAAGAAGAAGTGTTCACGCTGAGTTTTCCGGCCGGGTCGCCGGTGCCACAGACTTCGTATGGCACGATCAAAGGCATTTACCCTTACGATGGCGGCCAGATCGTACGCTCCAGCGCGACCTTCGCCATGGGATCCAGCGGCGGCGCCCTGTTTGACCAGGACTTTAACCTGATCGGCCTGACCACGTTTAAAAGCCCTGGCCATCACGCGTTTTTTTACAGCTTGCCGGTGGAGTGGATCAAGGAATTGATGGATAGCCCGGACGTGGTTTCATTGAAAACCCAGGAAGTGCCGTTCTGGGCGTTGCCCATCGCCGAGCGGCCTTATTTTATGCAGGTGGTGATCCCGTATCAGAATGAAGAATGGGCCGCGCTGAAAACCATTGCTGAGCAGTGGACCGGCAAGGAACCGGGGTCGGCAGATGCCTGGTATTTTTTAGGCCTGGCGGAAGAAGGCCTGCTGCAACTGCCACAGGCAGAAAAGGATTTTAAACGCGCTTATAGCATCAACCCGCGTGACCTGGATGCCATGCTGGCGTTGTCACGTATCGCGCTGGTGCAGAACAACCTGAGCGCGCTGGAATCACTGCAACCCGCGGTCTCGGCACTGGATAAAACGCAGGGCGATCTGATCGCACAGCAGATCAGCAAGCTGAAGCAGAGCAATTAACTGCAAGCAAAACGCTAACAGCCTATTCGTCATACCGGCGGAGGCCAGTATGACAACGGTGAAAGTGGTTAAGCAAGTAATGCTGCTGAGCTTACCACCTCAAACTACGGTGCCCGACATAAGCCATGATCGCCGTAGGCACCAGCATACCCAGCACATACCAGATCGCCAGGAAAGGCGCCGCCATTTCCGGGCAATGCAGGGCATAGATACTGGCACCGCTGCTACCCGCCAGCCAGCCGGCGATTGCGCCGGTCAACGCCGGCCGTGTAGGCGCCAGGTTGCGTAAGGTCAGCAGCGTCAGCGTGCCTACCGGCACTGCCAGCAATGTGATATTCATGATGCAGACGCGCCAGGTCTTGCCCCAGACCATGTCCGCATGCTGGCTTGCTTCTGTGCCCAGCCAGCTGGCAATCGCCCATATCCATAAAGCCAATACCGGCAGTGGCAGTAGCCAGTAAGCTGCCTGCAGAGACTTGCCCGGTCTGGACAATGTGATAAGTAACACCAGCGCTGTCAGGGCGCTAGTCAGCGGCACCCCCAGTTTCATCCAGAAAGCAAAGCTGGTGCTCACTGCGCTTAAATCTGGCCGTATGCCATAAATGGTGATCAGCAATAGCAGGGAGATGCATGCCCCCGCCAGCAGTGCCTGGCCCAGTGCTTTTTCATTGGCATGCTGCGCGACCGGCTCTACCCCGGTAGCCAGCATTTGGATCAATTCATCAGTTTTCATGCTTGTTCCTTCCACTTATTGGCCAGTGCTTTCATGCCGCGATGCACCGCCACTTTGATGGCAGAGATAGACATCCCTGTCATAGCCGCCGCTTCAGCCACCGACAAACCCTGCAGTTTGGTGTGCTGTATCGATAAGCGCTGACTGGCGGGCAATGCGGCGAGCATCACCGCCAGGTCTTTGTTCGAGGCAGCGGCCTCACCATCATCAGCGGACATCCATTCGACATCGTCATCAAACGGGTCATTCAAGGCTTCATGATGCGCACGCCTGCGCAAACAATCTATCATTTTGTAACGTGCTATCGCATACAGCCACGGCGTGAAGGGTTGTTCCCTGTGGTAGGTATGCCGTTTGGTATGTATCGCCAGCAGCGTCTCCTGCAACAGATCCTCGATCTCATCAGGGGCACTGCTCAGGCGTCGCCTGAAATAGGCACGCACCAGCGAACTGATACTCTGCAATACCTTTTGATAGGCCGCTGCATCGCCATCCAGGGCACGCAACATCAACGCACGCAGTTCTTCTTCACTCATCATTGTTCTATTCGCTTATGAAGTATAAAAGTTACACAGGGCTGCAAAAAAATATTTTTATTAACAAGTGTAACCATAATCCGCACTGCCACGTATTAGCAAGAGAACATTGTGCAGAGAGCAACACAAACTGCGCAATGCATCTCAACCCTGACAGGAGTTTTTAAAATGAATATCAAACAGTTAGCTGTACTCGCCACCACTATCATCGCCACCAGTGCTTTTGCCGGTAGCCCGCCAGAAAAAAAATGCAGCGCCGGCACCTGTAGCAAAAAAGAGAAAGCTGCCGAGAAAAAAGACGCTTCCTGCTCTAAAAAAGAAGCTGTCGGTGAGCAAAAAGAAGCCTCTTGCAGTAAAAAAGAAGCTTCCTGCTCCAAGAAGTAAGCCGGATTAAGGAAACAGGGATATCACCATGGCCGGACTCGGTTACCGCGCAGAAATGAATGACTGGCAGATAGCGTCTATAGATGCCGATTTCTTTGAAGTCGCGCCTGAAAACTGGATACGTCGTGACAGGGCGCCGCTTTACCAGCTCATAGACGCAGGCCGCCCGGTCCGGCTGCATGGTGTTTCTCTCAACCTGGGTGGCAGCGCACCTATAGAGCATGCTTTCCTCAACAGCGTGCGCGAACTGATGCATGACCTGCAGGCTGAGTATTATTCCGACCACCTGGCCGCCAGTGGCGACGCGCACCAGCTGTATGATCTTTTCCCGGTGCCGTTCACTGATCGCGAGGTGATCCGTATCAGCGACCGCATCAGACATGTGCAGGATGTACTGGGCACTAGGATCGCAGTCGAGAACACCACCTACTATACCAACATCGGCGACATGAGCGAGGTGGAGTTCCTGATGCGGGTGGTAGAGCGGGCAGACTGTCATATCTTGCTCGATATCAACAATATCGTGGTCAATCACAAGAACCACCAGCTGGCAGGCTTGCAGCAGTTTTTAGATCAGGTTGAGATGCAGCGCGTGACCTATATGCACGTAGCCGGCCACGAGTTTGATGAGCGTTTCGGCCTGTATATTGATACCCATAGCCAGGGCGTGGAGACGGCAACGCGCGAGGCCGCCTTGACACTGCACCAGCGATACGATATCCCCATTCTGCTGGAATGGGACAACGACATCCCCTCGCTGGCGACCATTAATCAACAACTATCATGCCTGAAGACTTCTATCTCTATATAAGGGGCGTGACTGAGGTGATCCCGCCCGGCTACGGCGAATCCGGCATGCGCGCTTACCGGCACCTGGTATACCTGGGGGCGAGCCAGATGGTTGAAGCACATTTTCCGGCCATCCGCGAGCAACTGGGTGAAGCGGCATGGAAAACATTGATACAGGCATTCGTACGCCAGTCTGCCTGGACATCACATTATTATGGAGACTTAAAAGATGAATTCCTGGCATTTCTGGCACGCGAAACTGATAGCGGGCATACGTGACCCATATCTGAGCGACTTGGGCTTGCTGTCCCTGAGACTATGGGCGGGGCAGGAGTTTTTAGTGGCGGGGTATACCAAACTCAGTGGCGGCATTCATGCGCCGGAGTGGTTCAGCAGCCTGTCGTTTCCCTGGCCACTGGCTTTGCTGGGCCCAGACCTGAACTGGGTGATGGCGGGCAGCGGCGAGATCGCATTCGGGTTCGCACTCTTGATAGGTTTTTATAGCCGGCTGGCAGCGCTGGGTCTGTTATTTATCAGCTATGTCGCCATCTACACTGTGCATTTTGATTTAGGCTGGGCCGGCTGGAACCAGATAGACACCGAAGCAGGCCTGGGATTTAAAGTGCCGCTGATGTTGTCACTGATGTTATTCACCATTTTGACGCAAGGTAGCGGACGCTACAGCGTGCAGGAGCCATCACCATGAAGCTGATACGCGATCTGAAAAGTGCTTTGCTGTTATGCCTGTGCTTGCTGCTGGCCATGCCTGCATACGCAGACACGCAAAAAGACACGCTGGTGCTAGGCATGGGCTGTTTCTGGGGCGCCGAAAAACGCATGAGCGAGATCCCCGGCGTGATCAAGACCGAAGTCGGTTATGCGGGTGGCAGCAGCGCCTCCCCCACCTATGAATCGGTTTCTAAAGAAGGTCATTCCAACCAGCCGGCTACCCATGCCGAGGCCCTGAAAGTCACTTTTGACAGCCAGGTGACCACGCTGGATAAAGTACTGGCGGCGTTCTGGCAGAATCACGACCCTACCCAGGGCAACCGCCAGGGCAATGATATAGGCTCCAATTACCGCAGTGCGATCTTTTACAACTCAGCCAGCCAGCAACAAGCCGCGCTACAGACCAGGGATATTTACCAGCAGGCTTTAAGCAAAGCCGGTTTAGGCAAGATCACCACCGAGATCACGCCGCTTAAAGCGTTTTACCCGGCCGAAAGTTACCACCAGCAATACCTGAAGAAAAACCCGAATGGCTATTGCGGGCTAGGCGGCACTGGCGTGGCTTTTCCCGGCAATACCGTGGCGGCCCCGGTGGCGGCCGCAACGCTGGATGGCAAGAAGCTGGCGACAAAGCAACTGGTGGTGTTCGAATCTGAAGTATGCAATTTTTGCAAAGCGTTTGAAAAAGACATCATGAGTCAGTGGAAATCCGATGTCAGCATAGACAAAACTTACGCCACCCAGGCGCCTGCCGGCTGGGTGCTGAAGGAAGCGTTATGGGCGACGCCAACCATAGTGCTGTTTGAAAATGGCAAAGAGGCAGCGCGTTACACTGGCTATGATGGTAACAAACAGCGTTTCTGGCGCTGGCTGGGTGTGCAAACGCTGACGGCCGAGCAACGCAAGATCGCTTTCGAAAAAGGCACAGAGCTGCCTTTCACCGGCTCTAACCTCGATAACCATGCCGCGGGCTATTATGTAGACCCGGTGTCAGGCGAGCGCCTGTTCCGCAGTGACAAAAAATTCAACAGCGGCACCGGCTGGCCGAGCTTCTTTGACCCGTTGCCTGGCGCACTGGTATTGAAAGAAGACACCAGCCATGGTGCACGCCGCACTGAAGTACTGAGCGCCAGCTCGGGCATACACCTGGGCCATGTGTTTGACGACGGCCCGCCACCGACTGGTAAAAGGTATTGCATCAATAGCGCTGTTTTAAAGTTTGTGCCGGATAAAAAGGATAAGACTATTTAAAGTCTTGAACGAGTCTCGAGTATCAAATTGTTAAAAGTCGCACAACTCGATTCATAATATGGCATTACTTTATATGGCCACATTTGGCTTTCAAGGATGTTTGTGACAGATCACACGCAACAGTCACTGGTTGTGGGTATTTTGCTGGCGGGCGGATTTTCGCGCCGCTTTGGCCCGCAGGATAAATTGCTGCATCCATTGGCTAGCGGATCATCTGTGGCAGAGACTGCCGCGCAGGCCCTGATAGCTGCTTTACCGCAAGCAGTGGCAGTGGTGCGGCAGGAGAATGTACTGTTACAGGATGCGCTGATCGCTCAGGGTTTTCGTGTCACACCGTGCGCAGCAGATGCGACGGAGATGGCAGATAGCCTGAAGCTGGGTGTGCAGGCGGCCCAGGCTGCTTTTCCGGCTGCGACTGGCTTTGTCATTGCGCTGGCAGATATGCCTTATATCCAGCCAGACACTATCCGCAAAGTGGCGCATCAATTGGCGTTTTCTGCCATCGTACAACCGGCGGTCAACGGGCAGCGTGGTCACCCGGTCGGCTTTGCCAGCCGGTTTGCGCAGGCCCTGCTGGCCGTGAATGGTGATCAGGGCGCACGCGCAGTGTTACGCGCCCATGCGCATGAAGTGTTTTTGCTGGCCGGCGAGGATAGCGGCATTTTGCGGGATATCGATACGCTGGCTGATCTTGACTGATCTTGGCTGGGCTGGGCTGGACTGATCTTGACTGTCCTGGGCGTGGTCTGATGCCGCACCCACCTGCCTGATGTCACATCCGAGTGCTCAGGCGACCGCGCGCTTGTCGCCGGTTTGAGCTATCCCGGTTTGAGCAACGCCGGACTGCTGCAGTTGCGCTCGCTCCTGTATCAGTTCGGCCAGTATCGAGACTGCGATCTCGGCAGGGGTACGACTGCCTATGCGCAGCCCGACCGGCCCATGCAGGCGGTTGACTTCCTGCTCGCTTAAATCAAAGCTGCGCAGACGTTGTTTGCGCTTTTCCTGATTTTTGGCGGCGCCCAAAGCCCCGATATAGAAGGCTTGCGATTTAAGCGCCTCGAGCAAGGCCATATCATCCAGCTTGGGGTCATGCGTGACGGCGACGATGGCGGTATGCGGGTCAGGCGCTATCTCCAGCACCACATCATCCGGCATGCCAGGCAACCAGTCGGCCCCTTCTACATGCCATTCAGCACGCATTTCTTCGCGCGGGTCACAGATCATGACATGAAAATCCAGCGCCTGCGCCATGGCGGCCAATATCGAGCCCAACTGGTTGGCCCCTATGATGAGCAAGCGCCACTGCGGGCCGAAATAGCTGTGAAACCAGTCTGCCTCCAGATAAGGCTGGCCTTCAGGCAATACATAATGGTGTTTCACCTCGCCGCTGGTCAAATGCACAGAGCGCTTGAGCAAGCGCCGTTGCGCCAGGCTTGCCAGCATGGGCGCCAACTGCGCTGCATGGCTGAGCGGCTCGCAAAAGATCTTGAGCTGCCCGCCGCAGGGGATACCGAAACGCTGGGCTTCTGCCTGGTTGATCCCATAGTCCATGATAGACGCCTGCTCAGGCAAAGCCTGATGCCTGGCTTTATCTGCCAGGTCATCCTCTATACAGCCCCCGGACACCGAGCCCACCAGGTGGCCATCCTCGCGCACCACCAGGATAGCGCCCGGCAGCCGGGGCGCGGAGCCCCAGGTCTGGATCACGGTGAACAGATGCGCAGCATAACCTTGCTGCAACCAGTCGCTGGCGCGCTGCAACACTTCCTGATCAGAAGATTGCATCAGGGTTACGCCAGCTGGTCACCGATAGGCAGGCGGCGTATGCGTTTGCCGGTGGCGGCAAACACGGCGTTAGCCACCGCCGGGGCCAGAGGCGGCACACCAGGCTCGCCCACACCGCCCATTTTTTCGCTGCTTTTCACGATATGCACCTCTACTTTAGGCATATCTTTCATGCGCAACACCTGGTAATCATGGAAATTCGACTGCACCACCTGGCCGTCTTTAAAGCTGATCTCGCTGCTCAGGGCCGCACCCAGTGCATACGCCACTGAAGATTCCATTTGCGCCTGCACACCCTCAGGGTTCACTGCCAGGCCGCAATCAATGGCGACCACCACGCGATGGACTTTGACTTCGCCTTCTTTGACCGAGACTTCGGCGACTTGCGCCACATAACTGCCAAAAGACTCATGCACGGCGATGCCGCGGAACACACCGGCTGGCAAAGGCTTGCCCCAGCTGGCTTTATCCGCCGCCAGGTTGAGTGCCGCCAGATGGCGTGGATGGTCTTTGAGCAACTGGCGCCGGTAAGCCAGCGGCTCCTGTTTGGCGGCATGTGCCAGTTCGTCTATCAGGCTTTCCATGACAAACCCTGAATGGCTATGGCCGACCGAACGCCACCACAACACCGGGATATCACTCGGCACCGTATGCAGGTGCACCTGGTGATTGGCAGTGCCTTTCACATACGGCGAATCGGCCACGCCCTCTACCGAGGTCGCATCGATACCATCCTTGATCATGACGCCCTCAAACGGCGTGCCTTTGATAATAGACTGGCCGACCAGCGTGTGTTGCCAGACCAATGGCTTGCCCTGTGCATCCAGCGCGATACTGGCGCGGTGCACAAACATGGGCCGGTAAAAACCGCCTTTGACATCATCCTCGCGGCTCCACACGGTTTTCACCGGCAAGCCAGCGGCTTTGGCCACTTCTACCGCCTCGGAGACAAAGTCTGCGCGCGGGTTGGCTCTACGACCAAAACCACCGCCGAGAAACTGGGTATGTATCTTCACCTGTTCCGGCTTCAGGCCCAGGATCTTGGCCGCAGCCGCCTGGTCTGTGGTCTGCATCTGCGTGCCGGTCCAGATATCGCAACCGTCACCCGAGATCTTGACCGCGCAATTGAGCGGTTCCATAGGGGCATGCGAAAGAAATGGCAGCACGTATTCTGCAGTCACGGTCTGTTTGGCCTTTTTGCCGGCACTGGCAATATCGCCAGCCTTGGCCGCTTGCACTCCGGGTTTTCCGGCCAAAGCCTGGTATTGCTTGAGTAGTTGCGCCGTATCCGGCCTGTCATGCCCCGCTTCGTCCCACACCAGTTTCAGTGCTTCACGCCCCTGCTTGGCAGCCCAGTAATTTTCGGCGATCACGGCAGCGCCGGTCGGCACCTTGACCACGTTGATCACACCGGGGATCTTGCGCGTGGCACTGTCATCATAAGACTTGAGTTTGGTGCCAAACACCGGCGCCCGCGCCACCATGGCGATCTTCAGGCCATCAAACTGTACATCCTGTCCAAACCTGGCCGTGCCGTTGATCTTGTCGGCGCTATCCAGGCGTTTGGTCGGCTTGCCGATAAACTTCCACTGTTCAGGTTTTTTCAGCACGACATTCTTAGGCGTTTCCAGCGTGCTGGCCGTGTCTACCAGTTGCCCGTAACTCAGTTTCTGCGTGCCATTGATCACATAACCGTTTTCAGTGCGCAAACCGTCAACCGGCACTTTCCATTGCTTGGCGGCGGCCTGCAGTAACAAAGCCCGGGTCAGGGCGCCGGCCTGGCGATAGCGTTCAAACTCAGACCAGGTGGTGGAAGAACCACCAGTGATCTGGATGCCATAAGCGGTATGCACATAAGCAGGCGCTGCCGGTGCATGCTCGACCTTGATCTTGCTCCAGTCGGCATCCATCTCGTCGGCGATCAGCATAGGCAGTGTGGTCCATATGCCTTGCCCCATCTCACTATGGGCCAGCATCACGGTGATACTGTCATCCGCGCCTATGCGCAAAAATGCATTCGGTGGCGGCAAGGTCAATGTTTCAGCGGCATTGGCCGCGCCCATAAAGCGCTTGGCCTGCGGAATGCTGAATGCCACGACCAGGCCACCAGCCACCAGGGCAGTACTCTTGATAAAGCTGCGGCGGGAGAAGTTGATCATATCGTTCATGGTATCTCTCCTTAGGCCAGTTTTTCGGCAGCTTGGTGTATGGCTACCCGTATGCGCTGATAAGTCCCGCAACGGCAGATATTGCCACTCATGGCCGCATCGATATCGGCATCACTGGGCTTGGGGTTCTGCCTGAGCAATGAGGTGGCCGACATGATCTGGCCAGACTGACAGTAACCGCATTGCACCACATCGATCTGCTGCCAGGCGGCCTGCACTGCCTGGCCGACCTTGTCGTCCTGCATGGCTTCTATGGTGGTGATCTTCTTGCCTGCGGCGGCACTCACCGGCGTTACGCAGGAGCGTATGGCCTGCCCATCGAGGTGCACGGTACACGCGCCGCACATGGCCATGCCACAGCCGAATTTGGTGCCGGTCAAACCGGCGATATCGCGGATCGCCCATAAAATGGGCATATCATCGCTGACGTTTAATTCTGTTTCTTTGCCATTGATATTGAGTTTCATCGGTAAGGGTTCCTTGGTGACGGACGTTAGTACAACCGTTGGGGTCAGTGCGCAAAACCCTGCTGACGGGGCTTCATCTTTATGAAAACATCCTAACATACATGGTTGTATGTATGAATAGATTGTGCCGGAAAAAATGGAAAATTTAATTCTGCACAGGGGGGTGGCTGATCAGCCTGGCTCGCTTTTTCGCCAGGTTTGATCTGCTATAGCGAGGTGTTAAGCAAAGCCGGGGGAGGACTCCAGTGGCGATTAAAGCCAGCCCTGCCGCTCGGCCAGTGTATACACCGCCATGCCGGTCAGCATGCTGGCGACGAATATCCACACGCCACTGCCGCCCACCAGCAACGAAGCGACCGCCGGGCCCGGGCAAAACCCGGCCAGGCCCCAGCCTATGCCGAATAGCACCGCTCCGATGATAAGTGGCCGGTCAATGCGGGTGGTTTGCGGCAGATCGATAGACAACCCCAACACGCTCCAGGTGCGCTGGCTGGCCTCACGAAAGGCAAAAAAACCGACAGCGATCGCGCCCAGCATGACGAACGCCAGTGACGGGTCCCAGTCACCGGCGATATCCAGAAACGCCAGTACTTTGGCCGGATTGGTCATGCCGCCTATGATCAGGCCGAGGCCGAATACCAGCCCTGCCAGCAATGCGATCAGGTTCACCATTGTGCGCTTCCTTCAAATGATAGTGCTGCGTTCAGGCTGGTCATCAATGGCGGCTGAGCCATACCACCACCATCGCCACCAGCATAAAGGTCAGGGTGGCGACCAGCGAGCGCAACGACAGCCGCGACAAGCCGCAAACCCCGTGGCCACTGGTACAACCCGAGCCCAGGCGGGTACCAAAACCGACCAGCAGACCTGCCACTATCAACACTGGCAGACCCGCTGCTATCTGTATCTCCGGCAGTGGCGTGAATACCTGATAAACAAAGGGTGACAACAGCAGGCCGATGACAAACGCCAGCCGCCAGGCTTTATCGCTGGCATTGCCAGCCCACAACTGGCCGACGATGCCGCTGATGCCAGCCACTTTACCCAGCCAGCGTATCAACAACAGGGTAGAAAAACCGATCAGCAAGCCACCGATCAGGGATTGCCAGGGAGTGAAGTGGGTCATCGCCTATGCGCTCAGAAATAAGATAGATTGATTTTTGCCGGTCTGCGCGATCAGAGGTCAATCCTCTTCGTCTGTGGTATCCAGGTTGGGGCGCGGCACATTCTGATTGCATTCAAAACCCACTTTTTCCAGCGCGATGCGAAATTCGCAACTGGCCAGATGCCCTTCCAGCCTACCATTGATCTTGGTGGTCTCCTGCTTGCAGAACGCGCAACGATAGCGATGCGCGTGGCCCTCAAAATGCTCTTGCGGATAGTCGATATAAAAAAGCTTTTTCATCATCTTTCCCCCAACATTGCTTATGGTCACTCTATCCTACGCCGGGTTCTGCTTGCAGACAACACACAAAAAATTGTTCTTGTCACGCATATTCGCACGCTGCAGATAACGCCCTTATTTTAATCACCCCTGAATTCCCACAGCCAATCAATGACTTACACGATCCACCCACAGGCCACCCCAAAAGTTATCCACAAAAAATGTGGATTCAGGGTCTGCCTCAGCCGCGGGTGTGCAAAGCGGCGATCTCCTGAATATCCAGGTCGCGCTCCATCATATGCAGCAGTTCGTCATGGATCTGGCCGGAGCGGTGCAAGCGCAGCAATTCCTCACGTCCGGCGGCCACCGCTGCCAGCACCACATCAAAATGCGCTTTGCGTATATCGGCAGGTAGCGCATGCGCGTCTTTCAGGCTGTGGGATAAATCTGCACGGTAACCATACTGCTCCAGCAGGCGCGGGTGTATCACCGCCCCCGCTTCATCATGCGCCAGCTGTTTGACCACCTCGAACTGCACGGCTTCCAGCCTGGCCCAGGTTTGCGGCTCGTTAAGATAGACCTGCTCATGCGCCACATGCCTGATATTGAGTACGCGTATCAGCCAGCCTATGCTGGTACCCTGCACCAGCACTGTCACCAGGATGACGGCAAACGCGCATAACAACATCAGGTCGCGCCCCGGCACTTGCGCCGGCACCGCCAGTGCCGCCGCCAGCGTGACTACCCCGCGCATGCCGGCCCAGCTTTTCACAAAGGATTCACGCCAGTTGGTCTGTAACTGCGTTTTCTGCGGCTGCCTGAACAGCCTGGTGAGGGCGTCTACCGCAAATATCCAGATAAAGCGTGAAACGATGACCGCCACCAGCACTAGCAGCACCTCCATACTGTAAGCGCCCCATGATTTTTCGGCATGCTCTATCCTTTCCCACACACCGCGCAGCGATAAACCGATCAGGATGAACACCAGCGATTCAAGTATGAAGATCATGATCTCCCAGAAAGCACTGCCACGCCTGCGCGCGGTGGCCGTCATGATCTCGTGCTGGAACCAGCCCAGTATCATGCCGTAGGTCACGGTAGCGATCACGCCGGAAACCCCCAGGTGCTCGCCCACCACGTAACATATCCAGCCCGGTAACGCCGAGGCCAGTATCACGAGCGCGGTATCTTCCAGAAAGCCGAGGATCTTATACACCAAATAAGCAAACACCGCCCCCAGCAACACGCCGCCCACGCTGAGCAGCACGAACTCGCCCACCGCAGACTGCATGGAGAATACCCCGGTCAGCACCACCGCGATCGAGAACTTGTACAACACCAGCCCGGTAGCATCATTGAGCAGGCTTTCCCCCTCAAGCAACACCAGTAATTTGCGCGGCAACGCCACCCGCTGCAACACCGCTTTGGCCGCGATCGCATCCGGTGGCGACACGATGGCCCCCAGCGCGAAACACACCGCCCATGGCAAGCCAGGGTTCCATGCATGCAAGGCCAGGCCGACGACCAGGGTGGTGAATAGCACTGCACCTATCGCCAGCAGCAAGATGCCAGACAGGTGACGGCGGAACTCATGCCAAACGGTGAAATAAGCGCCATCCATCAGCAATGGCGGTAAAAATACCACCAGCACCAGTGCGGGGTCTATTTCGAAGGCGGGAAGGCCAGGCAAGAAAGCAATCACTGCACCGCCTACCAGTTGCGCCACTGCAGGGGGTAAACGCAGTTTTTTGGCTGCCAGTTCGAGGCCGATGATGGCGACCAGAAACAAGAGGATCAGGTTGAAATAGAATTCGTTGCTCATAATGATTTTTCAATATCGAAAAGCTGTGGTTACAACCGCAGAGTATAGATATTACTCTTTAATGCTGGGGTTTTAGTTTGCGGCCGAATCGGGGTGTATTTGTGGAAAGGGTTAAAGTTGATGTTGTGCGCAGGCAAGGTTAATGATTAGCATTGGTTGGATGTTGGATCTGATTGAAGTTGTCATTGGTATTTTTTTGGATGGTTCTGTGCTCTATTTGAGCATTTTATTTCGCCTGTAGGCGAGTTACTTTTCTTTGCTTGCCCAAAGAAAATGTAACCAAAAGAAAGGGCACCCTAGCTTCCGCTTGTTTCCTGCGTTGCTCATCAAAATAAGCGGTCACGAAACTCGCCCTAGCGGCCTGCACAAGACGCAGGCCACCGCGGAGCTCAGACAGTCGCTCCCTTCCTCCTTATTTTGACTCCGCTACTCGGCGCGTCAGATAGGGGCCCATTTAGACCCACCACGTTTAGGGAGTGGTGAAGCTCAAACTGCACAGGGCGCTTAGTAACCCTCTTAACTTCCAAAACTAAAACCAACCCACCAACCCACCAACCCACCAACCAACCAACCAACCAATTCTTTAGGTTTGTTGGTGGGTTTTGTTTCATTTCGGTTTTTGCTTTGTTTTATTTCAATGTTTGCGCGGGAATAAAAGCGGCGAGTCTCAGCTTACGTGAGAGCGTGTGGTTTTAACGGGCCCCTATCTGACGCGCCGAGTAGCGCAGTCAGCGTGGGAGGGGTCGGCCAGCGTCTGTTCGAGTTCCGCGGTGGCTTGCGCAGTGTGCAAGCCGCTAGGGCGAGTTTCGTTGGACGCCCA
>NZ_JBQVPB010000007.1:0-157653 GCF_052437885.1 Methylophilus sp. | reverse complement strand
TAGCGCAGTCAGCGTGGGAGGGGTCGGCCAGCGTCTGTTCGAGTTCCGCGGTGGCTTGCGCAGTGTGCAAGCCGCTAGGGCGAGTTTCGTTGGACGCCCACGCTGATGAGCAACGCAGGAAACAAGCGGAAGCTAGGGTGCCCTTTCTTTTGGTTACATTTTCTTTGGGCAAGCAAAGAAAAGTAACTCGCCGAGGGGCGAAAAACAACGGTGAATCAGAGCACAGAACCATCCAAAAAACCACCAAATTACAACTCCCAGCAACTGCACCAAAGCTAAGACCTCACTTAACCTGAATGCCACCCACCTATGGCAAGAGTCACCAAAGCTGGTTACACTTAAACCATCCTGCACATGGTTGACCCACCCTGTTCACCCATGTCGCAAACACCAGGCCGGCCTGACCCTAAGCACCCGCCCGCCGGATAAAAAAGTAAAAAGTAAAAAAAGTCAGAGGATATTCATGAGCGCATTGAAGATGATATTGCTAAGCCTGCTGTTGCTAACGGATAGTGTGCATGCCGCACCTGCACCCGCCAGCGCCGCCGTCACAGTGCAATCATTCTCGCCACAAGGTGAGATCAAGGCTGTCCGCCAGGTGAGTGCGCGCTTTTCTGAAGCCATGGTGGCATTTGGTGACCCCAGGCTGGAAGCGCCTTTTGAGATCGCCTGCCCGGTCGCTGGTAACGGACATTGGGCCGATGGCCGCAACTGGCTTTATGATTTTGATGCGGACCTGCCCGCCGGGCTTAAATGCACCTTCACGCCCAAGCCTGCCTTTAAAAGCCTGACTGGCGTTGCGCTGGAAGCTAAATCTTTCAGCTTCACCACTGGTGGCCCCGCTATCCAGATCTCCCATCCTTATGAGGGCTATGGGGCGATCGATGAAGAACAAGTGTTTTTACTGGGGCTGGATGCGCTGGTCGATATGGACTCGGTGAAAAAGCACGCGGCCTGCAGCATCACGGGTGTAGGTGACCGCATTCCGCTGAAGATCATCGAAGGCAGCCAGCGCGAAAAGATCCTGGCCGAGCAGGCTGGCCGTGCCAGCAATTTCTTTCAGGTGCTGACCAAGAATGCGCGTGTGGGCATTTTGGAAGTCAAAGATAACCGGCTGAAAAATGCCAATGTCATTGTCGCCCAGTGTGACCGCAAACTGCCGGCCGGTAGCCGGTTGACATTGTGGTGGGACAAAGGCATCACCTCTACCTCAGGCATCGCCAGCTCGCGTGTTCAATCATTGCAATTTGCCGTGCGCGAGGCTTTCAAGGTGAGCGTGAATTGCACGCGCACTAACCCGAAAGCGGGCTGCGTGCCGGTGCTGCCGATCACGGTGTCGTTTACGGCGCCAGTGGCGCGTGAGCTCGCCAGCAAATTATTGCTGAAGACTGCCGATGGCAAGCAGATCGCACCGGTGATCGCCAAAGATGACACCGGCAAAACGGTGGCGGCAGTTTCATTTCGCGGGCCTTTCAGTGAAAAAACCAGCGTCAGCCTGTCGCTGCCGTACGGGTTTAAAGATGATGCAGACCGTACCCCTGTGAATGCCGCCGCCTTCCCGGTGAAACTGAACATAGCTGAAGACCCGCCGCTGATCAAGTTCCCTTCCCGCTTTGGCATTCTTGAGCAACATGCGCAGCCTGCCCTGCCGGTCAGTGTGCGCAATGTTGAAGCGACGCTGACCGGCGTACAACTGCAATCTGCCCCCTCGGCTGAGATGGCGGCCAAGACCAGTCGCGGCATGCTGGGCAGGCTGGCACTGGACGATGACGCGACGCTGGCAGAATGGTTTTTCCGCGTCACCCGTCACCCTTACGATAACCAGCTGGACAGACAGTTTGAGCAACAGCACAAGCGCTATCCGCGCGAAGGCGAGATCCCGCTACTGATGGATACCGCCAACAATGTCGGCTTCACAACCAGCCCGTTACAACTGCCACGCGCACACGGTGACAAGACCTTTGAACTGATAGGCGTGCCGCTGAAAAAACCCGGTTTTTACGTGGTCGAGTTCGCCAGCGACCGTCTCGGTGCCACCTTGCATGGCGAGCAAAAGCCCTATTACGTCTCCTCCAGCGCACTGGTCACCAATATGGCGGTACACCTGAAACAGGGCCGCGAATCTTCACTGGTGTGGGTGACACGGCTGGATAACGCGCAGCCGGTGAGCAATGCTGCGGTGCGGGTCTCCACCTGCGAAGGCCGCACGCTATGGGAAGGCAAAACCGATGGCAAAGGCATGGCGCATATCGCAGAGACACTGCCTGAAGCCTATTACAACCAGTGTTCTGGCTTGCTGGCAACGGCACGCAAGGGTGACGACCTGTCGTTTGTATTCTCCTCCTGGGATGATGGCATCAGCCCCTGGCAATTCAACCTGGGTGGTGGCTCTGGCGGCACACCGCTGATCGCGCACACGGTGTTTGACCGCCCGCTATTCCGCGCTGGCGAAAAAGTGTCCATGAAGCACTTTATCCGCGTACGCACCGGCAAAGGCTTTGCTCTGGCGGAGCAACAGCCGGATAGCATCAGCATAGTGCATGGCGGCAGTGGCGAAAAATACGATGTCGCTGTGACATGGTCAGGCACTGCCGGTCTATCGACCTGGGCCATCCCCAAAGAAGCCAAACTGGGCACTTATGCAGTGTCCATGATGGTAGGGCAACAGATGTTCTCTTCAGGCACGTTCCGCGTCGAGCAATACCGGGTGCCGCTGATGAAAGCGGTATTAAAAGCGCCGGCGCAGCCACTGGTGAATGGCAACCAGCTGGTCATCGATGCACAACTGAATTACCTGGCAGGCGGCGCTGCCGCTGGCGCACCGGTCAAATTCCGTAGCCGGCTGGTGCGCTATCCGCTGCAGTACAGCGAGTTTGAAGATTTCAGTTTTGGCGGGCGACTCCCTAAAGAAGGCATAGAAGCGGTACAACCCTATTCTTATGACCCGGAAATGGAATACGACGGCGAAAGTGTGACCGAAGATGCCTCTGCGCAAGTGAACGGCTACCCGGCAAAAACGGTGAGTCTGTCGCTGGATGGCAATGGCGGCGCCAGGGTGACTTTTGACAAGCTGCCCAGAGTGCAGGAATCACATGCGCTGGAAGTCGAAATGGAATACACCGACCCCAACGGCCAGATCCTGAATACCGCCACCCAGGCCATGGTGTTGCCTGCGGCCTTGTCTCTGGGTATCAAGATAGAAGGTTTTTTTGCCACCAAAGAGCGGCTGGCTTTCAAGGTGCTGGCAGTCGATGCCGCCGGTCAGGCATGGGCAGACCGCAAAGTGAATATAGAAGCCTATACCCGCAAGACCTACGCCTACCGCAAACGCATGCTGGGCGGATTTTATGCCTATGAACAAACCGCAGAAGTGAAGAAAGCCGGCAATGTCTGCAGCGGCACTACCGATAAGCGCGGCATGCTGGTCTGTGATGGTGCCGCGCCTGAATCCGGCGAAATCATACTGGTGGCCACCGCCCAGGATAAGCAGGGCAATATCGCCGTGGCCAGCAGTGAAGTGTATGTGGCCGACGATAACACCTGGTTTGACGCCTCGCAAAGTGACCGTATCGACCTGCTGGCCGACAAACGTGCTTATGAGCCGGGGGAGACCGCGCGCTTTGAAGTGCGCATGCCTTTCCGCAAAGCCACTGCCCTGGTCACGGTCGAGCGTGAAGGCATACTCGATTCATTCGTGGTGCCGGTCAGCGCCAGTTCACCGTTTGTCAAAGTGCCTATCGCCGGTAACTACGGCCCGAATGCCTATGTCTCGGTGATGGTGGTGCGTGGCCGTATAGACCCGGAAGTGTCCGGCCAATTCTCATGGCTGAAACGCATGATGTACCGCGTCGGCATATTCTTCGGCCTGGTCAAGAAAATGCCGGCTGAGATCGATACGCGGCCTACAGCACTGGTGGACCTGACCAAACCGGCGTTCAAGCTGGGTATGACGCAGATCCGTGTCGGCTGGCAGGCGTATAGCCTGAAAGTCAAGGTAGAGCCTGACCGCCAGGCTTACCATGTACGCGACAAGGCTCGCGTGAAACTGACCGTGACCGACCCGGCAGGCAAACCGGCTGCCAATGCCGAAGTGGCGCTGGCAGCGGTGGATGAAGGCCTGTTGCAACTGGCAAGACCGCAATCGTGGAATCTGCTGGAAACCATGATGGAGCGGCGCGCGCTAGAAGTGCGCACTTCGACCGCGCAGTCACAAGTGATAGGCAAGCGCCATTTCGGCAAGAAAGCCGTCGCGCCTGGCGGTGGCGGTGGCCAGGGCGCCAATGCGCGCGAACTGTTTGATACCCTGCTGTTGTGGAAACCCAGCCTGAAACTGGATGCGCGCGGCCAGGCGGTGGTCGATGTGCCGTTGAATGATTCTTTGACTTCGTTCCGCATTGCGGCGATCGCTCACGCTGGCAGCTCGCGTTTTGGCACTGCCTCTACCCTGATCCGTAGCGGCCAGGAAGTGATGCTGTTCTCCGGCTTGCCGCCGTTCGTGCGCGAAGGCGACCAGTTCAATGCCATGGTCACGGTGCGCAACGGCGCTGAACGGGATCTGACACTGGATGTGGCATTGACGGATGACGTCAGCAAAACACCCAGGATGCAGCGTATCAGCCTGAAACCGGGCCTGGGCGCCAGCCTGGCTTTCCCTATCAACGTGCCGCTGAATATAGATAAGCTAGCCTGGACTATCAATGCTAAAGAAGTCAGCAGCGGCAAGCAGCAAACAGCGGCGCAGGATACGCTGAAGATCACACAGCAGGTCGGTGCTGCCGTTCCCGTACGCATCTACCAGCAGACTTTGCAGCAACTGAATGCAGAAGCGCAAACCGATGCGCCATGGGCATTCTCCGTGCAGCAACCGGCAGGCGCTATCGCCGGACGCGGTGGTATAGCTATCCAGCTGACCCGCTCACTGGCGGGCAACCAGGACGGCCTGCGTGAATGGATGGCCAGCTATCCTTACTCCTGCCTGGAACAGCGCGCTTCGATCGCGATCACGCTGGAAAACGAGGACAGGTGGAACCAGGTGATGAACAGCCTGCCCGCGCACCTGGATCAGGATGGCCTGGCCAGATACTTCGCCATAGACTGGTTGCGCGGGGATGATACGCTGACCAGTTATTTGCTGCGTATCGCCGATGAGGCGCACTACAGTATCCCGGAAGGGCCGCGCGAGCGCATGCTGAAAGCGCTGGAAGACTTTGTCGCCGGCCGTATACACCGTTACGGCAGCCTGCAATCGGCCGACCTCACCCTGCGCAAACTGACGGCGATCGACGCCCTGGCCAGGTATGAGCGGGCGCGTCCGGCCATGCTGGAGTCACTGGAGATCAGCCCCAACTTGTGGCCCAGCTCGGGAGTGATAGACTGGATATCGATATTGCAACGGTTGCCGGAGATCGCCGGGCATGTCGACCAGCTGAAACAGGCGCGCCAGATCCTGCAATCACGGCTGATGTTCTCCGGCACCACCATGAATTTTTCCACCGAAAAGCAGGATTACCTGTGGTGGCTGATGGAGTCACCCGACCTGAATGCAGTGCGGGCACTGCGCCTGCTGGCAGAAGACCCGGACATGGAAGCAGCCGATGTAGGCCGTCTCGCCCGTGGTGCGATCTCCCGCCAGACCAACGGCCACTGGAGCACCACTGTCGCCAATGCCTGGGGGGCAGTCGCCCTGCGTTACTTCCAGGCACATTTTGAGAAAATACCAGTGGCGGGCACTACCCAGCTCAAGCTGGGCGAGCAGGCGCGATCACTGGACTGGGCAGAGGCCAAAACCGCTGCACAACAGGACCCGACCCATATTGACCCGACCCATATTGACCCGCACCATAGTGACCCGACCAGTGGCACACCCATGGGCGCAGGCTTGTCCACGCATTTTGCCTGGCCCAAAGCCTCCACCCCGCTTTCCATACAGCATATGGGTGCAGGCAAGCCGTGGGCATTCGTCACCTCAAAAGCCGCCCTGCCGCTGGAGAAACCTCTGTTTGCCGGCTATAGACTCAAGCGCAGCGTCACTGCCATAGAGCAGAAAACCCGTGGCCTGTGGCAACGCGGCGACACCTACCGTGTGCAACTGGAGATAGACGCGCAAAGCGATATGACCTGGGTGGTGGTGAATGACCCGGTGCCTGCAGGCGCAACCATCCTGGGCAGCGGCCTGGGTGGCGATTCCAGCCAGCTGGCTGCCGGAGAAAAGCAAGCCGGCTGGCAGCGTCCGGCATTTGAAGAACGCGCGTTCGATGGTTTCCGTGCTTATTACGCCTATGTTCCCAAAGGCAAATTCAGCATTGAATACACGGTGCGCCTGAACAATGCCGGCCGTTTTGCCATGCCAGCCAGCCGCGTCGAGGCCATGTATGCGCCGGAGATATTTGCCGAGGTGCCTGTGCCAGCCATGGAAGTTAAAACCGGGACACAGTCCCGGTGACGCGCAAGCAAACGCTGCTGGCAGCACTGACCCTTGCAGTCATTGTTGCCAGTGGCTGGGTGTTTCTCACGCCTACCCCCAGTTTTGAGCAAGCCAGGTCTGCCACCCGCAGTTCAGAAGCGGTGTTGCTGGACCGCCATGGCGTAGTCCTGCAACGCCTGCGCCTGGATAAACAGCGCCGCATGCTGGAATGGATAGCATTGCAGGATATCTCGCCCAGCTTGCAGCAAGCGGTGCTGGTGGCCGAAGACAAACGCTTTTACCAGCATGCAGGTGTAGATCTGCTGGCTGCCGGTTCTGCCTGGCTGGATAACCTGCAGCGTACGCGCGCCCGGGGTGCCAGCACCATCACCATGCAACTGGCCAAGCTGCTGAACCAGGCGGCTGCGAATTCAGCACAAAATGGCTGGGCAGCCAAACTTGGTCAGATACGCATGGCGCTGGCGCTTGAACTGCACTGGAGCAAAGCGCAGATACTTGAAGCCTACCTCAATAGCGTGACATTTCGCGGTGAGCTGGTCGGCATTGATGCCGCCGCCAGAGGTCTGCTGGCAAAAGGCCCGAATGGTCTGGATAGCATGGATGCCGCCATCCTGGCGTCGCTGATCAGGTCACCCGGCGCTGCACGCAGCCGGCTGGCCAAACGCGCCTGCGCGACCTTGCAGGCGATGCCAGCCAGCATGCATCTCCCGGCAAAAAAACAGCCCTGCCTGGAGGTGACGCTGCGTACCGCGCTGCTGCCCTCGCGCCCGTTCCCTATCCCCGGCATAGACGATGCCCCGCATCTGGCGCGGCACTTGCTGACCCACAATGGCGAACGCATAAAAAGCAGCATAGATGCCAGTTTGCAGCGTTTTGCCCGTGATACCCTGCGCACCCACCTGGCGCAGCTGGCAGAGCAAAACGTGGAAGACGGCGCCGTGGTGGTGCTGGATAACCATAGTGGCGAAGTGCTGGCCTATGTCGGCTCCAGCGGTGACCTGTCCGGCGCGGCAGAAGTCGATGGCGTGTCGGCCTTGCGTCAGCCTGGCTCTACCCTGAAACCATTTCTGTATGCACTGGCGATAGACCAGGGCTGGCTGAATGCCAGTTCGGTACTCGACGACTCACCTCTGGCATTGACCACGCCTAGCGGCCTGTATATTCCGCAGGATTACGACAGACACTTTCAGGGCGCAGTCAGCGTGCGCACGGCGCTAGGGGCGTCACTGAATGTGCCGGCCATCCGCACCCTGACGCTGGTAGGTGTAGACCCTTTTCTTGAGACGCTCAGAGGTCTGGGCCTGAACAGCCTGACGCGCGATGCCGAGCATTACGGTTTTGGCCTGGCACTCGGCGGCGCAGAATCCAGTTTACTGCAACTGAGCAATGCCTATCGCGTACTGGCCAACGGCGGCGTCTGGCAAGAGGTCACGTTCAGCCCTGGCGGCCAGATGGCGACAGCCGCCAGCAACAAAAAACAGCTATTCAGCCCGCAAGCCAGTTTTATCATAGGCGATATCCTGGCTGACCCGGGCGCACGCACCATCACTTTCGGCCTTTCCAGCCCGCTTTCCACCCGCACCTGGGCGGCGGTGAAAACCGGCACCAGCAAGGCCATGCGCGATAACTGGGCCATAGGTTACACAGACCGTTACACGGTAGGCGTCTGGGTAGGTAATTTTTCCGGGGCGCCGATGTGGGATGTGTCCGGCATCACCGGCGCTGCACCAGTCTGGCGTGACATTATTGAATATCTGCACCAGTCCCGCCACAGCCAGCAACCCGCCGCGCCAGCCGGGGTACTGCAGCAGCAAGTACGCTACCAGCCTGCCATAGAATCACCCAGGCAGGATTGGGTGATTCTACCCAGGCAGACAGCACAGACACCCGCCCAGCAGAACCTTGCCAGTCAGACCTACGCCAGTCAGACCTCCGCTAATCAGACTCCCGCTAATCAGACTATAGTCGTCAATGTCACGCCGTCATCCGCCACCCTGATCGCGCCGCCGGATTCGGCCATTATTGCGCCTGACCCGGATATCCCGCAGCCACGGCAGGCCTTGTTATTGCAGTCTGGCGGCAGTGGCAGATCCTGTCTGCTACTGGATGATAAAGCCGTGGCTGCGTGCGGAAAAAGCAAAGCCCTGGTGCCATTACCATTACCAGGCAAGCACAGGCTGACGCTGACCGACGCACATGGCAAACTGCTGGATACGCATACCTTTGAGGTGCGTGGGCTGCAGGTGCCTGGCAAACCAAAATAGCGCAAGTTGCAACCCTTATGTCCCCGGCATCAGCAATAGATGATTTAGATGCACGGTTTTAAATACACAGCTGCCAGAACCATTCTGTACAATGTCTTATCCAACCACCATATCCGACCAGTAGTCAGCAAGGAGCACGCATGTTTAAACTGAAAAAATGGTTATGGACACACTGGCAGCAGCTGTTAGGCACTGACCGCGCCTACGCCAGATACCTGGCCCATTTCAATCGCTACCAGACGCAGGCGGGAGATGATGAGTTGCAGCAGTCGTTAAATCTCAAGCCTATGAGCAGGGAAGCATTTGAGCAGGCCTGGCAGAAAAAGACACTCAAGCCTGCTGGCAAGTCGTGTGGCTGTAGCTCGGGTGGTTGTCACTGAACATTCTGATCTGCTTGTCGCCAGCTCATTAAAACCGCCAGCAATTAAAGTCGTTAGCCGTTAAAAAGCCGCATTGCTATGCGGCTTTTTGTTTGGTGACTGCCCACAGACAGTGCATTAAAACAGCGAATCCATATGCGATTTGAAATAGCGTGTCGCACACAGACCCAGCGGAGTGTAGTGTTTGGCGGGTGACATCCAGTCGACTAAAAAGTGCATCAGTTTCTGCTCGTCATCTATGCCATGCACATGGCGCTCGAAGGCGAGCTGGTCCTGGTTAAAGTCGTTTGCCTGGCGCAACTGGTGTGTGAGTTTATGGCCAGACTTGAAGTCGTAGACATTGCCATATTGTTTGTGGCGCGCCTCATCCTGGGCGAGCGCCTGTTTCTCTACCATACGCCATGGTCTACCCAAACGTGCCAGCATGGGCAGTGACTCTATCGCCTCACCGGCGATCCAGTCATAGATCACCTGCTGTTCATAGCCGGTGAATACGCCGAACATGGGCGCCTTGTCGCCGGCGATCACTTTCCAGAAAGGGCTGTCTTCGGGATTGTGGTGGCGTTTCACCCAGCCGGTTTTTTCCATCTCATGTAAAAATACGGCGACCTGGTCCTGGTCTTTCAGCCAGTCATTGACTGTTCTGCCACCTATCACGCATCTATCCGAATGCATGAACTGGCCTATATTGGCTTTGCTTTGCAATATGCGCACCACTTCGCCCTGCAGGTCGAACTGCTTGATGATATCCAGGGTGCTCAGACCCACATCATTCAATTTCACACCGGCGATCACGCGCTGCATATAGTCAGCCGAGTCAGCAAACACCGGCATGGCTTCACGCACCGCATCTATCGCGGCACGCGCGTGGCCAGACTGGGCGTTATCAATGGTGGTGTGCAGAGTGAAATAATAGGGGTCTATATTCAGCTCTTTCAGCTCATAAGCCGTGATCAGCAGATGCAGCGGCAGTTGCTCGTAGCCCAGGTTAAAACCGATGACTTCAGGCAAATGGCTATCCGTATGCGCTGCCAACGCCAACTGGATAGCACCCTGGGTGAAAAACTGTTCATCGAGGTTTTTCCAGTCTTCACACGCATTCAGTTTTAACAGTTTGCGGTAAAGCACGACGTGATTCATGGCTTCTACGCCATCACCCAGCTCTTCCAGGTAGATCTTGAGCAATGAAGCCAGCCTGGGGTCTTGCCAGTGCTTCATCAGGCCATACAGCCATGAACCATCCACCAGTTTGGTCGGCGCGACTGCGCGCAGAAAAAACAATGCTTGCGATTTGCTGCGGAAATACCGTCTGGGCTGGCCGGCTTTTCGGGCGGCCAGGTATTCTCGATACTGGCGGCCAACCATCTGGTTATGCTCTGCCAGCCAGATGTCTAACTGCGCCATAGTCGCCGGCATGCCGGTCGCATGGCTGTTCGTCTCGCTCAGTTGTCTGGCCAGAAAACCGGCACTCTCTGCCTTGGTTCTGGCAGATTGCTCAGCTTCTAACATTGAGAAGTAAATCGATTTTGCAGACCAGTGCCTGACTGTTTCCTGTGGTCTTCCGATTTCTATATGCACACCAGACATAGTGAACGCCTTTGATTGATCAAGACAGTAAGTTACGCAGTTAACGCTGAATCCCCTATCAGACAATCATGGAGAAACATGTAGGAATGCGCTTATTAAAACAATGGCAGACTTCTGTTAAGCTGATATGTCATTACTTCTTGTCATTGCCAAAGGATGTCACCGTGACAGCGCAAGTCCATGATTCAACCGCCCGCGAACCGTTAGAAAAGCTGTTAGGCATCTTGTATGCGCGCGGCTACCAGTTTGTCACGGTCACGCCGACCACGCATAAACTGGTCAATCAGCGGCCTGCGAATGCCTGGGCCAGCCACCTGCATGATGTGTTCGGCTGGAACCGCCCTTTCACCAAAGAGATCGTAGGCGTGGAGATTTTAGAGCTGCTGCAAGCCGCTGAGGTGTTACGCCCGGTAGACAAAGGCTGGCAGTCGCTGGTGCGCGTCTCCAGCGTGGCCGACAAATTATTTTTGCATTCCGGCTTTCCCACCGATGCGCAGGACGCGGTGTTTTTTGGCCCGGATACCTACCGCTTCATCAATGCCATGTACGGCGCCCTGGCGACCCTGCCGGGCAAAGTGCAGCGTTGTGTCGATATAGGCACTGGCTCGGGCGTAGGCGCTATCCTGCTGGCAGAAGCACTGCCTTACGCTGCGATCTGGGGCGTGGATATCAATGAAAAAGCATTGTCTTTTGCGCACACCAATGCCAAAGCCAGCAGTATCGCCAACGTGCATTTTCAGTACAGCAACCTGTTGCAGGATTTGCAAGGCGAGTTTGACCTGATCATTGCCAACCCGCCCTACCTGGTCGACCCCGCCGCCAGAGCTTACCGCCATGGCAGCGGCCCACTGGGTGCGCAACTTTCTCTGGATATCGTTCAGGCCGCCTTGGCCCGCCTGGCACCCGGCGGCAGCCTGATGCTGTATACCGGCGTCGCCATCGTTGACGGTCATGACCCGTTTCTGGAAGCAGTGAAACAGATGACCAAACACGCTGGCTGCACCTACCAGTACACCGAGATAGACCCGGATATATTCAGTGAAGAACTGTCTACCGCAGCCTATGCCAGGGCAGACAGGATCGCGGCGGTCTGGTTGCTGGTGAGCAGACCCACGCTTGAAGCAGACACTTTATTGCAGCTGATCAGCACGGTGGCTGAACCGTAAGCTGCGCCAGTATATATACAACCTCTTTTAATCTTCTGGCCTATCTTTTTCAACACCAGGGATAACAGGTAGCCGTTTCAACGCCAGCGATAACAGATAGACTCGGCAATCAAACTCATACTGCATATAGTTGGGTTCCATATGCTGGCATAGCTGGTAAAACGCTTTGTCGTGATCCCGTTCTTTCAGATGGGCGAGTTCATGCACCACTATCATGGTCAGGAATTCAGTCGGCGTGTCTTTGAAAAAAGCTGAGATGCGGATTTCTTTTTTGGCTTTGAGCTTGCCGCCCTGCACGCGCGAGATGGCGGTATTCAAGCCCAGAGTCTGCTTCTCCACCGTCAGCCGGTTATCGAAATACACTTTATCCAGCAGCGGCGCATTTTTCAGGTAGCGCTGCTTGAGCTCGCTGCAAAAGTCATACAGGGCTTTATCACTTTGAATAGTATGCGCTTGTGGATAGCGCTGGCTGATATAGTGCCCCAGCTTGTCTTGCGTATGCAATTGCAATATCTGCGCATGCATATGGCCGGGGTATCCGGGGAAATATTGTTGGATCAGCAGCAAAGACATGCCGCTATTTTAGGCCAGCGGGCATGCTTCACAAAACAAACCTGCAAAAATAGCTGCTTACATCGAGAAATCAGACGAGAGATCCATGGTGTTGGGGCCTGCTGCTGGCTGGTAGGTAGAAGTTTCTGCAGGGTGCGCGGCCTGCCAGGTTTGGTAAGCCGCCTGGTCTGGCCCACTCAGGCGCTGGATATCATCCGCACTCAGGCTGTCAAAAGTGCGGCCATCGCTGGTAGCGACACTGCTTGCTGTATCAGCGGCGTGAATATCGACTGCCACCAGCAGCATGAGTAGCATGCCCATGAATGTTGTTCTCACCATTGCCTCCCTGGCCTGTAACACGAGCCCTCAGCTTAAGCGAGTGGTATGCGATCAACAATAGGAAAGATTCATTGCTGACAGTTTTTTAACCGTCACGCCACCTTGCCCGGCAGCAGCATTTCGGAAGCCACCAGACCGGGCGTCACCAGATCTGCGGTCACGCTACGCTCGTCCAGGTAATTCTGTATATGCTCTTGCGCCATCGGTTTGGAATAGAAATAACCCTGGATCAGCTGGCAACCCATCTGCTGCAGAAACTGCACCTGGCTCGCAGTTTCCGCACCTTCGGCCACGCATTCCACCTGCATGCCCTGGCACAGTGCCAGTATGGAACGCACTATGGTCTGGCTGGTGGGGTTGGTTTCAATATCCTTGATAAAACTGCGGTCTATCTTGAGTTTATCCAGCGGCAAGTTTTGCACATGACTGAGACTGGAGTAGCCGGTACCAAAATCATCCAGGGCTATCCTGGCGCCCGACTGACGTAGCAGCTCAATATTATCCTTGGCGGTGGTAAAGTCTTGCAGCAAGGCGGTTTCGGTCACTTCAAACACAAACCGTGAGGGATGGATACGGCTCTGCGCCACCATGTAGATCAGTTCTTCTATCACCGCCTTGTTGGTCACATCATAGGCAGAAAGGTTGAATGACAGCCGGATATGCGCAGGCCAGGTGCCCATGACGATAATAGATTTCTGGAACATCAGGCGCGTCAGATCCGAAATGATGCCCAGGCTCTCTGCTACACCGATAAATACCGCGGGCGGCACTATCCCTATAGTGGGGCTGTTCCAGCGCGCCAGGCTTTCAAAAGAGCTGATAGTGCCGCTATTGACATTGACGATAGGCTGAAACACCGGGAACAGCTCTGCTTCCAGATCGGCAGCGCGCAAGGCCTGGTCGACTTTATTCAGGTGCTGGCGCTCTTCTTCCAGCGTCTGCGAGTAAATTTCCATGCTGCCACGGCCAGTGCGTTTGACATGGTAAAGCGCAAAATCTGCATGTTCGTACAGCTCCTGCGCGGTATCCTTGGTGTTAGAGAACACGCAGGCACCAATAGAGGCCTTGATGCTGATGAGTATGCCATCTGCAATGATAGGTTGCGAGATCACGCGATTCACTTCTTTGCCTATCTGCCTGAGTATCATATGCTGGGGATCTGTCACCACCTGGAAGGCGAACTCATCGCCGCCCAGACGATAAAACTGCACGCCAGCGATCTTGATACGCGCCAGGCGTGCGCCCATTTCGGTCAGCACCAGGTCACCGATATGGTGGCCATACACATCATTCACCGGCTTGAAATTGTCGAGATCCACAATACCCACGGCAAAGCGGTCTGCGGTTCTTTTGGCACGGGCCAGTTGCTGCTCCACATGCATAAAGAACTGGCGGCGGTTAGGCAGGTGGGTTAAGGCATCCAGGTTAGCCAGGCGCTGGTTCTCCTCCAGCAGGCTATGCGTTTCGTATGTGGCATTCACCAGCCGGTCAAACACATTGGTGCTGGCGCGCATGGCGAATAGCATACCGACTTCAAACACCAGCACCAGGCCAGCCAGTACATAGGGATGCTCAAAATCGCCCATAAAAATGCAGACCAGGGCGGCAGAGATGAGCAGGAAATTATAGATGAATGCCGCCAGGCCGATCTTGCTCAGGATAAAAGCAAAGCACAGCCCGAACAAGGTCATGTAAATAATGAGGAAATAATGGCCGAAACTATCGGTGTGGTTAAACAGGTATAAACTGCGGAAAAAAGTCACTACGCCGGAAAACACTAATACGATGGAAGCAGCGCGCAATCGCCAGCGCACTTTGTCTATGCCCGGATTATCCTCCCGGTGCCAGAACCAGTAGATAAACAGCATGGCAGCCAGGGTCATCCTCACCATAGGCATCGCCACCGACACACGCCAGTCTATGCCATCCTGCAGGGCGACCACCTGGATAGCCGTTGCACTCAACCCGGCGAAGATCACCACAGGCACATCGGCCATCAGGCTACGATACCTGGCTAGCAGAAGTTCTGGACTTGTTGTTTTAGAAAAAGGCATTTTTTAAATTCATTTCTGGTTGCCCAATATTAATTAGCATCAATTTAATTTAATCTTGCGGTGACAGGCAGATTTTCGGCTCTATTCTCAATTGGTTTATTGTTCAAGCGCCTGAATCATACGCTCTCAGGCATGCCGCAGGCAGATTTTCCTGCAAACCGGGCAAACCAGCGTCAGCGTTTCGGTAAGCCTGTCCTACAAGATAATACGCAGCTTGCTGATAGGGCAGATGAGCAAACCGTTATTAAATTAAACGGCTATGCATATATTTGTGTAGCAGCATGGACTTAATAACAATAACTGCCCTGGCGGAAGACCCTGTGACCAAACACAGGCATCAACCAAGGCCCCTACCATGAGCACACCACCTAGCATAAGCACAGCACCTACCATAAGCACAGCACTGGCCTCGCCTGTCACCTACGACCCCGCCTACGAAATACCCGAGCAGGATGAGCAGCAGACCATACAGGCGCTGGTCAGCACGCTGCAAAGCATCAGTGATGTCACGGCCAGAGATTCTGGCCATGGTTACCGTAGTGTGCATGTCAAAAGCCATGGCGTGCTCAGGGGCAATCTGACTGTGGCCCCCGGCCTGCCGCCTGAATTGAAGCAAGGCATCTTTGGCTATGAACAGGTTTACGAAACGGTGATCAGGCTTTCTACCAGCCCTGGCGACTTTCTGGCTGACAGCGTCTCCACACCCAGAGGCTTTGCCGTGAAAGTGATAGGCGTGCAGGGCGAGCGGCTGCAAGGTGACGCCGCTGATAACACGCAGGATTTTCTGCTGGTGACTGGCCCGGCATTTTTGAATAAAGATGCCAAAGGTTTTTTATCCGGCTTGAAGTTACTGGCGAAAACCACCAACCGATTTCCCGAATTCAAAAAAGTGATCTCAGCCGTGTTGCGTGGCTTAGCCAGGCTGGTTGAAAGCCTGGGTGGTGAGAGTGCCACCCTCAAAGCCATGGGCGGCTACCCCGAGACCCATATCCTGGGAGAACAGTTTTTTACCCAGGTGCCGGTGCTGTACGGACCTTACATGGCAAAACTGTCAGTGCGGCCCGCCAGCTCTGGCTTGCGCGCCCTGATTGGCAAACATTTGAATAGCAGGGATGACCCGCATGCATTGCGGCAGGCTGTGAATGCTTTCTTTGCCACCCATGCTGGTCAGTGGGAGGTTTTGGTGCAACTATGCAGAAACCTGGACACCATGCCGATTGAAGATGCTGCAGCGGTATGGCCAGAGCATGAGAGCCCTTACCTGAAAGTAGCGACCATAGATGTGAAACCGCAAAAAGCCTGGGATGACAAACTGACGCCGCCTATCGAAGACAAGCTGGCGTTCAGTCCGTGGAACGGTATCGCAGCGCATAGGCCCCTGGGTTCGGTGATGCGTGCCCGCAAACTGACTTACCAGCATTCCAGCAGTTTCCGCCGGCAAATGAATGGTTGCCCCATGCACGAGCCCCAGTCTACCCAACAGTTATAAAGTCTAGCCTACAGTTGTTCTATTCAGCAGCTGTAAATGCAAAAGCCACACTAAAAGTGTGGCGCTTTGTGTTGGCTGAAATGGGTGTTGGCTGCAATTGCCTGTTTGCAGAAATGGCTTATCTGTTAAAGGCTGGCAGAATAAGCGCCATAACGTACGCCTCGCACCAGTGAGATCGGCGTTTCTTCAAACTCGTTCTGGTATGACTTGACCAGCACCTCAGCATGCTTGAGCTGCAATTCAAACTTGGCTACATCGGTGGGCGTCAGCGTGTCACACGCTTCCATGGATTTATAAGTCAGGCTCAGATAGATATCTGGCTCTATAAGCAACTCAAAGCACTGCCCATAAGTCGAGGCGCAACTGACATCAGATTGCCTGAAGCCCAGCGTTCTTGCATTGCGGCAAGCGGTGAACCAGTAACGTTCTTTACAAGCCTGATCTATTGAAAGCCTTAACTCTTCAAAAATCTCGTCTGCAAATTCAATAGATGTCAGCATATGTTACAACCCGTCCGATAGCATTTGGATTAATTAATTTTTAGCTATTCTAGGGCCAGGGCCGGTTTTTGATTGCAGGCAAAGCGCTGATTCTGAAGTAAGACTTTTCTGACAGATAACGCTGACAGCATTATCAGAATCCGGCGTCTTTTTTCCTGTTCAGTGATTGTATAGATTCTCCTACATTGCCCTGCCTGACAAAACAGGCTCAAGCCCTTAACGACCAATGCCGGAGAGTACCATCATGTCATCTGCCAGCCCGCAAACCAACTCAGAAACTAATTTGGACCCTCTACCCGGCATGGGTGCCATCCCGCACGCGCATGGCGTGGCATTCCGCGTGTGGGCGCCACATGCAGACCACGTGTCTGTCATAGGCTCGTTTAACGATTGGCAGGCAGCCACGGATGCCTGTGTGCATGAGGAAAATGGCTACTGGTATGCTGACCTCTCCCACGCCAAACCGGGCGATGAATATAAATTCCATATCATCAACGGCGAGCAGCAACTAGAGCGCATAGACCCTTATGCCAAGATAGTCACCAACTCGGTCGGCAGCGGCGTGATCCCGCCGCTGGATCTGTTCGAGCCGCCGCACAGCCAGTTCGAGATGCCGGCCTGGAATGATCTGGTGATCTACGAGATGCATATAGGCACTTTCCACGCCAAGGATGGCCAGGTCGGCAACTTTGATACCGCCATAGAGCGCCTGCCACACCTCAAGGCGCTGGGCATCAATGCGGTCGAGATCATGCCTATCGCCGAGTTTGCCGGCGATTACTCATGGGGCTACAACCCTGCCCACCCATATGCGATCGAAAGCGCCTATGGCGGCGCCGAAGGCTTCAAACGCTTTTTAGCCGCCGCACACGAGGCGGGCATCGCCGTCATTGTCGACGTGGTCTACAACCACTTTGGCCCTTCCGATATCAGCCTGTGGCAGTTTGACGGCTGGAGCGAGGATAACAAAGGCGGCATCTATTTCTACAACGACTGGCGTTCCACCACACCGTGGGGAGACACCCGCCCGGATTATGGCCGCGGCGAAGTGCGCCAGTATATTTTTGATAACGCCATGATGTGGCTGGGCGACTATCACGCCGATGGCCTGCGTTATGACATGACCCTGTATATCCGCAGTGTAGAGGCCGATGCGCAGGACCTGATCGCCGAGGGCTTCAGCCTGTTACAATGGATCAATCACGAAGTGCAGATCCGCCACCCCGGCAAGATCACCATTGCCGAAGACCTGCAAAACAGCCCTGAACTCACCCGGACCAAAGAAGACGGTGGGGCCAATTTCAGCAGTCAGTGGGACGCAGGCTTTGTACACCCTATCCGGCAAGTGCTGATAGAAGCGGACGACGCCAACCGCTCTATGGCCAGCGTGCGCGATGCTCTGCTCAACCAATACAACCAGGATGCTTTCCAGCGCGTGGTCTACACCGAATCACACGACGAGGTCGCCAATGGCAAACAGCGTCTGGTGTCAGAGATAGACCCCAGCGAGCACCCCAACCGCTATGCGATCAAGCGTTCCAGCCTGGGCGCTGCACTGGTGCTCACCGCCCCTGGCATCCCCATGCTGTTCCAGGGCCAGGAATTCCTGCGTGACCAGTGGTTCCGTGATGACCGCCCTATAGACTGGCAGCGTGCTGAAGACTATGCCGACATCACCGGCATGTACCGTGACCTGATCAATTTACGCTTGAACCGGGCTGGCCATTCCGCCGGCCTGAGCGGGCAACATACCGCGGTCTACCATGTTAACGACAGCGACAAACTCATCGCCATGCATCGCTGGAAAGAAGGCGGCTGCGGCGACGATGTGGTGGTGGTATTCAACTTTGCCGAAGGCCGCAAGGAAAACTACGTCATCGGTCTGCCGCAAGGCGGCGAGTGGAAATTGCGCTTTAACAGCGACGCCACGCTTTACAACCAGGAAATGGATGAGACGCCTTCTGGCGACATCACCGCCAATGAGCAAGCTCTGGACGGTTATGGATTTTCAGCGCCGCTGACCATAGGCGCTTATGCCTGCCTGATTTATACCCAGGATAAATAAGCCATCATCGTTGATCGCACAGGGCCAGCAAACGCTTGCTGTGACTAAGGCTTAGGCCTACAGTCGTCAAAGCAAACAACAAAATAACAGGAGAGCGCTATGAGCAAAGAATTAAAAGAGGCCAAACTGGAAGCGCATCTGGATGCGGTGGAGCAGCATAAAGCGCTACTTGAGAAATTGCATTTGAATGGCAACCAGCACCTTGATGAGGTGAATAACTCGTTGCAGCAGCTGACGCTGACCCTGGAAGAATACCTCAAGATCATAGGTATCCCTTGATACCGGCTTTCAATGCGCGACTGTCGTTGTTTAGTTGAATATCACTTATATCAGCGCCGAGATGACATGACCAATGTGACAGTAGCCATATCTCTATGGCTACTGTGTGAGTACTAATTCAGAACCAGGTAGTGATCGCTATTTATTGCAAACCACTGGCTGAGAGTTGCTTGATAAACTCTTTGATATTTTCCTGTATGGATTTTTCGTTGGCGATCTTCAAGCGCGTGATGGCGACAAACGCATCAGAAGTGGTCGCGGTGCCGGTGGCGACGATAGGAAAGACTTTTTCACTGCCTGCGCCATAAACCTTGTAATTCACCGTAGACACCACGTCAAAAGTCAAACCAAACATTGGCTGTTTCAGTGACACCAGCTCGGCATCGATCTTATATTTACTGGCTGAAGCATCCGCCGCAGATAACGCAGACAATGCCAGCGATTCTTTCAAAGCCGCTTCAAAGTTTTCGTTGCTCACCTGAGAGGTCCAGAATGGATTGGTGGCCTTGCCGCCTGACACTGCATTGACGATAAATTTACCCTTTTGATTTTCGCTGACCGCAGCACTCGGGCTGGCTATCATCGCCTGCTTGTTTGCCGGGGCGGCGGCACACCCGCTCAATACTGCTAAAACGACGAATGGAAGCACTGATCTTGTTATTTTAAACATGCAATTTCCTTATAGTTATTAGGTTGAATTCAAACTGTGCGGCCGCTGCCGAACAGCGTTGAGGATTATATATTAGGTTAAGTTAAACTTGCATGCCGCACCCTTTGCTAACAGGACTATGCTCTGTGGCCCGGCCATCAGTCTGGGCCGCGCGCATGGCGGGACTGATGCGATCACTTCGGCCGTGCTAAACTCGCCGCTGGCCTCAATCAAAGAATAAATAATGATTCAATACAACCCAAAAGACTGGATTATCTTTATCTTCCGCTTTCACGAGTCGGATACTTTCCGCAAGCTGACGCCTATGATGCTGTTGATCGGCTTGTACGCAGGCGGCGTCGCCTACCTGGAGTTAGAGTACTGGAAACTGGCTGACAGCAGTCACGTAAAAAACCTTTCTCTGATCCACACCACTGTCGGTTTTGTGTTGTCATTATTGCTGGCCTACCGCACCAACACCGCTTATGACCGCTGGTGGGAAGGCAGAAAACTCTGGGGGTCACTGGTCAACAACAGCCGTAACCTGGCGATCAAGTTGTCGGCTTATTTAACTGATGAGAACGACCTGGATTTTTTCAGAAAGATCATCCCGACCTATGCCTCTGTGCTTTCCAAGCACCTGATGAATGAAGAAGTCAGCAAAATGCTGTTTGAAGGGCTGGATCTGGAGATAGATCACCACGAACACCACCCCAACCAGATCGCTCAAAAGATCTTTCAAAAAGCCAATGCGCTTTACCTCGCCGGAACCATTAGCGGCGACCAGTTTTTTATCATTAACGAAGAGCTGAAATCATTCACCGATATCTGCGGCGCTTGCGAACGCATCAAGAACACGCCTATCCCCTACTCATACAGTGCGTTTATCAAAAAATTCATCTTTTTTTATGTGATGACCTTGCCATTCGGCTTTGTGTTTAACCTTGGTTACTACGTGGTGCCGGTAGTGGTGTTTATTTTTTATGTGCTTGCCAGCCTGGAACTGATCGCCGAAGAGATCGAAGACCCGTTTGGCAGTGATCTGAATGATTTGCCCACGCCAAAAATGGCGGCCAATATCAAAAAACATGTAGAAGAATTGCTCTAGACCAACACTCAGCATTTACCAAAAGCCGCTGATTGCGGCTTTTTTTTATAGCGCTATATTCGGCCCGGGCTGGCGGTCACTCTTGCGTGGCATAGTGCACTGGGGTTCAGGATTTATACATTGCGTGCCTGCACCCTTTCATCATCGAATGGCTGAATAAGCTGTTGTAATCGAAATCTTCACCATCCACTGCACCTGAAATTCCGACGCAGCAATCAGCGTGCTTCGGATTACTTGTTCACGCCTGCCGCATTAATCTGCAGTCTGCACCTCAGTTTATTTGCAGACATCTGATTCACTCAAGGAGAAGACACTATGGCGAGATCTATCACCCCCATTAACGAACAAGTGATTGTGATCACTGGCGCTTCCAGCGGCATCGGCTTTGCTACCGCTTATACGGCAGCAGAACAGGGTGCCAGGCTGGTGCTGGTCGCTCGTAGTGAAAACACATTGATCAACATTACAGAACTGATCAATGAAAATGGCGGTGAGGCGATTCACGTCGTCGCTGATATCAGCGATAGAGACCAGGTAGAAAGAGTGGCGCAGATCGCCATAGCACGCTTTGGCCGCATAGACACCTGGGTGAATAATGCTGGCCTGTCTATCTATGGCAGGCTGGATGAAGTCAGCGAAGAAGATCACCGCCGCCTGTTTGATATCAACTTCTGGGGCATAGTGCATGGGTCGCTGGTGGCATTGCCGCATCTGATCAAAAGTGAAGGCGTTCTGGTCAACCTGGGCAGCGAGGTGTCAGAAGCCGTGGTGCCGTTGCAGGGCATGTATTCTGCCAGTAAACATGCGGTAAAAGGCTACACCGACGCTTTGCGGGTAGAGATCCAGGAAGTGGACCAGACCCCTATCTCCATCACCCTGATCCAGCCCACCGCGGTCAACACCCCTTTCCCGCAGCATGCCAAAAACTATATGCAGAAGGAACCAAAACTGCCCTCGCCGCAGATAGACCCGGCCGATGTTGCACATGCGATTCTGGAAGCGGCCACTAGCACCACTCACCATATCAAGGTGGGCGCCATGTCCAAGATTAATACCACCATGCAGAACCTGCTGCCTTCCCTGGCGGAAAAACTGTCTGCCAAGCAGGCAGATAAACAGCAATATGATGAACCACCCAGGAACCCGGATGGTGCTTTATATATCGCCAGCGGAGGCGGCAATATTCACGGCAGCGGCGGTAAAGAGCTTTGTCATTGATAGAACCAAAATAAAAAGCAGACCTGCAGGCCTGCTTTTTTTATTGGGTAACCTGCACCGCTGAGCAGTTATGGCTGCTCAGGGTCAGGCACCAGGTTCTCATTGAGCGGGTCATGAGGAATACGCTTGGCGGTATCTGTCTTAGCGGCATCCTCATCCTCTTCCACCAGATGAGTGGATGGCTCTATCGCATTATCAATGATTTCTTCAACCAGGTTTTTTTCATCTGTTGCCATTGTTATATCCTTTTTAATGTTTGCTATGTGTGCTTGCTGGCCTTGAATATGCCTTTTCAGTCAGGTGAGCGCTCACTCCAGGATCTTGCATTCACCGGCCATAGGGGCATCAGCCAGGTCGCCCAGGCCTTTACATTGCAGCTTTACGTTCTGCCCCGGTTTCAACTCGAATGCTTTTTCGCGGTCGGCTACAATAAAGGCAAATTGCGGCTCCTTGGTCGGGTCCACGCCGCCTTTCAGACTCACATAAGGCTCATTGATTGAATTCTTCTGCACATCGACTATGCTGCCGCTGACATTAAAAGTCGTGTCCTTGAATTTGTTGTCCGCAGCCACCGAGTTATCCGCATATTCTTTAGCGATCTCACTGGCCGTGGTTTCCAAAGGCGGCTTTTCCTCGATGACTTTATTATCCGAGGTCGTTTCCTGCTCCGGCGGCCGTTCACAGCCGATCAGACTCACCGTCAGCAGACCCACCGAAATGCCATAAAACCATTTTTGTGATGTTTTCATAAGTCTCTCCGTTATTTAACGCGTAGCCTGTGGTGCACAATCAATGAATGGCCGCTTCAGCCTCATAAATATCGCGCATATGCTTGACCAGGTTGTGGTTGCGTTTCACGCCATCTACCTGGCGCAAGATCAGCGCCCGCACATCCGCAGGCAACTCTTGTTCTAACGCTAGCCGGTAAGCCGCCAGTGCTGCGTCTTCGCCGCGTTCAGTCTCGTTCAGTACGGCCAGATTATCATTGCTGGTCAGCGCGGTTTTTATATCTATCCAGCGTCTGTGCAGAATGCCGCCGATTGAAGTGCTATCCACTGGCTCACCGCCCAAGGCACGCACCTGGTTCTGCAATTCAAGCACACTGGCACTCACCTCTTTTGAACGACGCAAGAAAAAGTCTTTTAAACGCGCGTCAGCCGCATTTTTAGCCGAAATGCGAAAGCCTTCTTCGCCATCTTTAGATGTTTCGATCAGGTCATTCAAAATGGCAATGACATCGTCGTTATCAATCATTTCAATCTCCGCATTCAAATTAGAATAATCTTTGCATCCAGTATGACTAGCAGACATCAGGCCTTGCATAGGACATATCTTAAAAAGCTGTAAGATTTCACCTGCGCAAGCTGGCCGTGGCCAGCGCCATAAAAGCCAGCCGATTTTAAAAACACCAGTCAGTTTTAAAAAAACAAAAGACCCAAAGTGTGAACTTTGAGTCTTCTGCCTCAGGCGGCTCTCATGAGCCGGCCAGCATGATTAATGCCTTGGTGCTTCAGTCCAATCCTGCATGGCTTCATCACCCGGTCTGTCGACCACGACTTTGCCATCCTCTATGCCGGTCACCCAGCTGGTAGGAATATAGTGGTGCTGGCCCTGCTCATCTTTTTTGAGCTTGATGGAGTCACTACCTTCCATATGGTCCACGGTGGCGAACTGGCCACCCTGTGAACAGACGACTGGCATTTCTGGAATAATCTGATTGGTATTCATCTCTTTCTCCTTTAATTAAGCCGACCATTTAGTGCATGGTTGCTTCGGCATCAAAAACATCACGTAACTGCTTTACCAGCCCATGGTTACGTCTCACGCCCTCTAACTGGCGCATCACTACAGCCCTGATCTCTTGCGGCAAATCGATCTCCAGGGCATCGCGATAAGCCGCCATCGCTACATCTTCGCCACGTTCAGTCTCATTTAACACGGCTAAATTATCATTGGCAGTTAACGCAGTTTTCAGGTCTATCCAGCGTCTGTGCAAAGTGCCGCCTATCGATGTGGCGTTCACCGGCACACCGCCTAATGCACTCACCAGCGCCTGCAACTCACGCACGCTTTCGCCGACCTCTTTGGAACGGCGCAAGAAAAAATCGCGCAAACGCGCATCATCCACATGCTCAGCCGAGCTGCGGAAACCCTCTTCGCCATCTTTCGAGGTTTCGATCAAGTCATTCAAGATGGCAATCACATCATTGTTATCCACCATAGTTAATCTCCTGCATCGTTTCAACACTGTGAAATCACAGTATGGGCGACGCTCACCATCTGCTCCATCAGCGTTTGCTTAAAACACTGTAGGAATTCTCTTTGCGGTTAATATGTCAGAATGTTCAGGTGCTAGATCATTGATAAATGACACTGATAAATGACACTGATAAATGACACCGCCAAATAACAACGATAGGAATCATCATGGAAGCGACACTACACACCCTCAACAACCTGTTCGCCCAGCTGGGCTTGCCTTCGAGTGATGCAGAGATAGACACTTTTATCCAGACGCACAACCATTTAGCCGGCTATATCTCGCTGGCTGATGCCACTTACTGGACACCAGCGCAAGCCGCTTTTTTGCGCGAAGAGATTTTGAAAGACGCGGATTGGGCAGAGGTGATAGATCAATTGAATGCCAGGTTGCATAAGTAACAGGCCAGAGGGGTGATTGCGTTCATCTGCGACCAGCGCAGCAGCTTCCCCTTCGTATAATCCATGGCCATGGCGCATGCATAAAAGCTTTATTGTTTTCTATTACTTTGCCTAAAAACCTGGCATACATTTTTGCTGATTATTTCCCATGGTTGCGAATGAACTAATATGGCTGAACACTGAACAAAGAAGAGTCTTTAATTCCAGGTGAAGCTACTCGCTCTGCTTACTCTGGCGCCTGTTTTCGGGCACTTTAATATTGAATACATGCTTGAATATATTTTCCAAAGCGGCTGTATCGACGCAACAGATCAACCATGAAAACTAATCAGTACAAAACATGAACAAGCAACCTAATCGCAGTATCCCGATACACAGCAATAAACCATTCGTCACCCGTGAGGATATACGCGCTTATTTTCATGAAACTGCGGACTTGTATGAAGCATTGTTTGAAGTATTGAACAGCGACCAGGCTTATTACATAAAGCCCAATCCTTTACGTCATCCGCTGATTTTTTATTTCGGCCACACCAATACTTTTCTGATCAATAAACTCATCCTGGCGGGTTTGATCTCTCAACGTGTTAATCCGCAATTTGAGTCGATGTTTGCGGTAGGTGTCGATGAAATGGGCTGGGATGATGTCAACGAGATGAATTACACCTGGCCGACTCCGGCAGAGGTCAAAGCCTATCGTGCCAACGTACGACTAGTGGTAGATGAGCTGATCAGCACACTGCCGTTTAACCTGCCTATTGCCTGGGATAGTCCGTGGTGGCCTATCCTGATGGGCATAGAGCATGAGCGCATTCATCTTGAGACCAGCTCGGTATTGATACGGCAGCAAAGCTTGCAATATGTGCAACAACACCCGGACTGGGTGCCCTGCCAGACGCAAGATACACCAGCGCCCAGGAATAGCCTGGTAGATATTCCGGCCAGGGAGATACAGCTCACCAAATCTACGGATCATTACGGCTGGGATAACGAATACGGCCAGTTTAAAACCCATAGCCCCGCCTTTCAGGCAGCAAAATACCTGGCATCGAATGCTGAATTCTTAAGCTTTGTAGAAGCGGGCGGTTACCAGAAGGATGAATACTGGCTGGAAGAAGGCCTGGCCTGGCGGCGGTATGCGCAAGCCGAGCATCCTACATTCTGGGTAAAACATGCCGATGGCTGGAAGCTGCGCTTGATGACGTCAGAGGTCAACATGCCGTGGAGCTGGCCGGTGGAAGTCAATTACCACGAGGCAAAAGCTTACTGTCACTGGCTGTCTGCGCAACTGGGCAAATCGGTACGCATGCCTAACGAGCATGAATGGTATAGTCTCTATGAACATGCCGGCTTATCAGATGAAAAGGTAGCGGGTAGCATGAATGCCAACCTCTTCCTTGATCATTTTGCGTCCTCCTGCCCGGTTAACCAGTTCGCACATGGCGAGTTGTTTGATGTGGTTGGCAATGTCTGGCAATGGACTGAAACACCTATTTTCCCGTTTGATGGTTTTCAGGTACATCCTTTATACGATGACTTTACGACACCCACTTTTGATGGCCGCCATAACCTGATTAAGGGCGGCTCATGGATATCGACTGGCAACGAAGCGCTGAAAAGTGCCCGTTATGCGTTCAGGCGACATTTTTTTCAACATGCAGGATTCCGCTATATCGTGACTGATACCCCGATTGAAGAAAATGCCTCACACTATGAGTCAGACAAACTGCTGTCGGAGTATGCCGAGTTTCATTATGGGGATAGCTATTTTGGCGTGCCCAACTTCCCCAAAACGCTGAGTGATATTGCGATTAAATGCCTGCAATCCAGGCCAGCCAGAACGGCACTGGATTTAGGCTGTGCCACTGGACGCGCCACGTTTGAGTTAGCCAGACATTTTGATCACGTGACCGGCATTGATTTTTCTGCGCGGTTTATCGGCCTGGCTCTCAAACTGGTGCAACAAGGTGTGTTGCGCTACACCATGGTCACCGAAGGTGACCTGATCAGTTACCAGGAACGCAACCTGACTGCGCTTGGTTTGCATCAAATAGTCAATAAAGTCGCCTTCTGGCAAGGGGATGCCTGCAACCTCAAGCCCCAGTTTACCGGCTACGATTTTATTCTCGCGGCAAACTTGATCGATAGGCTCTACAGCCCGCGTCAATTCTTGAGTGCGATTCATGAGCGTCTGAATATCGGCGGTGTGCTGATGATCACTTCGCCTTATACCTGGCTTGAGGAACATACCCCCCGCGAGGAATGGATAGGCGGCTATAAAAAAGATGGTGAAAACGTGACTACGCTGGATGGCCTGAAAGCCATACTGGACCAGCAATTCAGCCTGATACAACCGCCGGTTGATATCCCGTTTGTGATTCGTGAAACCAATCACAAATTCCAGCATACGCTTTCGGAAGTGACGCTGTGGGAACGCATCAGTTGAGCGGGTTGTTTGATCAGCCCATTGCGCGTGAGCATACACAGTCCCTGAAGTATGACGGCAGGCTAGCCACATTCGGCACCGATGACCTGACGCCGATGTGGGTAGCCGATATGGACTTCGCAGTACCTGAAGCCATCAGCAAAGCACTGCAAACCCGCACCAGTCATCCCGTGTTTGGCTACTCTCTGGCACCTGAAAGCCTGTATCAGGCGCTGATAGACTGGTTGCTTATCACTCATAACTGGCAAGTGAAGCGGGAATGGATAGTCCTGACGCCTGGCGTGGTACCTTCGCTAAACCTGGTAGTGGCCGCGCTCACTGCCGAACAGGCAGGCGTGATTGTGCAGCCCCCGGTGTACTTCCCTTTTTTTTCTGCTGTCAGCAACCAAAATCGTCGTTTGATTGAAAACGCTCTTGTTTTAAAAGACGATGGCGATCTTTCTTACCAGATGAATTTAACCCAGCTGGAGGAATGTGCCAAACATGCCGAGCTGTTGCTGCTGTGCTCGCCGCATAATCCGGTTGGCCGCGTCTGGCAAAAAGACGAGCTGCTAGCGTTGCTGGCGATCGCTGAAAAACATGACCTGACCATTTTAAGCGATGAGATTCATGCCGATCTGGTATATAGCGATGCAGAACACTTGCCATTAAGCCGATTGAGTATGGAGACTGACTCAAGCTCAGAAGCGTCACACCGCATCATCACCGCCGTGTCACCCAGTAAAACTTTTAACATCCCAGGCCTAGGGCTGTCTGCCCTGATTATCCCAAATGAATCACACAGGCGCGCCATCCAGAAGCATCTGCAACATATGGGAGTTTCAGTCACCAATCCCTTTAATCTTGTCGCGTTCGAGGCCGCCTACCGCGAAGGAGGTGAATGGCGACATGCCTTAATGGCATATTTGCAAGAAACGCGCGATGAGGCCATCGCATTTATCAATAAGCACTTACCCGCCATCCGCGTTATTAGCCCGCAAGCCACCTATTTACTGTGGCTGGATTGCCGTGAATTACAATTGGACGATGCCGGGTTAAACCGCTTTTTTGTTGAAGAAGCCAAATTAGGCTTATCCCCGGGTGCCATATTTGGCGGCGGTGGCGAGGGCTTTATGCGCATGAATATCGGCACCCCGAAAGGCAATGTCATGGCTGCGCTTTCGCGCTTACAGCTTGCCTTGGAAAAAAGTAGTTAAAGCGTTTCCACCAATCCAGCAACCCCATTAATACCAACACCGCGAGGTCCATATGCTGCAAATTCGATTGTTCATAATAGGCTTACTGATCTGTTGTGTGGCGCAAGCCAATACCCTGGAAGAAGCCAAACAAAAGCTATCGCAAAAAGACTTTGCGGCGGCGCATGCGATTTACTTATCTCTTGCCAATCAAAACGACGCCAAGGCTTGCTACAACCTGGGCCTGATGTATCACGATGGCGACGGCGTGAAACAGAATATGGACGAAGCCGTTAAATGGTATACAAAATCGGCAGACTTGAATAACAAAGACGCGCAATATATGTTGGGCTCGCTGGTGTTCAGGCGTGAGATTCAAAGCATTACATATGAAAGAGCCGCGCAATATTATCAACAAGCCGCGGAGCAAGGGCACGTAAAGTCACAGCTCAATTTAGGTATGTTGTATTTTAGTGGCGATGTCATTCCGCAAGATTTGGCAGAGTCATTTAAATGGTTAAGCCTGGCTGCCAGCAACAACAATAGTGAAGCACAAGGCTATATGGCCAACATCTATATGCAGGGGATAGGCGTAGAAAAAGATGCCGTCAAAACGGCGATGTGGTTGATGCTGGCCACGCAAAACGAAGACAAGCACCTTGTGAACCGGCACACTAAAATGCTGAATTACACGCTAGCTCAAATGACTCCTGAGCAGGTCGCCTCTGCCACCCAATTGGCGACGCAGTGCAAAAGCCAACAACTCAAGGGTTGTTAAGCGGCTGCCGCCGGAATATTTTTTCGGCTAATTCACTTTTGAGTGGATTTGTTATCTTCAGGTAGTTTTCCCGGTTCTACGTCGGGTGGCGTTTTCCGGTCTATGGCCGGGTTGCCGGCCAGATTGCCCAGATTGCCTTTCACATCCTGCTGCTGCCTTGTATCTTTATCTATAGGTTTCACCACAGTTGACTTTTCTTCCACGCCTTCAACAGGCACTGCTGAATCAAATGCCATCATCATCTCCAATTCCAGTTATGGGTTTAAGAACGATCACTGCGCTAAAGCTCTTCAGACGGAATAAAATTTTCGCTATCCTTAAGCGGCTTCTCAACCGCTTCGTCGTAAGGCTCTAAATCGGGGTCGACCACAGTATCGTCGTCAGGATCAATCACCGTGTCTGACTCACGGTCAGGAATCTCATTCGGGTCTCTAGCCATTGTCATCTCCTTTTAACCTAGTAAAAATACTAGCGAATAGCCGACGTAATATTTATCGGCCAGCGGCTGATTATGTTGTGGGAGTTTGCAGACAAATAGATTAAGGTATGGACATTTAGCGGGATATTTCTCCGTTTATGATGCTTGCTCGCAGCAGGTAACCTCCGTCACACAAGGCATCTGCATTAGTGATTAGAATGCTGGTACTCATACATTCTCTTTCCCGGGATTAAGGTCTTAGCACTATGTCAAACCACGCGCCCTCCAACAACTTTCCTGCCGGCTATCAACTTCCTGAAATATGGACCTGGGAGCAAGGCAACGGCGGCACATTTTCAAGCATCAACAGACCCACCGCCGGGTCTACGCATGAAAAAGCCCTGCCTGTCGGCAAGCACCCGCTACAGCTATATTCCCTAGGCACGCCCAATGGCGTCAAAGTGACTATCATGCTCGAAGAGCTGTTGGCGCTCGGCCATCACGGGGCTGAATACGATGCCTGGCTGATCAAGATACTCGATGGTGACCAGTTCGGCTCCGGCTTTGTCGGCATCAACCCTAATTCAAAGATCCCGGCCATGGTGGATCACTCTACCGCTGAACCCACCCGTGTTTTTGAGAGCGGATCTATCCTGCTCTACCTGGCAAAAAAGTTTGATGCTTTTCTGCCAAAAGATCACACATCAAACACCGAAGCATTGAACTGGTTATTCTGGCAAGTCGGTGCCGCGCCGTTCCTGGGCGGTGGCTTCGGCCATTTTTATGCTTATGCGCCTGTACACATTCAATACGCGGTCGACCGCTTTACGATGGAAGTCAAACGTCAGTTAGACGTGCTGGATCAGCATCTGGCGAACAATCGCTTTCTCGCCGGTGATGAATATTCGATTGCGGATATGGCCGTCTGGCCCTGGTATGGCACATTGGTGCGCAATGAAGCATATGGCAACGCAGGCAAGTTCTTAGAGGCAGATAGTTACACACATCTCAAGCGGTGGTCATCAGAGATTTTTGCGCGCCCCGCAGTACAACGTGGCCGCATGGTCAATCGCACCACGGGAGAGCCATCCGAACAACTGCATGAACGCCATGCTGCCAGCGACTTCGAGACCAGCACGCAAGACAAGATTTAATGCAGCCCTTGCATAGCAAGCACCAGCAGTAAAAGAGGACGAATTGATAGTGCCCTACGATTTCAACCTGCCACCCGAATACACCCGGCCAGCCGATTACACCATCGTACGGCTGCAAAACCTGAGCGCGGCCGAGCAAACCAGGCTGCTGCCGCAAGTATTTGCGCTAGCCAGAGAGCAGTACCCCGAATGGCCCGCCGAGCAATTACAAAACTGGCTTGCAGCCCTGGCGGGCGGCAATCAAAACGGCACCAAAATGGCAGTCTCGGTAGTGCTGGATGAGCAAGGTAATGTGGCCGCCGCCAGTGCCATGGAGCTTTATTGCAATGGCACTGCCATGATCAACTACAGCTTGGCCCGGAAAAGCGCCGACAACCATACTTTCCCTAGCTACGCCGCACTTATCTACGCCGCCACTAAAGATATGGCTGCCGGCATCAAAGAACTACAAGCACGCGGTGAGACCATCCACTTTGTTGGCAAAGAACACCATTTAAAAAGTGTGCGGGCCATTGCAGGCTACTACGCAGTTGGCAACGTACCAATCGATGGCGCCACCTCGCTGCTCACAGCTAAAGTGAAATATTACGAAGTAGCCTATGGCGACCCGAAAGAAGTAGAAAACCAGGCCGGGATAGACCATGCGTTTAAGCTGGCAGACCCTAAAACTGGCTATACAGAAGATGAAGATGTTCACCTGTGGCTGTTAGGTGACTTCACCCCCAGCAACCCGAACAAACCACTTGCCGAATCGCTCAGGGCCTTGGCAGAGACCTACGCAAAAGAACACAGCATATTCCGCGAAAAAGACTACCGGCTGGACCCTGGCTACATATCACTATATAAGCTTGCTGCTCACCTTCCAGCCACCACGACCTACCAGCAAGTGGTGTTAACCGTCGGCTCCTTGTGTGGCCCAATCGAATGGGGAGTTTAAGTAAATAGAAATACCTTAAGCATAGCCTTACACTAAATTAAGTATCCTTTATTTCTTGACCGCATTAACTACCATATCGAACAGTTCTTGAGGGCGATTAGTTTCCCCATACGCACCAAAACTCTTGGCTTCCGCTACAAACTCCGGGGTCGCAGACCCGGAATAAATTATCACTGGAGCATCGATTTTCTCTTGCTGAATCTTTTTAAGAAGTGTGTAGCCTGCTGTGGAATCTTCTGACCGTTTGAAGTCAGTGATGACTGCTTGAAATTGCTGATCTTTTAAGATTTCCAAGGCTTGCTCAGTATTTTTTGCGAGAACAAATTCGACACCGAGTTGTTCAAGAGCTTGTCTCTCGTAAGTTTGCCCTTGTGAGTTATCGTCAACCCAAAGGACTTTTGAATCTCTCAAGTTTTTTGATGCTGCCCCGACAGACTCTTTGATGGCATCGAGATTCGGAGTCACCTTCTTGTGCTCACTTGGCCCCCCAGACGCCTCTGCCTGGAGCAAATAAAGGGCAGCCTTTGCTTGATTTTTTTGTTCTGAAACATTCTCAAACTGCTTAACTGCTTTCGTTGGATTCAGAATGCCAGCGAATGCTGCAATAGATATTCCAATTATTTCAACCACAAATACTGCGTGTAATTTCCTTCTAATATCCTGAGCCAGCTTTAATGTGTTAAAAATATCAAGTACAACAGCGATAGCTGTTGCTACAAAAACCCCTAAACATGTAAATGCTATTACAAGTAACGCCATGTCTCGCATAAACTCTGTAGTCATAACCCCCCCCTTGTAAGAAAAAGCAATTATTTGGCAAAGTCTTTAATACTTAATTTTATTGCTCCATTCTTTCCTTTTGGTATGGCAAACTCTGGTGTCTTTTGTCCATTTAATGGACTTGTACTGCCCGGCTGAATGACAAACTTACTTTTCAACTCCAGATCTATCGTTTGAACACCATTAGGAAGTGGGAGGTCTGGATTAATTTCCAACTCGGCAGTGCCTAATTTGTATAAAGTTGGATTATTTGTAAGTTCAATTTGGGATGTGAGCGTGTCATAAAGCGAAGCTGCGACTGGATTTATAATTAATCCCCCAACTGTTTTAACTCCGAATCCGACCAATCCCGCAACTAATTTTGCGATTAATGGGTAATCTTTTGCTGTGATTAATTCTATTTTAATGACTGACTTTCCAACTGCATTTTGTCTGAAAGCCAATTTCTGATACCAAGCAAAATCATTTAAATTGACTGGTTGTTTTTTTTGAATACTATCGAGCTTTATGGACCAATTTAAAACACTTTGCGGTAAATCTGGTCGACAATAGATCCAACTTAAACTTAGTATTCCGGATATTTCGTTTTGATCATATGGCAAAAGCCCATTCTCATTTACTTCAAGCCCTTCAAAAACAATATCAATAGCCATAGAACCCTCCCTGATTATTAGGTTTTTAGATGACGACTACGCTTGTTATTTACTGCCTCTTTTGAGTATGTATTTATAGAAATAAAAACACCAGTTCAACTTTCAAATCTGATTATTGTTATAAATTTATAACAATAAAAGTTGTTATTCTTACAACTGTCACTTTAAAAAATGGCTCTAATTTCAGATAAGTATCTTTTTTCCAGTCATAAATAAAAAGCCCGCTAAAGCGGGCTTTTTATTTTAACCACACTTACTATCCCCACAATTCAGGCAAGTCATGCACCCATCCATCAGTATGCTGGCTTTGGTATTGCACTTTTTGCAAAGCTGCGCGCCTTTGGGGAAGCCTTCTTCGTTTGATTCGTCACCTGATTTGGCGTGTTTTTCCAGGTATTCGGCTTTTTTCTCTTCGACCAGTTTTTGCTGGTGTTCGTCCAGGCCTGGTTTTTTCAGCATGCCGATTTCTTGCAGGTGGGTTTCTACTACTTCGCCTATCTCGGCCACCAGGCTAGGCACGAATTTGCCGCCTTTTTTGAAGTAGCCGCCTGAGGGTTCAAACACGCTTTTCAGCTCTTCTACCAGAAAGGTGACATCGCCACCTTTGCGGAACACGGCGGACATGACGCGGGTGAGTGCGACTATCCACTGGAAGTGTTCCATGTTTTTGGAGTTGATGAAGATCTCGAACGGGCGGCGGTGTTCTTGCGGGGTGCCCTGGTTCATGATGACGTCGTTGATGGTGATGTAGAGGGCGTGCTCGGTCACCGGGGTTTTGATCTTGTAGGTGTTGCCCACCAGCATATCCGGGCGGCTCAGAGGTTCGCCCATCTGGATAACATTGGTTGCAGCTGCTTGCGCGGCTTCGCTTGCTTTTTTGTCTTCATCGGTCACCAGTTTGTAGGCGGTGATTTTTTTGTCGATTTTGATTGCCATGTTGTTCTCCCTATTGGAGTGCTTCTTAATCAATTAATTCTAAAATTTAAGATGGTTGCCGTTGCGAGCGTAGCCAGTGCCAGGCGAAAAGCAGTTTTAAAACTGAGTGTACAAATAGTACATGAGGATTTAAAACTGCTTTTTAACGCCGCAATGGCGAGCGCAGCAGGCAAACACTAAAATTTTCCGTAGTAGCCTTCTTTGAATGCATCAAAAAGATTCGCCGCCGTGTGTATCTCGCCGTCGTACTCGATCTCTTCGTTACCTTTGGCTTCTATCTCGGTGCCATCTTCCAGCGTGAACTTGTAGGTGGTGCTCTCAAGGTCTTTCTCGGTCACCAATACGCCCTGGAACGCTTCCGGGTTAAACCTGAAGGTGGTGCACCCTTTCAGGCCTTTGTCATAGGCGTAAAGGTAGATGTTCTTGAAATCCTCAAAGTCGTAATCCGTGGGCACGTTGATGGTTTTGGAGATGGAACTGTCTATCCATTTTTGCGCCGCGGCCTGGATATCGACGTGCGCTTTGGCCATGATGGTGGACGAGTCGAGGAAATAATCCGGCAATTGTTCTTCTGCCTTGTCGCTGAACGGCATGGCGTTGGCATTCACCAGTTCGCGGTAGGCCAGCAGTTCGTAGCTGAATACATCGACTTTTTCTTTGGACTTTTTGCCTTCACGGATCACGTTACGGGCATAGTGGTGGGCAAAGCTGGGTTCGATACCGTTGCTGGCGTTGTTGGCCAGGCTCAGTGAGATAGTGCCGGTCGGTGCGATGGAGCTATGGTGGGTAAAGCGCACACCTTTGCTGGCGATCTGGTTACGCAGGCCTTCGGGAAACTGCTGCATATAGCGGCTGTATTTGCCCAGCAACACTTTACCGGCCAGTTCCTGGCCGACCTTGATGCCATCGGCGGCCATTTCAGGGCGCAGGCGCAGCATGTCGGCAGTCACTTCGAACTTCTCGTCCATGATGGGTGCGGCACCTTTTTCTTCAGCCAGTTGCACGCCGACCTCCCAGCCGACTTCGGCCATGATGCGGGTGACTTCTTCGGTGAATTTGACTGAGTCTTCTTCGCCATATTTCATTTTCAGCATGGTGAGGGTGGACCCCAGGCCCAGGTAGCCCATGCCGTGACGGCGTTTACGGGCGATCTCCTGGCGTTGCTGCTCTAACGGCAGGCCGTTGATCTCGACCACGTTATCCAGCATGCGCGTGAATACACCGACCACTTCGCGGTATTCGTCCCAGTCGAAATGCGCTTGGGCTGTGAATGGCTGGCGCACGAATCTGGTCAGGTTGACGGAACCCAGCAGGCAGGCGCCGTAAGGTGGCAACGGCTGCTCGCCGCAAGGGTTGGTGGCGCGTATGTTTTCGCAGAACCAGTTGTTGTTCATTTCGTTGACGCGGTCTATCAGGATAAAACCTGGCTCGGCAAAGTCGTAAGTGGAAGACATGATCACGTCCCACAGGCGACGTGCCTTGATGGTTTTGTAGATGCGGCAGGCGACTTTGCCTGCATCCGGGCCATCGACCTTGGTCAGGTATTTTTGTCTGACTGGCCAGTCACGCCACACTACTTGTGACTCGTCATTAACGTTCAGGCCATCGATGATGGCTTCTTTCTCGGTGACCGGGAAAGCCAGACGCCATTCGTCATCGGCTTTCACCGCTTCCATGAATTCTTTGGTGATCAGGCAGCTGAGGTTGAACTGGCGCAAACGGCCATTCTCGCGCTTGGCCTTGATAAAGTCAGTCACATCAGGATGGCTGATATCAAAGGTTGCCATTTGTGCGCCACGGCGGCCACCGGCAGATGACACGGTGAAACACATTTTGTCGTAGATATCCATAAACGATAGCGGGCCGGAAGTATAGGCACCGGCACCAGCAACAAACGCGCCTTTTGGACGCAGGGTGGAGAACTCGTAACCGATACCGCAACCGGCTTTTAAGGTCAGGCCGGCTTCGTGCACCTTACCTAGTATATTGTCCATGCTGTCTTCCACCACGCCGGAAACAGTGCAGTTGATGGTAGAAGTGGCGGGTTTGTGCTCAAGCGCACCGGCATTGGAAGTGATACGCCCGGCCGGGATCGCTCCGCGGCGCAAGGCCCACAGGAATTTCTCGTGCCACTCGGCTTTTTTCTCGTCCGAGGTCTCTACATCGGCCAGCGCACGCGCAACACGGCTGTAGGAGTCGTCCATATCCAGATCGACATGTTCACCGGTCTTGGTTTTCAGTCGGTATTTCTTATCCCAGATATCGAGCGAGACGGGCTGCACCGGGATCTCGATCGCGGCATCGTCTGCATGGGCTTTCTTGTTGGTTTCAACGGCTTTCAGCATTGTATTTCTCCCACACCTTGGTGATTATTATTGATTTAAAACATCAGCCTGTAAGCACCAAGGCTTGAGCGACTGACCTCGCTTTGCAACAGCTAGCCTGAACCCGGCTATCAAAAAAGCACAGCCCCAGGGCTGGGGATGCGCTGACTAACCAAACACAATATCTTGTGTTATTAACTGTAATTTATGCCTATATTTTGTTGGCGTCAACCCATTTTTTATGCATTATTTTGGTGCGCCCGGCTGGTGTTTTTATGATCACTTTAGCTACAAGGCCTCAGGCATAGGTGAGTCATCACTCACCTGCTTTTGCCGGTGTTTCAACTTGTTGCCAGCGCCCATTTGCGTGCTGCAACTATCCATTGCCGCACCTTTTGTATGCGAGAATAGCGCCATGCCAAAATTCGTGTATACCGCACTGATCTATCTGGTGGCGCTGTTGCTGCCACTCAAGTTGCTCTGGCGCGGCCTGAAACAACCGCAATATCGCCGGCACTGGGCTGAACGCTACGGCTGGTTCAGGCAAAAGATCACCGCGCCGGTTATCTGGGTGCACTGCGTCTCGGTTGGTGAGACCCGCGCCACGCAGCCACTGATACAGGCGCTACTGAAAGAGTATCCGCAGCACCAGATACTGATGACACACGGCACACCCACCGGCCGCGAGACCGGCCAGCAAGTATTGCGTGACGAGATCGCCAGTGGCCGCGTGCTGCAAGCTTATTTGCCGGTAGATACGCCAGGTGCGGCCAAACGATTTTTAAACTACTTCAACCCGGTTATCGGCTTATTGATGGAAACCGAGCTGTGGTTTCACCTGATAGACCAGGCCACACACAGGCGAGTCCCAGTCGCTTTGCTGAGTGCGCGTTTATCAGAAAGATCGGCACGCGGTTATGCCAGGCTGGGCGCACTGACCCGCAACGGCTTGCAACAACTGGCGCTGGTAGCGGCACAGACCGCAGCAGATGCCGGGCGGCTGCAAGCCTTGGGCGCGCGCAATGTCATGGTGTGCGGCAACCTGAAGTTTGATGTGTCACCACCGCAGAACAGCGCAGCACTAGGCGGGGCGTTACGGGCGTTGCTGGGTGAACAGCGCACTGTGCTGATGGCGGCCAGTACGCGTGAAGGCGAAGAGCCGCTAATCCTGGATGCGCTACAGGGCAGCGATGTTTTGCTGCTGTTAGTGCCACGCCATCCGCAACGTTTCGCCGAAGTTGAAGCGCTGTTAAAAGCACGCGGCCTGCGCTATGTGTTGCGCACAGCGCTGGAGCTAGCCGTGAACGCAGAGATACAAGTGGTGCTCGGCAACAGCATGGGCGAGATGTACACCTATTATGCAGCCAGTGATTTTGCAGTGATGGGCGGCAGCCTGCAGCCGCTGGGCGGGCAAAACCTGATAGAAGCGGCGACTATGGGTGTGCCTACCATTCTGGGGCCGAATATGTTTAATTTTGCGCAGGTGACCGCAGAAGCGGTTGCGGCGAATGCAGCGGTGCAACTGCAAGATGTGGCCGAGCTGAAGCGCACGATTGCGAACTTGGCCAGCGATAAGGTGAAACTGCGATCCATGTCGGCCGCAGCGCAGGAGTTTACGCAGCAACATCGTGGAACGACACAAAGACTGATAGTGGCGATCGCAGGCTTATTAAAAAAGTGACCAGCGAGTTGGCAGCGCCTGTTTAAGGCCACTACACTTTGTGTTTGATCAAAGCTGTGGGTTTGATCAAAGCTGTGGCGTTAATCAAGGGTGTGGCTTTGATCATGAAAAGCCCTGCTCCATCCCGCATTCAGGTACTGAAATGCAACAGCAGGCTGGAGCAGGCTTATGCTAGTGTGTTACTGCCAGCCACCGCCCAGGGAGCGATACAGGTTAACCACGGCAGAAACCTGTTGTTGCTTGGTCTCTATCAGTTCCATTTTGGCATCCAGTGCGTCGCGCTGGGTCAGTAGCACTTCCATATAGTCAGCGCGCGCGGCTTTGAACAGCTGATTGGCGACATCGATAGATTGCGTCAACGCCTCTACTTGCTTGTTTTTCAGCTGGTAGTTTTTATCCAGGTTGTCTATGTTTGAAACCTGGTTGGCGACTTCCATATAGGCGTTGATGATCTTCTGCTCATAATCATAAGCGGCCTGCACCTGCATGGCGCTGGCGCTTTTGTATTGCGCTTCGATCGCGTTACGGTTCACCAGCGGCGCCATCAGGTCACCACCCAGTGAAGCCATGATGGACTGCGGCGTTTTCAGCAGGTATTTAGGGTCGAATGCCTGAAAGCCCAGCCCGGCGCGGATAGAGAACGAAGGATAGAAGTTGGCTTTGGCGACGGCTATATTCAGCTTGGCCGCAGACAGTTCAAGTTCGGCCTGGCGGATATCCGGGCGGTTAGCCAGCAGTTCTGATGGCACACCGGCCTGTACCAGTTTCGGTTGCATGTCCATAAAGTGTGCCGATGAACGCACCACAGGTTGCGAGGTTCTGCCCAGCAAAAAGTTGATGCGGTTTTCGGTTTCTACGATCTGCTGTTTCAACACAAACTGGCGGCTCTGGTTCTTTTTCACCTCGGCCTCAAACCGCTTCACGGCCAGTGAGTTGGCACGCGCGTATTGCTGCAGCTGTTTCACCACTTCAAAGGCATTTTGCTGAATCGCGATATTCTGATCCAGTGTCTGCAGTTCGTTATCCAGCGCGACCAGTTCATAATATGAGTTGGCAACTTCGGCCACCAGGTTGGTCACCAGAAAGTGCTTGCCCTCAATAGAGGCCATGTATTCGGTCACCGCCACCTTGGTGGCGTTACGCAATTTGTTCCAGACATCCAGCTCCCACGAGGCGGTCAGGCCAAACTGGTAGTTACCCAGAAAACGCGGATTGGAACGGCCCTGCTTGATATCCAGGTTTTCTTCCACGGCACCGTTGCGGGTGTATTTGCCGACTTTTTCCTTATCGGCACTCGCACCTATGCCTACAAATGGCAGGTACTCACCGCGTCTGGCCTGGATCTCGTTCTGGGCGACGCTGATGCGCTGCGCCATCATGTTGACTTCTTTGTTGTTGGCCACCGCGATATCGATCAGCGAGATCAGGTGCTGATCATCAAAAAAGTCTTTCCAGTTGACGCTCGCGCTATTGCCCGCCGGCTCTACTGCCTCCTGAAAGTGGGTAGGCAGACTGGTATCTGCCTGCTTGGTGGTGATGCCGGGAATGGCGCAGGATTGCAGCAGCATGGCGGTGCTGCCCGCCATCAACCAGGCCGCGGTTTTACGGGAACCCGCCAGCCACAATGTGGTTTTACTTGCGTTAAGGTTAAGCTTCTTCATCATCATTTTCCAAGCCATTGCTGTAGTGATAGATTTCAGTCAGAGGTTCCTGCTCCTCGTGCCTGATCAGGGTCTTGCCATCGGTCATTTTGGCGAACATGTAGTAAAGGCCGGGGATCAGGATGACGCCGAACACGGTGCCGAACAGCATGCCGCCAAAAGCCGAGGTACCTATGGTGCGGTTACCCACGGCACCGGCACCAGTCGCCATCACCAGCGGGATCAGGCCAGCCAGAAAGGCGAACGAAGTCATCAGGATAGGCCGGAACCGCGCCTTGGCGCCCTCTATCGCTGCATCGCGCAGTGACATGCCCTGGTTGTGTTTCTGCACGGCGAATTCCACGATCAGCACCGCGTTCTTACCCAGCAGACCCACCAGCATCACCAGCCCGACCTGTGCATAAATATCATTGGCCAGCCCCAGCGATTTCAGCAGGAAGAAGGTACCGAACACGCCGGCAGGCAATGACAGTATCACCGCCAGTGGCAATACAAAACTCTCGTATTGCGCAGCAAGCACCATGTAAACGAAGATCAGCACCACCGCAAAAATCAATACTGCTTCGTTGCCGCGTTGCGCTTCGTCGAATGAAAGACCTTCCCAGCCTATGTCATAGCCGTGTGGCAGCGTGGCTTTGGCGACTTCTTTCACCGCTTTGATCGCATCGTCACTGGTATAGCCTGGTGCCGGTGCGGCACGAATGGTGGCTGAGTTATACAGGTTGTAACGTGTGATCTCGTTAGGGCCCTGCATTTTCTTCATTTTCATGAATGCTGAATAAGGCACCATCTCACCATCTTCGTTTTTCACGTAGTAGTTGAGGATGTCACTCGGGTAGCGCCTGAATTCGGGGCTGGCCTGGGTGTAGACCTTGAAGAAGTTGTTGAAACGGATAAAGCCCTGCTCGTAAGTACTGCCGATCAGGATGTTCAGGTTATCCATCGCTTTACCGATAGACACGCCTTTTTGCATGGCAGCCTTGTTGTCTATCTCCAGCTCGTATTGCGGATAGTTAGCCGCATAAAAGGTGAACAGCCCGGACAGTTCTTTGCGCTTGCCCAGAGCGGCCATAAATTCCTGGTTGATCTTGTCGAACACATGGTAATCAGTGCCGTTGGTCTTATCCAGCAGGCGTAACGCCAGGCCGGAAGCCGCACCATAACCAGGCACTGCCGGCGGTTCAAAATACTCGATCACCGCACCGAAGTTCTTGGTTTTTTCTTCCAGCTCTTCAATGATCTGATGCACCGATTTACTGCGTTTGGACCAGTCCTTCAGGTTGATCAGACAAGTACCGGCGTTAGAACCACGGCCTTCGGTGAGGATCTCATAACCGGCCAGCGAAGAAACCGATTCAATGCCATCTATGCTCTGCGCTTCTTTTTGCAGCAAGCGGGCGACCTTGTTGGTCGCTTCCAGCGTAGAGCCGGGCGGGGTCTGGATAATGGCGTAGATCTGGCCCTGGTCTTCACCGGGGATAAACCCGGCCGGCAGGGTCTTGTTCAGCACAAAGGTGCCGAAAGCAAAAGCCGCCAGTGCCAGTACCGAAATGGTACGCACAGTCACGATCTTGCCCAGCAGTTTGGTGTAATGCCCGGTCAGGCGGTCAAACCAGCGGTTGAATTTGTCGAGCAACCAGCTGATAGGCGTGGTGCGTTTAGGCTGGCCGTGATGGTTTTTCAGCAAGATCGCGCACAGCACCGGCGTCAGCGACAGCGCGACGATACCCGAAATCACGATAGAAGAAGCCATGGTGATAGAGAACTGGCGGTAAAACACCCCCACCGGGCCAGACATAAAGGCCACCGGGATAAACACCGCCGTCATCACCAGGGTGATGGCGACAATGGCGCCACCGATCTCGCCCAGCACTTTTTGTGTGGCTCTATAAGGCGTGATGTGTGCATCTTCTTCAAACTTGGCGTGCACCGCTTCTACCACCACGATGGCGTTATCGACCACGATACCGATCGCCAGCACCAGCGCGAACAGGGTGATCAGGTTGATGGTGACGCCGAACAACTGCATGCAGAAAAATGCGCCTATCAGCGACACTGGCACCGCCAGGATAGGGATAAGCGTAGAGCGCCAGTCGCCGAGGAAAACATACACCACCAGCGCAACCAGGAAGAAAGCCTCTACCAGGGTGTGCAGCACTTTCTCGATAGAAGCATCCAGAAACTTGGACACGTCGTAATCGATCTCGTAAGCCATGCCTGCCGGAAAGTTGGGCTTCAGTTCTTCCATGCGTTTTTTCACGTTCTCAATCACTTCACTGGCGTTACTGCCATAGTTCTGCTTGAGCACGATGGCAGAAGAAGGGAAGCCATCCTTGTTGGAATAAATATCGAAGAACTCGCTGCCCAGCTCTATCTTGGCCAGGTCTTTCAGTTTCAGTATCTCGCCTTCAGAATCGGCGCGGATAATGATGTCGCCGTACTCTTCCGGCTTGTTGTACCTGCCCTTGTAAACCAGCACATATTCTTTGGATTGCGCAGAGATACCCGAGCTTTGCCCCAAACGACCAGGGCGGCCTATGATGCTTTGCTCGCTGATCGCTTTCATGACATCTTCAATCGACACCTTGTAAGCGCGCATGCGGTCCGGGTTGAGCCAGATGCGCATCGCATACTGGCGGCTACCCAAAATTTTGGCGCTGGCGATACCGTTCACACGCTGAATCTCGGGGATGACGTTGACGTTGGCGTAGTTATACAAAAACTTCTCGTCAGCGTTCTTATCCTTGCTGAACAGGTTGATGTACATCAGCATGCTGGGCTGCACACGCTCCACCACCACACCTTCGAGTTGCACCAGGTCAGGCAAACGGCTCATCACCTGGTCGATACGTGTCTTGACGTTGATCATGGCCTGATTAGGGTCGGTGCCCAGGGCAAAGATCACCTGTATGGTGGCTTCACCGGCACTGGTCGCATCAGACACGATGTATTTCATGCCCGGCACGCCGTTAATGGCGCGCTCTATGGTGATCAGTGACGATTGCACCAGCACGTCGGCACTCGCACCCGGATAAGCCAGCGAGACGATCACGCGTGGCGGCGCAATATCGGGGAACTGCGAAGTCGGCAGTGACTTGATGGAAAGAAAGCCTAAAAACACGATCAGTAGCGACAAAATGATCGCCATGACCGGTCTTTTGATAAAAATACTTAGCATGGGGGATTCGCTTTCTGGCTGACTATTCGGCGTAAAGGTCTAAATGGGAATACACATGCTCAGGTGTCTGGAAATTCACCGCGATGGTTTGCCCGTTTTGCACGCGGCGCAGGCCTTCGATCAACACGCGATCATCTTCCTTAAGGCCAGATTTGACGATAAACAGATGTGGCTGCTCGGCAGCGATGGTGATCAGGCGCTGTTCCAGCTTGTTGGCTTTGCTCACCACGTAAACATAGGTTTTATCCAGCACTTCAAAGGTGGCTTTTTGCGGGATCAGCAACGCATTCGGGAAAGGCACATTCATTAGAATGTTGCCGGTCTCGCCATGTCTGAGCACACGGTCAGGGTTGTTGAACACGGCACGGAATTCGATATTGCCGGTTTTATTGTCAAAATCACCTTCTATGGTTTCTATGGTGCCTTCCTGGTTGAACTCTTGCGCATTGGCCATTTTCAGTTTGACCTTGCGGTGTTCATCGCGGCCTTCTATCGCCATGTAATCCAGGTACTCGGCTTCAGGCACGTTGAAATACACCCACATCTTGCTGTTATCAGACAAAGTGGTCAGCAGGTCGCCTTCGTCCATCAGGCTGCCTCTTCGTGCGGCCAGGTGGTCCATGACGCCGGTGAAAGGCGCTTTGATATCGGTAAAGTTCAAATGCGTCTGCGCCAGCTTGACTTCGGCATTGGCTTTGTCCAGTTTGGCTTTAGCCAGCGCCAGCTCATTTGGCGAGACGATGTTTTTCTCGGCCAGTGCGCGCGTGTTCTCGTATTCGATCTGCACGGTCTTGGTCTCGGCTTCGGCTTTCAGCAACTCCACCTGATACACATTAGGCATGATCTTGAACATGGGCTGGCCCTGTTTGACCACCTGCCCTTCATCGACAAATATATCCTGCAGGTAGCCACGCTCCAGCGCGCGCAATTCAATATGCTGAATGGCATGGATCTGGGCGACATATTCCTTGGTGATGCTGGTGTCCTTGCGCAAGGGGGAAGTCACTTCCAGCTTGGGCGGTGCCTCCTTGTGCTCTTCTTCTTGGTGGCAAGCGCTGAGCACAGTGCCAATAAAGCCTAAAACAACCAGGTGCCTAATCATTGAGTGCTGTTTAATCATAGTGTTTGTGTGTATCAGAAAATAAAGAAAGGGTAAGGCAACGCACAGGTGGGCCGTATGCTTGCGCTGGCATGAGCGATGAACCTGTGGGCTGATACACTGCCTGCCAGGGCTGCCTGATCCGCATGATGTAGGTGATGTTGCTGGCTGGTTTGCTTGTTTGGTGCGCAAGCAAGCGCTTACCTGTAGAGGCGGATACAGCAGGGCGGGTGTGCAGGTTCAGCGCGCGCCATGCCAGGCGCAAACGCGGGTGACACCTTAGTGTGAAACAGGCGGTGCGCGCGAATGCAGGTGACGGACAACCACCGGGCGTGGGGCCACGCGACGGCGAGAGAGACACAGCAACGCAAAAGGGAGCACGCAGGCAATCGTCATGCTTGCGGCAGGAGGGATCAGGTAGAGCGGCGATGTGAGCGGAGATTCGCCATCGCCGGTATATTCAACGATCTCGGCTACGCGCACCCTGACGGTGTCATCGCTGTAGCTGGAATGGTCGGAGAATTCAGCGACCAATGCAAAGCCGAGTACAGTCAGCAGCACTGTGACTACCCACAGTCTGAGTTGTGTTGCGGCTGTATTCAAATGTTTATGCATTAAGTCAGTTAACGGAAAAGAATCAGGTTTCTGTAATGAGGGTTTTCAATGATGAATTAGTGTTTCAAAAAGCCGCTGTCAAAATGTGTTTTTCGGGCTTTACAATACTTACATTAAACGCTTTTACATGGCAAATGACAAGCCGCAAGCACGCCAAGTTCGCACAAATCGGCCGTTTGTAAGCTGACTGTCAGGTTCGCGGCATTTATTGCGCTTTGCAGGGTGTTTTGCAGGAGGTGGGGCGAGAGTTGGTATGCGAAAACCCGGCGTTAATCAGACAGCAGCGGTAACAGCCAGCGCTCTAACACCACCACGATATAGGCCTGCTCATCCAGAGTGAGCGCCCTGCCTTGCGGGATACGGTGCCATTTTGATAAACAGCCGCGGCAGCAGGTCGCCGTCGCATGTTGCGCGACAAAGACCGGGTGTCCGCGCATGGGCGTCTGCTGCCCCTCATTAGCGATTACTGCCGGTGCCAGCCTGTCCGCGATAAAGGCTTCTGCATGATCCAGCACCACCGCCATGCCTTTTTGCCTGAGATATTGCATATCCCTGACATTCAGATGAAAGCTGGCGCGAAAGGTGGAGCGTTGCAATGTTTGAAACAACTGATCCAGATCGCGCATAGGCTATTGCCGCTGGTTAATGTAGTTCCGACAGATGCAGATCGCGCAGTTTTGGTGCTTTAACAGCGGTGACCCCGACCACCGCAATGGTCATGCAGCCGCCAAAGATCACCGACGGCACCAGCCCCATCAGTCTGGCCGTGAGGCCGGATTCAAACGCGCCCAGTTCATTGGAAGAGCCGATAAAGATCCCATTAATGGCAGACACCCGCCCGCGCATGCCGTCGGGGGTCGCCAGTTGCAAAATGGTTTGCCGCAAGATCACCGACACCGCATCCATGGTGCCGGAAATCGCCAATATCACTATCGCCAGCCAATAGGTACTGGTTAAGCCAAAAGCGATCATGCACAGACCAAACCCGGCTACCGCCAGCAACAACCAGCGGCCACTATGCTGATGTATGGGCTTTTTGGCCAGCCAGATGCCGGTGACGATGGCACCCACCGCCGGCGCAGCGCGCAACACACCCAAGCCTTCCGGGCCCATGTGGTAGACGTCATGCACAAAGGCAGGCAGCATGGCCACCGTGCCACCAAACAGCACGGCGAACATATCCAGCAACTGCGCTGCCAGCACGACCTGGGTGCGCCTGACAAAACGCAAACCTTCGGCGATGCTGGCGAAAACCTTCATCGGTGCATGGCTGCGATGCTCTTGCACACGCAAGGTCATCGCCGCCACTGCAGCGCCCAGCGCCAGCAAGGCAGATATTTCATAGGCCACGTATTTATTGGCAAAACCCACCAGCAAGCCACCTATCGCCGGGCCGACGATAAGGCCGATCTGAAACATGGAGCTGCCTATGCCAGATGCCCTGGCGATAGAGGCGCGCGGGATGATGAGTGCAAACAGGGTGTTATAACTGGGCGAGATCAGCGCACGCGCAAAGCCGGTCAGCGCGACTGTGGCATAGATCCACATCACAGTATGCGCGGGCTGATGCTGGGTGATCAGCACCAGCATCGCGGCATTCAACGCCAGAAACAGCGCCGACACTATGGCAAAACCGCGCCGTGAAAAGTAGTGATCGACCGCATGGCCGAGAAACAAGGCGCTGCTCATGTAGGGGATCACCTCGGCCAGGCCTATCAGCCCGAGTGACCACGGGTCGTGCGTCAGTTCGTAAATATGCCAGCCTATGGCGACCATCATCATTTGGTAAGAAAGCACCATCATGATACGAAAAGCGAGCAACTTGGGGAAGGCAAAGCCCTGATGGGCCAGAATCTGACGAACGGATAAAGACATGTGCGCATTATACGCTATCCGACCTGGCGCCCTGATAGTCAGCAATCCTTTGCCAGTCTGTGCTATGTGAGTGCCACGGATTATCCTACAATAGCGTGCGGGTGCGGTGAATCAGGCAGTATGCGAAGTCTATTCGCTGATGAGCCGTCGTTGACCTCGTGCGACTCTGCCGATATAGATGGGGCGCACCCGCCCTCTTTTTTAATCAAGCGACTTGTAATGAAACCAGCGGCCATAGTCAAACTGGCATATCGGCTCTCGGAACTCGATAGGCAGAATATTCATGAATAATTATATAAAAATAATCATGCGTTTCTTGTATTGGTCAGGGCTACTCATAATACTCAGGTTGCTATGGCAGACATATTTAATGATCAAGGTATTTCCGATCACAAGTGCCTTATTGCTGGCAGTGATCGCAATGCTCACATTCTCTGAATAACAAGCCGGTAAAGCGCACCTCAATAGGGCCTGGCGATACCAGCGCCGCCTGGCCTATTTCTGCCTGAACACGATCACACCGATAAGCCCTAATCCCAGCAACATCAAGCTGATGCTCTCGGGCTCAGGCACGGGTGAACTGGAAGCTGGGTCCGCATTCGCGACCATGGAAGTGATCATGGTGATGAGTAAAATCAATTTTTGAAACATATTATTATTCTCTTGTTATTGTTAGAGGTAAGGCCAAGGATATTCTATGAGGAGCGCAAAGCTACAACAATGACCCGCTTTGGCTAAGACTAAAGGACTATATAGTTGCTTTTATGGGTTGTTATTATGCGTTAATTTATAGTAATATAATGTTAACACATCTGGATGACAACACAGGAGTGACTTATGGAAGAATCCATTTACTTTAGCCATCAGGGCATCAGCGTCAGCAATACCCGCTTTATTGTGAACGGCACGCCTATCGCGATCAAGAACGTCACCACTGTTGAGTCCAAAACGCTTAAACCCAAGCTCACCTTTGCCAGAGTGTGCCTGCTGGGTGGTCTGGCACTGCTGTTCGGCAATGGCAACCTGCCCTACATAGGCTTTTTTTCCATGGTCTACGGCGGCATGGTCTGGCTGCTGGCAACGCCTAAATATGCAGTGGTGATTCATACTGTGGCCGGAGATATACAGGCCTTTATAGGCGAGAATATTCTGGACGTTGAGAATGTTCTGACAGCGTTAAATGTGGCTATCGCCCTGAGAGGGTCGCCAGAGTAGCACTACGCAGCACAAAATTCAATCGGATCCCCCGAATACACCCTCCTCCTCGCCTCTAGCTTAACTAGAGGTTTTTTTTGCTTATATGCTCGGTGATGCTGGCGGCGGCATAACGACTCAGCACCCATTTGCGTACTGTCATTGCTATTTATGCATTGCTATTCATGCATTGATGGTCACGCCCAGGTTTTCACCCACCTGCTGCAAACATAGATCTGTGCATCTCTGCAAAAACAGCCAGACCCATGCCGGTGTGCCTGCACAGAACTGCAGAGATAATAGAAGACCGTATCGCTACAGCATTTATAATAAGCATTTTTATCAGCAGCCCGGCCAGGCGATAGCGACTGCGAAGTTGCCGCGACCCTGTTAAAACTCACAATCATCAGCATGCGCCTATTTTTATTTGCCAGTACATTGATGCTGCTTACACTATCATCGCCCATGCTCGCCGGCGACTATATCAGTGCTGACCAGGCGATCAATCAGCCGGCGGTGATCCCTGCGCCTGTACTCAGCTATCTGGCACAGGAGATCCAAAGCGGCTTTCCCGAGTGCAAAGCTCACGCGGCAAATATCAGCAGGGCGTTTGAAGCAAAAACAGTGGATTTGAACTCATCGGTGCCAGCATTGGTCGTAAAACCACGCTCAAGATGTTTTTGCACTAGCGACGGCTGCCCGATGTGGGTGTTTGCGGCTGCACCCGCACCTGATCCTGCGGTGGCGAAACTGATTTTCGAATCGCCGATGGCGGGCTTGCTCACATTCTCGGACAGGAAAACCAGGGGCTATCCCGACATCAAGGTGTCAGGCGGCTTGCTCAGCCATGGTTACGAGGTGCGTTATGTGTGGGATGGCGCCGAGTACCAGGAGATCTACAATCAGGTCTGGGTGTGGAATGCGGAGCGGGAATGTAACGAAGCAGAAATCGAAGCACTGAAAGACGGCAAGTGGATCAAGACATCGAATGACTGTCTTAAAATTTAATTCTTATTGATTGCGCCTTATATCAGCGGCGTATCAGGCAAAAAGGCATAACGACAGATGTTAGCAAGCATAAAATCATTTACTACCATCGCAACCCTGGGCTTGCTGTTGATTGGTTCGGCGACTGCCCAGGCAGATGATACTTTTGACAGCAAAGAACGCTTCAAGAATCCGGCCAAGATCCCCACTCATCTCATTAACTATCTGAGCAAACAGCCCAGCCGCGAGTCTATGGCAAGCTGCCAGGAGGCCAAACCGCATGAGCTGTTTGAAGCCGAGCTCATCAGCCTGAATAAATCGACCAGGGCCTATCTGGTGAAACCTGCCCACACCTGTTTGTGCAACGCGGTAACTTGCCCGGTCTGGCTGTTGCAGGCCAAAGGCAGTACTGCAAAACTGCTCTGGCATATGCCGGCCACCCGTGTGGTTGAAGTGCTGGACAAGAAATTGAACGGTTACAGAAAGATCAAGGAAGCCTACACCGACGAGACGCACGGCAGTGAGTCGATATGGTCATGGGACAGGGTCAATTACACCGAGATCTACAAGAACGCGTGGAAAATGGACGCCGAAAAGAAATGCCGTCTCGGCGAAGAGACCATACAACTGGTAGATGGCAAAATGGTCAATCACACGATAAAATGTCCCCAGGATTAGTCTGGCCCGCCTGAACTCTCAGACGGCCAGAGTGTGAATATCAGGCCGCTGGTGCAGGAGTCTGCCACGCGCTAGGAGACAAGCATATTGAGAGTGATCGCAGCTTTCCTGATTGCGCCGGCCCTGGCGATCACTTGCATGTGTGTGTTATTCGGCGGCCAGCCATATGCAGATGCACTGGTGGTCAGCCTGATGATCGCTTACCTCACCTACCCTTTCGTGCTGGTCATAGGCCTGCCTTTATTCTGGTTGCTCTACCGCAAACAATGGCTGGGACTTAAAGCCTGCATGATGGCTGCACTGGTCTGTGCGGCGATCGCATTCCTGTTTATGCTCAGCCCGCTGGACAAGCAGGAAACGCTGCGGCAGATTCAGTCGCAGGGCCTGTTTATCGTGGCGACGGCCCTGCTGGGCGGCGGTTTGTTCTGGTGGATGGGCGTCAGGCACAACCAGGCCCTGAAACAGCCTGTTCAGGACAAAGATGCTGCAGCGCCTTAGCCATACATTACTGGCTCTGCTGATGCTGCTGGGATTGCTGCAGCCTTTGCCAGGCATGTCTGCAGACAGCATGCAGCTATGGGTCACGGTAGACTGGGAAGGGCTGTCGCTGGAAGAGGATAACCTGGAGAGCATGCGTGCCTTTCGCGAAAAATTTCCGTATATCCCCCTGTTGCACCTGATCAATCCGGCCTATTTCATACAGCCGGACGTGAACCGCGCACAGACAGGCAGCCATATCCGCAGCACTTTTCTCGCGCATGATACGGTAGGCCTGCATGTGCATGCCATGCGCTCTCTGGTCGAACATTGCGGCGTCACCTTTCAGGCAACGCCATCGATTGCAGATGCGCAGGAGGATTGCGCTCACACCAGCTGTGGTTATTCGGTCAGTCTGGAATACGCTTACAGCCAGCAGGAATTAACCAAACTGGTGGCATGTAGCAGTGACTTGCTGACCACCAATGGCTTTCAGCGGCCACGCCACTTTCGTGCCGGTGGCTGGCAGTTCGGGCCAAAACTACAGGCAGCGCTGGAAGCGAACCGTTTTGTCTGGGATAGCTCGAATGTCCCTGCCAGTTTGCTCAGCGGACGCTGGCACCAGGATAGCAGCATGATACGTTTTCTGAAAAAACTGCATCCGCACAGCACACCGCTGCAGCAGCCATATGCGCTGAGCATGAATCTGATCGAATACCCGGACAACGCCGCGCTGGCGGACTACACCAACACTAAAGAGCTGGTACAGTTATTCGAGCAGCTGGTGAATGCCCACCATACAGTCATGGTGCTGGGCTTTCATCAGGAGACGGCTGCAGATTATCTGATCCGGCTTGAGCGTGCCATTCCACGCATGGAAAAACTGGCGCGGGAAAAGAATGTGCGTATCGAATGGATGCACTGATCAAGCAACACACCGGCTGTGTCTGCTAAATGTGCCTTAGCTTAATGTGACCTTATGGACTTATTTTCCGAACAAAGACCCGAATTCGTGCCGCTTGCCACAGGCGCCTGCTGGTTACCCGGTTTTGCCTTGCCGGTGATGGATGCGCTTTGGCCCGCCGTGCAGCAGCATCTATGCCAGCACCCGGCACAACAAATGATGACGCCTATGGGTCTGATGTCAGTGCGCACCAGCAGCATGGGTGACTGGGGCTGGGTGGGCAACAGCCAAGGCTATGCTTACAGCGCACACCAGCCGGGTACGCATCTGCCATGGCCGCCGATACCGCCTGTCATCGCACAACTGGCGGCGGCAGCGGCAAACAGGGCCGGCTACCCTGATTTTGTGCCGGATAGCTGTCTGATCAACGTGTATGCGCCAGGCAGCAAAATGGGCTTGCATCAGGACAAAGATGAAATGGATTTTTCACAGCCTATCGTCTCGCTGTCTCTGGGTATTGCGGCCACCTTTTTATTTGGCGGTGGCAAGCGTAGCGACAAGCCGGTCAGAATACCGTTACAGCATGGCGATATAGTGGTGTGGGGTGGCGCCAGCCGACGCTTTTATCATGGCGTGGCACAGGTGAAAGCCGCTACGCACCCGCTGCTGGGGGCCCAACGTATCAACCTCACCTTGAGAAAAGCACGCTAGTAGAAAGGCCTGCACTGGCAAGCACAGCATAAGCAAGGCGCCGAATGGAAACCAGAACCATCAAATAAAAATACCTGGCGATGTAAACCCCTGCCAGGTATCTTTTGCTACTGAACAGCGCTGATTAAACGTTGCTGTTACGGCGGCGGGCTAACAGCAGACCACCCAGACCCAATGACAGCATCAACGCTGAGGTCGGCTCAGGTACGTTGGTGATATTCACTGCCACTCTGTCCAGAAAAACAGTGGTATCACCGCCCAGACCACCCGTGCCTTTAAAAGCAATGGTATTGTTACCCGCATTCAGAAAGCCTAATGACAGATTGCCATTGGTCCAGCCAGTTTGCGTTGAAAGAGTCGTTAACAAATCACCATTCAAATACACTTCCAGCGCTTGACCAGCTGCATAGTTAGGACGTAAGCCATAAAAAAATGAAAGATCAGCATTCCCAGCCTGACTCACATTAAAAGTCTGGCTAAGAAAGCCGGTAGCCGTTTGCAAGAAAGCATATTGACTGCCTTCCTGCGCTGCTAAAAAGTTAGATGTGGCAACACCCGTGCCTGCTCCAAAAGTCCAACCAACGTTAGGGCCAGTGGTTCCATAGTTAAAAGTCCAATTACCATCTGAACCGACTAAAGTGGTTCCTGTCCATGAAGCTTCAAATCCATCATTAATCAAGGTTACGGCTGCGGCCTGTGCATTTACAGCAGCAAAGGCCAGTACTAGAAAACTGGCTACTGAAACTTTACGCATTAGCTATCCCCTTAAATATTTTTTATCACGAACAGCCACTTTACTCCGCTGATCGAGTGCTTGTCATTAGCCCGTTCAGGTAATCAGGGCCTGACTTTAAATTACTTTTCCGGGTGGGCGAAATCACAACATTTGGGGCAAAAAAACCAGTGATTTTGCTGATTAAGATCAAGAATCGGGCGCTATTCCGGGTTGCATCTGCATTTCAAAGGAGTACACTGAACTTGTCCCAGCCGCCCAGTTGATAAGGCAATTGAGAACAGGATGGGATCTTTAAACCAAAGGAGTTTGTCATGAATCTACAACTTACAGGACATCATTTAGAAATCACTCCGGCTTTGCGCGAGTATGTTTTATCCAAGTTTTCGCGCATCAGCAATCACTTCGACCACGTGATTGATGTCAAAGTCACCATGTCTGTTGAAAAGCTCGCCCAAAAGGTTGAAGCCACGCTACATGTTCCAGGTAACGACTTGCACGCTGCCTGCACCGATGAGAATATGTACAGCGCCATCGACATGCTTACTGACAAACTTGACCGTCAGGTATTGAAACACAAGGAAAAACACGGCGACCATCATAAATCTGGCGGTGCTGTGAAGCACCAGTTGAGCGCTTAACTTTTGTTTCAACTTCTCTACCCTCCGGGTAGAGAATTCACCCTCCCGGTTCACTTTTACCTCGTTTCACTCCCCAGCAACAACTTTCAGTTGTAAAATAAGCCCAGTCTCTTTGTTGCAATTGGTTCAGGACCATACATGGCACAAATCTCAGTGGCCGACTTGTACAAGCAAATTCGCGGAAAACTCAAATTGAAATGGGTGGCTGGCGAATCAGGCGGCAAAAAAATCCTCAACTCCGGCACCGTCACCAAACCTTCACTGGCACTGGTTGGCCATTTGAATTTTGTCCACCCGAACCGGGTACAGGTGCTGGGCTGTGCAGAAATGGATTATCTGGGCGGCCTGAGCATACTTGCGCTGCAACAGGCAGTGACCAACCTGTTTTCAACCGACCTAGCCATGGTGGTGGTCGCCAACGGCGAGCAGGTGCCGCCCACCATGCTGGAAGCCGCGCAGCAAAGCCAGGTGCCTTTATTCACCACCCCCATGATCAGCCCGCAGCTGATGGAGCTGCTCAGCCATTATCTGGCGGTAGCAACGGCAGAAACCACCAGCCTGCATGGCGTGTTCATGGAGGTGCAGGGGTTCGGCGTGCTGATCACCGGCAGTGCCGCCATCGGTAAAAGCGAGCTGGCACTGGAGCTGATCTCGCGCGGCCACCGTCTGGTCGCCGATGATATCGTCGATTTTTACCGCATATCCCCAGAGCGCGTAGAGGGCCGCTGCCCTGAGCTATTGCAGGACTTCCTCGAAGTACGCGGCCTGGGCATTCTGAACATACGCGCACTCTATGGCGATAATGCGGTCAAACCGACCAAGCCGCTGGATATGATGATACAGCTGGAGCTGGCCGATGAAATGAACCCGCTGGAACTGGACCGCCTGAGCGCCAACCGCCACACAGAACGCCTGCTGGATGTTGAGATCAGCAAAGTCATCATCCCCATCGCCGCCGGGCGCAACATCGCGGTACTTGTAGAAGCCGCTGTGCGTAACCATATGTTGTTATTGCGTGGCGTCAATGCGACCAAACAACTGACGCAGCGGCAAAAACAAATCATGCTGAGAGAGAGCAAATTACGATGACAAACAGGTGGTCACGCTGATGCAACTGGTGATTGTGACTGGCTTATCCGGCTCGGGTAAAACCATTGCGCTGCGCGTATTTGAAGACAGCGGTTATTACTGTATCGATAATTTGCCGGCCACCCTGCTACCGCATATCCAGAACCATGTGGCTGACCAGAACTCGGCCAAAGTGGCGGTCAGCATCGATAGCCGCAGTATCGCGATCGAGTCGCTGCCGGATATCCTGCAAACGCTGAAAACGCAGGGTATAGAGTTTCACCTGCTGTATCTGGATGCCAACAATGAAACGCTGGTCAAACGCTTTTCAGAGACACGGCGCAAACACCCACTGAGCACTCCCAGCCAGGCGCTGGCAGAAAGCATCACGCACGAGCGCGACCTGCTGTCTGGCCTGAGTAATATAGGCCACCATGTCGACACCAGCAACCTGTCATCCAATGCCTTGCGCAACCACACCCGTGACTGGATGCTGCAGATAGAACAGGGCTTTCAGGAAGTACGCCCGCACAACCTGGTGCTGTCGTTTATTTCGTTTGGCTTTAAACATGGCATCCCGCTCGATGCCGACTTTGTGTTTGATGTGCGCAGCCTGCCCAACCCGCATTACGACCTGATTTTGCGCCCTTATAATGGTAAACAGGCGCCGATACAGCAATTTCTGCAAAATGAACCCATGGTGCTTGAAATGCAGCATGATATTCAGCACTATATAGAAAAATGGCTACCAAGCTTTTATCACGACCATCGCAGTTATGTCACGGTTGGCATAGGCTGCACAGGGGGGCAACACCGTTCCGTCTTTCTGGTGGAACAATTGGGGGCATATTTCAAGCAACTGCACCAGGTAATGATCCGGCATCGGGAATTACAGGATGTGGCTGTGGTGGTATCCCCTTAAATAACGAACTCTGAAAGTAGACTATGATTGGTGTTTTGATTATTGCGCATGGCAGTTTCGGCCAGAGCCTGATTGATTGCGCAACCCATGTCATGGGAAATCGCCCGGCCCAGTTGGATTATCTGGAAATATCCAATCACGATGACCCAGCCCTGATATTGCCCAAAGCCGAAGCCCTGGTGAAAACACTGGATAGCGGCCAGGGCGTACTGGTGTTATCGGATATTTATGGCGCCACGCCGTGCAATATAGTCACCCGGCTGCTGACGCCGGATGCGACCGAAGGCGTGGCCGGCGTCAACCTGCCCATGCTGGTGCGCGTGCTCAATTACCGTCATGAAGGCCTGCACGCCTGCATAGACAAAGCCCTGAGCGGTGGCCGCGAAGGGGTGGTCCACTTTACCAAAACAACTTGTCATCACACACAATAACTCCAACATCCTATGGCCAAAATTTCTTTAGAAATCATCAACAAGCTCGGCCTGCATGCGCGCGCCTCAACCAAACTGACACAGACTGCCAGCCAATTTAAAAGCGAAGTCTGGATAGAAAAAAACGGCCGCCGCGTCAATGCCAAAAGCATCATGGGCGTGATGATGCTGGCTGCTGCCAAGGGCAGCATCGTTGAGATCGAAGCCACAGGCGCAGATGAAGAACAGGCGATCACTGCCTTGCAGGCCCTGATCAACAATTATTTCGGCGAGGGTGAATAATTGACCAGTTTCAGCATGCACGGTGTCGGGGTTTCCAGTGGCATTGCTATCGGCCATGCCCACCTGATCTCCCATGCCTTACTCGAAGTCGTCCATTTTAAAGTGCCGGCGACGGCTGTCCCGGTAGAGATCGCACGTTTTGAAAGCGCGATAGCTATCGTCAAGAACAACCTGGAACAGATCAAACAGCAATTGCCGGCCAGCGCACCTGCCGAGCTGAGCGCATTTATCAATACCCACCTGGCCATGCTCAGTGACAAGGCGCTTTCCGAGGCGCCCAAAGCCATTATCCAGAATGAGCGCTGTAATGCGGAGTGGGCGCTCAAGCAACAAATGGACGATATCGTCGCCCAGTTCGAGGCGATCGAAGATCCCTATCTGCGCGAGCGCAAACACGATGTGGTGCAGGTGGTGGAGCGCGTGATCAAGGTGTTGCTAGGCCGCGACCAGCTGGACGCCAGCGAAAAGAAACAGCAGGCCAGACAGGAACGCGCCATGATACTGGTCGCGCATGATGTCTCGCCGGCCGACGCCATCCAGTTCAAGCATCACCAGTTTGCGGCGTTTATCACCGATGTAGGCGGCATCACCTCGCACACCGCCATCCTGGCACGCAGCCTGAATATCCCGTCTATCGTGGCCTTGCAGCGTGCGCGTGACCTGATCAACGATGGCGAGCTGATGATAGTCGATGGCACCCAGGGCGTGGTGATCGTCAACCCTGACCCTGAAGTGCTTTCTGAATACCAGCTCAAGCAGAACCAGTGGCAACTGGCGCAGCAAAAACTGCAACGCATCAAAACCACCAAAGCCGTCACCGTGGATGGCATTGCCATAGACCTGCTGGCCAACATTGAGGTGCCAGAAGATGTGGTCAGCGCCAAGGCTTCGGGTGCAGTGGGCGTAGGCCTGTATCGTACCGAATTCCTGTTTATGAACCGCAGTGAGATGCCGGGCGAGCAGGAGCAGTTTGAAGCCTATAAACACGTTGCCGAAGCCATGAAAGGCCATCCGGTCACTATCCGCACCCTGGATATAGGCGCCGATAAACAATTACATTCTGACGAGATCGTCACCGCGACCAACCCGGCACTGGGCTTGCGCGCCGTACGCTATTGCCTGTCTGAACCGCATATTTTCCATACCCAGTTCAGGGCCTTGTTGCGGGCTTCGCACTACGGCAAGGTCAAGATACTGATCCCCATGCTCTCCACCCTGGCCGAACTGCGGCAGACCAAGCTGCTGTTGCAGCGCGCCAAAGATTCATTGTCGCAGCAGAATATCCCGTTTGATGAGCAGATCAGCCTGGGTGGCATGATAGAGATCCCGGCTGCCGCGATCAACGCCGAGGCGTTCGCGCAGGAGCTGGATTTCATGTCCATAGGTACCAATGACCTGATCCAGTACACCCTGGCGATAGACAGGGCCGATGACACGGTGGCGCATTTGTACAACCCCTTGCATCCGGCCGTATTAAAACTGATCCAGCTGACCATACAGGCGGCGGAAAAGTATGGCAAACCAGTTTCGGTATGCGGCGAGATGGCGGGAGATATCAAGCTGACACGTTTGCTGGTAGGCCTTGGCATGCGGCAACTGTCCATGCATCCCTCGCAGATACTCAGCGTGAAATCACAGATACTGCAATGTGAAGAAGCGATATTGTCCAGACAGGCGAAAAAGATACTGTCACTGAGCGACCTGGAGAAAATCGAACCGCTGATCAGAAAATTCAATGGCGAGTTTGCCTGAGCAGGCCAAAGACATCCGCCCATGGCTTGATTTAACAAAACTCATCACCATCATCAGAATATACAATCACCAAACTGCGAACATTAGGGCCAATGAGCCATCTGACCATTAGCGATATCGCATTTCATTAAAGGACATGTTGTGAGCACGAATCCATTACTCAGTTTTAGCGGCCTGCCAAAATTCAACCAGATACAACCAGAACACGTATCGCCGGCGATAGAGCAGCTGATCAGCGAAGGCCGCGCCCTGGTGGAGCAGCTGGCAACTTCAGGCGAACAGGCCAGCTGGCATAATTTTGTGCAGCCTATAGAAGACTTCTCTGAAAAAATTTCACGCAGCTGGGGGCCGGTAGGCCATATGAACGCGGTGGTGAATACGCCTGAACTGCGTACAGCCTATAACGACAACCTGGCCAAACTGACAGATTTCTACAGCGATCTATCCCAGGATGAACGCCTGTATAACAAATATAAAGCCATACAGGCCAGTGGCGAATTCGCGCAGCTCAGCCCGGCGCAAAAGAAGATCATAGAGAACGAAGTACGTGGTTTCAAACTCGGCGGTGCCGAATTGCCGGCCGCCGAAAAAGCACGCTTCAAGGAGATCGCCGAACAGCTGTCCAAATCCGGCAGCAAGTTTGAAGAAAACATCCTGGATAACACCAACGACTTCAAACACATCGTCGAAAACGCCGCCGAGCTGAACGGCTTGCCCGAAGACGCCTTGCAAGCCGCGGCCGAAGCCGCCAAAGCGGAAGGCAAGACAGGCTACCTGTTCAGCCTGCATTTCCCATCCTATATGCCGGTGATGCAATATTGCGACAATCGCGCGCTGCGCGAAACGCTGTACCGCGCCTACGCCACGCGTGCTTCAGAATTCAGCAAGCCGGAATGGGATAACACACCACTGATCGCCGACCTGCTGAAACTCAAGCGCGAAGAAGCGCAGCTGCTGGGCTTTAAGAATTATGCCGAACTGTCACTGGCCACCAAAATGGCCGACGCACCGCAGCAGGTCACCGACTTTCTGGATACACTGGCAAAACGCGCCCGGCCTTATGCCGAAAAAGACATGGCCGAGCTGAAGGCATATGCCAGCAAACTGGGCTTTAACGAGATGCAAGCATGGGATGTCGGCTATGTCAGCGAAAAACTGCGCCAGGAGAAATACGCTTTCTCCGACCAGGAAGTGAAACAGTATTTCCCCGAAGATAAAGTCAAAGCCGGACTGTTTAAAGTAGTCGAAACCATTTTTGGCGTACAAGTGCGCCAGACAGATGCACCGCTGTGGCACAAAGACGCCAGTTTTTATGAGATCAGCGACCAGCAACGCCAGCCTATCGCTTACTTTTATCTGGACTTGTACGCACGCAATGGCAAACGCGGCGGTGCCTGGATGGACGAATGCATCACCCGTCGTAAAACCGCCAGCGGCATTGAACTGCCAGTGGCTTACCTGACCTGCAATTTCTCGGCGCCGGTGTCTGGCAAACCTGCCCTGTTCACGCATGACGAAGTGATCACCCTGTTCCATGAGTTCGGTCACGGCCTGCACCATATGCTGACGCAAGTGGATGAATACAGTGTCTCCGGCATTAAAGGCGTGGAATGGGATGCCGTGGAATTGCCCAGCCAGTTTATGGAGAATTTCTGCTGGGAGTGGGAAGTGTTGCGCCATATGACTGCGCACGTTGAAAGCGGCGAGCAATTGCCGCGCGCGCTGTTCGATAAAATGGTGGCTGCCAAGAACTTCCAGGCCGGCATGCAAACCGTGCGCCAGATCGAATTCTCGCTGTTCGATATGCGTCTGCACAGCAGTTTTGACCCGGACAGCCAGCAAACGGCACTGGATATACTGGAACAGGTACGTGACGAAGTGGCGGTGTTACGCCCGCCAGCATGGAACCGTTTTCCCAACAGTTTCAGCCATATCTTTGCCGGTGGTTACTCGGCCGGTTATTACAGCTACAAATGGGCCGAAGTGCTGTCTGCCGATGCCTACAGCCTGTTTGAAGAACTGGGCGTACTGTCGGCAGAAGCCGGCAGCCGTTTCAAGAATGAAGTACTGGCGCAAGGCGGTTCACGCCCGGCAATGGAGTCCTTCGTCGCCTTCCGCGGGCGCGAGCCCAGCCTGGATGCCTTGCTCAGACATAATGGCATGGCGAGCTAATTGCTTATATCAAGCCAGGTCACGTACCTAGCTTTTTCACGCCATACACTTAAACGGTTAAATCTCTTGCAAGGATAAAAAATGTCTCGTTTGTATCTATTTGTTTTTCTTGGTCTGCTCATCCCTGGCTTAGCTTACGCCGCCAAAGAAGAAGCGGATGATATACACGCCAAAACAGCCGAAGGTGACGAGGTGGTATTGCACGCCAATGGCTACTGGGAGTTTAAAGATGCCAAAAAAGCCGAAGTGGCCAAGGTCAAGGTAGAACAGTTTGAGCGTAGCAATGGTTGCCCGCTGGGCATGCGGCCCAGCTTTTTAGGTGTCGGGCGCTGTATCGCATTTGACGACCCTATCCTGCGTCGCGGCTCGCTGAAACCGCGCTGATACTATCGCGTTACGCGCTAACTTCTGGCGCCAGCTGGCACTAAAACAGGGCACTTTCTAGTGCCCTGTTTGTTTTTCTTGCTAAGACTTTTGCAATATCGCTACAAATTCGGCCCAAAAAAGACTTTTTTGCACTATCCATACAATATTCAGTCATAGGTACAAGCTTTGCTTAATAACGGTATGCATAACCTGGTGAACCGCCTATGAATACGCCTTCTACGCTTAATTCCTTCCAGTTTGCCCGTCATGGCGATAAACAGAACTCGGCTTTTTTTGAGGAATATCTGCAAAAATTGCTGGAGGAACGTGATCAGCTTGGTTTGACCGATATGATTCAGGAGATCGATGCCCTGATGATCACAGTGGACCCCGACCATTCGATTCAATATATCGCGGAACTGTCGCTGATGACTTCGTATCACTACCTGGTCACCCTGGAGAGTGAGCAGCACTGGACGCATGTGATGCGCATAGACCTGGATTCACCTGACCTGCTGGTGCGTGAGGTCAAAGACCCCAACTTTCGCGGCATTTTCCGCTCCCTGAATGAAATCTACCCGGTAGGTGCACGCAAACCCAACAGCCGTTATATGGGCGAGATCATACGTGTGACCAATATGCATGAGGTGGTCAAACTGCAGGAGGAGCGCGAGTTCCGTTTTTTTACCCAGGACGAAGTGCGCAAGCTGGAATTGCCAGGCAATGTCGCCATCAGCAAACCTTCGCCCTATACCCACAACATCATCGGTTACATGAAGCGCGAGCCGGGGGAGCTGCGTGTGTATGCGCTGGGCATCAGCACCATACGTGCGGATGTACACGCCGCTTACAATGAAGCCAAGAACCTGCAGGCGAAACTGCGCATTGATGATCTGATCCTGCCGGTAGACCACCTGGCCACCCGGGTGTATAGCCAGAACCGCGAAGTGGCCATCCTCGAGTATCTATCCTGGTCCAGCTATTACTTCTGGGGGGCTTACAATATCTGGGACCAGAACTCCTCGACCAATGTGACCAAGAGCGTGCATGGCTTTTCTGAAACCAGAAGCCCGGCCAAGGTGTTTACTGCCAACAATACGCCCTACTTCGTCAACCATCTGGAAAAGCTGCCTTCGCCCACCGAGACCTTTGTGCGCAACTATGGCCCGCGTTTGCATCATGTCGCCCTGTCGGTCAAAGATGGCTCGCGTGACGGCATGGAAAATATCGAGTTTGTGGTGAATGCGATCGCCGCCCAGGGCAAAGGCTTTTTGCTGGATGTGATAGGTTCCAAGGAGGAAGGCCTCAAGCAGATATTCTCCAACGCCTCTGAACACTCGTCGCTGATCATTGAATACGTGCAACGCTATAACGGCTTTAACGGCTTCTTCACGCGTGACAATGTCGCCAAACTGACCGAAGCGGCGGGTGTGGAAGAAGGCGTGCTGGAGGCACAGGCCAAACTCAGCCACGCCGGGCAAAAATAACCGAAAATAAACTGGTGGGTGGCGGCTGCTTTATACTATGTGCCACACAACCAAGGCGTGATGGCAATGCAATCTGAGCACAATTTCTGGCACCAGCGCTGGCAAAACCAGCAGATCGGTTTTCACCTGCAGTCAGTCAACCCGCTGTTAGCCGCACATTTTCGGGCGTTGGCACTCAAGGCAGGTCAACGTATCTTTATCCCCTTGTGCGGCAAAACGCTGGATATACACTGGCTGCTGGCGCAAGGCATACACGTGGTCGGCGCCGAGTTGAACCAGCTGGCGGTAGATGCATTATTTGCCGAGTTAGGGCTAACACCGACCATCACCCAGTCAGGTGCGCTACGGCATTATTCTGCGGTTGATCCACAGGCAGTCAAAATTGATATCTTCCAGGGCGATTTTTTTGCGCTAGACCAAGCCTTGCTCGGTCAGGTAGATGCGATTTATGACAGGGCTGCACTTATCGCATTGCCAGCAGACTTGCGCGTTACCTATAGCAACCACCTGCTCAATATCACCAACAGCGCTCCACAGTTATTGATCAGCTTTCATTACGACCAATCTTTGCTGCCAGGACCACCATTCAATGTCAGCGCTGATGAAATCAGCGCCCATTATGGGGAGAGCTACAGTATCAGCCTGTTGGCAGATGAGCGATTGCCTACCGGTTTAAAAGGGCAATATCCGGCCGAAGAGAAGCTTTGGTTATTAAACCCAACTAAATAACGCAGCCTGCCAGCGATGGATGGTTTTGCAGCCAATGTTCTAAACTGTCCACGACTTGATGCGCATTCGTGCGTACCAGATCGCTGGGCTGCCTCAAGTCCGGCACCACCACCACGCGCAAGCCGGCGGCGATCGCCGCCTGCGCGCCCAGTTCGCTATCCTCGAACGCGATACACTCATGGGCTTGCAAGCCCAGCTTGTGCAAAGCCAGCAGATAAATATCCGGGTTGGGTTTGCCGCGGCTGACCTCCTGCCCGCTGGTGACATGGCTAAAATAATCCAGCACGCCGGTGTGGCTCAAGCGATGCGTGATATGCGGGGTGGGCGATGACGACGCCACACTGCAGATGATGCCTTGCGACTGATAAAACTGCAGTAACTTGTGCGCGCCCGGCTTGAGCGGAAACACATGGTTGCAGGCATCCAGATAGGTGTTCAGACCCTGCATCACATGCTGAAAGTTTTCTTCGCTGCCCAGTTGCTGGGTCATCAGGCGCGTGGAATCGGCCCATACCCGACCGACCAGCTCTACATATTCTGCCTGCGTGTAGGTGATGCCTATGCTGGCGGCAGCCTGTATGCAGCCTTGCATGATGATGCGTTCGGAATCGATCAACAGACCGTCCATATCGAAAATAGCTGCTTTAATCACTTCAACTTCTCGGCAGGTCAGAAAAAAGAGAGAGACCGCTATTTTAACGCGATTGCCTGCCTGGCTATGCCGCTATCACTAAAAAACAGACTAAATAACAACAACTTGCTTTTTGCAGGCGCAAAAAAGAGCCGCAAGCTATCTGTGTAAAACAAGCTTGGCTAATATAAACCCGGCATGCGCCAGTGCGTACTGCCCATGTTATGCCCAGTCCTGTGATGAAAAGTCCTGCCATGAAAACTTGCCGCGCGCATTTGCGCCGCAAGCCGATAACAATGCACTTTCAAGGAGCCTCAAATGGATAAAGCCAAGCTATATACCCTGCGATGGTCAGCCATGCAGATCGCCAGACTCTCCGCCGACCCTAAAGTCGATGCGCTGGCCCTGAGCCAGATTGAAATCATTTCACAGTTATTAGGAGAGCCGATACCGCAGGAATTTGCACCGCCCGAACCTGACCGCCCTAGCCAGCAGCCGGATGCAAAAACAGCAGAGGGAGGATCAGCCGAAAAAAAGCGTTATCCGCCAGGCGAAAAAAAGCTGTGGTACCCGGAGGCACTGATACGCACTGATATACGCCGTGCCGCCAAGGGTGAATACCCAAGGGGCTACCCTTACGGCGCGATCGTGCACTTTACCGCCGGCCAATACAGCAAGGGCCTGCAGAATGCCATTGACGCCATCTCCGGCAGCAACTATTTCTTTTGCAGCATAGGCACGGATGGCAAGTTTGTGCAGGCCAACCCGCTCAACCAGTGGGGCAACCATGCCGGCGTAAGCGCATGGATGATAGCCGGTGAAAAACGCAGCAGCGTTTCCAACTTTCTGGTCGGTATCGAAATCACTAATCCTGGCAGGCTGGAAGCGCATCAGGGCAAGTATTACACCCATTGGGACAAAGACCGCAAACAACCGCTGGACGCGGATAAGGTGCGCGTGATCGCCCAGAACCGCGACAATATTTTGGCCGGTGCCTATTTACCTTACACAAGCGCCCAGGAACAAAGCCTGATCGAATTCCTGCTATGGGCAAAAGCGAATAACCCTGAGGTGTTCGACTTTGATTATGTGCTGGGTCATGATGAAGTGGCTGGCCCAAAAGGCATAGGCCACTGGCGTAAAAATGACCCTGGTGGCGCCTTGTCCATGACCATGACAGAATTTAGAAAGCTATTGAAGGAGGAGTATAAAAAACGTTATGGCTGACTGTGCGGTGTCATTTCAACCAGCACTCAGGTCAGCGCATATTCCAGCGGCGTGACGGTGACACTGACGTCGAGTTGTTGCTGTCCGCCACCCAGCACCACGCCGCGCATAGGCGAAACATCGCCAAAGTCGCGGCCCCAGGCCACCGTGATATGTTCGTGCTGCACCAGGCAATTATTGGTCGGGTCAAAATCGACCCAGCCGTACACCGGGCAATACACCGAGACCCAGGCATGCGAAGCATCGGCGCCCACCAGGCGTGGCTGGCCTGCGGGTGGATGCGTCAGTATGTAACCACTGACATAGCGGCAAGCCAGCCCTAGTGAACGCATGGCACCTATCATCAGGTGGGCGAAATCCTGGCAGACACCGCGCTTGCCTTTCAGCACCTCATCCAGCGGCGTGGCGACATCAGTCGCTTGCGGGTCGAATTCAAACTCCTGGTAGATCTGTTGCGTCAGTGCCATGGCCGCTTCAAGCAATGGCCGCTGTGCAGTGAAACTGTGCCGCGCAAAATCGGCCAGCGCCTCGCTGCCTTTTACCTTGACTGTGGAATACAGATAGCGCATGGCCTCTATATGCTGGCTGCTTTGCGACTGCAAGGTGGTTTGCACCTGTTCCCAGGCCGGGCTTTGCGTGAATGCCGCCATGGTCGGGCGTGGCAGCACATCCACCTGAAAACGCGAAGTGACTTGCAATGACTGGTGCGGGGTCAGCAGTGTCACATAATCGTTATGGTTACCAAAAAAATCCAGGCGGCGCGATTGCTCGGCCGGTTGCGGCTCACACACCAGGGTGTAAGAAACACTTTGCTGATAAGGCGTTTCGCGCGGCATCATATGCAACAGCTGCTGTGACTGTATCACCGGGATATCATAGCTATAAATGGTGCGGTGTTCGACTTGATAGCGCATGTTTGTCTCTTAATAGCCCGGCGTCGCATGCGGACTGGTATAGCTGAAAAAACGCAGATTCAACCGGTCCGACAACGACTGCGTGACGTGATAGGTGCGATTGAGCCAACCGGCCAGCGTGAGGTCGGCGGCGTGGAAACACTGGTCAGCATCCAGCTGGAGCAAGGCTTGCCAGCAATCGCGCAGTTCACCGGCAATGCCGCCGGCATTATCCTGGGCGTCCATTTCTTCCAGGTATTTCAGCAAGCCCCTGATCTGGAACACGATGGCGTTCGGGTTGTTCTCATCCATCAATAACAGATCCAGCACCGGCAACCATTCCGGCTGCGCCGCGTAACGGGCACGATAAGTCACCAGGTTATTGGTCACCTGCAGCAACCACTCCAGGTTACTCTGCTCGGGCATGTTCAAGGCGCGGCTGAGCAACACGCACATGAATTGCAGGCGCTCGATGCGGCGACCCAGGGACATAAAACGCCAGCCCAGGTCGCGCGTCATCCAGTCCATGGCAAAGCCGGTCAGGGTGACAAAATGATTGATCGCCAGCTCGATCGCCGCCATGGCATCTTGCAGGCTGGGCTGCGGATGACGGGTGATGAACTGGCGCGACAGCGTATTCACCGTGCGCCAGTGATCGTTGGAGATACGCTCGCGCAGATTGAACGCCTGCTGGAACAACTGTTGCACGCTGGTCGCCAGGCTGGCGGATTGCTGCGAGAACACCGCTTCTATCAGCAAAGGTGCGATGTCGTCATCTGTCCATGGTTGCCACGCTGCCAGGGCTTGCTCGTCTTTAGCGGTGGGCAATAGATCGAACCACTGACACAAACCCTGCATGGTGGCCCACTCACCGGCGCGGGTGTCAGGCGTGTATTCCACCAGAGCGCGTATGGTCGCCCGCAACATGATGGCTTTTTGCAGGTTGCGCACACAGTAGCGGCCATACCAGAACAGATTTTCTGCCATGCGGCTGGAAAGATAGGTGTTCTCGCGCACCAGGTCACGGCTGGAATTGGTTTTACGCAACAGGCTGACTGGTGGCTGGTTGTGGTGCGACAACACCCAGGTATCTTTGCTGGTGCCGCCGCGCTGCATGGTGACTTCACGCGCATCTTTACCACTGGCCACGCGTGCCAGGCCGCCGGGCATGATGGCATAACCGTTGGGCGTGGCAAATGCGTACACCCTTAAACTCACCGCCAGCGAACTAATCTGCGCTTGCTGGTGATCGACCAGCACCGGCGCATGCGAAATATCCAGTCGTTCCTGCGCGATATAGTGGTCAGGTTGCGCGCGCAACCTGGCGATCAATGACTGTTTTTGTTCGGGGTTTAAATCTTCACCAAACAGCGGTGACGATTGCACCTGCGGATATGCCGGGTGTATGACCAGATAATCCAGGTTATTAATCACATATTCCAGCGCCGCAGGCTCGCCGCACCACCAGGTAGCAACGGAAGGCATGCGTAATTCTTCGCCCAGTAGCGAGTGGCAGAGCTTGGGTAAAAAACCGAGCAAAGCACCCGATTGCAGCAGATTGGAACCCAGGGCATTGGCGATCATGACATTGCCCAGCCTTGCCACCTGCGCCAGACCCGCCACGCCCAGCAGCGATTCGGCATTCAGCTCCAGCGGGTCACAATAATCATCATCAATGCGGCGCCAGATGGCATGTATAGGCTTGAGCCCGGCCACTGTTTTTAACCAGACCACGCCATTCCTGACGGTGAGGTCGCTGCCTTGCACCAGCGGATAACCCAGGTAACCAGCCAGGAATGACTGTTCGTGGTAGGTCTCGTTGTATGGCCCAGGCGTCAGAATCACCACCAGCGGCGGCTCTCCGGCGCCCAAAGGCGTGATCTCGGGCACGGTGAGCGCCTGGTTCTCCGCCACCCTGTGCCCCCAGTACGCCAGGCTGTCACGCATGCTGGCAAAAAAACCGCTCAGGCGCTCTATATTCAGGTCGCGGAACAGTTCGGGGAAAGCGCCAGAGATAATGGTGCGGTTCTCCAGCGCATAGCCGGCCCCGGTGGGCGCCTGCGTGCGGTCAGCCACCACCCACCACTGGCCGTTGGGTGCCCGGGCGATATCAGCGGCATAACTATGCAGGGCGATGTTGTCGTAATGCGGGATACCGACACAGGTCGGTAAAAAGCCGCTGTGGCCATAAACCAGCGCCGGCGGCAGTTGCCCGCTTTCCAGCAGGCGCTGCTCGCCATAGACATCCAGCAATACCTTATTCAGCAGGGTGGCACGTTGCGCGACTGAAGCGGCGATATGCTGCCATTCATCCTGGTCTATGATCAGCGGCAGCACATCCAGGTCCCACGGTCTTTGCACGCCATGGGTATCGGCATAGACGTTATAGGTCACGCCATTGTCACGCACCTGGCGCTGCACCGCCTCCTGTCGCTGGCGCATCGCGGTGGGCGCTTCTGACTCCAGCTGCGCCACCAGCGCCTGCCAGTGCGGGCGCAACTGGCCATTGCTATCCAGCAGCTCGTTGTAGCGGTCAGTAAAATACAGCTGGTTAAGCACTGTTTGCATGCTGATGATCTATATAAAAAATCCAGTTATAAAAAATCCGGTTAAAGCGTGAGACTCAACTACTCATCATAGAGGACATTGTCGCATACTAGGTTCCTAACTGGCCTGCCAGCGCAGGTCCAGCGTGAACGGAAACCGTGGGTTAGCTGCTTCCTTGACGATAGCTATAGTGCCTGGCGTATGCCCGTGCGCCCAGAAACGCGCATAACGCCGCGCTTCGGCTTCATTGGCATTGACCGGGAAACTATCGTAATTGCGGCCGCCAGGGTGCGCGACATGATAAGTGCAGCCACCGAGTGACTGCTGGTTCCAGGTATCTACCAGGTCAAACACCAATGGCGCCTGCACTTCTATGGTCGGGTGCAACGCCGACCAGGGATGCCAGGCGCGAAAGCGCACCCCGGCGACATATTCACCGGCCACGCCGGTGGCTTGCAAGGGCAAGGGCCGGCCATTGCAGGTGACCGTATAACGGCCTTCTGTCAGGCCGCGCACGCGTAACTGCATGCGTTCGACGGAAGAATCCACATAGCGCGCCGTGCCCCCGGCAGAGACTTCTTCACCTAATACGTTCCACGGTTCTATCGCTTGCCGCAACTCCATTTCAATGCCGTGATAGGCCACCGTGCCATAGCGCGGAAAGCGGAACTCGATAAACGGCTCAAACCAGCGCTGCTCGAAGGCATAACCGGCTGCACGCAGATCATTCACCACATCTGCCATATCCTGCGCGATAAATTGCGGCAGCATCCAGCGGTCATGTAACTCTGTGCCCCAATGCACCAGCTTGCCGGTGTAAGGCTGCTTCCAGAAACGCGCTACCAGCGCACGCAGCAACAGGCTCTGCAGCAGACTCATCCTGGCATGGGGTGGCATTTCAAAAGCGCGGAACTCTACCAGCCCCAGTCGCCCGGTCGGGCCATCGGGTGAATACAGTTTATCAATGGAAAACTCGGCGCGGTGCGTATTGCCAGTCAGATCGACCAGCAAATGTCGCAACAGCCTGTCCACCAGCCAGGGCTGCTTGCTTTCCTTGCCCGGCGTCAGCACTTTTTCCATTTGCTGGAAGGCGATAGCCAGTTCATACAGGTTGTCGTCACGCGCCTCATCCACACGCGGGGCCTGGCTGGTGGGGCCGATAAACGTCCCCGAGAACAGATAGGACAACGCCGGATGATGTTGCCAGTAAGTGATCAGGCTGCGCAGCACATCAGGACGGCGTAACAAAGGGCTATCCGCTGCGGTTTCGCCACCCAGGGTGACGTGATTGCCGCCCCCGGTGCCGGTGTGACGGCCATCCAGCATGAATTTTTCGGTGCCCAGCCGGCATAGCCGCGCCTGCTCATACAGCATGCTGACATTGCTCACCAGGTCCTGCCAGCTGCGCGAAGGATGGATATTCACTTCTATCACACCCGGGTCCGGCGTCACACTCAGCAGCCTGAGCCGGCTATCACGTGGCGGTGTGTAGCCCTCCAGCCACAATTTGAGTTTCAGGTCGCTGGCGGTCTGCTCCAGCGCATTCAACAGATCCAGATAGTCCTCAAGGCGAGTGACAGGCGGCATAAACACATATAGCCTGCCCTTGCGCACCTGCACACACAAGGCGGTGTGTATCACCTCACGCGCCGAGGGCTGTGCGGTTTTATGTTTGAGGCGCACCACAGGCGCCGAGCTTTCGCCCAGGGCAGCGGTTTGCGCAAACGGGTCCAGCGGGAAATCAGGTTCGACATCAGCAGGCAGTTGCCAGGGCAGCGATGCCAGTGGCAGGCGCAGACCCATGGGCGAATCCCCCGCCAGCAGGTACAGATGCTCGCGGCGTAACGGCCATTTACTGGTCAGCCATGCGCCGGCCTTGCGCTTTTCGTCCGGCTTGAGCGGCATGATAAAACCCACCACCGTGCCCAGACCCTGATTCAACGCTTGCGCCAGGCGCTTGCGCTCGGCGCTGTCAGTCAGATCCACTTGCAGCGGGTCCAGGTTGTCGGGTAACTGCTGCTCTTGCAGGGTGAGCGCCAGCGCATCTTCATAAGCCGGGATCACACAGGCTTGCGGAAAGCCCAGCATATCCGCCAGGTGATTGGTGTATGCCTGTGCCTGCACCAGCGTGTAGCCATCATCCACCCCTTCGGCAGAAAACAGGCTGGCATCGTGCCAGACAGGTTTGCCATCCGGGCGCCAATAGATATTGATAGCCCATCTTGGCAAGGCCTCTCCGGGATACCACTTGCCCTGGCCGTAATGCAAAAAGCCATGCGCAGCCACCTGCGATTTCAGGCGCAATGCCAGCTTGCCGGCCAGCTCGCGTTTATGCTCGCCCAGCGCCAGCGTGTTCCATTGCGCGCCATCCATATCATCAATAGACACAAAGGTGGGTTCGCCGCCATGCGTCAGGCGCACATCCATAGCCAGCAGTTGCTCGTCGACCTCGTCACCGAGTTTGACGATGGCCTGCCAGTCTGGCTCGCTATAAGGCATGGTCACACGCGGGTCTTCATGTATGCGTGTCACTGTCATTTCATGCCTGAAGGTGACCTCAGCGACATCGGTGTAACCCACCACCGGCGCGGCGGATGAGGGCAGCGCAGTACAGGCCAGCGGGATATGGCCCTCGCCCGCCATCAGGCCTGAAGTCGGGTCCAGCCCTACCCAGCCCGCACCCGGGATAAAGACCTCGGTCCAGGCATGCAGATCGGTAAAATCCTTATCCGTCCCACTAGGGCCATCCAGCGCTGCCACATCGGCTTTCAGCTGGATCAGGTAGCCGGAGACAAAGCGTGCTGCCAGCCCCAGATGGCGCATGATCTGCACCAGCAACCAGGCGGTGTCACGGCACGAGCCTGTCAGCTTTTGCAGGGTTTCTTCCGGCGTTTGAATGCCGGGCTCCAGGCGCACCGTGTAGCCTATGCCGTTTTGCAGGCACTGGTTCACACCCATCAGGAAATCAACGATGCCCATGCCCGGCCTGATCACCTGGCTGCGTATCTTTTCTATCCAGTTTTGCAGTAACAGGCCTGGCACATCCGGCTGCAGATAGGCGGTCAGCTCGAATGCCTGCTGTTCGGTGTAATTGAATGGATATTGCTCGGCATATTTCTCGACAAAAAAATCAAACGGATTGATGACGGTCATATCCGCCACCAAATCGACCGTAAAATCGAGTTCGCGCACCATTTCGGGGAATACACAACGCGCGATATAGTTACCGTAAGGGTCTTGCTGCCAGTTGATAAAGTGCTGCTCTGGGGTCACCGTCAGTGAATAGGCCAGTACTGGCGTGCGCGCATGCGCGGCTGGCTTCAGGCGGACTTCGTGAGGAGAAAGATTGACCAGGCGGTCAAAGGTATAACTGGTGCGGTGATGTAGCGCCACGCGAATTGCCACTGCGACCCCTCTGTGTATGATTGTTTTAAGCAGTGAGATGCAGGAAATATGCCAGTTGTCGTTGGCGATCAGGCAACACTCAGAAGTGGGGCCATTGCAATAGAAATAAAAAACGCGGCAAACTGATTAAAATTCGCCGCGTTCGGGGTCAGACTAACAAAAAAACAGTTGGCTGCTTACTTGTTTGTTATTTACTGCCTACAAGGTTTTTCACCGCGCTGACCACATCACCAGGCAGCACCACGATCTTGCTGTTGTTCGAACCACTGATCTTTTGCAGCGCCTGAATATAGCGGTCGCCCAGCAAAAAGGTCGCTGAAGTATTGTTTTCTTTGACCACTTCAGAAATCATCTTGATCGATTCTGCGGAGGCATTGGCTGCCACCATCTGCGCTTCTGCATCTTTACGCGCTGCTTCCAGGCGTGCTTCCGCGTTGAGGATCAGCGATTGTTTCTCGCCCTCGGCACGCGTGACCACGGCCACACGTTCACGCTCGGCACTGGCTTGCTGTTCCATCGCGTGCTGCATATTGGCTGAAGGCTTGATATCCTGGATCTCTACACTTTTTACCGTCAGGCCCCAATCTAGGGCTTCGTCGGCGATGGCGATCTTGAGTTCAGTCTTGATGCGGTCGCGCGAGGTGAGGGCATGATTCAGATCCATGCCGCCTATAATAGAACGCAGATTGGTTTGCACCATATTGCGCATCGCTTCCCTGAAGTTTTCAATGCCATACACCGCGCGTTCAATATTGGAAACCTTGATAAAAGCCACCGCATTGGCGAGGATCACTGCATTATCGCGGGTGATCACTTCCTGTTCGGGGATATCCAGGATGATGTCCTTGGTGGTGACCTTGTAGCTGACCCGGCTCAATACCGGATTGATCACATGCAAACCGGGGCTGATGATGCCGGCAAATTTACCCAGACGCTCAACCACCCATTCTTCACCTTGCGGCACGATACGAACACCTTTGACGATGGCAATGATTGCCAGTATCAACACGATGATGCTGATTTCCATGTGTACTCCTTCAATTAACAATGTTTGAGCCGCATATGACCAGGCGACTCGTGAAAAAACTCAACTCGTAAAAACTCAACTCGTAAAAACTTTAGGTGGCGCGCTGTTAAACCGGCGCCACGCGTAAGCTGTTGCCTTCCACCGCCACTATTCTGGCGGCTTGATCGATGGCGATCTCAACATCCGCCACTGCTGACCATTCCTTGCTGCCCATCACGCCCTGGCTAAAGCGGATCAGACCGGGCTGGGCCGGGCTGACGGCCTGTACGATAGTGCCCTGCCGGCCTATCTCCTCACCCTGCGCCTGCCCTACCCGCGGCGTCGGCTGGGTTTTTTCGCGCTTGCGCCAGATGGCTACCGCCAGCACTGAAAAGATCGCGTAAATAAATATCTGCCACGCCGGACTGAATGCAGGTAACAACCAGGCCAGCAAGGCCATTGCCAGCGCGGCCATGCCTGGCCACAACAGATACATAGTGCCGGACAGCATCTCCAGGCACAGTAAGATCAGGCCCAGGCCACACCATATCCACATCATATCCATGTCAAATACCCCCACTTCATGCACCCAGGTTAACAATACAGTGTGGCATATTAGCATTGTCTGCCAGTTGCAGATATGACAGCCGTTATCTGCTTTACATAGTTTGAGCGATAGAATCTGCGGCAAAGGCCGGCACAGGCAACAAAGCGCACACCGGCCTATGGTAAAATCAGGCGCATGACTACCCCTACACAAAACACTGATCCAGCACGCGAACTCGCCAAATCCTTTGACCCAAAAACCATTGAAAGCCAGTGGTATGCCTTTTGGGAAAGCAAAGGCTTTTATGCCGCCGGCCTCAACCCTGAGGTCCAAGATAACTTCTGTATCCTGCTGCCACCCCCTAACGTCACCGGCACGCTGCACATGGGCCATGGTTTTAACCAGACCATCATGGATGCGCTGACCCGTTACCACCGTATGCGTGGCGACAATACCCTGTGGCAACCAGGGACAGACCACGCTGGCATCGCCACCCAGATAGTGGTGGAGCGCCAGCTGGATGCACAAGGCGTCAGCCGCCATGATCTGGGGCGCGAGAAATTCCTGGAAAAAGTCTGGGAATGGAAAGAATATTCCGGCGGCACCATCACCAAGCAGATGCGCCGCCTGGGGACTTCGCCTGACTGGAGCCGCGAGCGTTTCACCATGGACGCCGGCCTCAACAAAGTAGTGACCGAAACCTTTGTGCGCCTGTTCAACGAAGGCCTGATCTACCGCGGCAAACGCCTGGTCAACTGGGATGTGAAGCTGGGCACGGCGGTGTCTGACCTGGAAGTGGTGCAGGAAGAAGAAGACGGTTCCATGTGGCATATCAACTATCCACTGGCGGATGGCTCCGGCCAGCTGACTGTCGCAACCACGCGCCCGGAAACCATGCTGGGTGACGTGGCGGTGATGGTGCACCCCGAAGATGAGCGTTATGCGCACCTGATAGGCAAAACCGTTGCCTTGCCGCTGTGTGCGCGTGAGATCCCGGTGATCGCCGATGACTATGTGGATAAAGAATTCGGTACCGGCGTGGTGAAAGTGACGCCGGCGCACGACTTTAACGACAATATGGTTGGCCAGCGCCATGGCCTGGACAAGATCATCATCCTCAACCTGCAAGGCTTTGTGCCAGAGGCAGCTGAAGTGTATGCCGCCGATGGCAGCAGCAAAGCCGCGATCAGCTTGCCTGCCAATCTGGCCGGCCTGGAGCGCTTTGCTGCCCGTAAACAGGTGGTCGCTGACCTTGAAGCTGCTGGCTTGCTGGTGAAAGTTGAAAAACACAAATTGAAAGTACCGCGTGGTGACCGTACCAATGTGGTGATAGAACCCATGCTGACCGACCAGTGGTTTGTTGCGATGAGCAAGCCTGGTACAGACGGCAAAAGCATCACTGAAAAAGCGCTGGAAGTGGTGGCCAATGGCGAGATCAAGTTTTACCCGGAAAACTGGGTGAACACCTATAACCAGTGGCTGAACAATATCCAGGACTGGTGTATCTCACGTCAGTTATGGTGGGGTCACCAGATTCCGGCCTGGTACGGCGATGACGGCAAAGTCTATGTCGCCCATGATGAAGCGGAAGCCAGGTCACAGGCAGCAAAAACGGGTTACAGCGGCGCACTGACCCGCGACCATGATGTGCTGGATACCTGGTATTCATCTGCCCTGTGGCCATTCTCGACCCTGGACTGGACCGGCGACGATGCCATAGATGCACAGAATCAGGCTTTACAGCAGTTTCTGCCATCGTCAGTGCTGGTGACAGGTTTTGATATTATTTTCTTCTGGGTGGCGCGCATGGTGATGATGACCAAGCACATCACCGGCAAGATTCCGTTCAAGCATGTGTATGTACACGGCCTGATCCGCGATGCCGAAGGCCAGAAGATGTCCAAGTCCAAGGGCAATGTGCTGGACCCGATAGATTTGATAGACGGCATAGACCTGGAAACGCTGGTAAGCAAACGCACCACTGGCCTGATGAACCCTAAAGATGCGGAAAAGATAGCGAAACGTACGCGCAAGGAATTCCCCGAAGGCATTGCCGCTTATGGCACCGATGCACTCCGCTTTACCTTTGCCAGCCTGGCTTCACCAGGACGCGATATCAAATTCGACCTGCAACGCTGCGAAGGTTATCGCAACTTCTGCAATAAGCTGTGGAACGCGACGCGCTTTGTGCTGATGAATACCGAAGGCCAGGACAATGGCTTTGGCGTGGAAAGTTGCGACGATGGCGGCCGCAAATTCAGTCAGGCTGACCGCTGGATAGTCAGTCTGTTGCAGCGCACCGAAAGCGAAGTGGAACGCGCGTTCAACGATTACCGCTTTGACCTGGCGGCCAAGGCGATTTACGAATTTGTCTGGGACCAGTATTGCGACTGGTACCTGGAAATCGCCAAGGTACAGATCCAGGGTGGCAGCGAAGCCGAGCAGCGCGCGACACGCCGCACCCTGCTGCGCGTGCTGGAAACCATTTTGCGCCTGGCCCACCCTATCATCCCGTTTGTGACCGAGGAGATCTGGCAGACAGTAGCACCGATGACAGAGTTGAAAGACAAGTCACGCGGTACGCAAAGTATTATGTTGCAGGCTTACCCTAAAGCCGATCTGGAAAAAATCGATGAAGCAGCCGAAGCCTGGGTGGCAACACTGAAAACCGCGGTGGAAGCCTGCCGTAGCCTGCGTGGCGAGATGAGTATTTCGCCGGCGGCGAAAGTGCCGTTGATCGCGGCCGGTGATGCCGGGCAACTGGCGGCATTCGCGCCTTACCTCAAGTCGCTGGCCAAGCTTGAAGATGTCGCCATCGTCGCCGAATTACCAGAGGCTGATGCTCCCGTCATGCTGGCCGCCGACTTCCGCCTGATGCTGAAAGTGGAGATTGATGTGGCCGCCGAGAAAGAGCGCCTGGGCAAAGAGATCGCCAGACTGCAAGGCGAGATCACTAAAGCCGATAGCAAACTGGGCAACGAGAGTTTTGTCGCGCGCGCCCCGGCTGCGGTGGTAGCGCAGGAAAAAGCCCGGCTGGCTGAGTTCAGCGCCAACCTGGAAAAATTACAGGCGCAACTGGCAAAGCTGAAGTAGTTTTCGGGCAGACACCTGATCAGCTGGCAATGCTGCGGCCAGTGCTCAGGCCGCAGCCTGTTTAAGTGAGCATCAGGTACTCAACCCCAGTGCCCCGTTCAGGTCGCGGTGCCGCATTTATGGCAGAACTTGGCAAACGCGTTCTTGCGCGAGTGGCAGGCAACGCAATAATTGTGCAGGCAGATGCCACAATGGTTGCAAAAATCATTTTGCTCGTTTTTAAGGTCTACACTGCGCTCACAACCGGGGCAGATGCCTTTAGCCAGCCTGGCTAGCGCCGTGTCATAACTGAGCTCTTCCCGCCGTTTGAACTCGGGTTGTGCTTCGGTGGACTTTTGTTGCTCCAGGTAATTCTGTAGCGCCACGATGGCGTATCTGCCACCGGCGACTGTGACTATGATCCCCACCAGATAACGGATATAGCCGCCATAATCCGGCAGGTAAGGCACCAGCTCGACAAAAAAAGCCAGCAGCGCAAACAGTATGAAACCCCAGACAAACGGCCAGTATTGAGACTTGCGCTTGTTGGCAAACAGCCAGGCGGCCAGGGCCAGCAAAGGCAAGGTCAGCAACAGCCGGTATAAAAACACGCGCGTTGCCTGCGACTGGTAGGCCTCGTCAAACCGCTCGCGCGCGTCATCTTCCAGTGCATACACTTGCGTGTCCAGCTGTGTTTCGCGCTGGGAGATATCGGTTTGTTTCTGCTGGATATCTTCTACCGCTTTTTCAGAATCGCGCTCCAGTACTTTTAGCGTATCCAGGGCACGGGTGCGGCTGACCAGCTCTTCGTCCTGCTCCTCCTGTTTGGTCACATCGCGGGTGGCTACCCAGTTATCAAAGAGACTGCGCGCCGCCTGGTAATCTTTTTGGCGGATAAGTAACTGCAAGTTGACTTGCTCCAGTTGATCAGCCAATGTCTGGCGCTGCCTGGCAAGCACCTTGAGCTCGGTACGCAAGGGATCGATCTTGCGGTGATTGACGAAATGCTCTGTGGTGTAGCTGGTTTCTACCCGCGGCAGATCGCCTATGACATTCTGGCCCAGGCCGGTGAGAAACCAGGCAAATATAATGGCCACCATCCATAAAGCACGGTTAAACCATTTTTCGGATAAACGGACGCCTTTGCTCATGACATTGCCTTTAACAGGGATAGCCAACGATGCTAACGGGGTTTCAGGTTTGCGGCAAGCAGCTTGTTTGGCAGGCGGTACTGGTATGTGGGCAACACAGGCGGTAAAATGCGGTTTTAATACCTTGGCTGGCAATGGCTGAACTCAAACAAGATTCACCCGATGAAGTGCTGTGCAGTTGCAGCGGCACCACGCGCGGCATGATTCAGGAGCTGGTCAGGCAAGGCAAGGATCTGAACGCCATTTCGCGTTATTCCGGCGCGCTGACCGGCTGCGGTGGCTGTGAGTGGGATATAGGCGAACTGGTGAAGGCATTGTTGGCTAAATCGACGGCTACATCGACGGCCGCACCGCCGCTAGCACCTGATCAGCCGGAGTGACCGCAGACCCTGCATGCCGGGTCTTTGCTTAACTTGATACTACGCCATTCGGCACTTAAAGCATCCAGCAACAGCAATCTGCCCTGCATGCTATGCCCTATATTCAATAACACCTTGATCGCCTCAGCCGCCTGAGCTGACCCTATCATACCCACCAGCGGCGCAAATACGCCGTTATCGGCACAACGTAATTCCTGGTCATCGCCAACGTCGGGGTACAGGCAATGGTAGCAGGGCGACTCGGCATGCCGGAAATCAAACACACTCAGTTGCCCTTCAAAACCGATCGCAGCCCCGGAGACCAGCGGTGTTTTCGCGCTAAAACATAATTGATTCAACAGATAGCGGGTGGCAAAGTTATCCGAGCAATCTATCACCACATCGGCAGCCACAATGCGTTCAGCTGCTTGCTGTTCGGTCATGCGGACCAGGACGGGATCAACGGTGATAGACGGGTTCAACTGTGCGATGGTCGCTTGCGCTGACAAGGCTTTATTCTGCCCGACGGCAGCGGTGGTATGTATGATCTGGCGTTGCAGATTGGTCATGTCCACCTGGTCAAAATCACAGATGGTCAGCGTGCCTACGCCCGCCGCCGCCAGGTACATGGCGACCGGCGCACCCAGCCCACCCGCCCCTATGATCAGTGCGTGGCTCAGTGTCAGCGCCTCCTGGCCCGCATATTCGATCTGCGGCAGCATGATGTGCCGGCTATAGCGCAGCAATAAATCGTCTTGCATACTTTATATATCACTTCCCTCAGGGCAGGCGCTGTGCCTGCACCATTTGCTGGATCAGCACTTTGGGTGACAGCATGACCAGCCTGTCATCAAACACTGCATCCCCGCTTTGTTGTCTGGCTTTGTCCACAAAAAAGAGGTCGCCATCTGCATTCTCCTGCTCATCTGCATGCACAGGCGCGGCCATCGTGTGACTCACACCGCCAGACACGGATTGTATGCCACCCAGCCCGTTTTCGCCATGCGAAAGCACGATGGCCGCCGGGCGACTGGGGTTGCTGGTCGCCGCGCCGCTATCGCCCACCACCTGGATATTGCTGGCACCTTCAGCGTCAATGACTGAAAACCACTGCGTATGCTGGCTGAATGTTCTGTCTGCGCGATAGCGGAAGTAACGTCCCCAGGCGTCGGTGGCCACCAGGCCTAGCTGCATCCACGGCAGCAGGCCTTCTTCATCAACACAGCTTTGATCGGCGCGCAGATTCTCCCAGCCATCGGGCGGGTTATCGGTATCCGGGCATGGCAGATAATGATGAATGATCGCGTGCCCCAGCAGGGCCTGCTGCGCCATCTGTAGCCGCTGTTCTGTTTGCTGGTAGTGCTGCAGGCTGTGTTGTACCCGCAATGGCGTCATCAACCAGCCCATCATCAGGCTGAGCACCGCCAGTGCTATCGCCAGCTCTAACAAGCTGAAGCCTTGCAGCGCGAGTTTGCAAACCTGGTGGCGCGGCTTGCTGGCCGTCTGATACTTCAAGGCAGTACTCATGGTTCCATACTGTCGTTACTGGGCATGTCGATGGCATTCGCATCCTTGATCTGTAACTTTTGCAACGTTGCCGCCTCCAGATAGGCGGCAAAACTGCTTTTGTCAGTTTCAGTGAGGCGCATTTGTGGCAGTAACTTTTCGCCGGCGACGACCAGTGTCGCCCGCTGTGGTCCTGGCTGATAAAACACCTGCTCTCGCCAGCCATTTTGCTGGAACCAGTGATGCATGGCATCGCCATCCAGCATCTGCTGCAAAGCCAACGGCCAATTTGCGTCGGCAGCGAGGGGCAGCCTGCCCAGGCCGGAAGTGGCGGGTAAACATAGGCCGGCGCTTAAAGACTGATCGCCCAGGCAGCTGCGGTCAGCCATGGCCGCCGACAGTGGCAAACCAGCGCAGGCACGACCGATACAGCGAAACGCCCGTTTTAATTCCGAGAGTACCTGTTGCTGCATGCGTCTATGCATGAGGGTGGCTGTGACTGGCCAGACCACATCGTTAAAAGAGAGCGAAGCCGGCGCCTGCACAAAACCCTGGGCCATATGCTCTACCGGGCTGGCATTGTCTCCCAGCCCGGACAGATCAAGATAATGTCTGGCCTCCTCGCTGCTGAGTACATCGCGTTGCTGCAGCCAGCCATCTTTACGTAGCAACGGTTGCATGGGGGCAATAATGACGGCGACCACGCCACTACCCTGGGTCGCATCCCACACCATGCCGTTCAAAGTGCGCACAGTCCAGCTGCCCGGGGTATCAGTATTCAAGGGCAAGACGCGCGTATTGTTTTTGTAACGTTCTGACACTGCATACCATAAGCGCTCGCCACTGCCATCGCGAATATCGCCCAGGCCTAAGGTTCTCCAGGGCAAGCGCCCCAGGCGAGAGGTTTTACTGCAGTTGACTTCTGCAATGCCGTCATTATCACGGTCCGGGCAAGGCAGATCACCCGGTCGCGCGCAGTTCTTTCCGCATGGCCTGGTCGCCACCAGCGGCTGATAGGCATAGGCCAGCAAGGCCTGCTGGGCCAGCGCCAGTGATGCCAGTCTGAGATCGCTTTAATCGCAGCATATCGCGTCCGACGAGACAGGCCACATCTGGGGAAAGTTAAACAACTGCAATTCGCATTGCGCTGCGATCAGATCGGTGGATTCTTCTAGCGTCCAGCTACAGCCCCGTAACACAAACATACCTGTATACACATGCTGCAATCGCTGCAACCACTCCAGCACCTCTGCTTCGTGGTGGACTGACCAGCGCATCCTGACCGGGGTCACTGTCATAGCCAATCCGGCCATAGACTTGCCTGGCCAGTATGGATCGCAGGCGGCACCTTCACACGTGATAGCAGGCTGGATGTCATATTGCATGTGCGGCAAATGCCATCGCTGTTGCAGTGCAAGCCAGGTCGCAACCCATTGTTGCCGATCTGCGGGCTGGTTCATCTTCTGCTGTTTCCAGCGTGTGCGGTGGGCAAGATAAAAGGTGACATACGCTTGATAGCGTGCGTGTTGCATCACCTGCTGCCGGGTAGCATGCAGTTGCTGTTCAAGCTGTGCTAATTGGTTGCTTGTGTTAACTTGCCCCACAAGATTGAAACCTGTTACCGCGAAACCCAACAAGCACACCAGTAACCAGGCCAGTAAAAAAAAGCGCAGGGCAGACCAATATTGACTAAACATCATCTTCCAGTACTTTCTGCCGGGCGCAATCTTACGATGAGTGATGGCTGGTGATCAGGTGACAGTGATAGCCTTGTATCTCCCTGCTGTGACGGACCGCCTGATGCAGTTAAATCATTGATCTCTTTTAGCTCAAGGATGTCAGGGTGCAGGCGCAAGCTCTCCAGCAGCGCTTGCCACGCCTGATGCACCTCTGCAGGATGCGCGGCCTTCTGCCTGAAAAACCTGATGGTGACGGTTTCTGCCCAATGTTTGTCTGGAAGTGCAGACTGCATATGTCCTAAAGCAGGTGTGTACCCATAACCCCAGTCAACGTTATTCACTTGCCAGACTGTCTGCCCTTTCACCACTGCCTGCAGGATGGTGAGTGCCCGATCAGGGAAGTTCTCTGCAGCTTCCAGACCTTGTACAGCCTCTGAGAATGCCTGCAAGCGTGGCAGATCCGCGTCTGCGACCTTCCAGGCGGGTTTGGCCGATTGCCAAAGCTGCAACAGGGCTCGCGTTCGCCGGATTTCGGATTGCTTTTTTTGCAGGGCTTGCTGGCTCATACAGTTCGCCACTACAAATAAACAAATCATAAACACGCCCGCTAGCGTGATCATGCGTTTAGCTCGTATCACACGGGCGTTCAGCAACGCGGCTTTCGGTGCAAGATTTGGCAGCCGGCAGTTATGTAACACCACTTGAATAGCGGCCCAGTCCATCACCGCCAATCCACCGGGCAAAAGCGGCCAGCCTGATTGGCGCATCAACTCTGCATAAGAGAGATTGCTTTGCTGAATGACATCGGCTAGTTCTTTGGATGTGGATATATTGCACTCTGCATCGTCACTCAACCACAGCAACTGCAGTGGCTCGCCCTCCTGCAGCCATTGCTGGCTCAGCAGATACAGCCTGGTCTGGGCAATCTCACTGCTGATACGCAGGTGCAGGGATGCATCTGGCACTAGCGTGATCAAGCGGCTAAACATAAGCTGTGACTGATATAAATAACGCAGACGGAGTTGCTGTTTTTCAAAGTAGCCTATCAGGCACTGCGTCTGCCCGGATTGCCAATCTTTTACCCAGCAAGGGCTACATAAAGCCTGGGTATACACACCCTGCACGCGCAGTGCCTGCGACTGTAGCAACTGACTCAATGGCTGGTTATGTATGGCTGCAAACATGTAACGCTCTGCCTGAGGCTGCCCTGGTGTGCCGCCCACCCTGTGCACTGCATGCAGGCCTTGTGCAAATGGCCACGCCGCCAGCCGGCGCGCCAGCAACTGTTTTCTGGCCGTGCCACGCACAGGCGGGCATGTTTCAATATGATAGTGTTCCTCGGCGAGATCAGTCAGAAAATACAGGTTTGCACCGGGGTATCGTCCAAGATTATCCAGCAGCAAACCCCGGTTGCCCGCATCCGCGCTAAACACATACAAGGCCTGATAGCGCCAGCCTCTGAAATGAACCACCCGCCATTCAGTCTCCCCCACCAGTACCACAAGTTGGTATCGCGCCATGGCTTAAAACCGCAACGTTGCAAAGCTATCGTAGACTGGCAGCATGACTGCTGCCATCAGAAACAACAGCATCAGCCCTAGCACCATGGTCAACACTGGTTCCAGCAAGCGTAGCAACAACTGCATCTGCGCCTGTACCTCCCTGTCATAGAAAGCGGCTTGCTGTGCCAGCATACGGTCCAGGGCGCCTGTGGTTTCCCCTACCCGTATCATGCGTACCAAAAGTGACGGGAACATGCCCGTGGCAGCGAAGCTGCCCGCCAGCCCCTCACCGGCCTGCACGCGCTGGTGCACCTGGTGCAGCGCTTGCGCCATGGCGCGGTTATGCAGCAGTGGCTGGCACCATTCGAGCGCCTGCAGCAGCGGGATACCCGTGTGGTACATGAGCCCCAGAAAGCGACACAGCCTGGTCAACACCAGTTGTTGCCATAAACGGCCTATCACCGGCAGGTGCAACAACTGCTGGTCCCAATAGAGCGCCCAGGCCGGCGAGCGCCTGATGGTGAAGCGCAAGCCTGCCACCAGCAGCAGCAAACCCACCAGCATGACACCACCATAAGCCACCACCCAGTCAGACAGGCCCAGTAGCAGGCGGGTGGACCACGGTAACTCCTGGCCCAGGCTGTGCAGGAAACCCACCATCTGCGGCACCAGAAAGGTCAGCATGACCGCGGCGGCGACACACACCATCACGCATAACAGGGCTGGATAAGTCAGCCCGCGCCGCGTTTGCGCGATGAGGTCAGCCTGCCATTGCAGTGTCTGCGCCAGATGGCCGAAGATCTCTGGCAATTGGCCGGTGTGCTCGCCGGCGGCGACTAAATGACAGATCAAGGCAGGGAACACTTGCGCTTGTGCCTGCAGGGCCTGCGAAAGCAATTTTCCGGCTTCCAGCTCCTGCTGCAAGGCGCGCATGGCCTCAGCCATCAAGCGATGTTCACATTGTCCGGCCAATTCTTCCAATGCCTGCAACAAAGGCACACCCGCATGCAGCAATTGCTCCATTTGCACGCAGAACAGTATCAGCTGCTGCGCCTGGATACGTGGTTGCAGCCAGGCCGAATGCTGCGTGATGCTGGCGGTGAGCAACTCCAGCCCTTGCTGTTGCAGGGATCGTTGCAGCGCCTGTTCACTTGCAGCGTGCAATGTGCCGCGTTGTTGGCGTCCGCGGCTGTCTATCGCCTTGTAGCGGTAACTGGTCATGCCTGAGGCCACTGCAGATAAGCACTGATATCCACTACCCGGCGCAGTTCTTCCAGGCTGGTTTCGCCTGCCAGCACCTGTTGCAAACCCTCTTCTGCCAGTGTGGTGTAGCCATACACACTTGCCTGCTGCTGTAATTCCGCCATTACAGTCTGCCTGGCCAGCATTTCATCCAGCGCAGCATGCATAGGCAGGATCTCCATAATGGCCAGGCGCCCGCGGTAGCCGCTCATGCGGCAATGGCTGCAACCACCCGCTTGATAAACAGGCATGTCGTCTGGCGCATCGCGCAGGGGTAGGCGTTGCAAACATGCCTGCGTGATGGCATCTGGCAGCACCTGTATTTTGCAATGCGTGCATAAGCGCCTGAGCAGGCGTTGTGCAACCACACCGACCAGACTACCTGCCATCATTTGCGGTCTGATACCAAAATCCTGTAACCGTGCAAACGCTGCAATCGCATGATTGGTATGCAAGGTGGTCATCACCAGATGCCCGGTCATGGCCGCACGGATCGCCATGGCGGCGGTTGGCTCATCGCGTATCTCGCCAACCAGGATAATGTCGGGGTCTTGCCTTAATATGGAGCGGATGCCGTTGACGAAATCAACCTTGTTCGCCTCATTGACCGAGGTCTGCCGCATCAGCATATGCGGATATTCCACCGGGTCTTCCAGGGTCATGATGTTGACATGCTGGTGGTTGAGGTGGCCAAGCATGGAATACAGCGTGGTGGTTTTGCCGCTGCCGGTGGGGCCAGTCAGGATCAATAATCCTTCCGGCTTTTCCAGCAGGTGTTTTAGCAACTGTAATTGCGGCATGCGCAAACCCATCGCCTCGAGAGGAATGATGGATTTCTGCCGGTCCAGCACGCGCAGCACGATATTTTCACCATGCAGAGTGGGATGACTGGAAACCCTGAAATCGATCTGGCTGCCGCATAAAAACAGGTTGACGCGGCCATCCTGCGGGGTACGCTGCTCGGCGATATCCATGCCGGCCAGTATCTTGAGCCGCACGCACATGGCGGGCCAATAGTGGTCATGCAGGCTGCGGATCTGCCATAACACGCCATCTATGCGATAGCGTATCCTGAGAAACGCCTGCTCCGGTTCAAAATGAATATCCGATGCACCTTGCTTGACCGCATCTATCAATACTGCATTGACCAGGCGGATGACAGGCCGCACGTCTGGCTGTGAAACATGCGGTGTGGACGCAGCCTCGTGTTCTATCTCGTGCAGGATCTCATCAAGTGACAGATGATGCCCATAACATTTGTCCAGTGTTTGTTCTATCTGTGCCTCAGTCGCCAGCACTGGTTTGAGCTGTAGCTCGCCTTTGACTAAATAGCGTAACTGGTCCAGCACCGCGATCTGGTTCATGGCTGCCATCGCCACCCGCAACGCTTTTTTGTCTGCAGAGAGATCCAGCGGCAGCAGGCGATGTTGCCTGGCAAATGCTTCAGGCACCAATGCCAGCACTTCAGGGTCAGGGATCACTTGCGACAGATCGATACTTTCCTGCGCATGCTGCTGGGCCAGCACGTCCCTGACCATGGCATCGGTCACGAAATGCAGCCGCACCAGTTGCTGGCCAAGTGGCAGCTGGCTTTTACGCTGCTCTATCAAGGCAATATCCAGCTGGTCTGCTGTGATCATGCCCTTGGCCAGCATCCAGTCACCCAGAGAGTTCTTGTCTGCTGTGCTCCACATGGCTAGCCCTGACCCTGGTCGGAGTAAGCATGGCTCACAGGGTCATGCTCATAAAAGGGGATCTCCAGTCTCAACCTCTCCAGGTAGTCCGCCTCGCTTTGACCATCTCCCGATCGCCGGGCTAGCAACAGCATGCCTTCCATTGCCTCTACACTATGGGTATCGTGGGTCAAGACGATCTGAAAGGCTTGCCTGGCTAAAGGCAGATGCCCGGATCGCAAATGCCTGTATCCGTCGGCGATTTCAGTCAGCACCAGCGCTTCTGCTACCGGCGGACGCAGGATCTGCAATTGCCAGGGCGGTAGATGAGGTACCACGTTCGCTGTGCGATCGGACTTGTCAGCCTGCGCGTGTGGTGCGGGGGCTTCAGGCAATGGCTGCTTGGCTGGCTTAAACAATGAGTCAGCGCTTTTTGCTTGCATATTCATTTCTGACAACAAGGGCATGGCAGGTATATCGCCTGTCATCAGTGGCGGCGGCTGATCCGGCACCTGTGTCTCGGCAGCCAGAAAAACATGCTGCACTATTGGCAACCCAATCAGCAGGATCCCGACCCAAAGCACTGCCAGCAAGCATCTGTCACTGCTGGTAAATGCTGTATTCATGAGCGACCCACGATAAATACGTCGGTACGTCTGATATCGCTTGCTGCGTAGCAGCTGCTGCCTGATCGTGGCGTAGGGATTCACAACGATTCCTCTACCCTTAAATCAAACTCATCGGCAGGCAAGGATTCCGGCAACAATGGTTCGAATGGCTGCAAGTCCCCGGTCTTCACATCTGCCAGGCCGATCACGGTTGGCCGCAGGAACACCACAAGCTCGGTTTTCCTCGCTGCCTGATTGATGCCTTGAAACACGTAACCGATGATAGGGATACTCGCCAATCCCGGCACCCTGTCCTTGAAATCACGCTGATCTTCCTGCATCAGGCCGCCAAGTACCGCCACATTGCCACTGGCGATATTGAGTACCGATTCCATTTCCCGCACCTGTATCTCGGGAATGCTACTCACGATGCGCGTACTGCCACTGCCTAATTGCGGGTTGGGGTCCTCAATGTAACGCAACACTTTGGAGACGGTGGGCCTGACATTCAGATTGACGCGCTTCTGGCTGTTGATCTGGGCCGTCACGGCCATCACCAATCCCACCGGGACTGTATTTGCCATGGTGGTCACCGACTGCAGGTTGGCCGCGTTATTACTGCTGCTTTGCGAGATCTGCGATTGAATCGTGAAATACACCAGGTTATCCACCACTTTTAATATGGCGGTCTGGTTGTTCAACACCATTAATTTAGGGCTGGAAAGCACCCGCGTCTTGCCAAACTGTTCTAGCAAGGTGACGCTGGCGCTCAGATTGCCAAAGCGGCTGGAGGGGTTCAGGTAGCCAAACATAAACGCCACGTTGCCATTGTTCTGGCCGAGTGCATTTTTACTGTTGTTGGCTTCCCAGCTACGAGTATCGCTATTGAAGTGGGCGGCCTCGCTGCCTAGCGATTGCGACGCCTGCCATCCGCTTTGCCTGGCTGATGAAGACAAGCGGCTCCAGTCTATGCCCATCTGAAAGCTTTTGCTTAACTCGACTTCGACTATGGTCGCCTCAATCAGTACCTGCCTGGCCGCCACCTGCATGACGGATTCCAGATAGGATTTCACTTGCGCCTGCTGGCTATGCGAAGCGCGTACCGTCAATATGCCGGTCTCGGGATTAGCGATCAGCCGTGAAGCACGCCAGCGTATATGGGCTTGCTGCGCCTTCTCCGACTGCACAGATGTCTGCGCTGGCACTATGTTCTTTTCGGCGGTAGTGCGTGACGCCTCCATGCCATCCGTTGCTTCAGTGGCAGGCAGCGCCAGGCCTGGGTTGGATACGGCACTTTCCACCACCTCGTCCCTGGCGATGCTGGCTTTATCCGTCTCCTCCAGCAAGGCCTGGATATTTTGCACCACGCTTTCCCATAAATGGTAACGGGATTGTGTGGCGACTGCCGTGCGTGAGCTGTTGCTATTGCCACCTGCGGTTGGCTGCGCTTGTACCATGACACTATTATTATTTTGGCCAGCGCTGGTCGCAGGCCTGCCGGTACTGTTGATTTCGCTGGCGACACCGATAAAACCGCTGGTATCGCGCGTCATATTCACATAATTCAAGCGATAACTGCGCAACACCGGCATGTCAGGCGCGATCGACCAGGTACCGTTGCCCCACTCGTAATACATATCCACCTGCCTGGCAATGCGCGACAAGATCGCCGGGATAGACTGCTGCACTGCATGTAAGGAGACTTTACCTCTTAGGCCAGGATGGATATCCATGTTGAGCTGGCTTTCTCTGGCAAGCGCCTGCAACACTTCCTGCACCGGCGCCTCGTGGACGACAAGATTCACTAATATGGTCGGTGTCGCCGATTTTAAAGGCGGTCTGGGCACCTGCGCGGACGCTACTTCATAGGTCTCAACTTCAGGATAAGGGGCTAGCGGTGTTGCTAACGCGGCATCAGGTGTGTGTTCAGGCAGGTGTAAAGTCGGATGACGATGAGTGTCATTAACGGCATGGGTGGCGCATGCTGTCAGCCATAAACATACAAGCAGTATGGCCGAAAAACGCATCCACGCCCCCGATCACTTGATTATTATTAACATATATTAATTACAGTTAATAACAAATGTCAAATCATCAGACCAATGGCAGATGGGTACCGCCAGTTTTTTATGGAGGGAAGCCGGGTATTAGCTTAGAACAGTTCGACTTCACCTTGAATGGTACTGTCACTGAGCAGGCCATTTTCTACCAGCTCTTCATAGAAACAGATCTGGTTGCGGCCATGATCTTTGGCATAGTATAAAGCCTCGTCTGCGCGCTCCAGCACGGTGTTTGGCAACACATTCAGCGCCATACGCGAACAGCCCACACTCATGGAAACATGCCCGACCTGCGGAAAGACATGCGCATTTAAAGTGGCTTTAAATCTTTCCAGCAAAACCGTAATATCGTTTTCATCGGCACAAGAAAAGACACCGACAAACTCCTCCCCGCCAAAGCGGAACAGCAGATCGCCTTCCCGAAAAGTCTCCTGCATCAGTCGCGAAAGCAGGATCAGGACTTCGTCACCGATCAGGTGGCCGTAGGTGTCGTTGATCTTCTTGAAAAAATCGATATCAAAGATCGCCAGGAAATGATGCAGAGGGAATTTGAATTCTGGCGTGTAATCATTCAGCAGTATCTTGCTCACACAATGATCGAAGGTTTTGCGATTAAGCAGCCCGGTCAATGCATCACGCTCGTTCTCAATGATCAGGCTGGCGTAGTGATGAAACATTTCCAGACACTGCTTGATCAGGCTGATCGCTTCCTCATCCAGCGTTTCATGCTGAATGAGCAAAATGGCATGTTTGTGCGCAATACTCTGTTGCAGGGGAAATATATGCAGTTTGCCGCTACTTGTTTCCAGGCACTCATATTGATGCGAGCCTTTGTCCATATAGTTCAGCAACAAGGCATAATTTTCCGGCACCCAGCCGTCAAACGCCGCGTGAGTGACCTCACCGCTGCCCAGTGTAGAGATGACCGAAACCAGCTGCCGCCTCGATAACACCTGCATCCTGATAGGCTGCGGTTGCGCCGCGAAAATACTTAACCAGTGCTGCATGAGCGAAAGCAAGGCTGGATCCAGCGCAAGACTCTCCCTGACCTTGGTAAGGTCAGTCAGCGTCTGCATAAATTCGCTCAGATTCAATTGAGTAGTCATGTGTTCGACATAAGGATTTTTGAACACTTTAGCAGAGGCAAGCTGATGACTTATTTGTGATCAGAGCCAGTATTAACGACTAATCTTTGGATTTAAGCTAGTGTTGGATCTGATTTAAACAGGAGGACAACGACAGGAAGATAATGGGGTGGCTGATGGGGCTCGAACCCACGACAACAGGAATCACAATCCTGGACTCTACCAACTGAGCTACAGCCACCATAGAGACTATTACATTGGCCTGCCCGACAGGAATCGAACCTGTAACCCCCAACTTAGAAGGTTGGTGCTCTATCCAGTTGAGCTACGAGCAGATAGGTGTTACATGACGATTGGGCAAACCAGAGAAACTGGTCGGCGTGGAGAGATTCGAACTCCCGACATCCTGCTCCCAAAGCAGGCGCGCTACCAGACTACGCTACACGCCGAAAGCAGGAATATAACCGATTTTCCGAAATCGTGTCAATCCTGATGTGATAAAATTCTATTTTTAACGATGATTTTTTGCTCATGAGCGCACACATTATTGATGGCAAGCAAATTGCCAATCAACTGTTAGACGATATTAAAAATAACATTGATCAACGCCTGAAGGCTGGCAAACGTGCTCCGTGTTTGGCGGTGGTACTGGTCGGAGATGATCCGGCTTCTGCCATTTATGTACGCAACAAACAGCTGGCCTGCGAGAAAGTGGGCATCGTTTCGCAAGCCCATCGCTTACCTGCCACCATCTCACAGGATGACTTGTTCAGCCTGATCCAGACCTTGAATCTGGACCCGGGCACCGATGGCATCCTGGTGCAATCGCCGCTGCCACATCATATTGATGAGACTGCCATTCTGGCCCTGATAGACCCGGCCAAAGATGTAGATGGCTTTCACCCCTACAATATCGGGTTACTGGCCGTACGCCAGCCGCAGTTACGCTCCTGCACGCCTTACGGGGTGATAAAAATGCTGCAAGCCAGCGGCATCAACCTGAAGGGGCTGGACGCGGTAGTGGTCGGGGTCTCCAACCATGTGGGCCGCCCTATGGGACTGGAGTTATTGCTGGCGGGTTGCACGGTGACCAGTTGCCACCGTCACACCAGCGACCTGGCAGCCCATGTGCAACGCGCCGACCTGGTGGTGGCTGCAGCAGGCAAACCTGGTTTGATCAAAGGGGAATGGATCAAGTCCGGCGCCATTGTGGTGGATATCGGCATTAACCGTCTGCCCGATGGCAAACTGGCCGGTGATGTTGAATTCGAGCTGGCAAAGTCACGCGCGGCTTATATCACCCCGGTACCCGGTGGGGTGGGGCCGATGACAGTGGCGACCCTGATGGAAAATACGCTGAAGGCGCTGGAACTCAGGGAGCAGGCTTAACCGGCAATGCCGCCGGCTGACAAAGAAGCTTTGCAAGCCCATAAAATCGGTGTAAACTCGCGCGATTATTGATTAACGTAATGCAGTAAAAAGCGCCGTAAAGGCAGTAATATCAAGTAGTTTCGTCCTTTGGAACCATCATGGCAGACACCGTTAACAAATCTTTTGTCCCTTACCAGCCAGCAGCCGGTGAGGAGTACATGAACAAAAAACAGCAGGATCATTTCAAAAAAATCCTCAATAACTGGAAAGCTGAACTCAGTCACGATATTGACCGTACGGTGCACACCATGCAGGACGAAGTGACCAGCTTTGCGGACCCCAACGACCGCGCCAGCCAGGAATCAGACATGGCTCTGGAATTACGCAACCGTGACCGTGAACGCAAGCTGATCAAGAAGATCGACGAAACATTGCGTAACATTGATGCCGGCGATTATGGCTACTGCGAAGGCTGCGGCATTGAGATCGGTCTGAAACGCCTGGAAGCACGCCCAACAGCCACACTTTGCATTGACTGCAAAACGCTGGATGAGATGCGTGAAAGGCAAGTCGCTAAATAGCTGACTGCCAGAAAAAAAGCGAGTGCGCACAACGGCCACTCGCTTTTTTTATCCCTGTTTTACGCTCCACCCGCGCTGCCATCAAGCTGGCGATCTCGCTCAGCCTGGGTGCCTCAGCCCTTATTCACAGCCATTGCCGCACCCCTTGCGCCTCACCAGTTTGCGCTTTACCAGTTTTCTTCCACAGAAAAAAGCCGCTTGTGCTCGCGGATCGCGTAGCGGTCTGTCATGCCGGCAATATAGTCCGCGACTGCGCGTGCCTGGTCCTGCTTGGCAGCCAGCTGGTGCTCATCCGGCATTAATTTGGGTGACTGCATAAAGGCAGTGAATAACTCTTCAATGATGCGGCTGGCTTTAGCGCTCATGCGGTTGACTTTGTAATGCTGATACAGATGCTTGCGCAAGAACTGCTTAAGTTCATGGTTTTTATCGGCAATTTGCTGGCTGAAGCCGACCAGATACGTTGCATTGCGTACATCTGCGATATCCGCCGGATTGAGCGCGGCGATGGCCTGCTGGCTCTGCTCACACAAATCCACCACCAGCACATTGATCATGCGGCGTACGGTCTCATGGATCAGGCGCTTCTCTTCGATCTCGCCATACAGGCGTTTCACTTCGGCCATGTTCTCGGCAAACAGCTGTATGCCTGATAACTGCTGTATGGTGATCAGGCCGGAGCGCAAGCCATCATCCACATCGTGGTTGTTATAGGCGATCTCATCGGCAAAATTGGTGACCTGCGCTTCCAGGCTGGGTGACTGCTTGTTTAGAAAACGCTCGCCTACATCACCCAGCTGCTCGGCATTCTTGCGCGAACAATGTTTGAGTATGCCTTCACGCACTTCAAAGCTCAGGTTCAATCCGTCAAAGCTGGCATAACGGTTTTCCAGCAGATCGACCACCCGCAAAGACTGCAGATTATGTTCAAACCCGCCAAAATCGCGCATGCAATGGTTGAGCGCGTCCTGCCCGGCATGGCCGAATGGTGTGTGGCCCAGATCGTGCGCCAGCGCGATCGCTTCGGCCAGGTCTTCATGCAGGCCTAGCGTGCGCGCGATGCCGCGCGTCAACTGTGCGACTTCGATACTGTGCGTCAAACGGGTGCGGAACAAGTCGCCTTCATGGTTGACGAACACCTGGGTCTTATATTCCAGGCGACGGAAAGCGGTAGAGTGGATAATGCGGTCGCGGTCGCGCTGAAACACATTGCGCGTGGGCGACTCCTGCTCAACGACCTTGCGGCCACGCGTTTGTTCGGGATGAGCGGCAAAGCTGGCTAAGGTCATGACTGTTCTCTATTTTCTGTTAAGCCGCCAGCGTCAGGGTCTGCTGTAGTTTATCGGCATCATAATCAGCGGTGATCACCGCCTTGCCTATCGCCTGTTGCAAGATCAGGCGTATGCGGCCATCAGATACTTTTTTATCCAGTTGCATGAGTCGCAGATATTCTTCAGCGCCAAAGTCTGGTGCTTCTATCGGCAATTTGGCCGCCTGCATGATGCTCTTGATGCGTTGCACTTCGGCAGCATTCAGCCAGCCCATGCGCTGTGACAGGTCAGCCGCCATGATGGTGCCGGTCGCCACGGCTTCGCCATGCAGCCACACGCCATAACCCATGGCGTTTTCGATGGCATGACCAAAGGTATGGCCCAGGTTGAGCAACGCGCGCTCGCCCTGCTCGTGTTCGTCCACGGCCACCACTTCGGCCTTGTTCTGGCAAGAACGGTATATGGCATAGCTGGTCACGGCAGTATCCAGGGCCATCAGCGCAGACATATTGGTTTCGAGCCAGTCAAAAAAATCGGCATCGCGTATCAGGCCATATTTGATCACTTCGGCCACGCCTGCGGATAATTCACGCTGTGGCAGGGTCTTCAGGGTGTCGATATCGGCCAGCACCAGCTTGGGCTGGTAAAACGCGCCTATCATGTTCTTGCCCAGCGGGTGGTTGATGCCGGTCTTGCCGCCGACGCTGGAATCTACCTGCGACAGTAAAGTGGTCGGCACCTGGATAAACGGCACACCGCGCAAATAGGTGGCCGCCGCATATCCGGTCAGGTCACCGATCACGCCGCCACCCAATGCGATCAGGGTAGTGTTACGTTCACAGCGGTTTTCCAGCAAATGATCATAAATGGTTTGCAGCGTTTCGCTGTTTTTGTAAGCCTCGCCATCCGGCAGGATGATCTCAATGACACTGATACCGGCGTCACGCAAAGGCTGAGCCAGCGATTGCATATATAAAGGCGCGACGGTGGTATTGCTGACGATGGCGACCTGTTTGCGCTTGAGGTGCGGCAGTATCAGTTCGGCCTGGCTCAGCAGGCCATTGCCGATATGTATAGGGTAGCTACGGTCAGCCAGGCTAACAGTTAAGGTTTGCATGAGGGCTCCAGCGCGTGCAATACGCTTTCAATTTTTTGGATAATGACAGCCACCGGCTGATGGCCGGTATCCACGATCAGATCGGCAGTTGCTGTATACAGGGGGTTGCGGGCATGAAACAGCTGCTCCAGCTTGGCCTTGACGTCTACATTCTGTAGCAAGGGGCGATTCTTATCATTGCGCGTACGCAGGTACAGCTCGTTGACATTGGCACGCAGATAAATCACATAGCCATACTGTTTGAGTATCGCCCGGTTTTCAGGCGCGATGATGGCACCGCCGCCGGTGGCCAGCACGATATTTTCCTGCTGCCCCAGCTCTTCCAGCGTGGCGGTCTCGCGCTTGCGGAACCCCTCCTCACCTTCCAGTTCAAAGATGGTAGGGATTTTAACGCCGGTGCGCTGCTCGATCACATGATCGGTGTCATAGAAGGTCTTCCCCAGGTTTTTGGCGATCAATTTGCCAACTGTGGTTTTCCCCGCACCCATCAAACCGATTAAAAAAATATTATTTGGTATACGCCCGCTCATAAAAAAGCCCAACCGATCCAGTTGGGCATTTTAAGGCAAAGCACGCCCGCTGTCAGTAACAGCCGGGCTTGCAAGCGGCAATTTAGTTTAAAGCCAGCGTTTCATCCATCACTTTAGGCGTGATAAAGATCAGCAATTCAGTCTTGTCTTCTTGCTTGGTGTTGCGTTTAAACGCATAACCGACCACCGGCAGATCACCAAAGAACGGCACTTTGTCGGTACTTTTGCGTGATACCTGCTCGTAGATACCGCCAAGAACAACGGTTTCGCCATTGCCTACCAGCACTTGTGTCTGCACGTTTTGCGTATTGATCGCCACCCCACCAGGCAAGTTCTCGCCACGGCTGTCTTTACGCACATCCAGATCCATGATGATCTTCTGGTCCGGCGTGATCTGCGGTGTCACTTCCAGGCTTAGCTCAGCCTTTTTAAAGCTGACCGCAGTGGCACCGCTACTGGTAGCCGTCTGGTAAGGGATCTCCACACCTTGCGCGATACGTGCTTTTTGCTGGTTGGCAGTGGTCACGCGCGGACTGGAGATCACTTTACCGCGGGAGTCTGCTTCCAGGGCTGACAATTCAAGATTCAACAACAGATTGGCTGACAATTTAAGCAGGCTCAGGGCGATGCCGCCATAGGCATTGGTGACTGGCAGGTTGGACATCAGGTCCGGCAAGCCGTCAGAACTGGTCAAGGTGCTGCCATTGCTGCTGGCGGTTTGAATACTGCCGCTATGCGTGCCCTGGGTAGCTACGCCGGTGGCCGACACCTCAGTGAACCTGTTACCTAAAGAGCCGCTCACTGTCATATTGGTGTTGCTGCCTGGCGTGCCGGTTTGCGTGATGCCAAAACGTGCGCCCAATGCTTTGGAAAAAGTATTCGAAGCGATCACCATGCGTGACTCTATCATGACCTGTTTTACCGGCACATCGACCTTATTGATGATGGCCTGGATCTCATCCAGCTTCCTCGGCGTATCCTGCACAAAGATGGTATTGGTACGCACATCGAACGTGACGCTACCGCGTTGTGACAGGATGCGGTTCATACGCCCTGCGGCAGAACCGCTGGTACCGCCCACCGCAGCACCGGCTGAAGCGCCGCCGCCCGTCATGCTAGGCCCGCCACCCAATAACATATTCCTGAAATCGGCAGCTTTCTGATATTTCAGCGAGAATACTTCAGTGCGCAATGTTTCCAGCGTTTCACGCTCTGCGTTTGCTGTTAACTGCGCTTTTTCCTTGGCTGCGAACTCTTCGGCCGGGGCGATGGAGATGACACTGCCATTCACACGCATACCCAGGCCTTTACTTTGCATGATCACATCCAGCGCCTGGTCCCATGGCACATCTTTCAAGCCTATGGTGACGCTGCCAGAGACAGAGTCACTGACTACGATGTTTTTACCCGTGAAGTCAGCGATCACTTTCAATACATCCCTGACATCCACGCGCTGAAAGTTAAGTGATAGTTTTTCACCCGCATAGCCCTGCTTGGAGCCCTGGATCAACTTATTCTGATCTCTGACCACTGGCCGTATATCCACCACCAGTTTGCGTTCAGACTGATAAGCGGATTGCTCCCAGTCACCCTGCGGCTCGATCACGATCTGCGCCTGGTTGTTCTGGCGCAAGGCGTCGACATACAGCACTGGCGTGTTGAAATTGATCACATTCAGGCGGCGCTGCAGCGACTCAGGCAACTCGGTGTTGCTGAAATCGATGACGACGGTCTTACCGGCATTGCGCACATTCACGCCCACATGGCTGTCAGACAGGTCGACCAGGATGCGGCCCTCACCATTCTTGCCACGCACAAAATCAATATTCTGGATGCGGTGATTCGCCACCGCAGCTGGTTCGGTGTAGCGTTTAACCGCCGCCGTGGCAGGTGCCAGCTCGCTGCTATCCTGCGCCAGCGCGATCAACAGGGTATTTTGCTGCAATTGCAACTGATGCTGTACCGGCTTGGAGAGATTGAGCACGATGCGGCTACGGTCATTCGCCTGCGCGACCTGTACCGATTTCAACGCACCCTGATTGATAGTCACCACATTCTTGCCGGTCGCATTACTGGTGCGCGGGATATCAAACACCACTCTGGGCGGATTGGTCAAAGTAAAGCTGGCCGGTGCTGCCGACAAAGGCTGTGCCATCTGCAGCTGCACGTTCAGCCGTCCACCTGGCAGCGTGGTCACCTCAACCGCCTGCAGCTGGTTATTGCCAGCCGGCATGTCGGCGGCCATCACCGCTTGCGTTGTCATCCCAACGAAAAGTAATGCTAGCTGTGTAGCAAAAGATATAAGTGTTTTCATCATTGATGTTCCTGCAATTCCAATGTCGTCATTTGCTCGGTCCATTCACCAGTAACCGTGTCCTGAATGGTCTCTTTAACTTTTAATTCATACTTCAATGTCTGCTGGTTTTCTGCCAGCGCGGTGATCAGCCCCAGCTTCTCGCCCATGTAATTGCCTGGCTTGACCTGGTAAACCATGTTGTCCGGCGTTTGTATGGTGGCAAAGGTCTTGCTCTTTTTACTCATCACCCCGACAAACTTCAGGCTTTCCAGCGGATAAGCTTCCAGCGGTTCTTTGTGGCGCTTGAGGTCAGGCTGAAACGTGTGCTGCACCGCCGCCTTGCGTGGCACAAACGGGTCATGCAACACAGCATCGGCGTTATATTGCTTGGGTGAAAAACCCTGCACCTGCGGCAATGGCTCTATCGGGGCCACCGGCGCCTGGTTGGCTTCATTCATAAATTGGGTCAGATCATCCTCTTTAGCGGCGCCGCATGCTGCCAGCAACAGGCTCAGGCTGATCATAGTCAGGGTGGGTATACGCATCATTTTTTACCTGTCTTGGCGTCTTCTTGTGCCTTGCGTGCTGCAACTTCTTCCGCATCCAGATAGCGGTAAGTTTTGGCCACCGCTTCCATGACCAGAATGTCTTTATGTGGCTGCTTCTCATCTTTGGCCATAGGCTGCACTTGCAGATTGTGCAAAGTGACGATGCGCGACAGTTTGGCCACTTCGGTGACAAAAGCACCCAGTTCGTGATAACGCCCCAGCACCTTGATGCTGATAGGCTTTTCTGCATAAAACTCGGCAAATACTTCCGGCTGCGGCACAAAGGCCTCAAACGATAAACCCTGGCTCAAACCGGCCTGGTTGATGTCTGTCAGCAGGCCATCCATCTCTGATTTATCCGGCAATTGCTTGAGCAACACGCCAAAGGTGCGCTGGATCTCCAGCACTTGCTGCTCATAGGCTGGCACGCGCAGCGCCTGCATCTTTTTGACGAGGTATTCATCGCGCAGGCCCTGCTCTTTTTGTTTTTCGGTGTGCAATTCCTTGAGGTCAGGGTTGAGCAGGAACACATAGCCCAGCACCAGCACCACGGCTGCCAATATGCTCAGCAACACCACTTTCATGGGCACTGGCAGATTGCCGGCGTTTTTTAAATCAATATTGTTAAAATCCGAAAGTTGCATGATGCGCCTTATCCTTTTGCTGCCGCAGGCTTCTGCTTGGCCTGGCTGGCATCCGCTTGTTCAGACTTAAGCATGACCCTGAGTACGAACTCATATTGCTTGAGGTCTTGCTGGTTAGTGCTCGCCTTGATCTCCACCAGATTGGGGTTATGGATAATGGCTGAGTCGCTCAGGTTGTGCACCAGTGAGGCGACCCTGGCATTGGTGTCGGCGACACCTTTCAGCTCTATCTCGTTTTCAAACTGTTTGATGCTTTTCAGCGACACGCCTTCCGGCAACAGCCTGGCCAGTTCATCCAGGATCTGCACCGCCTGGTTGCGATCACTCTGCAAGCCTTCGACGATCTGCTTGCGTTCGAGCACGTGCTTGATCTGATCCTTGAGCGTGACTATCACCGCGATCTCTTTATCCAGGCGCACCATTTCATCCTGCAGGCGCTGGTTACGCTCCTGCTGGCTGCGGATCTGTGCACCTACATAACTCCAGCTGACAAACAGGATGGCTGCAGAAGCAATGGCGACCAGCGAGGCCATCAGGCCAAATTCACGCTGGCGTTCAGCACGGCGTATCTGTCTATGCGGGAGCAGGTTGACTTTGATCATGCGTCCACCCCGCGCAATGCCAGGCCACAGGCGATCATCAGCGCCGGGGCATCGGTTTCCAGCTGGCTGGCCTTGATCTTGTTCACCAGTGTCATGCCATGAAACGGGTTGGCTACCAGCGTGTGTATCTCGGTTTTTTGCTGTATCAGCGCCGCCAGGCCTGTGGTCGCCGCCACACCACCTGCCAGTAGCAGATGATCCACCTTGTTGTACTGGGTAGAATTAGTGAAGAAAGACACGGCACGCGCCGCTTCACCCGCCAGCGTCTGCAAAAACGGTTGCAGCACTTCCTGTTCATAAGAATCCGGCAATCCACCCTGGCGTTTGGCGATCTCGCTTTCTTCAGGAGAAAGCCCGAAGCGGCGCTGGATCTCCTGTGACAGCATGGCGCCGCCAAATGCCTGTTCACGCGCATACACCGAATGCAGGCCGACCATGACGCTGATATGGGTGACATGGGCGCCGATATCGAGAATCATGGTGACGGTTTTTTTGGTGTGCTCGGGCAACTGTTTGAAAATCTGGCGGTAGGCGGTTTCGGTGGCATAGGCATCCACATCCATGATGCTGACTTTCAGGCCAGCCTCTTCCGCGATCGCGACACGGTCATCGATTCTTTCTTTCTTGGCGGCCGCGATCAGCACTTCAACTTCATCCGTGCTTTTGCCTATAGGCCCCAGCACCTGAAAATCGAGGTTCATTTCTTCCAGCGGAAACGGAATGTACTGGTTAGCCTCGGCTTCAACCTGCAATTCGAGGTCTTCATCGCTGAGGCCGGCAGGCATGATCACGCGTTTTGAAATCACGGCAGAAGCCGGCAAAGCCATGACCACCTGGCGCGCACGTGAACCCAGCAATCGCCAGGCCGAACGTATGGTGTCTGCCACCTGCGTCAGGTCATTGATATTGCCATCGCTGATCACGCCTTTAGGCAGGGCGACGCTGGCGTAACCATCCAGTCGGAACTGGTGTTTACCTATCGCCGACAACTCCACCATCTTGATAGCGGTCGCACTGACATCCACACCGATAAAACTGGTTTTTTTTCGTTGTAAAAAGCCCAGACTCAACTGAATCGCCCTTAGATTGTATTAAATTCTTAAAGGGGTATGCATCAAACGTGCCAACCCCTAGCTTTTTTGCTGCATGACGGCAAATACTGCAATCGCGCAGCAGCGGCCTATCCCCGACTATTTGCATGATTCCATAATTAACTGCCAATGAATCAGCAAAAAAAGATTACAATTCAGGGGTAATTCTCACGATGGCAACACTAGGCATGAATTCAAAACGCTGGTTACAGTCTTTTCTTTTTATCACCCTCATCGGCAGTTTGATCGTCGCGGCACTACTGGTATTGATGATTAGCATCCTCTACCCCTCGCTGCCATCACTGGAAGCACTGACCGATTACCACCCCAAACTCCCCCTGCGCATTTACGATGCCGAAAGCAATCTGATCGGTGAATTCGGCCAGGAAAGACGCGCCTTCGTACCTATAGAACAAACGCCCAAGGTCATGAAGGACGCCATTCTGGCGATTGAAGACAGGCGCTTTTACCAGCACAACGGCATTGATACCACCGGCATACTGCGCGCTATCCGCAACAACCTGACCGGCCGCGGCCATGAAGGCGCCAGCACCATCACCATGCAGGTGGCAAAGAATTTTTTCAGCAGCCCGACCACGCCACGCAATATGTGGACCAAGATCAAAGAGGCGCTGCTGGCGATCAAGATAGAAAACGCCATCAGCAAAGACAAGATCCTCGAGCTCTACCTGAACCAGATCTACCTGGGCGAGCGCGCGTATGGCTTTGCCGCAGCCTCTAAGACCTATTTCGACAAGGACCTGCGCCAGCTCAACCTGGCCGAAGCCGCGCTGCTGGCCGGCCTGCCAAAAGCGCCCAGCAAATACGACCCTTATATACACCCCGATTTTGCGATCAGGCGCCAGCATGAAGTGCTGCGTGATATGCACCGTTACAAAATGATCTCGCAAAGCGAGTTCGAGACTGCCATGCAGGCGCCGCTCAAGTTCCAGTCCTCCAAACGCATGGTGCAGGCGCTGGGGGCCGAATATGTGGCCGAGATCGTCCGCACCAGCCTGTATAAACGCTATGGCGAAAAAGTCTATAGCAGCGGTTTCAAGGTTTATACCACCATACACAAGCAGCACCAGGAAGCAGCCAATGCCGCGGTGATCCAGGGCATCATCAACTTTGAATTACGCCATGGTTTCCGTGGGCCGGAAAAAGTCATTTCTTTGCCATCTGGCAAAATGCGGGCTTCGGAAGCCAGGGAATTACTGCGTGATTTTGTCACTTATAACCAGTTTGTGCCCGCCTTGGTCACCAAGGTCGAACCCAACCTGCTCACTTTGGTCACTCAGCGCGGCACGGTGCTCAAGTTGCAGGACAAAGCCCTGTTGCTGGTGAAAAACCATATGCCGCCGGCCAAACGCACCCCGACTTCACTGGTGGCTGGTGCAGTGATCCGCGTCTACCAGCAGAACGACAACTGGATGGTGGTGCAATTGCCTGAGGTGGAAAGCGGCTTTATTGCGCTCAACCCGGAAACCGGCCAGGTCAATGCCCTAATAGGCGGTTTCAGCTTTCAGCGCAACAAATATAACCATGTGACGCAGGGCCGTCGCCAGCCTGGCTCCAGCTTCAAACCATTTATTTACTCTGCTGCGCTGGACAAAGGTTATTCACCGGCTAGCGTATTTGAAGATGCGCCTATCAGCTTTGCCTCTACCGAAACCGGCAGCAACAGCAACTGGGAGCCGCGTAACTACGATGAAAAATACGCAGGCCCCATGCGTTTGCGTGAGGCATTGGCACAATCGAAGAACACCATCTCTATCCGCCTGATGAATGCCATAGGCGCGCGCTATGCGCAAAACTACCTGCGTAAATTCGGTTTTAACCCTAAAGACCACCCGCCATACCTATCGACGGCCCTGGGCGCGGGATCTACCACTTCGTGGCAACTGGCGGCCGCCTATGCCACATTTGCCAACAGCGGCTACCAGGTACACCCTTACCTGATCGAAAAGATCACCGATAGCCGTGACAAAGTGGTGATGGCAGTGCAACCAGGCAAGCATATCTCGCAAGAGCGGGTCATAGACCAGCGCAATGCCTTTATCATCACCACCATGCTGCAAGATGTGGTGCGCGACGGTACGGCACGTGCCGCCTTGTCGCTGCGGCGCCCGGATATCGCCGGTAAAACCGGCACCACCAACGACCAGTTCGATGCCTGGTTCGCCGGTTACCACCCGAAAGAAGTCGCAGTGGCCTGGGTCGGTTATGACAACCCGCACAACCTGGGCCGTGGCGAGACCGGTGGCCGTGCCGCATTGCCGATCTGGATCAAATACATGCAGGACACACTGAAAGGTGTGCCTATCTACCAGTACAAAGTGCCCGAGGGCATCCTGCAACTGAAAGTGGATACTTACACCGGCGCGCAAGTTGGCGAAGATGACCAGGGCATCTATGAATACTTTTATGAAGAGCATTTGCCGCAATCGCAGCCTGAAAACCTGCCAGGATTATTCGACCCTTCCAGCGAGCAGGCGCCTGAACAGGATGAACCCTCGTTTCTGGAACGTTTGATCGGAGAGCATTCCGGCGGTGATGAGGACAGAAAAGTACCGGCCAACCCTGCGGCAAAACTATTGAGTCCTAACTAGATACTGATTGTTGAAAGCGCTTATGTTTGACGACTTTCCAAGTGATCTGCGCCAGGAAATCGCGCAATCGGCAGCCAGGCTGATGTTTGAAGAAGGCATTAGCGACTATGCGCGTGCCAAGCGCAAGGCGGTGAAACTGCTGGGCATACAGCAGGATGCACCATTGCCGACCAATGCCGAGATAGACTCAGCCCTGCGTGAATATCATGCGCTGTATGCAGATGAGGCAGACGCTGCCCACTTGCTGGACCTGCGCCAGGCAGCGTTGCTGACCATGCAATTATTACAGAAATTCAATCCGCACCTGACCGGCCCGGTGCTGGACGGCACCGCCGGGCCTTATGCCGATACCGATATCCATGTGTTTGCCGAAAGCGCCAAAGAACTGGAGATCTATCTGCTCAACCAGAATATCCCCTACCATGGCGATGAACAGCACTACCGCATGTCAGATCGGCCAGGCAAGCAGAAGCATGAACTGGTGCGCAAACGGGTGCCGGTGGTGCTGGTGGAGACACGGTTTGGTACGCAGCGCATCAGTATTTTTGAAGCGGATGATATACGTTCGGCGCCACGCAAGAACGGCGAGAAGTCAGGCATACAGCGTATGAATCTATCGCAATTCAGCGAGATGGTGCGTGCGCGACCCCCGGCAGAGCCGACCTAGCCAGCCACGCTTGCAGGCTGAACCGGCCTGCCCTGGCTGGCCATCACTGGCGGCACACCCGCTATTGCATGCTGATCTGGCCGTGGCCTAAAACGGTGCCAGTGGCAAAAGCCACATCGACCAGCGATATCTGGTAATCACTGATGGCGCGTATCTCTTTCAGCTGCGCTTCGCCCAGGCGGGTCAACGTTTCCAGCACTTCTGTCATGGTGCGCAGGCCTTCATTAAACTGCTTGAGCTCGGCTTCGTAGTTGATGCCGGCGATCAGCACCTGCTGGCGCGCGGCAATGATACGCTGCCAGTTCTGGTCTATCTTATCCAGCGCATCATGGATCTCGCGTTTCACTGTCAGCGTCTGCAGGGTCTTGGTGGTCAGGCGCTGCATGCGCTGCGCAACCGCCCTGTCCAGCTTGGCTTTACGCGCCTCATTGCTGACCGGCATCTCGAATTTCAGGCCAACTGACCAGTCGCGATAGCGGCCTTCGAACAGGTCCTGGCCGATATCGCTGAAGCGCTCGCCAGAGCCTGACAGTGCGCCATACTGGTAATCCAGCGAAAACATGGGCAAGGTCTGGTTCTGCAAATAATCGATCTGTATCAGGTCTGCGCTGAGTTTCAGCTCCTGGTCCAGCAACTCGATACGGCTATCCAGTGCGTCACGGATCAGGTGCGCGCGATCAAACTCGAACCTGACCAGATTAGGCGGGGTCGCCGGCACCCAGGGTGATTGCTTTTCCTGGTCGTCTGGCAGATCATTCAACAAAAACTGTAATTGGCGGTGGGCGAGCTTGAGGTTGGTTTCTGCCACGATGAGCGCTTCCATACGGTCAGCCACGCCTATCTCGGCGCGATTGACCTCCACTGCCGCAGTGAGCCCTTCCTGTACCCGGCGTTTCACCATGGACAGATTCTGGCTGGCATACTCGAACTGGTTCTTTCTGACATCCAGCGCCGCCCAGGCCTCGTACAACTCCCAATACGCCTTATCCACCATCGCCACTATGCGTATGGTCTGCAAACGCGTGCGTAACTGCACGCCATCCCTATCCAGCTCGGCGATGCGTATGCTGGCTTCATTGACATCACGGCCGGCGTTGCGTAATAAAGGCTGGCTGAATGAAAAGCGCAAGGCACTGCGGTATTGGTCACTGGCGAACTTGCCCAGGCTTTGCCGGTTTTCCAGCGGCGCACTCAGGGTCACGGTGCCGCCGGTACGCAACGGCACCTTGATCCCGGCCTCTACATCCCAGTATTCCTTTTTCTGCGCATCAAGATTCAGTTTCGCCAGTTCGCCATCCAGCAGCGGATTGTCAGATTTGAAGATCACCTTGTCACCTGACATGGCCGGAGTGTCTTTTTCAGCGTATTTGGCATAGGCAAAAATCACCTGATCGAACTTGGCCTGCTCTTCGCGCAATGACTGCCTGGCCAGTTCCGGGTCCATACGGACGACTTTTACCTGCAGGTTATTTTGCAGTGCACGCTGACGGATATCGGTGATGGTGACCTGCTGGCCGGATGCTTCGGGCAGCATGCTATCGTCTTCGGGGTTATCAAACGGTTGCAGCGCGCGCTTGAGGTCGACGGCGACGGCCGGCCTGCGTTGCTGCTGCTTGATGGCGTCGTGCAGCGGCTGTGCCGGTTGCTGGCTGTAGTTTTCCAGTGTCCGGCCTTCGGGTTTCTGCAAACGCTGGCGGGTGCGGGTATCACTGACTTCTTCAGCGCAGGCCAGATTGCCTATGCTGATCAGCAGGCACAGGCTGGCAGGGAGTGACCACTGCCTGAAACCGACTTTGCGCTTCATGCCGGTTTGCCTGCGCCGGTGTTCAACGGTGCCTGCTCATGCGGGATACGTGGCGGGAAGCCGTTCAGCAAACGCCAGATCTCGTAGCCTATGGTCACGCGTTCCAGCAATACCCAGCCTTTGGCACTGATGCCCTGCCGCAGAAAGCGCGGTGAAGGCCATTCTGGTGAACCGGGTTTGTGCACCACCATGATGCGGAAATGCCCGCTGCCATTATCGGTAGGGTCAACAAAAGAGATCTCGCCTTCAAACGTGCCAACGCCGACCTGCGCCCAGCCTGGCACCTGAATGGCAGGCCAGCCTTCGAATTCCAGCCTGACTACACTTTTCTGCGTGATCAGCGGCGCGTCGCGGCCATCTACCCATAGTTCGACCGCCCGTTGCGAGGTATGCGGTACGATCACCAGTAAAGGGTCGCCCTGCTTGATGATTTGCGATTGCGAGTTCACCGGCAGGCGGAAGATAGTGCCGTCACGCGGGGCGACGATCTTTTGCATGTTTTGCCGTGCCAAGGAGATCTCGGAGCTATGCAGACTGTTTTCACTATCCGCCATTTCGCCTTTGATCTTGTTGATGGTCGCCGAAGTCGAATCCAGGTAGGCCTGGGTATCCGAGCGTATCTGCTGGATATCGGCACCGGCAGAACTGGTTTCCGCTTTGGCCGATTGCCATTGTGCCTGCGCCGCACTCAGGTTACGGCTGGCAATGATATGGTCGCGCTCGGCCACTTCGAGGTCACGTTTAGACACCAGCCCGTCACCAAACAAGCGTTGCAGACGCGCCACCTGCAAGCTGGCTGCATCCAGGGTCGCCTGGGCAGAATTGACCGCCTCCTGGCTGCTGCGTATCTTCTGGTTGGCCACATCGAGCTTGTATTGCGCGGCCGAGATCTTGGCATCGCGGGCAGAAGTCAGGCTTTGCTTTTGCAGCTCATAGGCACTCAATTCGTCCTGCTTGGCGGTGAACTTGCTTTGCAGATTATCGCGCTGCGCTTCCAGACGCTGCTTGAAATTAGGGTCGGTATCGCTGATCTCCAGCAGCAGGTCGCCTTCTTTCACCTGCGTGCCTTCTTGTACATGCCAGCGATTGATCAGCCCGCTGACCGGCGCATCTATGGTTTGCACGCGTTCTGAAGGTGAATAAGCGGTGACTTTGCCCAGCGCGGTCACGTTTTGCTGCCAGGGCAGGAACATAAACAGCGCCGGCAGCACCAGCAACAGCCAGGCCATACGCCTGATCCATAGCCGCAGCCGGTCTGGCGTCTCCACATCGCGCATCAGGGAGGTTTGCAAACTATTGAGCATGGCCAGCCCCTGACTTGCCATTGCTGGCATCCAGCGTGACCACCTGCTGGAATTGCTGCGCAATATGCTTGAAGCGCGTGGTCACGATCAGCATCCAGTTGGCTTCATAGCGTTTGAGCACGGTCAGCACCTGTTCCAGTTCATGCTGGGCCAGGCCATCCAGCAGCCCATCTATGATCATCAGGTCAGGCGCGCCTATCATGGCGCGCGCCAGCATCAGCCGTTGCAGCTGGGTGTAAGACATGGGTGCACCATAATCGGTGAGTTCGGTGTCTATACCGCGTTCCAGTTTGCTGATCTCATCCCACAGGCCCAGCACTTGCAACACCTCTATGATCTCATCGATCTCTATCTCGTTCCTGGTCAGACGCAGGTTCTCCAGTATGCTGCCCTGCTGCCACTCCATCTTGTTCGCCACCCCGATACGGTCGCGCAGGTGGTTCAGATCCAGTTGCCGCAGATCGATGCCGTTATAGGTCAGATGCCCTTGCTCAGGCTGCCGCATACCGGCGATCAGTTCCAGCAGCGTGCTTTTACCTGTGCCCAGGGCGCCGAGAACCGCCAGGCTTTGCCCGCGTTGCACAGTAAAGTTGAGCTGGTTGACCAGCGCGGTCTGGTGGTGATGGTTAAAGCTCAGGTCTATCGCCTGCAACTGGTGATAGCCATCGCCATTCGATCTATGCTGGCCTGAGGATTCCACCGGCAATGTCTCCAGTACGCCCAACTTATCAACCGCCGCCAGCAGGTCGTAAAAATATTCCAGCTTGGTGATAAAACGCACAAAAGCCGACAGCACGCCAAAAATGATCAGCTCGGCTGCCACAAACTGGCCAAGGTTGATCTGCCCCTTGATCACCAGCGTACCGCCCAGCACCAGCATGGCTGTGCCTATCACCGCATACATACTTACCGCACTGATAAGCTGCGTCATTAATACTTTAAAATGTGCACTTCTGGCATCCAGGTAATATTCAGCCAGGTGTTCAGTCGTATCCCGCGTGCGTTGTCTGGCACCATAGAATTTGGATAGCCATTTGTTACGCGCAATATTCTCCAGCCAGGCCGCCATCGTATATTTGGCCTTGGATTCCTGCACCGCAGTCAGCTCAGCCTGTTTGCCCAGCCAGAAGATCACCGCCCACAGCACCACCAGCATGATGATGACCAGGATGCCGAAATACAGGCTGTAAAAAAGCAGCACTATGCTGCCTATCAGGCCTTGCAGTAAGGCGGTCAGACCTATGGTGAGCAGAGTCGCCACCGATTTCTGCACCGTCTGGATATCGAAATAGCGATTGACCAGCTCTACCGGGTTATTTTTGTCATAGACAGAGATATGGATCTGCTGGGTGTTCTGCGCGATCAGCAAGCTGCTGCGTATAAAGATACGGCGCTGTATCAATTCGACCAGGAAACTCTCGATCGCATAAATGGCACCGGAAAGCGCCAGCAGGCAAAACAGGATAAAGCCGACCACATATAGCGGTTGCAGTACACCGCCCATGGTGACGAGATTGACCATGGTTTGCACCGCAACAGGCGTCGCGATGCCCAACAGGCCGTAGCCCATGGTGAGGTAAACCAATAACAGGATGTCCTGCTTTTCAAAACTGATTAGTTGGGAAACTCGTTGAAGAGGCGTTAATTCCGACTGTGCTTTTGCCATAATAAAGTTATTGTAATTCAGGCCCACTGCATTGGTAACCCTGCACTGCATTAAGTTCAAAAAAAAACGGCTCTGAAAGAGCCGTTTTCCCTAGCCGGCCTGCGGTCACAGGCGGCTAATTCTGATGATTACAAGCTATATGCACGTTCGCCATGCTCAGTTGTATCCAGGCCTTCGCGCTCGTACTCTTCGCTGACACGCAGACCAACCACCACATCAACGATTTTGTACAGGATCACGCTCACGACACCAGTCCAGATCAGTGTCACTACCACCGCGATGATCTGCGTAGTGACCTGGCCGCCCATGGTCACGCCTTCAGCGTAGCCCACACCGCCCAAGCCAGGTGCCATCAACACACCAGTGCCTACAGCACCCCAGATACCAGCCAGACCGTGCACGCCGAATACATCCAGAGAGTCGTCGTAACCCAGTGCGCCTTTCAGCTTGGTCACGCCCCACAGGCTGATAAAGCTGGCCGTGAAACCGAGGATGATAGAACCCATAGGGCCGATGAAACCACATGCAGGAGTGATCGCAACCAGGCCGGCAACAGCACCTGAAGCAGCACCCAGCATGCTAGGCTTGCCTCTGAACAACCATTCAGCAAAGATCCAGCCCAATACTGCAGCAGCCGTTGCCAGTTGTGTATTCACCAGCACCATACCGGCAGTCGCATCCGCAGCCAGTTCGCTACCTACGTTAAAGCCGAACCAACCCACCCACAGTAATGAAGCACCTATCATGGTCATCACTAGGTTATGCGGAGGCATGGCTTCTTTACCGTAACCGATACGTTTGCCCAACATCAATGCGCCGACCAATGCAGCTACACCAGCGTTGATGTGCACCACGGTACCACCAGCAAAGTCTTTGGCACCCAGTTCGGCCAGGTAACCACCACCCCACACCATGTGCGCGATTGGAATGTAGGCGAATGTCACCCACAAAGCAGTAAACAGCAGCACCGCAGAGAACTTGATACGCTCGGCAAAACCACCAACAATCAGTGCAGGCGTCAGCGCAGCAAAAATCATCTGAAAGGTCAGGAACACATATTCAGGGATGGTGCCAGTCAGGCTTTCAGTGGTGATGCCAGACAGAAACGCCTTGCTTAAGCCACCGATGATCATATTGCCTTCAGTAAAGGTCAGGCTGTAGCCATAAGCCGCCCACAACACAGAGATCAGTGAGAACACCACAAACACCTGCATCAATACCGAGAGCATGTTTTTCTGACGTACCAGGCCACCGTAGAACAGTGCCAAACCAGGGATAGTCATCAGGATCACCAGCACAGTTGCGATAATCATGAAGGCGGTATTACCGACATCCAGCGTCGCAGGTGCTTCGGCGGCGGCCTCAGCGGGCGCGGCTTCTGCTGCTGGCGCTTCGGCTGCAGGTGCAGCATCAGGCGTCACGGTTTCCGTCACTGTCACAGTCTCTGTCACAGTCTCTTCAGCGTAGCTGACTGGAATTGCTGCCAGACCCATCAGGGCGACCAGCGAGAATACAGAAAGAATTTTCTTCATAGCTGAAGCCCTCTCTTATAACGCATCCGGACCGGTCTCACCGGTGCGGATACGATAAACTTGTTCCAAATCGAAGACAAATACTTTGCCATCGCCAATCTTGCCGGTCGCTGCTGCTTTCTCGATGGCATCCACCACCTGGTCCAGCATGTCATCTTTAATAGCCACTTCGAGTTTTACTTTTGGCAAAAAGTCTACGACATATTCGGCGCCACGATACAACTCGGTATGCCCCTTTTGGCGTCCAAACCCCTTTACTTCAGTGACGGTGATGCCTTGTACCCCAATGTTGGACAAAGCTTCACGCACCTCATCAAGCTTGAACGGCTTGATTATTGCGGACACAAATTTCATTTGCTTCTCCTGTTGTTGACTCTGGCAGGCACCGTGCCCGCCAGATGTGTTTACAGCACTTGTGTTTACAGACGACTTAGAAAGTACGAGTCAGTGTCAACACCAAACGACCTTCGTTCAGATCTTTACTCTGTGCACGTACGCTATCGCCTTTACCGTTAAAGCTGGTACCGCCGTAACCGTTCTCGCCCCAGTACTGTTTGTTGCTGGCGCCTACATAGTAGATACCGCCGTTCCAGCCTTCAGAAGCACCGATCTTGAACGCTTTGCTCAAACCGATCTTGTAGTCAGTGTAATCAGGGCTGGAAGCGCCTGAGAAACTTGAACTCGGCAAATTACCATTGCTAGCAAACTCTGTATCCAGTTTACCATTTACGTTCAACTGACCTACGTGACCAACCAGTGTCAGGTCCCACCATGGCAATGGATAGTTCGCGTTCACTTCAAAGTAAGTACTGCCTTTGGTGCTGCCATCCCAGCCGGTCGCGCGCTCGGCACCGAACCAGTCAGTCAGGGTCACAGACATCTTGGCACTCACCCAGCCATAAGCCAGACCGAAGTTGACTTCAGCGGTATCCCAGCGGCCACCGCGTGGTGTCAATACAGTGTTTGCACCATCTGGTCCAGTTGAAGCAGAGCCTCTGTATTTTTTCCATGAACCACCTGGATACAGGTAACCGATCAAACCGACACTGTAGCCTAAACCTTCAATACCAGGTACGGCACCATTATAACCACCATAAACATCGACTTCAGCCGTTGCATCAGGAAAAGTGTTAGGTGTGACGTTAGAACCCCAGGCACCGACATAAAAGCCGCTGTCGTGCGTAATGTCCAGGCCACCTTGTACAGAAGGTTTATGCCAGTTTTGTGAAATACCACGCGCGTAGTAATCAGACACGAAGCCGATGTTGGCTGTCGCTGCCCAAGAAGATTTTTCCTCTTTTGTTTCTTCAGCCGCATAGGAAACTTGTGCCAGTGACAAAGTGCCTAATACTGCAGTAAGCAAAATAGATTGACGCATCTATGAGTCCTCTCTCTATAAAAGTCTTGATCGAATTGTTGTAAACGATAATGAAACAACATTGACGACTAAGCAAAGCATGTGCCAATATATATAAACCTTTAAAATCATATAGTTATGATATTTATATAAAAATATAACTATCAATACTTGTATAAGTAATTGATTTTTATTGATTTATATAAATTAATTACGGATAAAACCTGGCTGTCCAGCGGCCAGACATGCTAGAATTAAAGAAAAAGGAGCGCTGCACCATGCTGTTTTCAAACGAGAGAATCAAAGAATTATCTTTTAAAATCAAACAATTAATTGAATCAAGCCCAATTTCAGAGCTTGAATCTAACATTCATGCACTAATTCAGGGCGTGCTCACCAAAATGGAACTTGTTTCGCGTGAGGAATTTGATATCCAGTCGGCTTTGCTCGCCCGCACCCAGCAACAATTACGTGACCTGGAACAAAAGATCAGCGCCTTGGAACAAGGTCAGGCGCAGGCACAGGCAACAGAAAGTAAAAAATAATTTACAATTGTTAGCATTCCGTTAAGCAGGAGTGCAACATGAGTCTGGCCGTTTTATACAGTCGCGCCCTGAGCGGCATGCAAGCACCTGAAGTGGTAGTAGAGGTACATTTAGCCAACGGCTTGCCCAGCTTTACCATCGTCGGCCTGCCTGAAACCGAGGTCAAAGAGAGTAAAGACCGCGTTCGCGCAGCTATTTTGACTGCGCAATTCGAATTCCCCGCCAGGCGTATCACTGTCAACCTTGCGCCTGCCGATCTGCCCAAGGAAGGTGGCCGTTATGATCTGCCCATCGCGCTGGGTATTCTGGCCGCCTCGGGCCAGCTGCCAAAAAAACATTTAGCCAGTTATGTGATTGCCGGTGAACTGGCGCTCACAGGCGCACTCAGGCCGATACGCGGCGCGCTAGCCATGACTTACCAACTGCGGCAGGACAGCCGGAATATCCGCGCCGCGATCCTGCCCCAAGAGAGTGCATACGAGGCCAGCCTGGTCGAAGGCTCGACTATTTATGCGGCGGATAGCCTGCTTGCGGTGTGTGCGCATTTATCTGAAAAACAGGCTTTGCCGCAGCAACCAGCCCTGACCCACATTGCAGCGCCCATGCTGGCAGATTACTGCGAAGTGAAAGGCCAGCTGCGGGCCAAACGTGCGCTGGAACTGGCAGCCGCCGGACAGCACAGTGTATTGATGAGCGGCCCGCCCGGCACCGGCAAAAGTATGCTGGCGCATCGCTTTATCAGCATATTGCCCGCCATGACTACGCAGGAGGCGCTGGAGAGCGCGGCGATATTGTCATTGAACAGCCAGTTTCCTGCAGCCAGCTGGAAACAACGTCCGCTTCGCGCGCCGCACCATACCGCTTCTGCGGTGGCATTAGTCGGCGGCGGCAGCGTGCCGCGCCCCGGCGAAATCAGCCTTGCCCACCATGGCGTGTTATTTCTTGATGAGTTGGTCATTTGACTTTTTATAAGAAATTGTCCATATTTAAAATAATCATTTATAAACAATAGTTTGATTGAATATTTATTTTTAAAAATATGCAGACAATGATCAACACTAAAACATGTATCGTTGAATACCCTATTCAAGCTATAAGCCCAGCTGTTATACAGCTTATAAATGAATGCAGTTTAGATTTTAATATTGGCAGCAGAAACAATATTCCTTCGATCATAAGAACATTTGAATGTTTTCTTCAAATTACAGATCAGAAACTTAATTCATCAACTTTAAGAAAACCAAAGTTCGCTAAATTGTGTATCCAATATGTGGGAGCTATGTATGATCCAGATCTATTCGATATAAAAATTGGACGTAAATATGATCTATTGATCGTATTTATAAAGCTGATTAAAAGTTTAGCTTTGAGATTAAAAGCTTTCCCATTTCCACAATTGAAGATAACCAAAAACAAAATAACCGATGATGTATTTAAATGTATTAACGCATTCAAAAAAATCAAATTAAACGAAGACAATTTATGGATCTGGAGAGGATGGCCTTGTGAAAATAAAAATCAAGCGACTTCTTGGCCAAATCTTTTTCCCCTTTATGATCGTTTTGGAAAGCATTTCACGGAGTCATTTTACAAAGCATGTAAGGACTACATGCGCGGAAGAGCTGGTACACGTATCCCATGCATACGAAGCTTAATTAATTTTATTGCGTCGTATCCCGAACCTCTTAAAGTAGAAGATTTTAATTGTCCAGAATTTATGGGGGCTTTTTGGAGAAAATTTCTCAAGTTCTACATAATCACCGAGTTTGATGATGGAAATGGCATGAAAATTTCCACTATAACCGCTAGATGGCGTCATCATTTTAAATTTTTCGTTGAAACATATTTAAACGAGTCGGAGTATTTTAGTAAGCCTTGGGGGGAGTTTCCATTACCACCCGCCAAAAATTTAATCGGCTCAAATTCAAACGTAACCGTAAATGGCAATGGAGAGCTAGTAAAGACAAAACTCCTTACCGATATTCCATTAAACGTTAGCGATGAAGAAGCTTTGAAGTTGCTGTTTAAACAGATACAAACTGATGTTGATATTGCTACGGAATGGGCTACTTGGCAGGTTAATGACGTTTGGGAAAGATACCAATCGAGTTTGTCAATTAGTTTGAATGGCCAAATAATAACTAAAGGTAATTTAACCGGAGTTAATAACGGAAACAGATGGTTGACCGATAGAGCAAATCCACATCACCTGGATAACGCAGCTCGTACACTTTTTGAAAGAAATCATCTTCTTACTCCAGAAGCATTATTAATTATGCCTCGACCTCTAACCCAAACAGCAAAATCACTCGGCATGCCCATGACAGGGACTTTTTTACCTCACTGCATATTATTAATTTCAAATCACCCAGTAATTACTTCATCATTTTTAGAAAACTTAGAACTGTTTGATAAGCATGGTCGCTTAACAGGGTTTGTTGAATCAGATGGGAACTATAAATTAGTTGGAGTTAAAAAAAGACGTGGATCACGATTAGCTCAACAAATCGTAATACTCAATGAAATAACAACCAAAGTTGTAAAGCAAATTATTGAATTGTCATCGCATATTAGGGAATACTTAAAACAAAGTAATGATGATAACTGGCGATATTTACTGCTTACATGCACCCAAGGTTTCACATACCCAACTCGAATTAACAAGCTTTCATCTGAAACACATTGCAAAGAGCGTAGATTAAATAATATTAACTCACTAAAGAACACGAGTGACCTGTCTTTAAATGATAGAAAAAAATACATTGAAAAATTTAATCTTTCATCCCTGAGGGCAAGTGCGGCTGTTCTTATTTATCTTAAAACCCAATGCATTGAAGACTTCTCAATAGCTTTAGGCCATGCAACGGTAAAACCTTTTTTAATAAAACGCTATTTACCAGAACCAATTTTGGCATTCTTTCAGGAAAGATGGATACGGATTTTTCAAACCGCCATCATTGTGGAGTCACTTAAAGAAAGTGAATTGTTATTTGAAGCCAGCGGTTTCAAAAGCATAGATCAACTCGACGCATTCTTTAAAGAGCATGCACTTAAACTACCGCCATCGGAAAGAGGAAATATAGATACAGTTAATGAGTTTAAATCTGCATCAAATCATATTTATTTTGGAGTGAACTCAATAATATTGACCCTAATGATTAGTTTACAAAAAGCAGTTGAACAAGCCACACGCTCTATTCATGCAAAAGCAAACTATTGGGCTGAGTTAACTAAATATCTAGTAAGTTATATCGAACTTAATGAATCACATCGACCTGATTTGCGTAATTATCTTGATGAAGCAAGAAGGCTCTCAAATCCATTAATCATGCAAGAACTTATCTATGATTAATCTGAACCTAACGCCTGAGGATCTGAGTTTTCTAAAATTGCTAGATTCAAACAGGCATGAAGAGTTTAGGCAATGCCAGTATTTAGTAACTAATTACGAAGCAAATATTTGGACATTTCGCTTTTCTAAACGTGAGAGTTACACATTAGATTTTAATGTCAGTTTAGATGATAAGAGTTTGCTCACAGAGACCAGAAATAAAACTCTCTTAAACTTACTAAAATCATGGATATGCATTCAAACCCATTACGATGTAACTGGCGTAGTCTCTTTACATTCGGGTTCAGCGTTTAATAACATCAGAATAGTTGTTGTATTAATTGATTACCTACTGTTGAATTCAGAACACTTCAAACTATCATTGTTTGGACTCAAAAATATTACAGAAAATGACCTTATAAATTTAATGGCTCAATTGGCAAGTTCAAATGAGTCAGCAATTGGTGTTTACCAATGGCCGTACGAACTTGAAAACTATTTGCGCGCGGAGTTAGCTGTCACAGACACTCAAAAACTACTTAACCTGGTAGTAGACAATCCATTATTAGGTACGGATATACCTGTCATTGAAGATCGGGTACTTAGCTTAAATGATGAAGAAATTGTTCTTGCTAGAGCTTTACTATGGAGCAGAGGCCAATATAAAGTCTTCAATATTAATCACTCGGAAGTATATTCATATCGCTATGCTCCAGACTCAGATAAATTAGGGAGAGTTTTATTTCCTAATACTTTGAGGGGTAAATCCATAAGCATGCTCCCACCTGAATTACTTCTATCTCCACTAGACATGTATGCGAAAGAATTTAAACGCGCTCCGGTTCGAAACGATGCAGAGAAAATCCTAAATGAATCTGTGTGGAACAATTACACAAAAGCTTTACGTTCTCTTGGTTTATTAAAAGAAATTTCAGATCAACTGCCGATCAGTGCACTCAACGCTTTTACTAGCTCAGCTGGCAAGAATCATTTTTCACTATCGATTAAAGGTCGCTACGCAACTCTTCCCCCAGAGTTAGTACTTAACTCACTTCGTAAAGCCATGGAATTTTGCTTCTCTTACGGACCAGATATTTTGAATAGCGTTTTGAATGTAATTACCGATGTCAAAAGATTAAACCTCTCAAAAAAAAGATTCGGCCCTTATATGGATGTGAGTCCATTTATTACGCCCAAACTTTCACAAATTGGCGTGATAGTTTGGAATCTTAAACAAGAAATAAACGGACTGAATCAATCTAGTGAGCATCGCATTTCTACATACGATTTTTTCACCCGTATGAGAAAAAATGAAGGCTTATACGAGCTTTTGAGGGTGTATTTTGGTGCTGTGCAATTTTGTGTTGGAACGTTGATGGCCCGAAGACAAGATGAATTAATAAAACTTGTTTCTGGGAAAGTATTAGATAAGGACAAAAGAAATCTTATCTTTGACAACGGAAAATCTGGCACAGGTGAAATTAGGGTAAAAGAGGCTAGACCAGTTCCAGATGTTGTCGTAAAACTAATAGAACAAATTGAAAATTTTCATGAGAAACTTCGTCAAATCGGTGCAACCAATCAAAAAGTTCAACTCTTCTCCTATCCTAGTTTGATTAATGGCAATTCTGTGCTTGTAACGACTAGTCGATACAACAGTAATCTTGAGATTTTTTGTGATTACATTCAAACACCCTTAAATGAAGAAGGAGAGCGTTACTACTTCCGCCAGCACCAATTAAGACGTTTTTTTTCAATGTTGTTTTTTTGGGGTAATTCATTTGGGAAAATGGATACTTTGCAGTGGTTTCTTGGACATACAGATATTCAACACTTATATCATTACATTACCGAAACAACTCCTGGGCATGTACTTATCGCATCTAAAGCATACTATGGATGTGAGTTGATTAAATCGAATCCTTTGGCATCTCCAATGCTTGCTGAATTAGTTGAAAAGCATTTCGGTACTAAACATTTCAGTGTACTAGATAGCGCAGAACTAATTGAATATATCGAAGAATTACAGGTAGATAACAGAGTCCAAATTGAACCAATTTTTTTTGATGGTCCCAAGGGTAAAACTTATCAAATTGCTATTCATGTAAATAGAATTTCGGAAGATTGATATATGGATAAAAGAATTGAGAAGAATTACCAGTCATTGCTTGCATTGAAGAGTTTGTTAGCTGAAATTAATCAACATCCTGCAAACTATCTTGAGCAAGAAAACGTATTGGCCGCCCTTAAATCGCAGGGCGCTTTATCAAAATATCTTGATGAATCGAGAGGTATTTATCCTTCATCTATCAATACCCAAAAAAGAACTGCGGAAACTATTATTGAAGGCGGTTATGAGACTGTTGATAAACTTAGATTGGCTGCCCAGTTATCAATTGAAAAGAAGTTTTATGAGAATAAACAGCCCAAAAAAGACTCTAAAACAGGCCTAAAAGCAACAATCGAGCATCAAAATGAGGAACTGTTACTAATTAGAAACGACTTACTACTATTAACTTTAGCCTTCCAAAAATCATTAGTTCAGGGATTAAATTACGCCACAAATGCTGATCATGCGACTTTAACTTTATGCAAAAAAGAGCAGAGAGAGTTACTAGATTTTCTGAGCCTTAGGAATAATGTACTCAACACTAATTTAGTGAGCATACATGAAGAAAAACTCTAAACTCTACACACTCACCTCTAATGAATTCGAGATGCCGCATTACGTAGACCTTCAGCATAAAGTCCATACTCGTAAAGCCAATGATATTCCAATGATGAGTTGGCCAGATGGCTCATGGTGTCTGCCAGCAAATATTTATATTCTAAACCTCTACGAAAAAGGTTTATCAAGACTTAATGAGGGCGGCACTATAAAAAGCTATGCGACAAATATAAGCCACCTCCTACGTTACGTCTACTACAATAAAATCGAGATTAATGAACTAACAGATAACGAATTTTGTTTATTCATAACAATGCTACAAGGCGAAAGAAATCAAAATAATCCTGAGGCTTTCGTTCGCGACGCCAATGCCGTCATAGCAATTGGGACTAACTGCTTGGATTTCCTTCATACAGTCGGAAAGTTATATCACAATCCAAATTTGATTGGCCCTGATGGACAAATAAGAGCTTTTGAAAAGCAAATTGAAATAAAACAGGAAGCTGTTAATAAGGGGCCTACAAAGGTTTATCGCAACTATTGGTCACATAGATCCTTTCCTAGTCCAGATCCCAAGAAAAAAAGACTACCTATTAGTTCGATAAATATTGAAAAATTAAGGCAGATTATTCTTCCTACAAGTTCATCAATTTTTTTACGTAAACGCCGCTATGTCATGCTAAAGCTACTTGAAATAACTGGTGGACGGCGTTCTGAAGTAGCTTCACTTACATGTAACAGTGTGCGTAATGCCATCAATATGGCTGAACCAATGCTCAAAATGATTACTGTAAAAAAAAGGAAACTTCATATTAGAGAAATTCCAATTGCTAAGCACGATATAGAATTTTTACTTGATTATATGGATACCAATAGGCGGCGTATTATTCGAAAAACATGTGGTCTAAGTAATGACGATGAATATCTTTTAGTAAGTGAAAGAACAGGAAAGAAAATAAGAGCAAACACCGTTACTCAAGAGGTTTCATATTTATCCAAGGCAGCCGAAATTACTGAAAAAACATGCCCTCATATGTTTAGGCATCGATTTATAACAAAGTTATTTGTTGCTTTAATTGAGCAGCATGAGTTTGAAACCACAGATAGTTTTAGACGTGCCTTATTAGATATGGAATCTATAAAACAAAAAATTCAGCAGCTTACTGGCCATACTAACCTTAAGTCTCTAGACGTTTATATTGACCTTGCATTCGATGAGTTAACTAATTTCAAATCCACTTTTGACATTGTTAATACTAAAAATGCAGTGAGTTCATTCAAGGGCACACTTAATCAGTTAAAAGAAGAACTCCTTAACGGTGGCTCATATACAGAGATATCAATGAAGTTAGGAAAATTTCTTGGAGCATTTGAAGCTGATCTAAATAGAACACTAATAGCTCCTGAAAAGTTATAAGGTTCTAACTATCATTGATCCCAGATATCACCATTCCATATATGCTTATCAATTAGAAGGCTAGCATCCAGTTCACAATTCGAGAAATTCGCATAGGAATCTCACTCTGCATTATCGCTCACACCCCACAGTCCCCCGAAACCCTCTGCTTGAATGGAGGGCAATATCTTATGGTGGGATAGACATTCGTAAACTGGCTCTACAGTGATTACGGCCATGTAACCTGATTCAACTGCCTCACCATTTTTCACCAGAGACCGAGTAACTACCCCCAATAAGCAATCCCAGCTTATTATGCAAGGGCCACCACTGAAGCCTCCTCGCGCAGTTGAGGAAATGACGAAATGTGGATGACGGCCCTGATACATGTCGATAACGGCATTTACTTCCGCTCGGGTTGCAATGAGCTTAGGCTTGTCAGAAAGAGGAATGGGTGGATAGCCAAGCACTATAACTTCTTCCAACATAAATGCCTCGTCGTCTATCCAGTCATCTAAATGTCCCCCTAAAGGTATGATCGAGCAATTAATGCCCTCAATGACTAATGCAGCGATGTCGATGTCGGAATCTGGGTGAAATAATGGACCTTTAACCACACTCCCGTGAGATGGTAAAACAGTTGTGAACATAGTCTCATAACCATTTATAGAAACATTCCCCTCATCGTCAGGAACATTCCGAGGGACAGTAGATGCCACTTCAATGATCTTCTTCTCGTCCACTACATGGCGTGCAGTTACAAAAACTCCTTCACCAACATGAAATGCTGATCCAATTGACTGATTACCATGTTTATCTTCAACGGAAATGTATATAACTGCAGAAGAATATTTTTCATACAGCTGACGTGGAGTAAGTGGTGTCCTCGGCTCAAGCATATTTAAATTAGTATCTATTGAATGCATTTGTCAATTAACACTTAATATTCATCTTTTGAAGGGTAATCATCAATGAGAATAGAAAACATACCTTTTTGCATTACTGCTTGACGATATATTATGTCTTTCCCGTATAGCTTTTTCAGGAACTTTCTATCTTTTTCAGGCATTCTTAAGCCAAAAATAATTGACGTAATTTTTCCCGGATAATCTGTCAGCATGTTATTACCCTCACCAATTAATCGCCACTCGTTTTCATAAGCCCAATGTTCAGATTTAGTCAGTAGTACAGAGCCAACACAAGTCTCTTCCAATGACTTTCCATTTCCCTGATCAATATTATTAAATTCGAATAAGTCAGACATAGTGATTTCCGGATACTTGTTAGAGTATTTAACTGGATACGTGTATTTACCATCCCCTAGCATGTTCTTATCAGATCTCTCAAACTCTATACAAAAGCCTCTATGCTCATCTGCATAATGCGCCCACAACAATGGGTTATCTGGGTGCTCACTCAAACAAAGTATTCCCAAACTTTCAATTTTATTTTTAAATTGGCCCCACAACGAATCAAATACTTCTTCAGCACCCCACTTCCTAAATAAATCGCGGTGGGCATCATTGCTTAAAATTGTATTCAAAACTTTTTCAATTGTTTCTTGAGATAATGAATCCACTGCATCGACATTATCTGATAGCAGCTTTGCATAATCAGCCACATTTGCTTCTACATTAGCAAAATGATCTGCTAATCTTTTTTCGAAAACTAAACCAAGTGTTAATGGACGTAGATTGCAATCGAAAGGATCATTAAATGCATTTGGTTTAGAAATCCAAATTGCCTCGTCTGAAATTGCAGATACCAAACGAGAATCTCGAACGGACTTACTTCCACGCCTTGTCCTGAGTGAACGATATTTATATAAATTTTTGACTGTTGGATAACGCATATTTCTAAGTTTTAATACTCAAAACAAATGACACTTTGGACGTCATTGCCATTGAAAGAGGAGGCTAAGGTGTTTAGGCAATATCATTATTAATAGGTTAACAATACTGAAAACATATCATCAATTTCAATATTTTCATTTCTAATTATTTTAGTTGGTATTTTTGTCGACGTATCAACCTCTTCTTCCTCTCGGGCTCTATCGTAAGCATCCTCTAGTAAATCATTAATACTTTTTAATTCGTTACCAAAATCGCGTCCTAGCATTGACTGACAGCTATCTAATGCAGTCAATTCGTCCTCCAAGTCCGTCACATGCAGATGCTCTCGATCCGTATCGTTAACTAATCTAACTGCATCCTTTACCATTATTACCAGATCTTCATTTGAAAACTCTATTTGCTCATCGTGCTCAGTAAGGAAATAAACTACATTCTCTAATTCATGGACCCATTGAACTTGGTTAGCATAATTCCACATTGCCCCCATAAATGAATCTACACAGGCTTCTATTTGAAGATTATTTAGAGTTTTACTTTTAAGAAGTGTGGATACCACTTCAGAAGCTGAATAAAATGAGCTCTTATTAATTAGGTCTGTCCATTTTTCAGTATCGAACACCCATGATTCTATTAACTCAAAATTCCTTTTATGCTCTTCTAATTGGTCACCAACTTTAATTACGAAGTTATATCTATCTGGCAAATACTTTAATAAGTTTTTAGAGAACCTTGCAGGACCTAAGTTATAAACAACATGTTCATCAGGATTATGTATAAGCTTCAATGCATAGTCATAACAGGCTTGAAGCAATTCATTTGATTTTGACACATCACTTATGAAATTAAGATTTTGGCAAATAAATTCAACCTGTTGGAATCTGACACATGACCTTAATGCATTAACAAAGTTATCCGCGTTTTCAATAACTCTACGATTTATATAATCCCGTATAGAAGGATTCTGGAATGAGACTTCTATTTCGAACTCTTCAGGATTACCAATAAACGGAAATCTATCAGTAACAATAAAGTTACCATCTAGCTCTTTAATTGATTCTTCGAATTTATCAGCATCAGTCTCACCAGCTACCCCAGGAACAATAGTAGCAAATGCCTCTTTAATAGCAGACAAACTCGCATAATCACCAAATGACCAAAGTATATATAAAAGAACCTTTGAATTCGGTTGAATATCATTTCGGAATGCATGATCCCAAATTTGACTAGGATCGTTTATTTCCATAGTTATTTTTTCAAGAAATTGCGCATCGTCTAAGTCCTTGAACTTTTCGTTTTGGCAAATATTTTCTATGGTCCGAGGATTGTAATTTTCGTGTTGGATTATCTTTGTATAAATCTTACTATTTACTATAGCTTTCAATCTTGACTTTGGAAGATCAGAAAAATAGAGATGGTTGAATAAAATCCTAGCTTTATTTATTAAGGTGTAATGTCCAAGTGATAATGTAAATTGCTCAAGTAACGGGCCCGCTTTTTCAAAAACAGCGTGCTGCCTCTTTGCGTCTGATAATATATATTCTCTAGTAGTTAATAAAAATCTTAAGTTTTCGCTATTTCTTACTGTTTTAAGAAGTTGTATGAAACGATGTTCTTCATTTTTCTCAAATTTCCTATGCTTAAAACTAATCTGCCCCAAAAAGTCATCATATAAAATTACCAATTTTTTATTATTATTTATAGCTTCAGTTGCCACAGACCAAACTTCCTCAACATCCCCAGATACTACAACTGCTTCATATCCTAAAGTTACATATTGAGAAAGTAATATTCTCGCCATAGTTGTCTTACCAATTCCAGGCTGCCCCACAATAACGCAATGCTTTTGAGTTTCGAGTATTTCATCAGCAATAGAGAAACCATCATGAATTACAAAGCGACATAATTCATTTTCAATTTCTTTTAAAGTGGCTTTAGTTCTGTTCCAAATATTTGCATTGAGAATTAGTTCAAGAACAGCGGTGCTACTTAACCAAAGTTTGAAATGTGCTCGTACAACTTCTGGATGAAATGATATTAGTGAATTAACTTCACTTGTACCCAGAATGTCACTAGGACTTTTGCACCATGGTTTAAGCAACTCATAGAGCTCGTCTTTTTGACCTACACCAAAAGATACGGATGTGACTAATACATATCTTGAGGGATTGAGTTTTTTGATTTTGGGTATTTCACTACTCGAGATAGTATTTTTTAATTGTGTAAAAGCTGTTGGTTGATACCTCTTGCATTGAATAATAACCAACTGATTATTTTTAGGATTATAAAAACGTGCATCTATGCCTTGATCACGACCAGGCTTAAAAACCTCAAAAGGCACGCCCCATTCCTTTGATAATAGATCTCTGCTCAACCTCTCAAAATCCTCTGGTGATAAGGATTGGAAATCGTATGTATTACTCATAAACTTTAGCCACCTGTAGTTCCAAACTGGAGGATTTGATTACACACTGCTTCAAGCGCAGGGGAATGTCCTCCAGACTCCCATGCCAATGCCAATTTGGCACTGATAAATAGTGTGTTTTTCTTTAAACCACCTTCATGTCCATAGAGATGGTGAGCTTTATTACTGATTTCACTAAATCTTTCCATACCTAATGTTGACAACAAATCTGCATCAACAATTGAGCTTAGATCAGTTGGCCAGATAACAGAGTTAGCAGTTATTGTTGTGAACTCTGGAAATACACTTACCTCATCCTGCTCCAAAAGCTTTAATAATGCTCGATTATCTCTTTCATGTAGTTCTCTTTCTTTATTTTTTGAATCTCCATCAGCATCGAAAATGGTAAAGGTAGGTATACATAAACCTTGAGCAATTATTAACGCTCTAATAATTTCACTTTTTTTGTTTGCTGGAACAATATGGCAACCAGTTCTTCGATAATCTTCAATCTTGTCCGTGAGTGCTAACCACGTATGTAAATAGGCGGAATCTTCTTGCCCCTCAACAAGAACTAACCTTTGAGTGAAGAACATATCACTTAAAGTAGATTGTAATGATTGATGCAACTTAGCCATACCACCTGTTGGCTTATGTAATGGCTCACCAACTACCGTAGCAAATCGTTCTGATATCTGTTGATGTGTAAGAAATTTAACAGTGGAGTATTTGTGCTCGTCATTTTGTCGAACCATACGAATAGTCTCAAAATGATCGCCAGTTACGAAACATGGACTATGAGTGGTAATAATTACTTGCGTATTATTTTGACCAAGCTTGTAAAGTACAGAAGCCAAATGTTTAGCTTGAGGAGGATGCTGATATAACTCAGGCTCTTCACAACCTAGAATTAATCGTGGGGCATTTTCTACTTCGATACTTGCTAGCTCCTGCAATAAGGCAAGTAAGTAAGACCTCTGGAATCCATGCCCAAAACGGGCCAAATCACCTTCAAAACCACTCTCTCCAGCAATGATTTTAGCTAAAGGATCTTCAACTCTTATAGATCTTGATGGGTCCTGATGCCAAGCTAATCTTAAACTTGCATTTGGATGTGCCCATTGCGTAAGTCTATTTTTAAGTGATGTGGAAATCTCATCCAACGCTGGCTGATTAGACAAAAGTATTCCTTCATACTTTTGTCTTACTTCTTTTAACAACTCTTCAATTACACCGTCAAAATTTACTTTAGACCTTACCGTTCTAGCGAGCAATTTACCTAGTGCAGAAGTTTTATTCTCCAACTGCTCATCTGAAGCATCTTTCACTGCCGGCACATACACCCATTGAAGATACTTTTGGAGTCGATTTACACCTCGACTAACTCCATAAAATTGGTCTTCGCTTGGAATTAAAGCACATTCATCAGGCCTTTCAGCCTCATATAGTCTTAGGGCTTCTGCCATGCCATCTTTGGTGCTCGCTTTGCTAATTGCAGGATATTGCTCACATAACTGAGCAAATATTTCCTTAAGCACACCTACCTTTTCGCCATCACCGTAAGCTTTGAAAAATGGACTAAAAGCGCCCATCGCAAGGCGTTGACCATATTGTTTTACCTCTGCCTTATTAGCAGTATCATCAAATTTAGCAATTGCCGAAATGATTAATTTTTCATGTCGATAATATTCTTTGAAGTCCACCTTAGCTTCATCCTGAAGACCGACAAAAGTAACGGTAATTTCAATAGGTTGAGATGTATCCTGGTGATGAAAATCTTCAGATGTTAAGTAAACAAGATCAGTCGCAGAATTATTCGTTTCTCGAAAAAATATATTAAGGGCACATAACAACGTAGATTTACCTGCACCGTTTGGCCCGAGCAGACAGGTGTATGAATCAAGTGGAACTATTGCTTCTTTTATAGACCTGAGATTCTTGATTTCTACAGACTGTATCAGCATATTTTTCTCTTTCTTATGAGTACACTTTCGGAGCGTATCAACTCAATCTATCAGCGTAATCTTTGACCGTTTGGCAACACCAGCGATGCTTTCATAAATGTAATAAGACCCAACAACGTCACAAACTTTTATTTCCAAACTATTCATATTCCAGAAGTATTCAACATCATTGACTTCAACTGGGCGAATCTCAGGAATCGGCACGAATATTCTGCCTCCATCAACCGCTACGAATGTCAGCTCTTTAATAGTATTGTTGTTGATAGATAAATATACAGGGTAAGAAGCACTATTATTGTCTGGATGCACTTTCGTCCAGCGCTCTTGGAAGTCTTGCGTCCGGGCTCCACGCGAGATTTGAAAGGTGTTGTCATCTTTAGCAACCCAAACCGCAACATCGTTGATCATTTCCATTGACCATTCACTTGAAATCAATTTATCTTCAAAATCGCTAAGCGTATTTTTAGATCTTAGTTTCTCAGCCAACCGATCTAGCTCTAGTTTTTGCTCCTGCCCTGCTTTCACATAATAACGATGCGTAATAAGCCAAGATAAGAGGCCGCCTAAGGCAGCCCCTGCTAAAAACATAAAAAACTCGTGCATACTAACTTCCCTTTGTTCTTATTTTACTCATTCATACAAACATTAAGCCAATCATATACTTAAAAAACCTACTCATACTGAATCCATAGTTTTATCCACAGATAATGTGGAAATAATAATGGCATCTCCGAAGAGATGTCTTACAGATAAGGTATGCACAGAAATTGCAGAAGAGAAGTCAAATGATTCGAGAACCTGACAAACTTAAAACACCCCTGACAGCCTTAATTCCTGATGCACGTATTTCAGACCCAACATTGTTTGATTTAACAACCGGGGAATATCGTGGAATTACGTTGGAAGAGCAACACCAATTGATCACGTGTTTTGTTTTAAATGATCAAGTACCAGATGAAATTAAAATTCATTTTGAAACGGCTAAAAACTGTTATCTGTATTCTTGGTTTGTTTATAGGTTTTACCAGGTTGCGGAACAACATGCGTGCGCAACACTGGAGTTTGCATTAAGAGAACGATTTCCGGAATTTGTGAAAGAAAGGACCAGGAAGAAAAAAGATGGCGATGAAATTCCACCAGGATTCGGCAGTTTGCTGGAGCATGCAAAACTTAAAAACGTATTAAGAAATGATCTTTTCCCAAGCCGTTTTAAATGGGCCAAGAGAAAAGCAAAAGAAAGATATTCAAAAGAGCTTTTAGATCAAGCGATGGCGTTAGGTATTGATGAGTATGAGTTTGATGATTCACATATTCAGCCAACGGAAGAGGACTTGGCAACCGATTGGGTTTCCAATTACGTCAAATATCTTCCGAAGTTGAGAAATCTTCTAGCACATGGGTCAGGACACCTACGTGATGATGTAAGGCATACTTTTGATATCGTGTGTTCTATGATAAATATGCTGTATCCAGAGCATTTTGACAGGCAATAGATTAGCCACTAATTGGCTATTGCGACTCGTTCAGCTATCCTAAGAATCATGCACCGAGGACCATTTACAATTGAATTAAAGTCGGAGGAGATCGAACTCATTGATTCGATCCAATTCAACCCGCATGCATTGAAGGGCAAGGTTCAAACCGATGCAAATGGGGAATTAGTATCTCAGTTATTGAACAGCTTCATAGATAGAGATGCCATTCCATTAGAACGAATAAAGTACTTTACCGAACCAGAATATAATCTGAGTGAACCGAGAAAATCACGTAGAGATGCATTTATGCAAAAGAGTGGCAATTTTGAAACTATGATTCGTCATCTCGATTTTTTAAAGTATCTACATTACTTCATTCATGGTGCAAATCTGCCGCCAAAAATTCTTACCAGTTTCAGCGATGCAGTTAAAGAGTGCGGCCAAATAACTTCAGGCGATATTGCTCCTTTATCTTCTAGCGCGAGGCAACTTGTTCGAAGCTATAACTTAGAACCTAGATTATGTGCAGATGAGTTCTATAAACTTTGCCTCGATCTCAATCTCCATCATATGGATGCTGCAAGCATCAGGACATCAATTAAGCAAATTCGCAAAAAATCATAACTCAAATCTCAATTGGATTTAGATAGAAAGATTGCAGCAAGTGAGTAACGAAAAGTTTGAAATTTGGGCACCATATCAAGCGTTCTACATCCACGCTATGCTTTTCAATACAACCTCAGCATTGCAGTCATGCTATGAGGCTGAGTTAATTATTCAGAAAATATCCCAAGAAGAAATTGAGCTTCAAGAGATGAAGGATGAATTACTTGATCACTTGCAAAACGTTATTAATCATTCAGCAGCAATCTCTAGATATTTCTTCCCGGCTAGAGATGGAGTTAAAGGCAATGATGCTCAAAGGACAATCCACAAAGATCGTGGTCAATTTTTAACTAGAGTTTTTGCAGTGAAAAAAGACAGTCCACTTCTCAATAGAGGATTAAGAAATTCTATTGAGCATTTTGATGAGCGCTTGGATTTGTATTTTCAGAAAGTGATAGTAGGCTACATATTCCCAAGTCTCATACTTCATGAACCTGAAGATGAGGGGGTACCTAACCACATCTTCAGAGCGTACTATTTGAATGAAGGAATATATCAAGTATTAGGTGAGCGATTCGAATTACAGCCTATCGTTGAAGAGGTAGCTAGAATTCACGATCTTTTGATTGAATTTGATAGTCAGGGTCGCTTAAGCAATGGTAAGTAGAATGTGTTTTGATTGAGACACCAAGCTAGAACCTTTTTATAACATGAATAAAATCACTCTGATGATAATAAATTATTAGCGATAATTTATTATCACATTTCGATACTGCATTTGATTTTATTAGTAGGCTTTCTAATACTAATGGAGATTGGTTATGAGTAAAGCAATGCAACTTTCTAAGAAACTGGAACAACTCGGCCCTGCTGAGGGAGTCGATGAAATAGAAAGATCGACTAGCGAAGCTGTTTATTTCGATGTAATTGATGATGCTATGTGCGTCATGCACGATGACGGATCAGTTAATATCATCGAAAACATGGGCCATGGCGTTATCACAACAGAGGTTATTTCAGCTGCAAATATCCTGAAAGTTTTGAAGCACTATCGACCATTTAAAGAAGTGTTCAAAAAAAATGACCACTGATTCAAATATAGAAAAGGAAAAGCTGATTCGCTTCGTCCAGGATCTTAAGTCATTTGAGTTTTATACAAAACTAGATGGGAACTACAATCACATTGGTGCGACTATCGCAGACGCAGTTCTGCAAGCTAATAATAAATACTCCACAAATGTAAAACCTAGAATTTTACGAATTCTAGCTGTTTATCCAGAAATCCAAACCACGAAGGCGCTTAAACTACTTTTGAATTCCATTACCGTGACGGATTTATTGAACTGGCGTGGTGAAGATCGCGCTATGAGATTTCAATCTGTACTCGATCTATTTGAGGCGGAGTCAATTGAAAGTGAAGTAGACCTGCAAGCATGGTTATTGGTTGAGGATAATCTCTCAAAACTGAGGAAAATTCACGGTATAGGACCGAAGACAGTGGACTATTTTAAGATTCTGGTTGGCATTAAGACTAATGCAATAGACCGACATTTATTGAATTTTCTGGCTCTAGCAAATATCAAAGTTAAAAATTATCTACATGCACAAAATGTAATTAATGAGACCGCTGATTACCTCGAAGTTGACCGGGCTTTATTTGACCATAGTATATGGCAATATATGAGTAAGAATTCGGCTATGTTGGAATTAAGGAATTGCTTTATTTCTAGGACAAATCTAAGGTAATGCAGACGGGTGGCGAATTTATTCGGAAACCTAAAATAAGGAATTTTGAGATACTTTAATTTCGGGTGCAGAGTAGTCAAGATAGCCATCTCTAACCTATCACTCAAGCAGGACACGCTAAAGCGTGCCCCTTAATTCAAACGTTAGAGATAAATAGAGAATTTTGTGACAGATTTTATCAAGATTAAAAAATGGCCAGCTGAGCATGCCAAAGATTCATACGACGATGGATATTACATAGAGGCTATTCAAACTTTGCATGGCTGGATAGAGGTTAAACTTAGAGAGCTTCTCTTGCTACAACGAATAGAGTCAAAAGCTGAAACCCAAGATTTAAATTTCGGCAAAGCTTGGGATATGACCAACGAACTCTCACTTAATCAAATAGCAAAGTCTTTATTTATTTCGGGGGCTTTACCTGAAGGCACGTTAAATGAAATTCTTAGCTTCAACCGAGTAAGAAATAATATAACTCATAAATTATTTCACGACCCATATGAAAAAGAATACCTAGGTATCCCAAAAGCAGAATACGACAAAGCATTTCATGATGGTGTAAATCTTGGTTACAATATCGAAAATATGTCTGAAGATAAAATCTCTAACTCATCATTCAAGCGGGACGCCTAACGGCTCCCCTTAATTCAAACTTTAGACCTCGCCGTGCCAGTGCTTTTCAAGTACATGCCGTCCAAATACTTAGACGCATTCGTAGGTCACGGCGAGATCCTCTTCCGCTCTCTTTCCTACTTTCGCAACTACGAAGAGATCAAGGTTCGGGGCGATAGACATGAAGGACGACGTTTGTACCAGCCACCGCAAGGCCTGGAGATCACCAAAGTAGATACAGGCGAAAAGTCTCTTCTCCCTTGGGCATTTGAGTCTAGCGTCAAAGATCGAGAGATCTTTGTCTTCTGCCTAAGTACAGAGTTCTCGCAGAGCTTAGCCAAGGAATTCGGGGCTGACGCCTGCGTCACGATCCATGATCCCGTCGCACTCATTGCCCGCATACGAGCTGCCCTAAAGCTTCGCAGATGGGTAAAGCATGGTCGCCTGCTCCATCAGCCGGTGGACTACTACTCTCCAAGTGAAGCCCCGTTTGCGGAGTGGGCCGTGCCAGAGCGAATGGTCATGCGGAAGACAACCGAGTACAGCTATCAAAACGAGTACCGTCTCGCCTTTGCCCGTGGAGATGCACTACAAGTAAACAACGTCGATACGTTGATAACGGCAACTCCCGGATCTTCCGAGCCAACGCTATCTGGGCATCCTGAACACAAGCTCCGAGTCGGCAACCTAGCGAGAATATGCACAGTTCAAACATTCGCGTAGCGAGGCCTAACCCTTCCATCGAGAGGGAAGCCCAAAGGCTAGCGCCTTTGGCCGCCCCTCATGTCAAACGTTAGGAGCTCGGGGTTGTCATGACAAGCCACAGATCGACTCGCGATTCGGCACCGCAAATTCAGGCTGGCGATGAAATGGACGAGCTACTGAAGGCAAGGATGTCACTTGGTCACACTATGAACGACACGCATCCGCTTTCAGGCCACGACTACGAATTGATCGGAAAGTTTATTCAGACCTATTGCGTCGCTGATCTCGAGGCCCGGCGCGTGATCAATTGTCTTACTCAAATCAGGCTTGGAGAACCAACTACATTTGCACTGAAACTCAACGACAAGGACGCGCTAGCTCATCTTATTGCTTGCGCTGATACCTGTGTCTGGAATATTGATCTCGCAGAGGGAATTCGTAAAGCCGCTCAAACCTTCGTGCAGCATCGTCACTTGCGCCACATGTTCGCGCACTGGGCAGGTCGCAGAGTACCTGACCATAACTCTTTTATCTTCTTTACGGCTAGTTTGGGAAAGCAAAAATTGCCCCAGGGAGCGGTCATGTTTGAAGAAAACGATAAAGCGAACATGCAATATGGGGTCATGCCAATTTCAAATCTTCTCGAAGAGCAGAAGAAACTTGAGGGACATGCACAGTACCTAGCGAATATAGGTGCCGAGCTAGAGAAAAGAGCCATACAGATTGCGAAGGATTTCGCGCAGGATGTCGCTGATGGCAAGCTTACACTCAAGCCTTACATAATAGCTGGCGGTGGCCCCTAGCATCTCAGTCAACCGGGTCGTCTACAAGCTGGCTTCGCCACTTGCAGCTGCCCGTTACTTGTCTGAATCAGGGTGAGGATTTGCACTCAAATCACATTGAGCAAGCATTTAACTTAGTGTTGACACATTTTGAGTTTACGCGTCGCGCTTACTAACTCCAATTCACTTGTTTATTCCATCGGTCCTCAATTTCATCTTCAAAGCATCGGCTAAAGCAACAGGGTCATTTTCCTCAATTGTTAATCTCAAATATTCCATGACATCCGCAGCATTCTTAATATTCTCGGCTGCATCAAACTCTTTGAGCTTTGATACACTGATGTTCGAGTTTTGATCACTGGTCACTAAAGGCTGACAGTCAAGTATGAGCTCAGGCCAAATGCCATTATGCGATTTAACAAATGAATCAACTAGCATGAGACCTTTAGGCGAAAACAGCGCATAGAACTCATCCCAGTTTAGTACTCCAAGCTGGTTTGCAACGTATTTTTCACCTTGTTCGTGCTTATGAAAGTCCTCCAAAATACTTTCTAAAGCTTCTTGTGGTGTTTGACCAACATTGATTTGAATTGAGAATTCCATTTTCACCTCACTAACTCATAGTAATTCTTTTCCAACTGGATGCCCAAAAGAGATGCGTTCATGTTTGTTTTCTTCATTTACATCTGAAATTAAATCACGCAATGTGTATTCATTTCCAACTGAAGTTGCATTCACGACTTCTTCACTAAACAAACCCGATAGCACCCTCAATGTAATACCGTTAGGAAGCCACCGAGCAACATTAGCCCAATGCTCGGAAGTAGATATTTCATCCTCTTTGGGATATGCAATTTCAAGAGTCTTCATGAACTGCACAAGTGCATTATGTATTAATGCCTCTATTGAAGGAGCTCCGACAATTGTCATCATGGCAGTGGCTGTTTCCAGGCTAACTGAATATTCAGTGTCTTCTTCAAATACAACAGTGATTTGGTTATCGTTATCTTCCATTACTTAACTCCTGACAATGCAAATGTTTTCCTTAAATGGAAAGCGACTCCGTATGACATCAGTTTCCACAGCTAGGTTACGTAGTAGCAAATGAATAAGAGACTCTAATGAGTCGGATCCCATTTGTTCTACCAGTTTTATTGCAGTATCAAGGCTAACAAAACACAATGAATCTGATTGAAATCTGATCAGCACCTCGTGCTGATTAGAATCCACAAATTACACTTCCGGTAAGTGGTTGTTTGAAATCAGTTGAAATGTAAGATCGTTTCAAACTTCAGTTTTACATCCTGCTTACTCAAGCCATTAACATCTTGGTCAATGAATTTTCCATCTTCTATTTCAAACCTATAAATTCGACTCTCATGGTCATCAATTTTGTAGGTTGCTTGAGCAACTGATTTCAATCTCAGTAAAGACCAATTATCAGTCTTGGTCATATATCCAGGACTAACGATGTATGTCTTATCGATTTTGTTTGTAATGGCAAACTCAGATAGCTTATCTACATCTCCAATCAAATAGGTCGATGTGCAGACAGCTTCTTCACTGTCCTCTTCGAATTGCGGAACTTCACACATAAACCACGGCAAAAAGGCCGGCAGCTCAAGTCCTGAAAAATTGAACTCACCATCGAAGAATGAAGGAATGTAGTCATTTTTGTGAGCAATAAACATATTAGCTTCCCATACATTTTAAATGAACACTATAGTGTTCATTAAGTATAAAGAATTATTATATCTATTACTTACTTTTCACATCACACTTCAATTAAATGTTGGTTAATTGTGTGTATTAAATATTTTTCTTACAACTATAAAATGAACACTATAGGTTGTAGTCCTATAGTGTTCAGAAAATCATTATTCATATTCCTCAAAATTTGGAATATGTCATGGATCTCAAAAAAGCTTTGGGAAATGTATTTATGAAAGTGAGAAAGGGACGTGGATTTTCTCAGGAAGATTTTGGGCTTATATCAAGTCGGACTTATGTAAGTAAATTGGAGCGAGGTATCGCAAGCCCAACGCTGATAAAATTAGATCAATTAGCCAGAGTTATGGATGTACATCCAGCTTCCATAGTGGTGCAGTCTTATCTCGCTTATGATAAAGACACATCTGCTTTAGAGTTGATGAGCAGAATAATGGAAGATTTAAAAAAATTAGAGCCCTAATTTATATTTAATATTGGTTAATCTAAATTATTAGCTTTATACATCATTGGGAGATTTTGATGAAGTGGATATCTGCAACAGATTTACAAGATTGGGGACTTAGGACTGATGCTAGAGCATTGCTTGTAAATATGATTGCTGACCTCATCAATGCATCCCACACCGAGATAACTTATTTTAGATTTCCAGGTGGCGATAAAGCTCAAGTAAGAGGTTTTGATGGAGATCTGGAAACAGATCATGCGTCAACCTTTATACCTCAAGGAAAATCAAAATGGGAATTTGGTGTTAGCAAGGGCTCAAGTAAGCCCCTAGCTGACTTCACAAAAAGAGATGAACAAACTATTGACGGAGTTAAGCAGGAAAATACTCTCGTATTAATAAACCTAAATACATGGGATCACCCAACCAAAAAAATTTCCGAATTTGTAAACGAACTTAAGGAAAAAAGTAAATGGAAGGATATTTTTTTCATTGACGGGGTTCAACTAGAAGCTTGGTTACAAATTCACCCAGCCGTAGCATCAAAATACGCAAAAAACTATCTAAAAATTGTACCTCAACTTGGTGCAATGAGCACTGAACAATACTGGGAGTCTTTTAGCTCTAGATTTTCTCCTACATTAACTGAACAAGTTTCCATCTGTGAGCAAGAACATTTAACAGGCCTATTAAAAGACCATCTATCTGCTCCTCCCGGCATGCTTATGATTGGTGCAGAAACCCCTGAAGACTTGATAGCACTCTCTGTTGGAACTATTCGTACGCTTCCAGAGCAGGACAGAGTTTTTGCTGAATCGCGAACCTTAATAGTAGAAACAAGGGAAGCGGCAAGACAACTTGCAAACATCCCCGACTTAGTTTTAATTCTCAAGGGTGAGGCTGTTCTAGAGGCAGGAGTTTTATCAAAAAACGCAAGAGTGATTTTGCCTGCTATCGGATCTCAAGGTCGCAGCATCAATCTAAAATTAGTCCGACCATCTTCGCATAACTTTGGGAAGGCAATCGAAACTATGGGAATTGGGGAAGAGCAAGCTTATCTTCTTGCTAAGAAATGTGGAAGAAGTCTGACCATACTACAAAGACTTAAACCAAATGGCGTAATGGAAGAGCCAAAATGGAAAAGCAACTCTCAAGTATTGGTTCCGGCAGTTCTAGCGGGTGCATGGAGTACGACCTCAGAGCTTGATAAAGAAATTTTAAAGGATCTATCTCAGAAATCAACTTACGATGAGTATGAGTCTAATTTAAGGCCATTACTTTTATTAGAGGATCCGCCTATAGACAGAGTAAAAGATACTTGGGCAACTCGTTCGCAAGCAGATGCTTTTTACTTTATTCACCAGCTGATGGGTAATAAAGAGCAAGAGCTTTTTAAGCAGTCTGTCCTAAAAGTGTTAGGTGCAGAAGCTGCAGAACTTGATCCTGAAGCTCCATTTAGCAGTGCACCAGACCCGGCAAAATCATACAGCACTTGGTTAAAAAATGGCCTAGCAAACATGCTTCTCCAAATTGTATCAATTTCTGAAGATGGAGGATTTTCAGTAATTGGTGCATCAAATCAAGCATTTGTAGATTCAATAATCCAAGCTCTTCCAGGTTGGGGACGGCGCCATGAAACTATTGTCGCGATTTCAGAGCAATTGGCAACAATCGCTGAGGCATCTCCAAATTCTTTTCTTGATGCCCTCGAGTCGCTGCTCGAGGGCGAATCTAAAGAAGTTTCGGCTTTGTTCAACGACTCTGACAAGAGTATTTTTGCAAAAACTAGCCCCCACACCTATTTGCTTTGGGCATTGGAATTACTTGCTTGGGATCCGAAACATCTTACAAAAGTGTGCGAGCTGTTGATGAGGCTTGCTTCAATAGACCCGGGAGGTTCTACATCAAACAGACCAATTAATTCATTGAAAGAGATTTTGCTCCCTTGGTCGCCAAACACATATGCAGAGTGCGCCCATAGATTGGATTGCTTAGATCAATTAATTAAAATTAATGCGGAATTAGGCTGGGAATTATTGATTAAGTTAATACCTTCAAATCATGACACCTCCTTTCCAACACAAAAACCTAGATTGCGAGACGTTACTCCAAGAAAACCGGAAGTATTAACTAACGCCATTGTTTGGAAAGCACAAGGACATATAGTTAATCGTGCTATTGAACTTGCAGCTACTAGTGAATCAAGACTTACATCTTTGATTGGTTATATATCAAATTTTGGGCCAGACGAGCGAAATAAGGCACTATCTACAATTAACACTTTTTTGGAACAAAACACATCAACCCGAGAGAGTTCCGTTTGGTCAAAGCTTAGAGATGAAGTCAAAAGACAAGAGTTCTTCCGCACAGCTGACTGGGCCTTGGAAGACTCTGAATTGCAGAAATTCAAAACGGTGGTTGAGATTCATCAACCTAAAGATCCTTTAATCAAATACACGTGGCTATTCGATGACTGGATGCCTCATGTAGGGAAATTCGAAGATCAATTAGAGGAGAAGACCGAGAGCAGTCGTATTGAAGCGGTATTAACTATATTTGAGCACAGTGGTGTAAGGGGAATATATGACCTCATATCTAGAACCAAAATCAAACATTTAGTAATCGAAACTTTAGCAAAATGCGATTTTTCTATTGAGATCTATACTCAATTGGCCCCATATTTATTAAATGATGAAGAGCCAAGTTTGGAGGCAATTTCAACGTTATCCGCAGTTGCATCAGTTAAGTTTGGAGAAGCATGGACTCGGTACGTGTCACTCATACTTCAATTACCTAGCATGATTCAATCAATAAGAACGTCATTAGTTATTAACTGGGCACAAAATCAAAAAACATGGGACTTCATTGAATCATTGGGCCCGGAAGACGAAATGGCTTATTGGACATCTCTTAACCACTTACCAGTAACAGGCAGTAAGGAAGATTTAGATACTGCTATTCAAAAATTTCTTAATTACGGGAAAGCTTACCAAGTCATATACAGCCTGTATAACCGAACACCTGAAGTCGAAACTCAAAAAATATTACAGATATTAGGTACAGCAATTTCTGAGATCAATTCAAACCCAAAGCTACTGAATCATATGTTCAGTTATTATTTGGAGAAGATTCTTAGTAACTTGAGATTACGTCCTGAACTCAAACTTGAGGATTTAGCAAAGATTGAATTTGCTTACATTAACGCTCTAGATCATGATATTAAGGATTTATCTATACATAGATATATCGCCGAAAATCCCAACTTTTATATGGAGTTAATTAGCAATGTCTTTGTTGCAGATGGGGAAGAACCTCCTGAAAGCACTCCAGCAACTAAATCTCAAGCAACAGCTAGTTTTAATGTTCTAAACACATTAAAAACTCTTCCGGGTCAGTCTGGTGATCATGTTAACTTTGAGCACCTTGAAAATTGGATTACTGAGGTTAGGTCAATTGCTTTACTAAAAAAGAGAGTAGATATAACTGATCAATATATTGGTCACATTCTTGCACACTCACCAATTGATGATTCTGATCAATTATGGCCTCACAAATCAGTCAGAATAGTGATAGAGAACTTGAGAAATGAATGGATAGAAAATGGGATTGCAATAGAAAGATTCAATATGAGAGGAGTGTTTAGCAGAGGGCACTATGAAGGGGGTATCCAGGAGCTGAATATTGCTGATAGATATCGTAACTGGTCGGATTCGATGGTGGGTTTTTCAAGAACAAAAGGTTTATTAAATCGTCTTTATGATGAATGGGTTGGTCACGCAGGAGATGCAGATATCCGTGCTGAAAAAAATAAATTAAAGAGTTAAATATATACTTCAACAAAAGTCAGAAAGGCGGAACAATCTTGAATGATTTTATAGTTATTGATGCCGGTGAAGAACTGGCCATAGACCTTCAAAAGGACTTTGAGCATGGAATTATCATTGTTGGCCCAATTGACCTTGGAAGTTTGAAACTTGAAGAGGGTGAAGAACTGCGCCAAGCTTTTGAAGCTCAAGTTGATAGAATTGGTAAGCTTAAGATTGAAATTTTTTCAAATGAGCATCCCCCACCTCATTTTAGGGTGATTTATGATGGTGAAACTGCCAACTATACAATTAAAGACTGTATTAAATTAAATGGTGGCTTAGATCCTTTCCGTAACAACATAAAAAAATGGCATGGCCGAAATAAGCAAAAATTAATTGATAAATGGAACGATATGAGACCATCAAACTGCCCTGTTGGTAGATACGTCGAATCCAATTAAAACGTCGAAATGGTTTGTCTTTTATTTGCTGATATTTTCGCTTTTAGTTCAGTTATGGACAACTTAGCATGTAAAAAGTGGTAAAAAGCAAAATGCCGGAGTTCGACAGAAAAGTGCTGGAGGTGCTGCGCGAGCCGCTGGAAAGCGGCACCATTACGATCTCCCGTGCCGCCAGGCAAGCGACCTTTCCCGCACAGTTTCAGCTGCTGGCAGCAATGAACCCTTGCCCATGCGGCTATTACGGTCACTATAACCAGCGCTGCCGATGTACGCCGGAGCAGATCGCACGCTACAAGAACAAACTTTCCGGCCCCTTGCTGGACCGCATCGATATGAATATAGAAGTGCCGGCGCTCAAACCGGAAGAGCTGAGCCATAGCCAGGCTGGCGAAGCCAGTGCCATTATCCGCGAGCGTGTCGTTCTGGCCAGGCAACGGCAGATGCAGCGCCAGAACAAGCCAAATGCCGCCCTGGGGCCGCTGGAAATAGACAGACATTGCCAGCTGGATGACAAAAGCCATGCACTGCTGCAAACGGCCATGAGAAAATTCTCGCTCTCGGCACGCAGCTATCACCGCATCCTCAAACTGGCGCGCACGATCGCTGACCTGGCGGCCAGCCCATCCATCAGTGATGCACATATCGCTGAAGCGTTACAATACCGTCGTTATGAATATTGAGGATATGAATTATGCATTTATATGATGTGAGTATCGCGCCGCTGGTGCGCAACCTGCAAAACCTGAAACACATACTGCAACAAGGCGAACTGTATGCAGAGCAGAAGAAAGTAGCACCAGAGGTGCTGCTCAATAGCCGGCTGTCTGTCGATATGTATCCACTGACCAACCAGGTGCAGCTGGTCAGCGATATGAGCAAGGGCGCTGGCGCCAGGCTGGCCGGGCTAGAGATCCCGCAGTATGCTGATGATGAAACCAGTTTTGAGATGCTGTATGCCCGGATAGACAAGACCCTGGATTTTTTATCGCAGATCCAGCCGGCACAATTGGCAGGTGCTGAAAGCAAACAAGTCGTACTCACCATACGCAAAGCCGAACTTAGCTTCACCGGGCTTGATTACCTGGAAAAATGGGTGATGCCGAATGTCTATTTTCACAGCACCACCGCCTATAACATCTTGCGCCACCTGGGCGTGCCTTTAGGCAAAACCGATTACCTGGGACAAAAACGCTAAGCGTTTATTTGCGCACGCGCCAGTAGCCACCAGCGGCTTCATCTTGCAGCATCGCCTGCCTGCGCAGGGTTTCATAGGCTTCATCGGGTGAAATATTTTGCGCCCGGGCGATCTCACCCGCGCGCGCATTCGCCTTGGCTACCCAGGCCGGGTCTTGCTGATAGCCACGGTCTTGCATGCACCTGTCCAGTACCCGCGATTGTCTGGCCATTTTCTCCAGCTTCTGAAAAGCCAGCGCCTCCGGCAAACCGGCTGCGGCTTTGCCGGCGATCAGGTCACACTGGTTCAGCGTCTGCGCCAGCGCGCTGAGCGGCTGGTCGTCAGTGTCTTCAGTCAGGTTTTGCCAGTAGAGCACCCCTGCACCAATGATGGTTAACCCGGCCACGATACCAACAAGCTGAATAGTTTTCATATTAGAAATGCTTTCATAGTGAGGCCTTTATGGTGAGCGCGTGACAGGCTGCCCATTCTGCGCGTATTTTTGTGTTTGCACCAATTTTCTGGTTGCACCAATTTTTGCGTTTGGCCCATTTTTGCATTTACCCCAGCAGGCCAGACTGTGACACATGCCTTGCACATTTGCTTCATTAAATCTTCATACATGCGCTGTAAGCTATTGATTAACAGGATGAATAGCAGATGTAAATAAGCGTGAATTATGCGGCTTTGCCATCAAGAGTTTATCCGAGATGACGTTACTAGACTTATACAGATGCGCAATAAAGGAAACAATCATGAATCACTGGATGGAAGAACCCCTGACCTACACTGCTAGCATGCCGGAACTGATGACAGCGCAGGACATCATGTACCTGGCGGAAGACATCGTGGCTGACAACAATATACTGGCGATCTACAAACCTGCAGAACTCTCGCTAGAAGTAGTTTAAGCTGCATTGGTTTTACCAGGCACAGATCGCATTTAGTGCCCTCTTGAACTGATCGCTGTATCTATCAGCGATCCCGCCCAGTCGCTGGCAACAAGTGACTACAAAGTGACTATCAAACACCGCCTTTTGTAGGCCATATACGCATAGACAGTCGTCTGATGTTTCCCTAGAATAAACCTTTCCTCAACTATCACGACAGGAGGCAGTTATGTTTCCAGGAGCTATCGGTATTTATGCGCTGATTGGTATTGTTGTAGTGATTTGTGTGATTCTGTATGTGTTCGCCAAAAATGTGAAGTAACACCGCACTGTAAAAAGCCCCTGGATGAACTGCCCGCCAGCAGACCGTGTGTCTGACCAGCTACAGGCAATTCATCAGGGGCTTTTTATCGTCTAGGGGATGAGCTCACGCCAGCTTTGTTTGGTGCCGTAGCTGAGATTAGATCTTTGTTTGAATATCACGCTGACGTTACCAGGGTCAGTCCTGCCCAGCATCTGGCCACCCAGCTTGGTCTCGCCCGGTGTTGGCGAATCGCTCAGAGTCGCCATCACATGCGGCACACCCTTGCTATCATAAACAATATTAAAACCTACCGCAGGCGCTGTCAGCCGCTCGGAAACGATACCGCTAGGCAGCACCGAGCCGCCGGTCTTGTAGTTGAAATAATTGAACCAGCCATAACCGGCACCGCTACAGGCTTCACTGGTAGGCACCAGTGAAGGCATCAGCAGTATGCCATTGATCAATAGCGGATCCAGGTTCACGCGCTCACCGGAGGGGAAATCCAGCAACCAGCCAAAGCCGGTATCAAAGTTCACCCTGTTGGCAGACAGCACTTTACGGTCACTGGTCAGCGCTTGTGCCACTAACTGGCTGCGCCCTATGGCGGTGGATTGCCCGGCGTCCTTGAAGCCATAGACGGAATTCTGCGGCGTATTGGTCAAGTCGGCAGGTTCGAGAAACTTGCCGGTGCCGACCAAGACCACTATGTTTTTATCGACTTTGCCCAACTCGAAGTTGGTAGTGATCTTTTGCGGATTACCGCCGCCGTCACGCAAGGTGGCGATCTTGTTGACCGCATTGGTATTGATGTCGAACCGCCAGATATTGCCATTGAGATCACCGCCATAGATTTTTACAGCAGTATTGTTCTCAAACATGCGCTCCACAAAAGAGGCGATCTTGGACAGACCGCTAGGGTTGGACGCACTGCCCTCCCCGGTGGCCAGCGTTTTCACCAGCGAGCCGGTATAGGCATCCAAGACGTACAGGTAACCGCCGCCATCGCCCATAGGACTATTATTGACGAAAGTACCGTCATTGAGTTTGCGCGCATACGTGCCATTGTTGTAGCCGGAAGTCACCAGCACTACCCAGCGCCCATCCTGCATCTTGGTGACCACAGGGTTACCAAAGCTAAAGCCCAGGTTGCTGTTTAAACCGTTCTGGGTGTGCATCTCCCAGAGCAAAGTCGGTGAGCTAGGGTTAGTCACATCCAGCGCGAAATAGCCACGCCCGCCACCATTGAGACCTGAAACCAGAATGGTGCGCCAGACTGCGCCACTGCCGCTGCAGCCGGAGATACACACATCTCTCACCACCGGGCTGCCATTCACATAGTTGGTATGGTAATTCGCGCCATATTCCTTATCGGCCAGGTTGGCCAGGTTGGCGATGGCCGGCGTAGGGATAAATGCCCACAGCTCATCGCCGGTATTGGCATTGAAAGCATGCAACATGCCGTCATTCGCGCCTACGAATACCGCAGGCAAGCGCGTCTCCATAGCGTTTTTATAGGCTTTGTGGTTTGCATCCAGATAGGTGGCGTTGAGCACCCTGGAATATACCGGTGCGGATTGGGAAATATCACCCAGGGTGGCTTGCCGCTCGCGGAACAACCGATTGGCCGCCACCGTGTTACCACTATTATCCTCATAGGTCTTATTGCCGCGCAGGTAATCTACCAGTTTGTTCACTTTGGCAGCATCGGCGATCTTGGGGTCAGAGGCAGGCAAGCCTTGCATCTGGCTGAGTGCCAGATAACCATTGTTGAGTGCGGTTCTTTGCGAAGCGGGCAAGTTATCGGCAGTAAAACTCACCAGCGCATTATTCGAGTTGAAGTAGATTTTGCGGCTGTTGCTGGCAACCTGTGATTGCAGGCGGCCGTTACAACTGCCGGAGATCTCCACATAGCAGGATGAGGTTTCGCTGGTGCCCAGCACCGCGCCCAAAATGCCACCGGCGCTGTCGCATTTGGACTGGTCAGAATTGGTGGCTTTGCAATAAATGGCGGTACTGCCATTGCCGGTGATCCTGGCTTCAACGCTAGGGGCTGCGCAAGCGGTTGAGGCTACACTTTCCACACACCAGCCAGCGGTTTCAGAGGTGACCAGTGAGTTGATGTTCACCGTGCGCGACTCCAGGTTACCTGTCCACTTCACCGTCTGGTAGCTCGCTACATACTGAAAATTATCGCCGTCGGTAGGGGCCAGGCTACTAGCCGCGGCAGCGGCACTGGCGCCTTGCACCGATTTGATTTCCGACAAGCCTTTGGCTAGCGATTCACGCAACAGTTTGGGGTTGCTTGCACTGTAATAGGTACCATTGGCGTTGACCGCCGCATGCCAGAGATCATCGATACGCGTGCCATCTTCGTTGGCGGTGGGGTCAGGCCAGTTTTTGGCGCCCGAGGTGATATCTTTAAAATCACCCATGGCCTGATTCTTGTAATCGTCGGTGTAGACCAATGTACCGTCTATGCCCAGACCCAGCGTCATGGTCACCATATTCTGCTTGGGGTAATCATCGTTGGTACCGCACACTGAAGAACCCAGCGCACCGTTGCAATTCGACAGGCTGCTGTCGCGGATATCGGTGTCGTAAAAATACTTGGTCACGTCGGCCAGGGTATTCGACTTGCCGCTGCTGTCCAGTTGCGGCCTGGGCGTACTGCCGCCATCGAGGTTGCCTATGGTGGTCGAGCCATTGATACGCACCGGGTTGGAGCCATCGTTCCAGTAACCATCGGTGGTCAGCAAAGTAAAGTTGGACTGACACGCATATTGCACCGGGTCATCGTTACCCAGGGTCTTTTTGCCGGCGAAATGCCTGCCTACGCTGGATAATGCCGTGCGTAACGGCGTGCCGCCGTTAGCGACCACCGCAAACAGCTTGTCATACCATGCTTGCTTCTGCGTGCTGTTGAAAGGCGCGATCGCCAGATAGTTGGAGCCGGGGCTGTTAATGGTCACCAGGCCGACCCGATAACGCGCGTCCAGTGACTTGAATGCCTGGCTGGCCGCCGTTTTCATCGATTGCATGCGTGTGCGGTAATACGCCCACCAGTTGGCGTAATTGATCATCTCTTCGTTATAGGTGCAGGTGGTGCCGGCGCAATCGGCCCTGTCGCTGCCCTTGACGGCTTTACCCGGGGCAGAATAGCTCGCACCATTGCTGATGCCCACATAGACCATGCTGCCAGGGATATCATTGGTCTGATCTATGGTTAATTGCGCGCTGAACGTGCCTCCGGTCATGGTGACCTGGATAGGCGAAGCGGGATTCACCGGGTCACCGGCCGGGGTGTCTATGGTCAATACATTGCTGCTGCGCGAGACCACATTGCCACTCACATTACAATTGCCGGTGTAACTGCTCTGGCATATCCTGCTCATCACATCTGAGGCAAGCGTGTTGTTACTGCCGTTGCTGGAGACGGTTTGCGACAGTATCTCCACATTATTGATCTTGATGCTTTGCACGGTAGCGGTAGACGCTGTCCTGGTCAGGGTCAGCGTGTAAGTCGCAAGCGGCCGGCGCAATGAGGTGTAGGTATTACTGTCATTCACTGTAGCACTGGCATTGCGTATCTTCTGGCAGCGCTGTGAACCGGACAATGTGCGCCTGGCGGCGGCAGTACTGCTGTTACACCAGCGGATATCGGCCGGGTAGGTATAAACCCCGGTAGGCACTTTGGAGATCACGCAGCTGGTGAGGTTGGGGGTTGAGCAATATTCGCCGGGAACAAAGGCATAATAAAAAGCATTATTGCGCAGATCCGAAGTACCGTTCTTGGTTCTGCCCAGCTCATCCACCTCATTGGCGACCGCACTGAAATTGGTCTGATTATTCATGCTCACGCCCTGGTAGGTCAGCGGCGGGCTATAAATCACTTCCGGGTCATAGTACTGGGTATTGTAATCAGCGTTATCCCTGAGCCAGTCGGAAGATGAGTTGGCCCAGTCCGGTGAATAATCCCAGCCCATACTGCCGGAGTTATCCAGCACGAACATCAGGTTAGGTTTGACATCCGAACTGCCGGAAGTCTGCAACGGCATGGTCGCCAGATCGAGGAACTCAGCTCTGGCGACGCCTGACAACAGCAGACACACCCATATCAGCCTTTGTATCCAAAATTTGCTATTCATCATTGCGCCTCTTTAATTGGAGATAAACGACTGCATGAAAGTTAAGGTATTTTTAGGTCCGGCGATGCGCAAGGTCAGGCGATACAGCGGTGAGCTGGATTTATCCGGGCAATCCTTGATTTTTGACATGTTGACATCGTTGTATGAACCATCGTTACAACCGCTGGCACTGGCCATCAGGCAGCGGCTGACGTCCAGCTTGGCTGAGCCGGAATTGACTTCAGCATTGCTGTAATTGCACATGCGCTCAACCACATAGCGTATCTCGTTACCCTGGCGGTCTACCCCGTTGCGTATCTCGTCATTACCATCGGTCTGGCTAGGCACCAGGCTACTGTTGCTATTGTCCCAGGTCATGGTGGTGAGCCGGTTACCATCGCAGATCAGCGCATTCGGTTGCGTATCGAACTGGCTGCAAGTCGCGTAATAACCAAGCTGCGGATAATGATTGATACTGTTGACCAGAGACACTTTTTTCGAGATGTTTTCGGTGACGCCTTCCAGGGCCACATTAGAAGTGGCGCTTGCCGTTTGCCTGAACACCATATTGCCGGACAACAGGGCATTGGTATCCACACTGCGTATCAGGGCGACCGATGCGATAGACATGACGGCCAGCGCCAGCAGGGCAAAAAATAACACCAGCCCCCGTTGCCGGGTCGGCAGGTGCGTGCAGGCTGAGCTTAATGGCTTATAAGGCATCGCGGTTCCATAGCAGATTTCTGAGCGGGACTGTGACTTCATAAGTGCGGTAGCGGTAACGTTCCCAGTGCTCGATCTGGTTTAAATTAACATTGGCGGGCGTGGCATCGGCTTTCCATATGCACACTTTATTCAGGCCGGGCGCATTGCCGGTACACTGCTGGCTGACCGCCGCCTTTTGCAGATTGCCATCTCTTGCCACCACGGCGATACGGATGGCGCGGATGCGGTTGCGGTCCTCCAGGGTGATACCTGGACCATAACTACCGCTGGCATCTGTCCACTGGTCTACCCGGTTCAGGTACAAACCTTCAGCGTCTGGCGTATTAGTGACACCATATTGCGCCTGCAAGGCCACAATATCGCTGGCGACCGGCACGGCAACACTGTTGGGGAAAGGGGCAGAGCTCGCCGTACCACCGGTTCTGGTCAGTTCCAGCGTGTCATTCACGCTGTACTCATACTGGTTCCACGCTCCCAGACATGAGAACTTCACCCACTCCACCCCGTTCAGATTGGTCACCGGGTTGGCGGTAGGTGCAGTATTCAGTTCAACCAGCGCATTGATAGTGCGGTCGGCATTCAATCTCTGTATGCGGGCCAGACTACAGTTGGGCGCGACCTGTGATTGATGAAAAAGCACAATGTCATTCACCTGGCAGCCGATCAGCTGGCCGATCAGGGCCGGATTGGTCATATTACCCGTCGCCCGCACAGAGGCGCCGCCGCTGGCCGGGTTACCGTAGCGTATACGCACGACATCACTGCCGGCACCGCCATCAACGATGACCAGCGGTGAAAGATTGATCACCACCCCGGCCTGATTGATAGAGGTGTTGAGGGCGCAGCGCATAGGTGAGGGGTCTGAGCTGTTATACATGGGCAGGCCGAACCCTGCATTCTGTGCGTCGCGCTGCAGGTAATAAAGCGCAAGCACACCACTGGACTGGGCATCGGCACCCCCGGAGATCACGCGTTTGCGTGCTTCAAACCCGCTGAACAGATTGGTGATGGCCAAAGTTGCCACCAGGCCGATCAGCAAGCCGATCAGCAACTCGATCAGGCTCAAGCCTGCCTGCGGGCTGGCCAGTTTTTTCTGCTGTGGGTGGGTGTGCAATAAGCGCGTCATTCTGCAGTCACATCAAATAAATAACTGGAAGCATTCACCTGGTGCGGCGCGCCGCCTGGCACTTGCCAGCCGACGGTGACACTGACCATGCTGTTGGTGAGCGGTGAAAAAGTCAGCGTGCCATTGGGCAACTCGGTCTTGATCGTTTCGCGGTTGACCTGGCTGATATAAGTCGCAGCATCCCCGCCATAAGCCATCATATTGGCCAGGTGGGTTTGCGCGATCAGCTGCGCCTCTGCCCGAAAGCGATTATCACTGCTGTTCTTCATCATCGCCGTTTGCAAGCCCACCAGTGCCAGCACGCCCATACTGAAAATCACCAGTGCCACCAGTGATTCTATAAGCACTGAACCGCGCTGTGATAACTGGCGGCGCACGCTTGTTCTTCTGCTTAAGTGGCTCAGCATGCGCGCACATCTCCTGCTTTAGCAGCGGGGTCACATAGTTTGGTATAGCCGCCGGCAGCCAGCAAGATGCGCAACGCCCTGCGCTCGCTGTCAGTGACCTGCGAATTGCTGATATCTACGCGCGACAGCCCGTCCTGCACGGCAGGGTCTCGCGTGCCAAAACTGGTAAATACCGCGGTGCTGTTATCGGCCACCGCGCTGATATTGGCAGAAGAACCTTCTGTCGCACTTTTGCTGCTGATCACAGCCGGGCAAGTGACGGTAACGGTCTGGCACCCCAGTTGCCAGCTGGAATCACGCTGCAGGACGAACCTGATATTGGCGTTACGCTTGATCGCCTCTGCCCTGGCCTGCTGCAGGCCATTCTTGATGGATTCGGCGACCGACCTGATCTGCGAATTGCCGATAGCTGTCTGGAATGCAGGGATAGCCAGCAACGAGACCGTCATGACGACGACCACCGTCACTATCAGTTCAATCAAGGTGAATCCGCGTTGCGGCATAACCCTTTGCTGCATAGCTAGCAACTACCCGATGAAGAGGTCAACCAGCACGAGCTGCCGGTGGTACCTTCGTATTTTGAAGTCTTGGCGTTATCCTGATTAACGGTGAACTCGAAATTACCCATGTTCTGCGCAGACCTGCCTGTCGCTTTCAGGGTATAGGTAGTCGCCGTCTGGTTGTCTATGGAATAATCAAAGAATCTGGCATCCGCCGGGTTACAGGTAAAACCGATGTAGGTGTAATTATCCTGGTAAAACTGCTCTGCCAGTACCCGGCAATTAGCCAGGTTGGCCGGTGCTTCTACCGAATTGCCGCTTCTGATGTAATTCTGATAACCAGGCACGGCAATGCTGGCCAATATGCCCAAAATGGCGACCACTACCATGACTTCGACCAGGCTGAACCCGTGTTGCACTGAGCTGCGCATCATATAGACACCTTTTTTACGATGCGCCCATCATGCGAACTGTACAGACGTATGTCCAGCGCCGGCTGACCAGCGGCGATGTTCAGCCGACAAGCGGTCACACACGCACGCCATCAAGCGCTTGCGGTTTAGTGATAAAATGCAGGTCTGTTTAAATCGGACTGTGAATTATGCTTTCGTTCTGGACGCGACTATTAGCGCTAAGCCTGTTATTGGCACAATTAAGCGCGTGCGGGCTCAAGGGTGATTTATATATTCCCGAACGCCAGTACCCTCAACCTCAACCAAAAACCCCTGCCCAGTGACTGCTTTCAATACCCAACATGGCCTGCTACATGCCGAAAATGTAGCTTTGCGCGATATCGCCGCACAACACCAGACCCCGACCTACGTTTATTCCAGAAGCGCGCTGACCGACACATTCCAGCGTTTTCAGGCCGGGTTGCTGGGGCATGAGCACCTGATCTGTTTTGCGGTGAAAGCCAACCCCAGCCTTGCCATCCTCAACCTGTTCGCCCGTCTGGGCGCAGGTTTTGACATCGTCTCGGGCGGTGAGCTGGCACGCGTGATCGCCGCCGGCGGGGACCCGAAAAAAGTGGTGTTCTCCGGCGTGGGTAAATCGCACAGCGAGATCCGCGCTGCACTGCAAGCCGGCATTCTTTGCTTTAACGTGGAATCCATCAACGAATTACACCGTATCCAGCAGGTGGCCGCCGAAACCGGCACCATCGCCCCGGTTTCATTGCGCGTGAACCCGAATGTAGATGCAAAGACCCACCCATATATCTCCACCGGCCTCAAGAACAACAAGTTCGGCGTGGCGTTTGAAGATGCGCTGGACCTGTACCAGCAAGCGGCCAGCATGCCGAATATCGCGGTGCATGGCGTCGATTGCCACATAGGCTCGCAGATCACCGAGTTATCGCCTTTTCTGGATGCGCTGGATAAAGTGCTGGGCCTGGTGGATGCCCTGGCACAACGCAATATCCATATCCGGCATATCGATGTCGGTGGTGGCGTAGGCATCACCTACAGCGACGAGACCCCGCCCGATTTTGCCACCTACACCGCAGCCATCATGCAAAAACTGGCAGGTCGTGGCGTGAAAGTGCTGTTCGAGCCTGGCCGTGCCCTGGTTGGCAATGCCGGCGTATTGCTGACCAAAGTGGAATATTTAAAACCGGGCGAGAGCAAGAACTTTGCCATCGTCGATGCCGCCATGAACGACCTGATGCGCCCGGCGCTGTATGATGCCTACCACAACATCACCACCATTGCCGCCTCTTCAGCCCAGGCACAGATCTATGAAGTCGTGGGCCCGGTCTGCGAAAGTGGTGATTTTCTCGGCCATGACCGCCAGCTGGCGATAGACGAAGGTGATTACCTGGCCATACACTCTGCCGGGGCATATGGCATGAGCATGTCCAGCAACTACAACACGCGTGCACGCGCGGCAGAGGTGCTGGTGGATGGCGACCAGGTACATGTGATCCGCGAACGCGAGCAGATCGCCGACCTGTTTAAACTGGAGCGTACCCTGCCCTAGCGCTGCGTAGCGAATGCCCAATAAAAAACCGAAGCTTCAAGCTTCGGTTTTTTATTGGCGGCAGATATTCAGCTAGTCAAAGATCACCGTCTTGTTCGCATAGAGCAGGATGCGGTGCTCTATATGCCAGCGCACGGCTTTCGATAATACGATACGCTCCAGGTCTCTGCCCTTCTGGATCAGGTCTTCCACCTGGTCGCGGTGCGAGATGCGCGCCAGGTCCTGCTCAATGATAGGCCCTTCATCCAGCACTTCGGTGACATAGTGGCTGGTGGCCCCTATCAGTTTCACGCCACGCTCGAATGCCCTGTGGTATGGGCGCGCACCGATAAAAGCCGGCAGGAAAGAATGGTGGATATTGATGATTCTTTGTGGGTACCTGGCCACAAACTCTGGTGACAAAATCTGCATGTAACGCGCCAGCACGATCAGATCGATCTGGTAGCGATCGAATAATGCGAATTGTTGCGCTTCTATCTCAGGCTTGGTTTCCCTGGTCATGGGCAGATAATGGAAATCTATGCCATAAAACGCCGCCAGCTTTTCCGTGTCTTTATGGTTACTGATGATCAGCGGAATATCACAAGCCAGTTCACCGCTATGGTGCCTGTGCAACAAGTCTGCCAGGCAATGGTCATATTGCGAGACCATGATGGCCATACGGGTCTTTTGTTCGGAAAGTTTCAATTGCCAGGTCATGGCAAAGCGCTGGGCAACCGGGGCAAATGCCTGCTCAAAATCAGCCACCGCCACGTTGAAATCACTGAGATCCCACTCGACCCGCATTAAAAACAGATTATTTTCCGCATCCTGATGCTGGTCTGCGTGTAAAATATTGGCATTGTGCTCATACAGAAATTGCGCAATCGCCGCCACAATCCCTTTGGTATCCGGGCAGGTAATCAGCAAAGTAGCAGTGTTTTTCATAACTTTTGGCGGGTAACTGGCAACAAAACGCCGATTATACCTGATGCATGCTAGACCTTGGCATACACTGGCGCAAATGCAGCGACCTCCGACACGGAATTGATTTATGCAAACAAATGACTCACCGAATATCGTACTCGCTAACCCGCGCGGATTCTGCGCCGGGGTAGACCGCGCCATCATTATTGTCGAACAGGCCCTGGAAAAATTCGGCGCGCCTATCTATGTGCGCAACGAAGTGGTGCATAACAAATTCGTGGTCGGCCAACTGCGCGAAAAAGGCGCTATCTTTGTTGATGAGCTGGAAAAGATTCCGGCAGGCAATATCGTTATTTTCAGTGCGCACGGCGTTTCCAAAGCGGTGCGCGCAGAGGCAGAGTCACGCGGGCTGACCGCTTTTGATGCGACCTGCCCACTGGTGACCAAGGTGCATATCGAAGTCGCCAAGATGCGTAAAGAAGGCCTGGAGATCATCATGATAGGCCATAAAGGCCACCCGGAAGTCGAGGGCACCATGGGTCAATCCGAAGCCGGCGGCATGTATCTGGTGGAAACGCCTGAGGACGTGACTGCCCTGCAAGTGGCTGACCCTGAAAAACTGGCCTTTGTCACACAAACCACGCTATCGGTTGACGATGCCACGCAAGTGATCAACGCATTAAAAACGCGCTTTCCGAATATCAAAGCGCCTAAAAGCGATGATATCTGCTACGCCACGCAAAACCGTCAGGACGCAGTCAAGATCATGGCCAGGGATTGCGACCTGGTGATCATTGTCGGCTCGCCTAACAGCTCCAACTCCAACCGCTTGCGTGAAGTGGCTAAAAACCAGGGCGTGGAAGCCTATATGGTGGATAACGCCAGCCTGCTGCAGCCGGAATGGTTAAAAGGTAAAACAAAAATAGGGATCTCAGCCGGCGCTTCCGCGCCTGAAGTCCTGGTCAAGGAAGTCATACAGGCCTTGCATGCCATGGGTGCAGCCCAGGTCGAAGAACTGCAGGGCGTGGTCGAGAATGTGGTGTTCCAGCTACCGAAAAACCTGGTCAATGCTGAGAAACGCCGTCAAACCCCCACTACCCCTTAAGCAGCAGGCTCTGCAGAAGCGGGTCGCCAATTGCGCCAGGTTCTCATGTTATCCAGTGCGTCACTGCCAGCGGTGACAGGCAAAAAAAACCCAAACACTAGGTCTGGGCTCAAGCAATATCCTCGGGAAAGGATAATTAGGGGAAAAATTGCTCATTGTTGTTATGCAATAACTCGATCACATCGTGATTCTTGAGATGACGAAACCACTGATCTCACACCTGCAATTAAATAGTATATAAATTAGATAGCATTTAATATGCCAGGCTGAAGGCTGACGCAAGCCTCTGATTTTTATCATTAAATAACAGAATTAACAAATCCGCGCCTGAGCAGCGGTTGTTTTAAACCACCAGTTTGGCTTATAAAAACCAAACTGGCGGCCTACTCAAACTTTACGGCGGCGTTCGTCAGTGAACATGGGGAACAACAAAGGCAGCAGTAACAGCGTGAACAGCGTGGCTGTGACCAGGCCGCCCACGATCACGACTGCGAATGGCCTTTGCGTTTCTGAACCTATGCCATGCGACAGGGCGGCCGGCATCAGGCCTATGCCCGCCATGAGCGCGGTCATCAGGATAGGGCGCAAGCGTGCGACCGCGCCTTCGATCACCGCTTCGCTGGCACGTTTGCCTTCGCGCATCAGATGTTTCATCTGCTCGACCATGATCACGCCGTTCTGCACCGAGATACCGGCCAGCGCGATAAAGCCTACCGCGGCAGAAACAGATAAATGCAGGCCTGCCACCGCCAGCCCGGCCAAACCACCGACCAGCGCGAACGGGATCATCAGCAAAACCAGCAACGCGTTCTTCACCGACTTGAATGCCCAGAACAGCAGCACAAAGATCAATAGCACAGACAGCGGCACTATCACCATCAGGCGCTTCATCGCGCGCTGCTGGTTCTCAAATTGCCCGCCCCAGGTCATGGTATAACCAGGCGGCAGTTTGACGCGCTCCTTGACTGTCTGCATGGCTTCCTGCACAAAGCTGCCCTGGTCGCGGTCGGTGATATTGGCCTTGATGGATACGATGCGCGAACCTGCTTCGCGGCTGACGCGCGAGGCACCCTGTTTGATAGTCACTTCGGCCACTTCGCTGAGCGGTATGCTGCCGGCGCCATTCGGCAGTGCGATAGGCAGCTCATCGATATCATCCACCGAGTCGCGATACGACCTTTCCAGGCGCAAGGTGACATCAAAATGGCGGTCGCCGTCATAAAAGGTATTGGCGGCATTGCCGGCCAGTGCGGTCTGTACGGTGTTGTTGACATCGTCGACCAGCAGGCCATAGCGCGCCAGCTGACTGCGGTTCAGCGTGATGTCCAGCTCAGAGTTGCCTGAGATCCTCACCGCGGCCACGTCGGTGGCGCCGCGCACTCTATTCATGGCATCCACCACTTCTGCCGCTTTCTGCTCGAGTATGCTCAGGTCACGACCAAAGATCTTGACTGCGATCTCACCTTTTACGCCGGACAAGGCTTCTTCTACACTGTCTTGTATCACCTGCGAAAAATTGGTCGGGATACCGGGAATTTCATGGATACGCCGTGAAATATCCTTGATCAGGCTTTCTTTATCGGCGAAATGCCATTCGCTATGCGGTTTGAGGTCGGCCAGGATCTCCATATGATACGGCCCTTTGGGGTCGGTGCCATCATCCGGCCGCCCGACGTGCGCCACCACCAGCCTGACTTCCTGGTAACTGTTGAGGATATGGCGTATATGCCGTTCGACTTCCTTGGTTTTCTCCAGACTGGCAGAGGGAGGCAGATCCACGGTCAGCCAGATATTGCCTTCATCCAGCTTGGGCAAGAACTCTGAACCCAGCATGGGCGCGCACAACATCGCCAACACCAGCACCGCGACAGACACCAGCACCACCAGCTTTCTGGCGCTGGCGCTCTTGAGCAATATCTTACGGTAGGCGTCCTGGATATTCTGCATCCAGGTGCTATGTTTTTCTGCCATATCCTCACGTTTCATGGTGTAGGAGAGCAAGGCGGGCACCAGGGTCAGGGTCAGCAAAATAGCACCCAACAGGGCAAAACTCAGGGTAAAGGCCATGGGCGAGAAGATTTTGCCTTCCACCCGCTGGAAAGTAAAGATAGGCAGGAAAGCGGTGATGATGATGGCTTTGGAAAACAGGATAGGGTGACCCATATCGATGGCGGTATTTTTCAGCGTCTGCATGCGCCAGGCCAGGCCGGAATGGGCCGGATTGTTGTCTGTTTCGGCCACCGCCAGCCGCACCATCAGCGCTTCTACCAGCACCACTGCACTGTCTATGATGATGCCGAAATCGACGGCACCCAGCGAGATCAGGTTGGCAGACACACCGCGGAGATCCATGACGATAAACGCAAACAATAACGATAAGGGGATCACCGAAGCGACGATCAGGGCCGCCCGCCAGTTACGCAAGAAAATGATCAGGATGGCGACCACCAGCAGCGCGCCTACGATCAGGTTTTCGGAAACGGTATGCACAGTGTGGTCCACCAGCCCGGTACGGTCATAAAACGGTACGATCTTTACGCCGTCTGGCAGGGTCTGGTTGACCTGCACCACCTTCTCACGCAAGGCTTCAATCACTTTGGCCGCATTCTGGCCCTTGGTCATCAGAATGATGCCTTCTATGATGTCGTCCTGCTGATTGAATGACACGATGCCAGAGCGCGGGCGGTCGCCAACGGTGACTTCACCGAGATCGCCGATCAGGATAGGCTTGCCATCGCGGGTATCGACCACAGACTGCGCGATATCATCCACATTGCGATAAAGGCCTATGCCGCGCACCACCAGCGATTCGTCGCCCCTGTGCATCAAGCCGCCACCGGCATTACTGCTGTTATGGCTGACGGCCTGGTTGACCTGGTCTATGCTGACTGCGAATTTTTTGAGCAGATGCGGGTCCAGCTTGATCTGGTACTCTTTGACCGCGCCGCCAAAACTGGTGATATCGGCCACGCCAGGCACCATGCGCAACTGCGGGATGATCTTCCAGTCCTGGATAGCACGTACCTCGCGCTGCGGCATGTCTTTTGGTGCCTCGACCAGGTAGCGGTAGATCTCGCCTACCGCGGTGGTCAGCGGCGCCAGTGTCGGCTGCAGATCGTTAGGCAGACTCACGCCCTGCAAGCGCTCCAGCACCTGCTGCCTGGCGAAATAATCGGCGGTGTTTTCGGAAAAGGTCAGCGTCACCACCGACAACCCGGTGATAGAGACCGAACGTATCTGCGTCAGGCCAGGTACACCACTCATGCCATGCTCTATCGGTAACGAGACAACGCGCTCGACTTCTTCCGGCGCCATGCCGGGCGATTGCGTCACGATCACCACGTGTACATCTTCCACGTCGGGGAAAGATTCTATCGGCAGGTTCTGCACCGCGAACCAGCCGAATATCATCAACACCACCGCGCCTATCAGCAGAAACACGCGCTGTTGCAGAGAGAAAGTGATTAACCCTTTTAACATGTCTGGCTTTCAATGTACCGGTGCATGGCGCAGCGGACTTTGGTTGAGGATGGCGTGACTGGCAACGCTATTTATTCACCGACAGATCGGAATTCAGCAGGATAGCGCCGCCGGTGACTACCCGTTCGCCAGGCTGCAAGCCTTGCTTGACGGTGGCGTACTCCCTGCGCTGCACATCCAGCGTGACCGCCCGCTTTCTGAAATGCAGCGGACGCTCTTCAACAAACACGTAGCTATACAGGCCTTCGGTGATCAGCGCGCTATTGGGCAGGCGTATGACCTTGTGCCGGCTGTTATCCAGCGGTGTGATACGTGCATACATTTCCGGCTTGAGTTTGCCTTTACTCTCGATCACGCAGCGCACAGGGATGCGCCTGGTGGTGGTATCCACCATCACGCCTATGGTTCTCACCTCGCCGCTGAACACCTCATCCGGGTAGGCATCCACCTGCACACTGACTTTCTGCCCTTGCGTGATGCGGCTCAGGTCGCGTTCCGGCAGATCGATACTGGCCCACAGATTGGTGGGGTCAGTCACGATAAACAAAGGGTCGGCTGCATCTGGCCTGATCTCGCTACCCGGGTTGATCTTGCGGTCTACCACCGTGCCGCTGATAGGCGAGCGTAAAGCATAATTATCATTGCCGGCCGTGGAAACACCCAGATTTCTCAGCCGTGCTACGGCGCGGTCTGATTCGGCACGAGCCAGGGAAAAATCTGCCTGCGAAGTCTCCACTTCTTTTTTGGCAAGCACGCCGCCTTCCATCAACATGCGGTTGCGATCCAGCACCTGCTGTTTACGCTGCAGATCGACTTGCGCCTTGCGGGCATCGGCCACGGCGCCGCCCACATCCGGCGAATCCATCACCAGCAAGGCCTGCCCGGCTTTGACCTGGTCACCCACTTGCGCCTTGATCGCCATGGCGCGGCCAGCAACCGGCGAAAAAACGCGCGCCGTGCGGTTCTCATCGAGCATGATCTTGCCATTGAGCGGCTCTGTCACCGGCACCGGGATCTCGGTCACCGCTTCCACCTTCAGACTGGCGACCTGTGGCGACCCGGCTGTGAGCACGATCTCGTTGGCTACGCGCGCTGTCGCTGCATTTTTCTCTGCAGCATGTGTGGTCTGGGCTGAACACGCCAGGCCGGTCAGCAGCACCAGCCAGCCAGCCAATCGCCGTTCAGGCGCATTCAGGATTAAGGGTAAACGCATCTGGTATAGGGTGGTTTTCATGGTCATGGTGTATTAAAAACTTGATGGGTAGCCGCCAGCCAGGCAAACAGAGACTTGGCATAATCGGCTTTGACACTGGCTGATTCGAGCTGCAGAGCGCGCAGGATACGCCTGGCATCCAGCAGGTCCATCACGCTCATGGCGCCGTGCTGATAGGCGAATTCGGCGGCGTCAGAGGCTTTTTGCGCCTCGGTCAGGATATTCTGGTCAAAGCGACGGTTTTTATCGATGGCCGCTTCCAGGTCGGCTTTGGCACTGCGCATCTCAGCCAGTGCCGCAGCTTTCACCTGTTCTCTGGCGTCGGTGGCGGCGTTGTAATCGACTTCGGCACGCGCCGCTTCGCCCTCATACTGATAGTTGGTGAACAAGGGGATACTCACTGTTGCGCCTACGGTATCCGGCCCGGACCCAGGTTCTTGCCCGGGAAAATGCTGGTAAGCCAGTGACCAGGTCAGGTCTCTGGTTTTGAGGGATTCAGCCAGTTTTCTGGCTTCTTGCGCCTGCTGCATGCGCACCTCGGCGGCCCGGATATCTGAACGCTCTGTCAACCAGGTGTCGCCCTCATGCACGGCGGATTCGGCGCCTGGCGTCGGCCATGGGTCGGCCACATACAGCGCGGCCGCATCCTGATCTTTACCGATCAAATAAGCCAGCTGCGCCTGCGCTTTCTGCAAGCCCGCTTGCGCCTGACGCAGATCATTCTTGCCGCGCAGGGCATCTACCCGTATGCGCGCTACATCAGCCGAAGCGACATCGCCGGCCTTGAGACGAAACTCGGCTGCCTGCAAGGTCTTGTCATACAGGCCTACATTCAGTTGCTGTATCTCTACCGTCTCTTGCGCCAGCTTGAGGTCATAATAAGCGGTCGCCATTGCCAGCGCCTGCTTGCGATAAGTCTCTTTTAAATCGAATTCAGACGCTTTGACCGCATTTTCAGCGACAGAAGTGCGCAGCTCGCGTTTATTGCCGCGCTCGTATAACTGGCTGACCTGTAGCGTGGAATTGTAGGTTTTGTCCCATAGGCCGTTGCTGCCATTCTGGTTGTTATTGCCCTGGCCACGGTTGAGGTTGAGGCTGGAGACACCGACAGACAAGACCGGGTTGGGGCGCTGACCGGCGATCAGGGTATCTGCCTCAGCCGATTGCAGCGAGCGTTTGGCGGCCAGCAGCTCGCGGCTGTAACCGGCAAACAACTGCTCGGCCTGCGGCAGGGTCAAATGATCAAGCGGGATAGTTTGTAAATCGGCTACCGCTGCACTCTCTGCATAAAGGGGGGGCATCCAGACCGCTAACAACACACAGCAAACAAACCTTGATTGACGCCACAGCATTGAAGATACCCTTTATGTGCTAGCCGTTATTTTGCAATCATAATACCGCGTATCGCTTACGACAATCTTTCAAAAAAACGGCCTTTCGCATGGCAGTTGTGACGACAACAAGCATAGACAATAGCGGCCCATTTCATGGACAATGTCCGCATGACCCAGCCTTACAAAACCCCGGTTTCCGCCCTAGTCCTGATATACACGCCCGAGCTGCAGATATTGTTACTGGAACGTGCCGATAAAGCCGGCTACTGGCAATCTGTCACCGGCAGCATAGAAGGCAATGAGACCCCGGCAGAAGCCGCCGTGCGCGAAGTAAGGGAAGAAACCGGGCTGGATGCGCTGGCCTATGATTTTCAGGACTGGCAGACCAGCAATGTTTACCAGATCTACCCGCACTGGCGCCATCGTTATGCGCCCGGCGTGGTTGAAAATACCGAGCACCTGTTTGGTTTATGTGTCCCTTCTGCGTTAGCGGTGACTCTGGCTGCAGACGAGCATGTGCGCTATGAATGGCTGGACTGGCGCGATGCTGCCAAAAAAGTATTTAGCTGGACTAACGAAGACGCCTTGAAAAAACTGGGTGAGCGCCACCATCTAGTATTATGAGTACCTTATATGATTAGGATTTATCCGATTGGGATAAATCTTAATTTGGATTTATCCGATTTGGATAAATCGTGATCGGCTGTAAAATACCATTTTTATGAAAGCCGGGCTGGGCCCGACATCTGAAAAGCATGCAAACTGCCACCATTCAATTTGAGAAATTCCAAACCGCGCAAGACGATGATTGTCAGGCGCGTATTCTGGCTGCACGCAAGAAACTGGGCAAGCGCCTGGTGATACTCGGCCACCACTACCAGCATGAAAGCGTGTACCGTCATGCCGATTTCTCAGGTGACTCGCTCAAGCTCTCAAAATATTGCGAAAGCCTGGATGCCGAATACATCGTTTTCCTCGGCGTGCACTTTATGGCCGAAGTGGCTGATATCCTGAGCCGCCCCGAGCAGATCGTCGTATTACCCGACCTGGCTGCCGGCTGTTCAATGGCGGATATGGCCAACCTGGCCAAAGTAGAGCGCAGCTACCGCGAGCTGAGCAAAGTGCTGGACTTTGACCAGACCATCACCCCGGTCACCTACATCAACTCCGCTGCCGACCTGAAAGCGTTCTGCGGCGAGCATGGCGGCATCGTCTGCACCAGCACCAACGCACCCAAGATTCTGGAATGGGGTTTTAGCCAGCGCGAAAAGATCCTGTTCTTCCCCGACCAGCACCTGGGTCGCTGGAGTGGCTACAAAATGGGTATCCCGCTGGAGCAAATGCCGGTGTGGGACCCAGACCTGCCCATGGGCGGCCTGACCGAGCAGCAGATCAGGGATGCCAAGATCCTGTTATGGAAAGGCCACTGCTCGGTGCACCAGATGTTCCGCAAACAGAATATCGAACAATTCCGCGCTCAGCACCCGGATGGCAAAGTCATTTCGCACCCTGAAACCGCTTTTGAAGTGTGTATCAACTCTGACTATGTCGGTTCCACCGAATATATACTGCGCACCGTCAGCGAAGCCGAGCCCGGCACTAAATGGCTGGTCGGCACCGAACTCAACCTGGTCACCCGCCTGGCCGAAGAAATGAAACCGCAAAACAAACTGGTGCAGTTTATGAGCCACGTCGTCTGCGAATGCTCGACCATGGCCCGTATCGACCCGCAACACCTGGCCTGGTGCCTGGAAAACCTGGCAGAAGGCAATGTCGTAAACCAGATCAAAGTACCGGAACATGAAGCCAAACTGGCTAAATTGACGCTGGACAGAATGCTGGCGGTCTCCTGATGACAGACTGTGCGCTGTGCGCGCCTGCCCCGCAAGATATCCTGTGGCAGGATGACTTCTGCCGCGTAGTGCTGCTCAATGATGCTGATTACCCGGCTTACTGCCGTGTCGAATTATCAGCGCATATCAAGGAAATGACCGACCTGCCCCCGGCAGACCGCGCACGCACCATGCGCGTGGTGTTTGCGGTAGAGGCAGCACTGCGGGAGACCATACAGCCGGACAAGGTCAACCTGGCCAGTTTAGGCAATAAGACGCCACATCTGCATTGGCACGTGATCCCACGATTCGAGAGTGACAGGCACTTTCCGAATAGCCATTGGGCAGAGCCAGTCAGGGATTCCGAGGTGCAAGGGCTGAGTAAGGCGGTTAGGGATCAGTTGCAGAGGGTGGTGTCGGAGCGGGTGGAATGTGCGCTAGAGGGTTAGGTAGACTTTTGCAATCTACACTTTTGTAATATACGTTTGTTCATCGCGATCTTTTACCGCTGCTTTTCGTCTCTACGTAAGTTTCTTTTCTTTGCTTTCACAAACTATGCCGACCTTGCAAAGTGAGTGATGCTCTATCTGTGAAGTTCTAATCGGTATTTCTTTGAATGGCTCAGCGCTCTGTTTGAGGTATGTTCGAGCTCTGTTTCGGCATTTTCTTTCGCCTCTAGGCGAGTTACTTTTCTTTGCTTGCCCAAAGAAAACGTAACCAAAAGAAATGCACCCTAGCTTCCGCTTGTTTCCTGCGTTGCTCATCAGCGTGGGCGTCCAACGAAACTCGCCCTAGCGGCTTGCACACTGCGCAAGCCACCGCGGAACTCGAACAGACGCTGGCCGACCCCTCCCACGCTGACTGCGCTA
>NZ_JBQVPB010000006.1:0-202848 GCF_052437885.1 Methylophilus sp. | reverse complement strand
CAACTTTGGGTTCAACTTTGGGTTCAACTTTGGGTTCAACTTTGGGTTCAACTTTGGGTTCAACTTTGGGTTCAACTTTGGGTTCAACTTTGGGTTCAACTTTGGGTTCAACTTTGGGTTCAACTTTGGGTTCAACGGTTTGGGCAGGTTTTGCTGGTTGAGCTTCAGCGACATGCGCCACTGGTGCTGGCGCTGTTTTGGCAGGCGCTGCTGGGGTGACAGCGGCCGTTGCGGGGACTTCTTCGATATGTGCGACCGGGGTTTCTGCCGCAGATGCTGTCTTGGGCGAAGCACTGCCAGCCGGGGTCGCATCTACATCCAGTTCGACATCGTCATCCGGCAACTCCAGGATAGGCTCGCGATTGGCCTGCTGGTTGACGACGGTGATCTCGACATCGTCATGGGCAGGTTCTACCACCCGGTCTTTCAATACGAAAGGCAATACGATCAACATCAAAATGACCAGGGTGATGGCACCCACCAGCCGCCTGCGGGCCGTTTTTTTGAGTACCAGTTCCTTATCTGTCAAACTATCTCTTGCCATATCGTTTTAAATTCTCACTCGTATCATTTCGCATCTATCAAGCTACTAGCGCCCGATAGTTAATTTGGTGATATCCATAGCTCAGGTGTTATTTCCAGAATGGCAGCCACAGTGAAGAACGAGCCGAACACGATGATTTTATCATTTTTTGCCGCTTTTTTATAACAGCTTGCTAATGCTGCAGGCAGGTCGGCATGGGCTTGCAGTTGCCGTCCGCCAACCCTGTCTGCCAGGCATTGCTGCAGATATCCGACGCTGGCGGCACGCGGGTGCTGAATCGGTGCGATATGCCATTCATCAATGACTTCATGCAGGATATCTACCACGCCGGTGATATCCTTGTCTGACAGCATGGAGAATACCGCAAACACCCTGCTACCATCCGCACTCAGCTGTTGCAGATTATGCCGCAAGGCCCGTGCGGCATGCGGGTTGTGAGCGACATCCAGAATCACATCCGGCGCGCGCTGCCAGTACTGGAAACGGCCGACCACTTCTGTCGCAGCCAATCCCTGCCGCAAATCATCTTGCTTGACCGGTAATCGGGCTTGCAGCGCTTGCACTGCATAGATGACACTAGCTGCATTCTGCCATTGATAATCGCCAAACAACTTTAAAGACCCTATCGCCAATGCGCCCTGCGCATCCTGATATTGCGCCTGTTGCGTATCGCTGACGTCTATGCGGAAATCCACGCCCAGGCGCTTTAAAGGCACACCCAGTGTTTCGGCATAGCGCAGAAGTGAGGCCGGAGGATCTGCATCGCCGCAAATGGCGATCTGCTGCTGACGGTAGATGCCGGCTTTTTCATGGCCTATCAATTCGCGCGTATCACCAAGGAACTCCATATGATCAAGATCGACATTGGTGACTATGGCACAATCCGCGTCTACAATATTGACCGCATCCAGGCGGCCACCCAGCCCTACTTCGAGGATGACGATATCCAGCGCCTGTTGCTCAAACGCCCACAGTGCCGCCAGCGTGCCCATTTCAAAATAGGTCAGGGCGATCTCTGCCCGCGCTTGCTCGACCGCGGTGAACGCCGTACACAAGACCTCGTCGCTGATCAGATCGCCGTTCAGCCGTACGCGCTCATGGTATTGCACCAGGTGCGGCGAGGTATAGCAACCGACACGGTAGCCAGCTGTGGCATAAATGCTTTCCAGCATGGCGCAGGTCGAGCCTTTGCCATTGGTGCCGCCCACAGTGATCACGGTAAAAGGAAATTCAAGCTGCAGGCGGTCGGCGACTGCCTGCACCCGTGACAATCCCATCTCTATGGTTTTGGGATGTAGTGATTCAATATAGCTAAGCCAAGCCTCGACTGTGACAGGCAGCTCGGGCAAGGGTGACGACATCAGGCAACTTTGGAAATGTTCATGAAACTGGCTAGCAACTGGCTTAACCTGGCACGCATCTCACGGCGGTCAACAATCATGTCTATCGCGCCATGCGTCAGCAGGAACTCGGCGCGCTGGAAGCCTTCAGGCAAGGTCTCGCGCACCGTCTGCTCGATCACGCGCGGGCCGGCAAAACCGATCAGCGCATTCGGTTCAGCCACGATCACATCGCCCAGCATGGCAAAACTGGCGGATACGCCACCCATGGTCGGGTCAGTCAGCACCGAGATGTAAGGCAGACCGGCTTCGGACAATTTGGTCAGGGCAGCGCTGGTCTTGGCCATCTGCATCAACGAAAGCAGACCTTCCTGCATACGCGCACCGCCACTGGCAGACACGCAGATAAAAGCACACTTGTGTTCTATGGCGGCTTGTACGCCACGCACAAAACGCTCACCTACCACTGAACCCATGGAGCCGCCCATGAATTTAAACTCAAAGGCAGCCACCACTACCGGCACGCGCTCAACTGTACCGCGCATGACTATCAGTGCATCTTTTTCCTTGACGTCGCGCTGTGCGCTGCGCATACGTTCGGCATAGGTCTTGCTATCCTTGAATTTCAGGGCATCCACCGGCGTCACATCGGCGCCTATCTCAACCCTGGCTTCCGCATCCAGGAAAACATTCAGCCGCGCACGCGCGCCCAGACGGTGATGATGGCCGCACTGCGGACACACCTCCAGGTTGGCATCCAGGTCGGTGCGGTAAAGTACCGTCTGGCAGGCATCACACTTATGCCACAGCCCTTCCGGCATGTTGCGACGCTCGCCACTGACCGCGCGTTTGATTTTTTGAGGAATTTTATCTAACCAGCTCATAGTTTCTCCTGCTTGTATCTGGTGATGACTCTAGACAGAGTCGATCGCAGTACGTAATTCTTTCATCAAGGCCTGCACATTAGGGATCAGATTATTGACATCTGACTGTTCAATGGCAAGTACCATACGGCTACCCACCACCACCGCATCCGCGATCGCGGAGACTTCGCGCGCAGTGGCTGCATCTTTCACGCCAAAACCCACGCCTATAGGCAAGCTGGTGCTCTGGCGGATCTCGGTCACCCGTTTCTTCACTTCGACGATATCCAGGTTACCGGCACCAGTGACGCCTTTGAGCGACACATAGTAGAGAAAGCCTGTGGCCTGCTTTACGATCAGCTCGGTACGCGCTGGCTCGGTGGTCGGCGATAACAAAAAGATACTGTCTATGCCTGCCTGTGCCAGTTGCTGATTAAAATCCTCACACTCTTCCGGCGGATAATCGACCGTCAGCACGCCATCCACACCGGCGTCTTTAGCCAGCTCAACGAATTGCGCGGCACCCATGGCTTCAATCGGGTTTGCATAGCCCATCAGCACGATAGGTGTGTGCTGGTTGGTCTCGCGAAAATCCCTGACCATGGCCAGCACTTTACGCAAGCCCATCTTGTGTACCAGGGCACGTTCACTGGCACGCTGTATCACCGGGCCATCGGCCATAGGGTCAGAAAAAGGCACACCCAGCTCGATCACATCGGCGCCTGAAGCCACCAAAGCATGCAGCAAAGGCACGGTCTGGTCAGGGTGCGGATCGCCCGCCGTGATGTAGGGGATCAGCGCTTTTTTACCCTGCGCCTTGAGTTCAGCAAAAACAGTTTGGATGCGAGACATAGCAAGAATTCTTTTTTTAATGGATGAGGCTACAGCGTGATATTGGAGAGCTTCGCAACGGTATTGATGTCTTTGTCGCCACGGCCGGACAGGTTCACCAACACTGCCTGGTCTGGTGACATGGTTCTTGCCAGCTTCTCGCCATAGGCCAGCGCGTGGCTGGATTCCATTGCCGGAATGATGCCTTCGGTACGACACAGCTGGTGAAAGGCATTCATCGCCTCGTCGTCAGTGATGGCGACATATTCAGCGCGCTTGATATCTTTCAACCAGGCATGTTCAGGGCCTACGCCAGGGTAATCCAGGCCAGCTGAAATAGAATGCGTCTCTACGATATTGCCATCTGCGTCCTGCATCAGGTAAGTGCGGTTACCGTGTAATACACCGACCGGGCTGTTGGCAGTCAGCGGCGCTGCGTGACTGCCGGTCTCAAGACCGTGGCCGGCTGCTTCCACACCTATCAGGCGCACGCCTTCAACGTCTATATAGGGGTAGAAGATGCCCATGGCATTGGAACCGCCGCCTACACAGGCCACTACGGCATCCGGCTGGCGACCTATCATTTCCTGCATCTGCTGCTTGGCTTCTATGCCTATCACCGCCTGAAAATCACGTACCATCATAGGGTAAGGATGCGGGCCGGCGACAGTGCCGATAATGTAAAAGGTATCGGAGATATTGGTGACCCAGTCACGCATCGCTTCATTCAATGCGTCCTTGAGGGTTTTGGAACCACTTTCGACCGGGATCACGGTCGCACCCAGCAGTTTCATGCGGAACACATTGGGCGCCTGGCGTTTGACATCTTCTGCGCCCATATACACCACGCACTCCAGGCCCAGTCTGGCGGCTATGGTTGCGGTGGCAACGCCATGCTGGCCAGCGCCGGTTTCAGCGATCACCCGCGGTTTACCCATGCGTTTAGCCAGCAATGCCTGGCCTATGGTGTTGTTAATCTTGTGCGCGCCGGTATGGTTCAAGTCTTCGCGCTTGAGGTAGATCTGTGCGCCGCCGATCTTGTCGGACAGGCGTTTGGCATGGTAGATCGGGCTGGGCCGGCCTACAAAATGTTTGAGGTCATAAGCGAATTCCGCCAGAAACTCGGGGTCATGGCGATATTTCTCGTACATCACCCGTAATTCTTCCAGGGCTTCTACCAGGGTTTCTGCAACAAACACTCCGCCAAATGGGCCAAAATGGCCCCGCTCGTCTGGCATGTCATACACTTGCATGCGCTACTCCGTATATCATTCTGTTATTCAAACCGCCCTATTGCGTACCGCATCATGCGCTACTACCCGTTGCATGAATGCGGCTATTTTTTCCGGGGATTTGATCCCCTTTTGTGCCTCTACCCCGCCGCTGACATCCACGGCATAAGGCTGAACCTGCTGCAGCGCCTGCGTGACATTGTCAGGGTTCAATCCGCCAGCCAGGATGACCGGCTTTTGCAACCCCGCTGGAATCAGGCTCCAGTCAAATGTCTGCCCGGTGCCGCCGACTGCTTTTTCAGAAAAAGTATCCAGCAACAAGGCGTTAGCCGACGCAAAATCAAGCTCGCATTGTATCAAATTTAGTTCAGGTTTAACGCGGATCGCTTTGTAATATGGCAGATTAAATTTCTCGCAATAGTCTGCCTGCTCGTCACCGTGAAACTGCAGGCAGTCCAGCGCTGTCGCTGCCACAAGTTGCTGCACCTCAGCCACAGCCGCATTCACAAACAAGCCTACTTTACCGATATAGGGAGGCAAGGTCCTGATAATGGCCTGCGCCTGGGCCGCCGTCACAGCGCGCGGGCTGGGCGCATAAAACACAAAGCCAAGCGCGTCAGCACCGGCATCAATGGCTGCCCATGCATCCTCCTGGCGGGTGATGCCGCAAATCTTAACCCTGGTTCTTTTCATCTGTCTCATTCACTTTGCTTAATTCCAGCCAGCGTCACACGCAGGCAACTGCCAGCTGGCATCATAAGTCACGCCGGTAAAATACAGGCCGTCAGGCATAAAGGTAGGTGGCGAAAGCGTCCTGTCCCTGTTTTGTAACAAAGCGCCGAAAGCCGACACATCCAGCTTGCCCTGCCCCACATAGACCAACGCCCCCACCACATTACGGATCTGGTGTTGCAGAAAGGCATTCGCGCTGAAGCTGAAAACAATATACTGGCCTTGCTGCGCGACCTCGGAACTGTGCATGGTGCGTATGGGCGAACTCGCCTGGCACTCGCTGGCGCGGAAGGCGCTGAAATCATGTTCACCCAATAGCAATTGCGCTGCCTGCTGCATGGGCGCTACATTCAGGGGCCGGTGATACCAGCCCACACGCCCATGCTGGCTGGCTGGTGCTACCGCATGGTTGTAAAGCACATACTGGTAACTACGCGCCCTGGCGCTGAAGCGGGCATGAAAGTCGTCAGCCACTACACATGCCCAGCGCACCCGTACCCAGGGCGGCAAGTGTGCATTGGTGCCGCGCACCCACGCGGTTTGCGGCCGCTGTGCCGTGGTCTCAAAGTGGGCGACCTGCATCAGCGCATGCACCCCGGAATCGGTACGGCCAGCAGCATGCAGCCTTACTTTCTCGCCGGCAACCTTGGCGATCGCCTGTTCCAGCGCATCCTGAACACCGCGGCCATTCAGCTGGCTTTGCCATCCCTGAAAATAAGCACCATGATATTCAATGCCAATCGCAATTTTCATGGCGCATAGTATAAGGGCTGTCTGGCATAACGCCTAATGCTGGCCTGCGTTAAGCATGCATCTGGATGCAAAGATTGCTTTTACCTGGCGACCAGTAGCGACGCCAGGCTTCAGGCGCTTCTGGTCAGTTGCTCAAAAGAAAAAGGCCGGTTACCCGGCCTGTGTTTATGCTACTTTCGCCAGTAACTCGCTGGCACGCTGTCGCTGACGCTCGCCGCCCTCACTGAAGACTTCTTCTATCAGCTCCTTGGCGCCTATGATGTCTTCCATGTCGATATAGGCCTGGATCAGATCCAGCTTGGTATTCACTTCTTCCGGCTCACCATCGAACTCCAGCTCTGTGTCTTCCGGCTTGGCGCCCAGGTCCAGTGATATCTCGGGGAAAGCGTTTTCGCTGCTCAAAGTATCTTCAGGCACCCGGCTAAGCTTGTCGTCATCACTGCTATCCAGGCTGATCTCTTCTAGCGTCAGCGCATCGTCTTCTTCGGGTGTAGCATTAAATGCCGCGTCATTCGGGCCACCCAGCTCAAGTGACAGTTCAGGTAAAGATTCAAACACTGCATCATCAGATGAGAGCGTCTGTTCGCCTGTCGTCGTCTGCGTTCTGTCAGGACGACGGGTGTCAGTATCAGCCAGCGCTTCATCCAGATTCAGTGAAGGCAGGTCTAAAGCCTTGGGTGTCAACTCGGCATCATTCGCGCTATCAGGCGCAGAGGCCGCTTCAGTTGTTTCTGCTGTCGCAACCGGCTCAATATCGAAATCGCTTTTACCAGGCACATCCAGCACGGAATCACTTTCCAGCGGCTCAGTCTCTGGCTTGGGTTCCTCCACAAGTTCAGGCAAAGCTTCTGCCCGTGACGGTTGGGTAAAAGACAGCCGGTCGTCTTGCTGCTCAGGCTGATTATTCTGAGCTTGTTGATCCTTCTCCTCAGCCTGATCTAGCTCATCAGTCTGATTTAGCTCATCAGTCTGATCCAGGCGATCATCATTCAATGCATAATCAGCAGGCAGGCTGAAATCTGTCTGTAATTCGGCGAATTTTTCTGCTGCCGGCTCAATGACTGCTTCAGCCGCCGCATCGTCAACAATGGCAGGCTCGGTCACACTTCTGGCAGGCTTGTCAGATGACTCAAATTCAAGCGCAGGCGCTTCAAAATTAAAGTGATACCCTTGCTCGGCATCGTCGGCTTCAGGTACCGGGGCTGCAGTGGCCGGGTCATCCAGCGCAGGCATCTGGTAGAGTGAGTTCTCAGGGTCCAGCTTTTGCCCCATGGCGACTACTTTAGACCATGTCTGGTCGTTAGGGCCGACATTGGCATACACTTCACCTGCCAGCGATTCAAACGCAGCCTTGTTATTGGTGCTTTGATAGATCTCAAGCAACTTCAGCTTGAGTTCCTGGCGTTCCGGGTCTTTCTGGATCGCATCCTTGAGTATCTCTTCTGCCTGCGCATCGCGACCATAGGCCATATAGACTTCAGCTTCGGCGATCGGGTCCACATCATGTGAATCTATCATACCGCCGACACCGCTTTGCGAGAAATCGGTCAGGAATGAAGTGTCGCCAGAGGCGGCTTGCGTATCACCAAACACGGTGTTGTTCTGCATTTCAGTGGCAGGTGCAGTCAGGATCGCGTCTTCAAAGGTATCGATTTCTTTTTTGCGGCGTATTCTGATCAGTGCCCATACGCAGATCAGGATAGGCAGTGCGATCAGAGCCCATGGCAATACCGGGCTGATGTTCTTCAGGCGCTGCAGCAAAATGTGCATGAATGAAGGCTGCTCTGGCTGCACTGCCTGATCTGCTGTTGCAGGAACTGTTGCAGCTTCAGGCACAGCTGGTGCCAGTTCTGCCGCCGGTGCTGGCTGTGTTTCAGCAGGCACAGCAACAGCCGGTGTTTCCGCTGCTTTGGCAGCAGGTGTCTCAGCCTGAGCTTGTGCCGCTTGCGTTTCAGCCGTGGCTTTCGCAGCGTTGTTCTCAGCCTGTGACAAGGCATTATTCTTCAATTCCATCAGCTTTTTCATGTCCGCGACTTGCTTTTCCAGCGCTGCGGCACGAGATTGCTCTTCCTTGATGGCGTTTTCTTTGGCAGTGGCTTCTTCCTGGGCAGCATTGGCTGCGGCCTTGGCCGCTGCTTTATCTGTCTGCGTCGCGGATTTTTCATCGCCTGCAGATAGCTTGAGCACATCTTTACCCGCCGGGGCCTGTGGCACAGGTTTTTCCTGCGCGCTGCCTATTTTGCCGGCGGATTGCTGGGTGTTGCCGCCGGTTTCACTGGCAGCAGAATTCTTCACTACATTGGACAAGGCATTCTTGTAAGCAAGCCAGTTGGTGTTATGTTCAGCCACCAGGTTTTTGGCCTGCTGGTTGCTGATGGCATTCAAGGTGGCCTGATCCGGCATGCGGATGATCTTGCCCACTTTGAGGCGGTTCATGTTCTTACCGTCGAACGCATCCTGGTTGGAGCGGTAAAGCGCTGCCAGCATTTGCTCCACACTGACATTGTCCGGCTTCATCTGTCTGGCGATCGCATACAAAGTATCACCGCGCTCAGTGGTCAGCGGATCAGCTGTGACGTTATTATCTGCAGCTGGCTCCACAGGTGCGCTAGGCTTGGCGGCTACCCTGGGGGTTGCCGGTTTTTTGGCAGTAGGTTTGCTGGCCTCTGGCTTTTCTGTCTCAACTACAGGTGCGGCAACCGCTTTAGGCGCTTCTGCTGGCAGGTCCGGCTGGCCGGTGACTGGCAAGCCTGCAGATTCCGAGACATAGTTCGAGTTGAATCCGGGCGGGTCCAGCAGCAAGGTATACTCTTTGACCAGGCGCCCGGTCGGCCAGTCCACCTGGATCAGCATATCCAGGAAGGCTTCGGTGATCGGTTGTGAACTGGTGAGTTTGAGTATGGGCTGGCCTTTGCTATTGTTGCCGACCGCGATCTGGATATAAGGGTAGGAAGCAGGTTTTTCCAGCATCTGGTCCTGATAGACCTGATCAGCCGCCAAAGCCGCCTGGATAGTGCTTAACTCGCCTGGATTAACAGCCAGCAATTCAATTTCTGCATTCAATGGCTCCCCGAGTTTTGAGCTGGACGTCATGGTCCCCAGACCAGCAGCGTGTGCAGTGATGACTGCGCTCAAACTCAAGGTTAAGGCTAATTTTTTTAATTTAAATTTATGCACCCTTGTTAACCCTTATCAATTCATGGCGTCTGTGAACATAGCATCAATCAGTTAGCCACGCAAGCGCGCCAACTGCCTGTCTGGATGCTACAAACTTGCCTAAATAACACTCTATCATCCATTAAACCTTAATGCATGAAAAACAAAAGCCCGAAAAGACCATGATTTCACTAACAAATCATGGCTTTACGGGCTGTATTCTAAACAATTACTTAAGCTTCAACCAGAATACGCAACATGCGACGTAAAGGCTCGGCGGCACCCCATAATAACTGGTCGCCAACAGTAAAGGCCGACAGGTACTCACCACCCATGGCCAGCTTGCGCAAGCGGCCCACTGGGGTGGTCAATGTGCCGGTCACCGCGGCAGGTGTCAGCTCGCGGATGCTGGCTTCACGCTCGTTCGGAATGACCTTGGCCCACTGGTTGGCTTCTGCCAGCATCTGGTTGATCTCATCCAGCGGTACATCCTGGCGCAGCTTGAGGGTCAGAGCCTGTGAATGGCAACGCATGGCGCCTATGCGCACGCATAAACCATCGATCACGATAGGGTCGGCTTCGCGTCCCAGTATCTTGTTGGTTTCTGCGCCGCCCTTCCATTCTTCCTTGCTTTGGCCGTTACCCAAATCTTTGTCTATCCAGGGGATCAGGCTTCCCGCCAGTGGCACGCCAAAGTTCTGGGTAGGCATCACTTCGCTGCGTATGGTGTCAGCCACGCTACGGTCGATATCGAGGATGGCAGAAGCCGGGTTTGCCAGCAACTGCGCGGAAGATGCATGCACCACACCCATCTGCGCGATCAGTTCACGCATGTTTTGTGCGCCGGCACCAGACGCTGCCTGGTAAGTCATGGAGGTGGCCCACTCCACCAGGTCAGCCTTGAACAAACCGTTCAAGGCCATCAGCATCAGCGAGACCGTACAGTTGCCGCCTATCCAGTTTTTACCGCCCTGGCTCAAAGCATCTTTGATCACATGCATATTGACCGGGTCCAGGATCACCACCGCGTCTTTATCCATACGCAGGGTAGAAGCCGCATCTATCCAGTGGCCGTTCCAGCCACTGCTGCGCAATTGCGGAAAGATCTCACTGGTGTAATCACCACCCTGGCAAGAGACGATCGCATCCATCTTGCCCAGTTCGGCAATATTCCTGGCATCTTTCAAGGCAGGCGACGCTTTGCCTACTTCAGGCGCCGCACCGCCTGTTTGTGATGTGGTGAAAAACTGCGGCTCGATATCAGCGAAATCGTTCTCTTGCACCATACGTTGCATGAGCACTGAGCCCACCATCCCGCGCCAACCTACAAACCCTACTTTTAACATGTTATCTCGTTATTCTCGCCGGTCATTCCGGCATAAAAACATTATTGAGAGGACTTTCTCTGCACGGCTTCACCCGCTTTTTCCATATCCTTGCCCACCCCGTTCATTGTGTTGCAGCCTGCCAACACCATCGCTACCACCACCAGCATCATTAACTTTGACATTTGTTTTCTCCTAAAAAAATCAATCCCTGAAATTACCGAATTTCAATGGAAAATCGGTCACATTCTTTTTAACATACGCAATAGCGTCCTGCAATAAATCGCGTTTAGCACCATTGACCCGCACTGTATCGCCTTGAATAGTGGCTTGCACTTTCATTCCGCTGTCTTTGATCAGTTTGGTGATTTTTTTGGCTAAGTCGCTATCAATACCATCTTGCACGCGCAAATCCTGCTTCACCTTGTTACCTGAGACTGTTTGTACATCCTTGTGTTCCAGTCGCTTAGATGATTCAGGTTCTTTCTTTTCCATCGATGGCAGCAAAATATCTTTTATCTGATCAAGCTGAAAATCATTGTCACCAAACAAGGTAATCACTTTGTCTTTTTCGTTAAATTCGACTTTGGCAGATGTCCCTTTGAAGTCATAGCGATTGGTGATCTGCTTGATCGAAGCATCAATCGAATTCTTCAGGTTGACCATATCGACTTCAGATGTGATATCAAAACTTGGCATTTTAAAAACCTTTCAAGCGATGGCAGAGCAAGGCGTGATCGCGCAGGCAGTACATCAAGTACGACAAGCGATCACAACGCGGCTCTGCCGAGCCATAACCATTATTCGAAGTGGCAGACGTAGTCTACTGTTTCGCTCACTTCAATGTCAAAAGACGAGTTACCCGGCACAGTGAATTTTTCGCCTGCCTTATAAGTCGTCCAGTTCTCTTCGTCTTTCAGGCGCACTTTACAGACACCGTCGTTGATCTCCATCAACTCTGGCGAGCCGGTATTAAAGGTCAAGGTGCTGGGGAAGATCACCCCCACAGTACATCGCGTGCCATTAGGGAACAGCACGGTGTGACTGACGCACTTGCCATCAAAATAAATGTTTGCTTTCTTTTTAACGCTGACATGATCAAATTGTGCCATTTTTAAATCCCTGATTAATTTCAATGCGTCGCCAATAAAAGCGCGACTATATCACACAAGAAAACTGAGCGAGCGGGTCGAGATACAAGTCGCCCGCACAGCCTGTTTACATTGCGGCGACGATCTGGTCGCCCATTTCAGAACAGGAGACACGCTTGGTGCCCTCTTCGTAAATATCGCCGGTCCTATAGCCTGCCGCCAACACTTTTTTCACTGCGTTTTCAATACGGGTAGCCGCTGCTTCGTTATCAAAGCTGTAACGCAACATCATGGCGGCAGACAGGATAGTCGCAATCGGGTTGGCCAGGTTCTTGCCGGCGATATCCGGCGCTGAACCGTGCGAAGGCTCGTACAAGCCCTGTTTGCTTTCGTTCAGCGAGGCAGAAGCCAGCATGCCGATAGAGCCAGTGAGCATGGAAGCTTCGTCAGACAGGATGTCGCCAAAGATATTGCCGGTCACCATCACATCGAACTGCTTGGGATTACGGATCAACTGCATGGCGGCGTTATCCACGTACATATGGCTTAACTCAACTTCCGGGTATTCCTTGGCGACATCGATGACGATCTCTTTCCAGAACTCGGTGGTTTCCAGCACGTTGGCTTTATCGACTGAACACAGTTTTTTGCCGCGTTTCATGGCAATCTCAAACGCCACATGCGCAATGCGGCGTACTTCCGGCTCGCTGTAGATCATGGTGTTAAAGCCTTCGCGCACGCCTTCATCATTGGTGCGTATACCGCGCGGCTGGCCAAAATATACATCACCGGTCAACTCACGCACTATCATGATGTCCAGTCCGGCCACCACTTCCGGCTTCAGGGTAGAAGCATTCGCCAGTTCGGGGAACAACACCGCCGGACGCAGGTTGGCGAATAAACCCAGATCCTTGCGGATAGCCAGCAAGCCGCGCTCCGGGCGCAAAGGACGCTCCAGCGTGTCATATTGCGGGCCGCCCACGGCGCCCAGCAATACCGCATCGGCTGCCCTGCAGATGTTTTGCGTGAACTCAGGGTAAGGATGACCGTACTGGTCATAAGCCTGGCCGCCCAATGGCGCTTCGGTAAAGGTCATGTCCAGACCGTCTTTTTTCAATACTTCCAGCACGCGCAAGGCCTGGGCAACGATTTCCGGGCCTATACCATCACCGGGTAGAACTGCAATATTTAATGCCATAGGGTTTATCCTAAATAGTAATTTCAATAGTTTGAGAAACCATCAGAAACCGTCGCGAGCGATTGAGTGACTAGGCGCCCGGAGCACAGAAACCGGAATGTACATTAAGTACATGAGGATTTCGCGCACTCTTTAATCAAAGCGGCTGTAACGACGTCAATCAATTGCGCAGCAGGTTTATATGGTTTCTATGCGAATAACCAGGGTTGGGCGGCTTGGTGTTTTATCTCAAACGCCTTGATCGCATCCGCATGCTGCAGTGTCAGGCCTATCTCATCCAGGCCGTTCAGCAGGTTGTGTTTACGGGTAGGCGTGATCTCAAAACCAAATGACTGGCCGGAAGGCGTAGTCACGGTTTGTGCTTGCAGATCCACGTTCAGCGTGTAGCCCTCATTGGCCTGGCACTCCTTGAACAGCACATCCACTTGTTCGGCGCTAGCGACGATAGGCAAGATGCCGTTTTTGTAGCAATTGTTGAAGAAGATATCGGCAAAGCTGGGCGCGATCAGCACGCGAAAGCCCTGGTCTTCAATCGCCCACGGTGCGTGCTCACGCGAAGAGCCACAGCCGAAGTTATCGCGTGCCAGCAGCACTTGCGCACCCTGATAACGCGGCTGGTTGAGGACGAAATCCTTGTTCAATGGACGTGTGCTGCAATCCATGCCTGGCTCACCGTGATTGGTGTAACGCCATTCATCAAACAGATAGGGGCCAAAGCCTGAACGTTTGATCGACTTGAGAAACTGCTTGGGAATAATCGCATCGGTATCGACGTTGGCTCTATCCAGCGGACAGACTAAACCGTTTAAAGTACTAAATGCTTTCATAGTGTGCTCCTTTATACGCTGCGTACATCGACGAAATGGCCGGCGATCGCTGCCGCCGCGGCCATTTCCGGGCTCACCAGGTGAGTACGCCCACCCGGGCCCTGGCGACCTTCAAAGTTACGGTTGGAGGTAGAAGCGCAACGCTCACCTGGCTCCAGCCGATCGGCATTCATGGCCAGGCACATGGAACAGCCCGGCTCGCGCCACTCAAAACCGGCATCGATAAATACTTTGTCCAGCCCTTCTGCTTCGGCCTGGCGTTTTACCTGGCCAGAACCTGGCACCACCATCGCCAGTTTGATATTGCCGGCGATCTTCTTGCCTTTGGCGACACCGGCGGCGGCACGCAGGTCTTCAATACGTGAGTTGGTACACGAGCCTATGAATATCTTGTCCAGCTGGATATTCTCAAGTGGCGTATTGGCATTCAGGCCCATGTATTTCAGTGCATTCTCTATACTGGTACGCTTGGTCGCATCGCCTTCCTGCGCAGGATCAGGCACGGTAGAGCCTATAGGCAGCACTTGCTCGGGCGAGGTTCCCCAGGTCACTTGTGGCGCGATGTCGGCACCTTGCAGCTCAACCACTGCGTCATAGACGGCATCGGCATCCGATTGCAGTGTTTTCCAGTAAGCCACGGCTTTATCCCAGTTATCGGCTTTGGGCGCATGCAGGCGGCCTTGCAGGTAAGCAGCGGTTTTTTCATCAGGCGCAACCATACCGGCACGGGCACCGGCCTCGATCGCCATATTACACAGCGTCATGCGGCCTTCCATAGTCAGGCCACGGATCACTTCGCCACCGAATTCGATCGCATAGCCGGTACCGCCAGCGGTACCTATCTTGCCTATGATCGCCAGCGCGACATCTTTGGCAGTCACGCCTTTGCCCAGCTGGCCATCAACTTTGACCAGCAGGCGTTTGGATTTTTTAGCCACCAGGGTCTGCGTCGCCATCACATGCTCAACCTCTGAGGTACCTATGCCATGTGCAAGCGCGCCGAATGCACCATGGGTAGAGGTATGGCTATCGCCACACACCACTGTCATGCCTGGCAGCGTGGTGCCGTTTTCAGGCCCGATGACGTGAATAATGCCTTGATCCTTGTTTTTGAACGGGAAGTACACCAGGGCACCGAACTCCTTGATATTGCTATCCAGGGTCTCGACCTGCAGGCGTGAGATCGGGTCTTCAATGCCCTTGTCCCAGTCCTTGGTCGGTGTGTTATGGTCAGGGTTAGCCACAATGGAGCTATTGCGCCACGGTTTGCGCCCGGCAAGGCGCAGGCCTTCATACGCCTGAGGACTGGTCACTTCATGCACCAGATGGCGATCGATATAAATCAAACAGGTACCGTCTGCCTCTTCACGCACTACATGTGAATCCCATAATTTGTCGTACAGTGTTTTGCCTGCCATGACCGTTCCTTTCAAATCTTATATATCAAATCATACTAAATTGATAAAACACGCGCAGAATACCTAAATTTTAATACCCTTACAAGAATATGATTTATACTAGTATCAAGACTAATAGGATAATGAAATCAAATGGATACGCGACGCCAGGAGCTTGCCGAATTTCTACAGGCCATGCGCCAGCGTGGCAGCCCGGAAGCCTTTGGCTTCCCCTCCGGCTCACGCAGGCGCACGCAAGGCTTGCGCCGCGAAGAGGTCGCGCAACTGGCCGGCATCAGCGCTACCTGGTACACCTGGATAGAACAGGCGCGCGAGATCAATGTTTCACCAGACGCACTTGACCGGCTGGCTACCGCTTTAAAACTCAGCAAAACCGAGCGCAGCTATCTGTTTGATATGGCTGACAGGCGCGATCCGCAAGCGCATCAAAGCGAGGTTGATACCGCACCCGAGACTTTAGTCAGCATACTCAGCCAGATACAGGTGCCGGCTTATATCATGGGCCGCACCTGGGACCTGCTGGCCTGGAACCAGGCGGCCGCCGCCCTATTTACCGGCTTGCTGGATATAGCCTGGCCAACTGGCCAGCACCCTAACCTGCTCAGATTCGTGTTCGCCAACCCACTGGCGCGGCAATTCGTGGTCAACTGGGAGATGCGCAGCCGCCGCCTGGTCGCAGAATTCAGGGCAGATTGCCGTTCACGCCTGGAAGAGCCCGAAGTCAAACAACTGGTCGACGAACTCAGTAGCAGCAGCCCTGAGTTCGACCGGTTCTGGAAACAGCATGACGTGCTGGAAAGACAAGGCGGTCAGCGCGAGTTTCAGCACCCGCAGGACGGCCTGATCCATTTTCAGCAAGTCACATTACGTCTGGTGGAGCAGGAGCAGCTAAAACTCGTATTGTTACAACCTGTATAAGCAACAAGCAGCACACGGTCTTGGCTTATGTTATTGGGGTTGATGACTCAATGCGCTGTGACTGGCTCAGTTTATATTCGATCGCATCTTTTAGCGCCAGCCACGAAGCCTCGATGATGTCTGACGACACGCCTATGGTGGTCCAGTTGCTCTGCTGGTCGGTCGACTCTATCATGACGCGTACCTTAGCTGCCGTAGCCTGGTTGGAATCCAGCACCCTCACCTTGTAATCGACCAGCTTGATGTCCTGGATGATGGGGTAAAAAGGCTCCAGTGCTTTGCGCATCGCCTTATCCAGAGCATATACCGGGCCGTCGCCATAGGCGGTGGCTTCCGATTCCTGGTTGTTCACATAGAGCTGGACGGTGACCGCAGAATTGATGCCATTAATTGATGGTTCATGGATATACACGCTATATTGCTTGAGCCGGAAGAAAGGCTGAAACTTGCCCAGCAGCTTTTGCATCAGCAGATCAAACGAGCTTTCCGCACTTTCAAACTGGTAGCCTTCGTGCTCCAGCGCTTTCAGATGCTCAAGTATCTGGACAGCAGCATCGGATTCTTTGGTCAGACTCGGGTCTATCTGCTGCAGTTTATTCAGGATAGCGCCACGCCCCGCCACCTCAGACACCAGGATATGCCGCTGATTGCCGACCACATTCGGGCTGATATGCTCGTAGGATCTGGGGTTTTTATTCACCGCATCGATATGCATGCCGCCTTTATGCGCAAACGCATCATGGCCGACATAAGGCGCTTTATCATTAAAGGTGACGTTTGCCACCTCACTGACAAAACGTGCAGCAGCAGTCAACTCAGACAGCTGGCTGGCGGAGATACATTCCAGCCCCAGCTTCAACTGCACGTTAGGGATGATAGATACCAGATTGGCATTGCCGCAACGCTCGCCTATGCCGTTGATGGTGCCCTGTACCTGCACGGCGCCTGCCTGCACTGCAGCGACTGAATTAGCCACCGCCATCTCGCAGTCATTATGGCAATGTATGCCTATGGCCACTGATGCAAAACGTGCGACCACGGCCCGGGTGATCTCGAAGATCTCATTGGGGAAGGTGCCGCCATTGGTATCACACAAAGCCAGTACATCGGCACCGGCATCGACGGCGGCTTGCAATGTGCTCAGGGCGTATTCGGCATTGGCTTTGTAGCCATCGTAAAAATGTTCTGCATCAAACACCACTTCTTTGCCCCGGGATTTCAGGTAGGTGATGGTGTCAGTTATCATGGCCAGATTTTCAGCCAGTGTGGTGCGCAGGATATCGGTGACCTGGTAATCCCAGCTTTTGCCGAAGATGGCGACCGCCTGGGTATTGGCTGACAGCAAGGATTGCAGGTTTTTGTCTTCAGCGGCGCTGATGCCGATACGGCGGGTGCTGCCAAAGGCGATAATCCTGGCGTGTTGCAGATCCAGTTCGCCCACGCGTGCGAAAAACTCTAAATCCTTGGGGTTGGAGCCGGGGTTGCCGGCTTCGATATAGCCTATGCCCAATTGATCCAGGCGCTGTACGATCTTGAGTTTATCCTCAACTGAAAATGAAACACCCTGCGCTTGTGCTCCATCGCGCAGGGTAGAATCATAAGCAATCACACGTTGCCCGGGCATAAGGTTTATTTTTTGCGGTTATGTAGATTCGCCGCAATACGCATTCTCAAAGCGTTCAGTTTGATAAAGCCGCCAGCGTCTTTCTGGTCATAGGCGCCTTTGTCATCTTCAAACGTCGCAATGGTCGAATCAAACAGTGAATCGGTTTTACTGTCGCGGCCAACCACGATGACATTGCCTTTATACAGTTTGACGCGCACCCAGCCATTGACTGTCGCTTGTGTGTGGTCTATCAGTGTCTGCAGGGCAAGACGCTCAGGGCTCCACCAGTAGCCGTTATAGATCAGGCTGGCGTAGCGTGGCATCAGATCATCTTTCAGGTGCGCGACTTCGCGGTCCAGCGTGATGCTCTCGATCGCACGGTGTGCTTTCAGAATGATGGTACCGCCAGGGGTCTCGTAGCAGCCGCGCGACTTCATGCCTACATAGCGGTTCTCTACCAGGTCCAGACGGCCTATGCCGTGCTTGCCGCCTATACGGTTCAACTCGGCCAGTATCTCGTGCGCTTTCAGGGCTTTGCCATTCAAAGCCACGATATCACCGTTCTTGAATTCGATATCCAGGTATTCTGCTGCGTCTGGCGCTTTTTCAGGTGACACTGTCCAGCGCCACATATCTTCTTCGGCTTCTGCAGCCGGGTCTTCCAGATGGCGGCCCTCGTAAGAGATGTGCAGCAGGTTGGCATCCATGGAATACGGGCTGCCGCCTTGCTTGTGTTTCATTTCAACCGGGATGCTGTGTTTTTCGGCATAAGCCAGCAGTTTTTCACGCGACAATAGATCCCACTCGCGCCATGGCGCGATGATCTGGATATTAGGGTTGAGTGCATAAGCGCCCAACTCAAAACGTACCTGGTCGTTGCCTTTGCCGGTGGCGCCATGCGAAATGGCATCGGCTTTGGTTTCATTGGCGATCTCGATCAGGCGCTTGGCGATCAGTGGGCGTGCGATAGACGTACCCAGCAGGTATTCGCCTTCATACACGGTATTGGCACGGAACATGGGGAACACGAAGTCGCGTACGAATTCTTCGCGCAGGTCATCGATATAGATTTCCTTGACGCCGAATTTTTGCGCTTTTTCACGCGCCGGTTCCAGCTCTTCGCCCTGACCCAGGTCAGCGGTGAAAGTCACCACTTCACATTGATAGGTGTCTTGCAACCACTTCAAGATCACCGAAGTATCCAGCCCGCCGGAGTAGGCCAGAACTGCTTTTTTAATATCGCTCATTAATGCATGTTTCCTTAAAAACGTTTACCAGACAGGCACGCAGTCACAGGCTATCTCCTGTGCTGCCGGGCCGACAAGGTCAATCAACTTTGCCCAATAACAAATATTCCATCAGCGCCTTTTGTGTGTGCAGGCGGTTATGGCTACGGCCGCTAAGCTTAACCTGAAGGTTAGCCTGCGCCGAAACAGCTTGCACACCTTAAGCTAGCGCTTAAGGGACTTTTCCTAGCAGAAGGTACTCCAAGAGTGCCTTCTGCGTGTGCAATCTGTTTTCAGCTTCATCCCACACCACGCTTTGCTTGCCATCTATCACTTCGGCGGCCACTTCTTCGCCACGGTGGGCTGGCAGGCAATGCATAAACACGGCATCGGCCTTGGCGACGCGCATCATATCGGCATCGACTTGCCAATCGGCGAAATCTTTACGCCGTTCTTCATTTTCCGCCTCAAAACCCATGCTGGTCCAGACATCAGTCGTGACCAGGTCAGCGTCACGCGCGGCTTCCATAGGGTCGGCAAACGACTCGAAATGGTCAGTGCCATACAGGTTGGCGCGTTCAAACTCGACTTCATAACCCGGGGGCGTAGACACATGCACGTTGAAATCCAGCACTTCTGCCGCCTGCAGCCAGGTATTGCAGACATTGTTGCTATCACCTATCCAGGTCACGGTCTTGCCCTGGATAGGGCCACGGTGTTCGATAAAGGTGAAAATATCGGCCAGTATCTGGCACGGGTGGTATTCGTTGGTCAGGCCATTGATCACCGGCACGCGCGAATTCTGGGCAAAGCGTTCAATGATGCTTTGCTCAAAAGTCCGTATCATCACGATGTCGCTCATGCGCGAGATCACTTGTGCCGCATCTTCTACCGGTTCGCCACGACCCAGCTGGGAGTCACGCGTATTCAGGTAAATGGCAGAACCACCCAGTTGCTGCATGCCGGCCTCAAATGACAGGCGGGTACGCGTACTGGCTTTTTCAAAAATCATGACCAGGGTACGGTCTACCAGCGGCCAGTATTGTTTGTAGTTTTTAAACTGCGCTTTAATCCATTTGGCACGGGCAAAAATATGCTCTATCTCATCCCGTTCCAGATCATTAAATTGCAAAAAGTGTTTGATACTCATGATAATTCGGCGCAGTTAACTCACGCGCTTGCCTTTAAAAAGTTCAAAATCAGTGGGGCCAGCCTGTTCACCAGCTCGTCGGCCTCTTGCTTGTTCATCACCAGTGAAGGTAACAACCGTATCACCTTCTCGGAAGTCACATTAATCAGTAATTTAGCGGCCAGGCCCTGTTTTACCAAATCAGTACATGGCCTGTCCAGCTCTATGCCTATCATCATACCGGCATTGCGTATCTGTACCACACCGGCCTGCCCCTTGAGCGCAGCACTCAGCGACTGGTTGATATAGTCGCCTATCGCCTGCGCATTCTCGCGCAGGTTTTCCTCGGCAATGATATTCAGTGTCGCCAGGCCAGCGGCGGTTGCCAGCGGGTTGCCACCAAAAGTGGAGCCATGCTTGCCAGGAGTGAAAGTCTCAGCCGCCACGCCACGCGCGACACAAGCGCCTATGGGTACGCCAGAGCCCAGGCCTTTTGCCAGCGTCATCACGTCAGGCACTATGCCGGTATGCTGGAAAGCGAACCAGGTACCTGTCCTGGCGATGCCAGACTGCACTTCATCCAGCATCAGCAGCCAGCCGTTGGCATCACAGATCTCGCGCAAGCCCTGAAAGTAGGTTTTCAGGCTGGCCGGAATATGCACGCCACCTTCACCCTGTATAGGTTCAACCAAAATAGCCACCACATTGTTTTTATGTGTAGCAATGGTTTTGATCGCTTCGAGGTCATCAAATGGCACACGTAAAAAGCCACTGACCAGCGGCTCAAACCCGGCTTGTACCTTGCGGTTGCCGGTAGCTGATAGCGTCGCCATGGTCCGGCCATGGAAACTCTGGTCCATGACGATGATCTCAGGGTGGTCTATGCCCTTGTTATGTCCGTGCAGACGGGCCAGCTTGATCGCCGCTTCGTTCGCTTCGCAGCCGGAATTACAGAAGAATATCCTGTCCATGCCGGAAAGCTCGGCCAGTTTATCGGCCAGTGCCGATTGCTCGGCGATCTGGTAAATATTGGAAACATGGATAAGCCTGGCGATCTGCGCATTGAGTGCGGCGACGAATTTCGGGTGGGCATGACCGAGGCCATTGACGGCTACGCCAGACAGCGCGTCCAGATAGCGATCACCTGCAGTGTCTGTCAACCAGACGCCCTCGCCTTTGACAAACGTCACAGGCTGCCTGCCATAGGTGTTCATTAAATGTTCGGAATGCATTTCAAAACCCTTTATCAAAAAACAAAACGGCGGCTCAAGCCGCCGTAACCGTCTTAAACCGTTTAAAACCCTAATACCGCGCGATGGCTCAAACCATTCGCCATGAAAAACAACATGGGAACAGACAGCAGCATATTGGTACGCGATGCCAGCATCGCCACCCGTCGCGCCTTGTTTTTGGCCGCATCATCTGCCGCCACCAGGCCGAGGATCTTTTTCTGGTTAGGCCAGATCACACCCCAGACATTGATCAGCATGATGGTCCCCAGCCAGGCGCCTATGCCTATCGCTTCGAAGCCGTTACGCAGCATAAAGGCATCATGCATATGCGCGCCAAGCAAAGCCGCACCAGCCAGCCAGGTCACCACGGCAGACCAGCGGAACCACAGCAACGCCCTGGGTGCCACATGTTTGCTGATGCCGGCAGCCGTGCCATCAGCGGCGGCGGCTTTCAACGCCGACATTTGCACCAGGTTGAAATAATAAAGCAGGCCTACCCAGGTAATGCCTGCCAGAAGGTGTATCCACCGCGCCAGTGCCGGAACCAGTTCCATAGTCAGCTCCCGGCCACAATAAAATTTTTCAGGAAAAACACCAGTGCCACTGTCAATAACACGCCTGCAACTATGGTGCCTGCAATAGATTCCAATGGATTTTTCATGCTTCCCCCCTTTATGTCGCCAAATAGGCATGTAGCCAAATATGCACGCGTCAGCGGTAAGTCATCGGTGCATGCTGTAGTGATTCCACCTGCCCTTGCGCGGGATCTTTTTATAGTGAAATCACAATATTGGCGAATGCTGGAGATTACCGCAAAAGTGTTTATTTGACAAGTTTGCAGGGCTGCTACGGCCACTGACCACCCCATAGACGCTTTCGCAGATGATGACTGGTGTTTTTCGTTTTATAATGCGCGGCGGCATTATGATTGTGCGTTTGAGATTCAAGCGCCTCACTCTGAGGAATTCACACACCATGGCAACAACCGATATCGATGTACTGCTGGTTGGCGGCGGCATTATGAGCGCCACACTGGCGATCTTGCTGCATCGGCTGGACCCCGACCTGCAGATATGCATGGTGGAAAAACTGGATGATGTCGCCCTCGAAAGTTCAGATGCCCTGAATAATGCCGGTACCGGCCATGCCGGTTACTGTGAGCTGAACTACACGCCGAAAAACAAGAATGGCGGCATAGATATCCGTCGCGCGCTTGAGATCAACGCCGCTTTTGAAGTCTCGCTGCAATGCTGGTCTACGCTGGTAAAAGAAGGGGTATTGAACGCCGACTTTATTCAGCGGGTGCCACACCTGAGCGCGGTGTGGGGCGAACACAACAGTGCATTCTTGCGCCAGCGCCACGCACTGCTGAAAGCGCATCCACTATTCGCCGAAATGCAATGGAGCAACAAGCCAGCCACGCTGAACGACTGGATGCCATTGATGATGGCAGGCCGCCAGCACACGGATCATATGTCGGCCACCCATGTGGCGCATGGTTCGGATGTGAACTTTGGTGCGCTGACGCGGCAACTGGTGGCATACCTGAAAACGCGCTCCAACTTTACCCTGTTGACGCAGTCACGCGTCAGCAAACTGAAACAGCAAGCCAAACACCCTCAGTGGCAGGTGCATATCCAGAACCTGGCCTCCGGGCAATCGCATGCTTACAACGCCAGGTTTGTGTTTCTCGGCGCTGGCGGCGGCGCCTTGCCGCTGTTGCAGCAATCGGGCATTGCCGAAGCCCAGGGCTATGGCGGCTTCCCGGTGAGCGGACAATGGCTGATCTGTGATAACCCGGCGCTGATAAAAAAACATCACGCCAAAGTGTACAGCCAGGCAGCCGTTGGCGCGCCACCCATGTCGGTACCGCATCTGGATACGCGCATGATACAAGGCAAACCGGCGCTGATGTTCGGCCCTTATGCCGGCTTTACCACGCGTTTTCTCAAGCAGGGTTCGCGTTTTGATCTGGCCAAATCAGTCAAATTCAAAAACATCAAAAGCCTGCTCGGCGTCTGCAGGCACAATGTCGACCTGACCAAATACCTGATCAAGGAAGTATTTCAAGGGCATGAGCAACGCATGCAGGCCTTGCGCGTGTTCCTGCCCGAGGCCAGCAGCCAGGACTGGCGTTTGGCACATGCCGGGCAACGTGTGCAGATCATCAAGCGCTGCCACCAGCATTGGGGCAAGCTGGAGTTCGGCACCGAGATCGTATCTTCTGCCGATGGCAGCCTGGCAGCCTTGCTCGGCGCCTCACCCGGCGCATCGGTCAGCGTCAAAGCCATGCTGGACGTGCTGGAACGCTGTTTTGGCGACCGCATGCAAAGCCAGGCATGGCAAGAGTCATTAAAAGCGCTGATCCCCTCTTATGGAGAATCGTTGATAGACGATGCCGCCCTGCTGGCGCGGGTACGCCGCGATACTTTAAGCACATTAAATTTATCGTCATAAACAATTGATTTTATAGTTAAAAATCAGTTTTTTGCAGCGACACCTAATCATAGCAGCAAGAAAAAAAATGAATTTCACAGGCAAAAGTATGGTCCAGCCTACAAATATTTAAAAACTGAAAGCCTTTGTTTATGTCTCACTCTGCTTCTGCACACCGTCACACGCTCCCTTTTAATCTGGCCAGCCTGGGCTTGCCTAAAGCCAGCGCCCTGCTGGCTACCCTGGCCCTGGCCGGCTGTCAGGCGACTGAGGCGCAGAACAAGCCGCTAGCAACGCCGGACTTTGGCGAGCAGGTCATCATCATGGACCCATCCATGCCAGCGGAAGAGGTGCAAAACAAGCTGGACGCTATCTTTAAACTGCAGGAGAGCAACCAGTTCGGCCCCGAGCGTTATGCCGTGCTGTTTAAACCCGGCGTTTACCACAACAAGGTCAGGCTGGGGTTTTATACCCAGCTGTTAGGCCTGGGGCAGTTTCCCGATGACGTCATGCTGCAAGGCGGCATACAGGTAGAGGCCTCCTGGCATGACGGTGATGCAACGCAGAACTTCTGGCGCAGTGTGGAGAATCTGTCTGTCACGCCTGATAACGGCACCATGCAGTGGGCAGTCTCGCAGGCGTCGCCTTTGCGCCGTATCCATGTGCGCGGCAATATGCTGCTGGATGACAATGGCGGCTGGTCCAGCGGCGGTTATATTGCTGACAGCCTGGTCGATCAGCAGATCAACTCCGGCACACAGCAACAATGGCTGACCCGTAACGCCACCATAGGCAGCTGGACTAACGAGAACTGGAATATGGTGTTTGTAGGCGTGAAAAACGCGCCCGAGTCAAAAAACTGGCCTAACCCGCCGTATACAGTGGTCGAACAAACACCGCTGGTCAGTGAAAAACCGTTTTTAACCATAGATGGCAGCGGCCACTACAGCGTGTTCGTGCCCGCCTTGCGCAAAAACAGCCAGGGCGTCAGCTGGCAGGAGACGCATGTGCCAGGGGCGAACCTGCCGCTGGATAAATTCTATATCGCCAAGGCGGCGACTGACACCAGCAGCACGCTGAATGCCGCACTCAGTGCAGGAAAACATCTGTTGCTGACGCCGGGCATTTACAAGCTGGATGCACCAGTGCAGGTTAAAAACCCCGATACCGTGGTACTGGGCCTGGGTATCGCCACCCTGCTGCCCACTGCCGGCAATGTCGCGCTGTCAGTGGCAGATGTAGATGGTGTAAAGATCAGCGGTGTGCTGTTTGATGCCGGTGAAAAGAATTCTGAGGTGTTGCTGCAGGTCGGTGACAAAAAATCAGCCATCAGCCACGCCCAGAACCCTATCGCCCTGCACGATGTGTTTTTCCGGGTGGGTGGTGCCGCGGTCGGCAATGCGACGCATAGCGTCATCATCAACAGCAACCATGTCATCGGTGACAACCTGTGGGTCTGGCGTGGTGACCACGGCAACGGCATAGGCTGGGCCACCAATAAAACCAAACATGGCATTATCGTCAATGGCGACCATGTCACCATGTATGGCTTGTTTGTGGAGCATTTCCACGATTACCAGACCTTGTGGAATGGTGAATATGGCGAGGTCTACTTCTACCAGAGCGAGGCACCTTACGATGTACCTGACCAGCAAAGCTGGATGAATGGCAGTACCAACGGCTATGCGTCTTATAAAGTCGCTGACCATGTCAAACATCACAAAGCCATAGGCATGGGCGTTTACTGCTTCTTTGATACCAATACCAGCGTCAAGTTGAACAGCGCAATTGAAGCACCTAGCGGCCCTGACATACACTTTGACCACATCACCAGTGTGTCACTGGGCGGTACAGGCGAAATCACCCATGTGCTGAATGACCAGGGTGACAAGGCTAACGACAAGAACTATGTGTCCAGGATAATCCGCCAGTAAACCTGGCCTGGCGTGATCGCCACACTGCGAGCAAGGCAATGAGCCGAAAATGAGAGTCATTTTCGGCTCATTGCTTTTTTAGCGCTGCAGTTTGCGAACTTAGCGCGGCACTTTTCTATCAAGGAAATCGTGCATCAGCCGGCCTATCTGGTCGCCCTCTTCTTCTAAGGCAAAGTGGCCGCTATCCAGCAGGTGCAACTCAGCCTGTGGCAGATCCCTCAGGTAAGGCGTGGCACCGGCAGCCGGGAATATTTTGTCATTCTTGCCCCAGACGATCAGCATGGGCGGCTGATGTTTACGGAAGTAGGCCTGCCATGCCGGGTAAAGCGGTGGGTTTGTGCCATAGCTGTAAAACAGCTCGATCTGAATATCCTTGTTTCCAGGGCGGTCCAGATAGGCCTGGTCCAGCACCCAGGTATCAGGGCTCACATGCAGGGCCGCATCCCGGAAACCTTCGCTGTATTGCCACTTAGTCGCGTCCATCTCCAGCACCGGGCGCAGTTTGGCGGCATTCGCTTGCGTTTTATCCTTCCAGTAGGCTTTGATCGGGTCCCAGAACGGATTGTCTATGCCTTCCTGATAGGCATTGCCGTTCTGCACCACGATGGCGCTGATCCTTTCCGGGTGTGCAGCCGCCAGGCGATAGCCTACAGGTGCGCCATAATCCTGCACGTAGAGGGCATATTTAGTCAAACCGATCTGGCTGGTGAATTTATCCACCACTGCCGCCAGGTGATCAAAGCTATAAGTGAATTTGTCCATGGCAGGCTGACCACTTTGACCGTAGCCGGGATAATCGGGCGCAATGACATGATAACGGTCAGCCAGTTGCGGAATCAGGTTGCGAAACATATGTGACGAGCTGGGGAAGCCATGCAGAAGCAACACGGCAGGCGCATTCCTGGGCCCTGCCTCGCGATAGAATACTTTCACGCCGTCTATCTCTACCGTGTGATAAGAGACTGCCGTCTCCGGCTTGCTGGCATGGTTTGAAGTCTCTGCCGCGCTTGCCTGATGCACCGGCAAAACCAATGCGGTCATCAGTGCCGCCAGCAGCACTGGCATTTGAACAGCGATTTTAAATTTGGTGTAGTTCATCCTCTATCCTTTGTCATTGATGTCAAAAACCGAACAAACTCGGTATGACGCAATGTACCCGGATCAGGATGTGACCAACACTAGCGGGCGGTCAATACACTGTTTCGCCAAACGTAATAATGGCTGCCAGCACCAGGCCTGGCCTGGTTGGCATAGCGGTGATAAGCCTTGCCGGCATCAGGCCGATTGCTGCCCGTACAGGCGCTGGTAAACGCTGCCAGCCTGGTTCACCAGCGTGGCATGCTGGCCTTCTTCGATAATGCGTCCGGCATCAAACACCAGCACGCGGTCAGCCTCTTTCACCGCCGACAGTCTGTGGGCGATGATGATGGTGGTGCGACCACGCAGAAAGCTATGCATGGCGGCATGCAGCAAGGCTTCGGTATGCGTATCCAGCATGGAAGTCGCTTCGTCGAGTATCACCACTTGCGGCTGCTTGAGCATCATGCGTGCGATCGCCAGTCGCTGGCGCTGGCCGCCAGACAGGCGCACACCGCTGCGGCCCAGCTGGGTATCCAGCCCTTCGGGTAGATCACGGATGAACTGCGCCAGTTGCGCCACTTCCAGCACCTGCCACAAGGCGTCATCTGAATATGGTTGTTGCATGGCCAGGTTCTGCCGCACGCTATCGTTAAACAGCATAGGGTGTTGCAGCACCACACCCACATGTTCGCGTATCTGGGCATAGCCCAATTGCGCGATCGCTTGTCCATTAAACAGGATCTCGCCCTGATTGGGCGCATATAAGCCTAGCAATAGCTGCACCAGGGTGGATTTACCTGCGCCGGAAACACCGACCAGGGCCACCTGCTCGCCGGGCGCAATAGTCAGGCTGACCTGGTCAAGGATAGGGTCACCTTCGCCATAGGCGAATGTCACCTGTTTCAAGGCGATCGCTGCCGGTTGCTGGTCATTAAAGCCCTGCACCAATGCTGGGTAATGCGGCTCTTCTTCGGCTTCCAGCACCTGGTTGATACGCGTCAGCGCTGCTTTAGCGGCGTAATAGGAAAACTGTACCGTGAGTAACTCCTGCACCGGCCCCATCATGAACCACAGGTAGCCGAACACGGCGATCATTTGTCCGACTGACAGATCAGAGAACACCACCATCAGCATGGCCACGGCGCGGAATATCTCAAAGCCGAACAGGAAGATACCGAATGACAAACGCGACAAGGCATCTGATTTCCAGCCTGATGCGGTGGCGGCTTCACGCACCGCCTCGGCCGCCTGTTTGGCTTTTTCCAGAAAGCGTTTATCACTGTTGCTGGCCCGTAGCTGCTGCATGACTTCCAGCGTCTCGCTCACCGATTGCGACAACACCTCAAACGCATTGTTTTCGCGCTGCTTCCACAGTTTGACCTTTTTGCCCAGCACCATGGTCAGCGCGATCACAAACGGGTTCAGCAGCAGGATGATGAGTGCCAGTTGCCAGTGCATCCACAACAGCACCACAGCTACGCCTATCACGCTTAACACCGCCACCAGCACCTTGGCGATGGTTTCACCGAGGAATTTATCCAGCGTTTCGATATCGGTGAGCAGTCGCGCCGTGATCTGCCCTGCACCCAGGCTTTCATAGACCTGCATGCGTATGCGTGCGAGCTTGTCCAGCAGTGTTTGCCGCACGCCCAGGGTCACCTGCTTGGATAAGCCGACAAAAATGCGCGTGGTGGCGACACCCAGTAACAGGCTGCCCAGACGCAAGCTGATGGTAAGCAGCGTGACACAGATGATGATGGCGACAGGCCCCAGCCATGCTGCCGGTAACAAGGCTGCCATGGTCTGCGTGAGCTTGCCAGGCTGTTTTAACAGCACTTCATCGACCAGCAATGGCATCAGCAAAGGGATAGGCACCGCAGCCGCTGCGCCGAAAAATGCCAGCCACTGGCCTAACCACAAACGTTTAGACTGCTGGCGTAACTGCTGCCAAAGGCCAGTTAAAGTAATCATGAATCTGTTTATTTCTGGGGATGGGGATTTATTTCTGGCTGTTGCCTAATACGCGCTGGCGACGGATCTCATACAAGGCAATACCGCTGGCGACACTGACATTCATACTTTGCACCGAGCCAAACATGGGGATAGTGATCAATGAATCACAGGTTTCCTGTGTCAGGCGACGTAAACCATCCCCCTCGGCACCCATCACTAGCGCAATCGCGCCTTCAAATTTGGTGTTGTGCAAATCACTGGGTGCATCCATGGTGGTGCCAACCACATGCACACCGGCATCCTTGAGTTCACGCATGGTACGCGCAAGGTTGGTCACTGAAATAAACGGCACGGTTTCAGCTGCGCCACTGGCAACTTTACGTACCGTGCCATTCAGGCCAACGGACCTGTCTTTTGGCGCAATAATGGCATGCACACCCATGGCATCTGCAACCCGCAGGCAAGCGCCAAGATTATGCGGGTCCTGCACGCCGTCAAGGATCAGGAAGAACGGTGGTTCATCCAGGTCTGACTCAAGCACATCGTGGATATCCTTATAAGGCATGGGCGTTTCGATCACCCTGGCTATTACACCCTGGTGGCGGCCGTTAGCGCCGATAAATCCATCCAGACGATTACGTTCAGATTGGATAACGCGGATATTTTGTAATTTAGCCATATCCAGAAGATCACGCATGCGCGCGTCTACCCGGTCCTGGTCAATGATAATTTCCTGAATGCTACCGCCATGCTGACGCATGCGACTTAACACCGCATGAAAACCAAAAATAATGCGGCTTTCCGACATAGTTACTCCTAATTAATTTAATTCTGATTCCAAACGCAAAGCACCGCGCAGAGATGTTTCAAGCGCGGGCTGGTTTGAATGTTTCGCAAGATTGCAGGCATGAAGCAACAACCTTGCGAAATGTGCACAGGCGCTATTATCGGGCTTTCGCCTTGGGTTTGCCTTTATTTTTTTGCACAGAGCGACGATTTTTTTCTTTGGCCGTGCGTGGTTTGCCAGCGCCGTCTTTGCTCGAGCTTGCAGATGCTGCAGTTGACCTGGGCTGGGATGACCCTTTACTGCCTGCCGCTTTACCGGCTTTACTACCAGCGCTATACGGGCTTGCTGGTCGGGCTCTCGCCTCTGAAATCTGCGATCTTTTCAGATTAGATGTGCCTGCTTCTGCAACAGTATCAGTCTCTGTGTCCTCGCCGGAAGCCTCAGCTTTACCAGCCAGGGTAAAGTCGATGCGGGCGGTTTCCAGGTCTACACGCACCACTTTCACGGTCAGCCGGTCACCCAGGCGATAACGCACCCCGGTGCGCTCGCCTACCATCTCGTGCCTGGCTTTGTCGTGGATAAAGTAATCATTGCCTAAATCGGTGACGTGCAGCAGGCCTTCGACATACACTTCATCCAGCGCGACAAACAGGCCGAAACTGGTTACACCAGCCACGGTGCCGGCAAACACTTCGCCGACTTTGTCCTGCATGTAAAAGCATTTCAGCCAGTTGGTGACATCACGCGTGGCATCATCGGCCCTGCGTTCAGTCATGGAGCAATGGGTGCCCAGCTGATGCCAGTCTTTGGCCTGGTAACGCTGGCCCTCCACCACGGCCTTGATGGCACGGTGCACCAGCAGGTCCGGGTAGCGGCGGATAGGCGAAGTGAAATGGGTATACGCATCATAAGCCAGGCCGAAATGGCCTACATTATCCGGGCTGTAAACCGCCTGCTGCATGGAACGCAGCATCACGGTCTGCAATAACTGCGCATCAGGGCGCGATTTGATGCGCTGCATCAGTTTTGCGTAATCCTTGGCCTGCGGCTTTTCACCACCGCCTACGCCGAAACCGAATTCGCCCATAAACAGGCGCAGGGCTTCGAGTTTTTCCGGCGTCGGGCCTTCGTGGATACGGTATAGGCAAGTCTGCTCATTCTGTAGTAAAAAGTCCGCCGCACAAACGTTGGCAGCCAGCATGCATTCTTCAATCAGCTTGTGTGCGTCGTTACGTACCACCGGCACTATCTTGTCTATCTTGCCGTTGTCATTGAACACCATCATGGTTTCTGTGGATTCAAACTCGACCGCGCCACGTTTCTCACGTTGCGTCAGCATCAATTTGAACACCCCATTCAGATTATTCAAATGCGGCAGCAGCCATTGGTATTCCGCGGTCAGCGCCGGGTCTTCTTCGTGCAGCAAGGCAGATACCTTGGTATAGGTCATACGCGCTTTGGACAGCATCACCGAAGGGTAGAACTGGTATTGTTTGACCACGCCCTGGCCATCGATCTGCATATCACAGACCATGCACAAGCGCTCTACCTCGGGGTTCAGCGAGCACAAGCCGTTGGATAAAGCCTCAGGCAGCATAGGGATGACGCGGCGTGGAAAATACACCGAGTTGCCACGGTCAAACGCTTCTTTATCCAGCGCATCGCCAGGTTGTACATAAAAACTGACATCGGCGATCGCCACCACCAGGCGCCAGCCTTTGCCTTGCGGCTCGGCAAATACGGCATCGTCAAAGTCACGCGCCGTTTCGCCATCAATGGTGATCAGCGCCAGATCGCGTAAATCTTTACGACCTTTGTAATCTTTGGGCTGGACTGTTCTTGGAAAGTCTTCCGCCTGTTTAACTGCTGCCGGATTGAACTGATGTGGCAAATGGTGTTTGCGCAAGGCAATTTCGATTTCCATGCCACTGTCGGCATAGTTACCCAGGATCTCCACCACTTTGCCCATAGGCCGCGAGTGTGAAGAAGGGTATTCGGTCAGTTCTATGGTCACCACCTGCCCTACCTGGGCATCCATATCCAGGTGATAGGGGATGAGGATATCCTGGCTGATACGCTTGTCTTCTGCGGCCACTATGGTCACGCCCTGGGCGCGGATAACACGACCCACCAGGGTCTTATTGGCACGTTCCAGTACTTCGACCAGCTTGCCTTCCGGCCGTCCCCGTCTATCCAGCCCGGCCAGCCGCACCATGGCGCGGTCACCATGCATGACCATGGTCATTTCTTTGGGGCCCAGAAAAATATCTTCCGGGTGTTTGCTCTTATCATCCGGCTGCAGAAAGCCGAAACCATCGGTATGGCCGAAAACGGTGCCGGCGATCAGATGTATCTTATCCGGCAGGCAGAACGCGCCCTTGCGGTTGCGCATCAGTTGCCCGTCACGCTCCATTGCACCCAGGCGACGGTTAAAGTTATCCCGCTCATCATGGCTGATGTCGAGTAATAGATAGATCTGATCTGCACTGAGGGGAACCCCCTGATCAGACAGAAGTTGTAGTACAAGCTCACGGCTTGGTAATGGTGTTTGGTATAACTCTGCTTCACGTTGCGCCTGCGGATCGGTTGCCCGTAGAGGCGTTTTAGTTTTTCTAGTTGACAATATTAATTCTTCCTTTAAAATGCACAGCTTCTTTAGCCCAGGTGGCGGAATTGGTAGACGCGCTAGTTTCAGGTATTAGTGTTTAACGACGTGGAGGTTCGAGTCCTCTCTTGGGCACCATAAAGAATCAAAACAATCCTTTGTTAGAAATAACTTAGGATTTTTTTGTTTTATAGCGGCCGAAAAACCGCCTGCGTAAATTTCATTCCGACTGATCTGGTACCACATGGGGTCAGTTTATCACTATTTAGTTTTGATTCAGATTTAACTTCCGGCCTGCATTCAATTATCCGAAACTTTGATCGATTTTAAGAATCGATCCATGGTAAGGCGTTTATATACTTCACTTAGCGCCGGAGGAGAATGCATGTTAGTTTTAAAATTATTCCTGATAACGCTATTGCTCGCCTCGTTTGTCTGGCTGCTGGTAGCGCCTGATTACAAAGCCATCACCGCAGTGATCATTACCGGCGGCTCTCTGCTGGCCATACGTGTGAATGAACGTGCGCAGAAAGACAAACGCAGCTTTAAACCGAAATAGTATCCAGCTCAAGCTTTGCTCGCGGGCTGCATGCCAGCATTAACCAGTTTTTACATGGCATACGTTTTTAAAACGCTACAATCCCACGCATGATCTCATCAGGCTTTCATTCAACATGTGCGATGTGAACGCAAGGCGCATCGCACATATCGATATGGATGCATTTTTTGCCTCCTGCGAATTATCACAATACCCTGAACTGCGCGGTTTGCCTGTGGTGGTGGGTGGCCGCGCTTCAGATACGCCGCAACTGAATGCAGATGGCAGCCATGTTTTTTCGCGGCTGCGCGATTATGTCGGCCGTGGCGTATTGACCACCGCCACTTATGAAGCCCGCGCGCTGGGCTTGCATTCGGCCATGCCTACCATGCGTGCCGCCAAGCTGGCACCTGACGCCATCCTGTTGCCGGTTAATTTCAATCTATACCGTCGCTATTCGCGATTATTTAAAGAGGCCATACGCTCGGTCAGCCCACTGATGCAGGATATAGGCATAGATGAAGTGTATGTAGATATCACCACGCTGGAAGAGGATTCTTTAGCCATTGCGCAAAAGCTCAAGACAGCGGTATTCGAGGCCACCAGTCTTACCTGCTCGGTCGGTATCGCGCCTAACAAGCTGCTGGCCAAATTGTGTTCAGATATACAAAAGCCGGATGGCATCACCATTATCAGCATGCAGGACCTGCCTACCCGCATCTGGCCCATGCCTGCGCGCAAGATCAATGGCATAGGCCCCAAGGCGAGCGCCAAGCTTGAATCTCTGGGCATAAGCACCATAGGCGAGATCGCCACACTGCACGAGGCCTGGCTCACCCAGCATTTTGGGCAAAGTTACGGCAAATGGCTATACCGGGTATCGCGCGGGCAGGACGACAGGCCGGTGGTGACAGAAAGCGAACCGGTTTCCATGAGCCGTGAAACAACGTTTGAACGTAATCTGCATGCCGTGCGTGACAAACAGGCGCTGGGCGCCACATTCACGCACCTGTGCGAGCGGGTAGCCGATGATCTGCAACGCAAAGGCTATGTCTGCCGCAAGATAGGCCTGAAGCTGCGTTTTGATGACTTTACTACCGTGACACGCGACCTCACGCTGCCCAAAGCGGTGGCAGATGCGCAAGCGATACGCCGGGCTGCCGGCAAGTGCCTGAAAAGGATAGACCTGGACCGCAGCATACGCCTGCTGGGCGTGAAAGCCAGCGGCCTGGAACGCCCGGATGCACCGCCCAGCAAGCAGTCTGCACAATACACGTTTAATTTTGATTAAGTATGGGTAATATAAGGCAGCGATATGGATTTCCATATACGCCCTAGTGACAAACCATCTTTTATTTGGAGAGCAGCATGAAGTACTGGCTTTTTTTAGCGATCGCAATCATTTCCGAGATCACCGCCACCTCGAGTTTAAAAGCCAGTGCCGGCTTTACCCGCGTCATCCCGTCTATCGTAGTAGTCATAGGCTATGCACTGTCGTTCTACTTCCTGTCACTGACACTGAAAGCCATCCCCATCGGGATCGCCTACGCGATCTGGGCCGGGCTGGGCATAGTGCTACTGGCTATCGTCGGCTGGGTATTCTATGACCAGCAACTGGACACACCTGCCCTGGTCGGCATGTCTTTTATTCTGGCTGGCGTAGTTATTATGAATTTATTTTCCAAAAGCGTCTCTCATTCATAGAGTGGCCATAAATCAACAATAACGTTTAAAGGAGAAATGAATGAAGGCATTATTCACATCGTTTGTATTACTGGCAGGGCTGATCCCGGCCGCCAGCCATGCGGCAGCAGAGACGCTGAAACTGGAAGAGTCGGTTGAGATCAATGCCAAGGCCGACACGGTCTGGGCCAATGTCAGCAATTTTGGCGATCTGGGCTTATGGCATCCGGCGATCAAAACCACGCATATTCTGAGTGGCACCCCTAACCTGCCAGGCGCTATCCGCCTGTTGACCTTGCAGGATAACAGCCAGGTGAAAGAGGAGTTGCTGACTTTTAGCCCGGCGCAAAAGACTTTCAGTTACAAAATCCTTGAAGGGGTGTTGCCGGTGAGTAACTATCGCTCCACCATCACGGTGAAAGCGATTTCTGACAGCAAAAGCAAAGTCACCTGGAGTGGTGATTTCAAGCGTAAAGACCTCTCCGACAAACCCGTCGCCAACCAGACAGACAATGATGCGATCAAAACCATGACCGTGGTTTACCGCGCTGGCCTGGATAATCTGAAGAAGATATCCGAAGGCATGTAATCAGTTTTCAGGCATGCGATAAACAAAGCCCGCACATATTGAGCGGGCTTTGTTTTTGCTAAAGGCCTAATTCACTCAGCCCAGGGTGATCATCCGGGCGCCGCCCCAGTGGCCAGCGAAACAAGCGTTCGCTCTCCTTGATCGGCAAATCATTGATAGAAGCAAAACGGTTGATCATCAGGCCATCCGGGCCGAATTCCCAGTTCTCGTTACCATAGGCTCTGAACCAGTTACCTGAATCGTCTCTGGATTCATAGGCATAACGCACGGCGATGCGGTTCTCGCTAAACGCCCATAGCTCTTTGATCAGTCTGTATTCCAGCTCCTTGTTCCACTTGCGCTCAAGAAACTGCTGCGCCTGCTCACGGCCTTTGACAAACTCGGCCCGGTTACGCCATTGCGTATCCAGCGTATATGCCAGCGCCACTTTGGCCGCGTCTCGCGAGTTCCAGCCATCTTCAGCCAGCCGCACCTTTTCAATCGCGGTTTCACGCGTGAACGGCGGCAGTGGCGGACGGACGGACGGGGTGGTGGTCATAGCGATCTCCTAAAAATTAAATCCTGAAAATTAAATCCTAAAAACTAAATACGGTATAACCCTGCGCCGACAACTGGGCGATACTGGGCAGACCAGAAGTGCCTGGCACCAAGTTATCACTGACCAGCGCAAAGCCATTTTTCTCGGCGGCTGCACGTGCGCCAAACACATCGGCACACCCGCATGATACGCCAGCAATGGTGTCAGAAACAGCGTTATACAACGCATGCAAGGCGTGGTCCTGCTGGCTGATCACGCCTGCCCAGCGCGTACCTGTGCCCTGAAAATAGACGGCGACCTCAGTGCCCTGCTGCTTGAAATCATAGGCGGCGGCTAATGCGTTAAATGCACGCCCCAAGGCTTCTTCTCCACCATGGTTTGGGTCTGAGAAAATAATAATGGCTGCTTTCATTGTGGCTCTCCTGATAAAGCGGGTTGTATGCGATGTCGTTCACTTGACGACTGCATTCTACAAACCCGCCCAGTAGGGAAAAACCACCCGCCGGGAAATTGATTATTTCGTCTGGCGCAACAGCGCTATTTCAAATTAGGGTGATTGCGCAAGTCATGCACTATGCCATCGATAAAAGCACGCACTTTTGAGGAGCCTAATTTATCTTCGCGGTGGACGACATGGATAGGCCACGGCGTCTGTTCGTGATCTTCCAGTATCAGGGCCAGTGTGCCCCGCTCCACTTCACTTTTCACTTGGTAAGACAGCAAGCGTGTGATCCCCAGCCCGCCTATCGCTGCTGCCAGGGCGGCGTCTATGCTGGAAACTGTCAGCCTGGGTTCCAGGGGTAATTTTGCTGCGTTTTCTGCTGCGCCAAAACGCCACTCGACCCTGGGCGACAGCGAATTCGCAGAAATGATGGCGTGATCGAGCAAGTCTGCCGGTTGCTGCGGCACGCCATTTTTCTCCAGATAGGCCGGTGAGGCACATAACACGCGCCGCACTTGGCCGACTTTGATGGCGCGCAATGACGAATCCGGCAGCTCGCCGATGCGGATAGCCACATCTATGCCTTCTTCGACCAGGTTGGTGACCCGGTCTACAAAATGGGCGATGACTTTGACTTTGGCGTATTGCTGCATGTAATCCACGATGCTGGGCATCACATACAAGCGCCCGAACAGCACAGAAGCGGTCACCGTGAGCGTGCCATGCGGTTCGGCATTGGCACCCGACACGGCCTCATTGGCTGCAGCGATACTGGCCAGTATCGCTTTGCTGTCTTCGTAATACTGGTGGCCGGCATCGGTTAAACGGGTATTGCGCGTAGTGCGCTGGACCAGCTTGACGCCCAGTTGTTCTTCAAGCGCCACAATGGCGCGCGTGACTGCAGCGGGAGAGATATCCAGTTTGCGCGAAGCGGCGGCAAAACCACCCTGTTCTTCCACCGTGACAAACACGCGCATAAGGTGAATCTGGTCTATGTCGCTCTCCCGGGCAATGAATTTATGCTGGAACTAGCGCCAGCGCTGCGTTTGATTATTCCATAGAATGCTGCCAGCAACAATGCAGACCAGACCAGGCGCAACCATCATCAAGGTGAGATCGCCGCGCATAAAAAAGCCCCCGGCATGGTGGTGACTGATGCGTCATCACGCCGGGGGCTGTCTCTGAAACCAGATGCTGAGCAGCGTTTTTTAAAAGCCTATGGAATAACCTAGGTAACCCATAGGTTGAAAACGTGTCTCTACGATAGGGCTATCGGCCTGCTGGTTACCTAGGCGAGTGGCGATCAAGCCGAAAAACACTGCCTGATCCGCGCTGACACTGTAAATGCCATTGATACCGAGTTGCAGCTGGGTACCGGCTTTTGCCTGATAGCTGGGGCGGTCTGGTCTGGCTTCATCAGCATCTACGCCAAAGTAATAATCATTGAATTTGCGGTTGTTCCACTGCACGCCCACCAGGCCGTTAACGCGGAACCGCTCTGAGCGGTAGAGGCTGCGGATAAATTGCAATTGCACATTCTGGCCGTTGCTGGCGCCGCCGGCATCGAATCCCCACTGTGCATTGATGGTGCCCAGCTCGGTCTGCCAGCGCAGCACCGGGCCCACATCTACTGAAAAGTCTCTGTCATGCATACCCTTGGTACGGCTGCTGTCACTGGCATCCCAGCCAAACCTGGCATCGGCCGACAGGCCCAGGCGAATACGTTTATCATCAGACTCCACCAGCCAGACACCTGCCTGCAAACCATTGATATAAAAACGCTCACCATAATTGGCATTGATCACCGGCAGGATCAGGGCACGCTGGTCTTTGGAACCTGAGGTCTTCGGGATCACGCCTACCCCTATGCCGTACATATTCTTCTGCCGTGGCATGGCGGTTTCTGTCTGCCGGTCTATCTTGCTCTCGGCCATTGCACTTTGGTTGATGCATAGCATTACGCAGATACCCAGCGTGTATGAGAGAGATGGTATGGTTTTTTTGCCTAACATGTTTAATGCCTTTTTTGCGCTTGATTAAATAATGACTGTTTTTTGTGCACGCTTGCTTGCGCACAGCCGCATACCTGGCCTGGCCGTCTGAAATTGACTGATTGCAGGATAGACTAAGCAGATGACGCTTTTGCGATCAGGAAGTTGCTTTGCCTGAAAAATATACCACGGATCATGCCTGTCTGATGGCTTGCAGCAAAGGGCATACAGAAAACAGCTCGGCGACCCACTCGATAAATGCCCGTACTTTGGATGAAAGGTGGCGGTTTTGCGGATAAAGCGCGTTCATGGGCATACCCTCAGCGCCAAAAGCTGTCAGCACGCTCTCCATTTCACCACTGGCTAACAGTGTCTGCACCATAAAGCTGGGTAGCTGGCAGATGCCCAGGCCAGCAAGACAGGCAGACACCATGGCGTCACCATTATTGATCGCCAGTTGACGCGTGGTGGTGACTTCAAGCTTGACGCCGTCCTGCGTCAGCAAAAAGGGATAGACCTTGCCGGTTTTGGAAGAAAAGAAATGCACGCCGTGGTGACGTGGCAGATCGTCGGGGCTGGCTGGCCTGCCATAAGTATCAAGATATGCAGGCGAGGCGACCAGCATGAACTGCATGGTGCCCACACGCCTGGCGACCAGGTTGGAGTCGAGTAAATTACCTATGCGTATCACACAATCTACACCTTCTTCCAGCAGATCTATAGGTCTGTCGTCGCAGCCGATCTCCAGCTGTATATCTGGGTAGCGCTTGAAAAAGTCCGGCAGCGCCGGAATGATCACCATCCTGCCCAGCGGCGCCGGTACATCTACCCGCAAGCGCCCTTTGGCATTCACTGTCGCCTGGTTCAAGGCCGCTTCTGTTTCTTCCAGCTCGTTCAGCAACCTGATGGCGCGCTCGTAATAAGCCGCGCCATCGGTGGTGACACTGATGCGCCTGGTGGTTCGGTGCAGCAGTTTGACGCGCAGGCGTTTTTCCAGGGCCAGCACCTGCGCCGACACCGTGGTCTTGGGCAGGTTGAGTGACAGTGCGGCTTTGGTAAAGCTTTCCAGCTCTACGACCCGGGTAAACGCCAGCATGGTGTCAAAACGGTCCATGGTGCATCCTTTAATGGCTTTATTGTGCAATAAATTAGCACAGTGATTGCATATTTTGGCTATTTATCTCATTTTTTTATTTATTTATAGTGCTTATCAGATTTAAACAACTTTCATTATTCCCATTTAGGAGATTCACATGAGCACAAAATTAAACGGTAAAGTCGCTGTCGTCACCGGCGCATCCAAAGGCATAGGCGCAGAGATCGCAAAACGCTTTGCCAGGGATGGCGCGGCGGTGGTCGTCAATTATTTATCCAGCAAACAAGGCGCTGATAAAGTCGTCGCCGACATCGTTGCCGCTGGCGGCAAAGCCGTGGCGGTCGCAGGCAATGTGAGTATAGCGAGCGAAGCGCAAGCCATTATAGAGACGGCTATCAGCCACTATGGCAAGCTGGATATTTTGGTCAACAACTCCGGCATCTACGAATTCGGCAGTATTGAAGAGATCACCCCTGAACATTTCCACAGGCAATTCGATATCAATGTGCTCGGCCTGTTATTGACCACCCAGGCGGCAGTGAAACATCTGGGCGAAGGCGCCAGCATTATCAATATAGGCTCAGTGATCAGCCGCTTGACGCCCCCAGGCGCTGCCGTCTATACCGCGACCAAAGGCGCGGTGGATGCCATCACCGGCGTGCTTGCGCGTGAACTGGGGCCACGCAAGATACGCGTCAACGCCTTAAACCCTGGCCTGGTTGAAACCGAAGGCACGCATACCGCAGGTGTCATAGGTTCGGAAGCTGAAACTGGCTATGTGGCACAAACACCATTAGGCCGTAGCGGCCAGCCGAATGACATCGCTTCTATCGCTGCTTTTCTGGCGTCGGATGATGCTTACTGGCTGACTGGCGAGCAATTGCTGGCTGGCGGCGGCTTACGTTAATCACCCACAGGCAAACATATAGAAAGAAGCATCATGATCAACTTATATACATGGGCGACACCAAATGGTCGAAAGATCTCCATCATGCTGGAGGAGTTAGGCGTGGACTATACGGTGAGCCCGGTTGATCTGGGCAAGCTGGCGCAGTTCTCTCCGGCGTTCACGGCCATTTCGCCCAACAACAAGATTCCTGCAATCGTCGATAACGGCGCAGAAGGCGCGCCCATAGCTATTTTTGAAAGTGGTGCCATCCTGACTTACCTGGCGGATAAAAGCGGGCAGTTTTTAGCTGCCCACGGCCAGGCACGTTACGACGCCCTTGCGTGGCTGCACTGGCAAACCAGCAGCCTGGGGCCTATGTTAGGTCAGTTGGGGTTTTTCGCTGTCAGGAGCGAGGAAAAAGCAGCGCTCGCCATTACCCGCTTTAGTGAAGAAGCCGACCGGCTGTTGACCGTGCTGGAAAACCAGTTGCAGGTGCATGCTTATGTCGCGGGCGATGAATACAGCATAGCCGATATAGCTTGTTACCCCTGGGTGATGGCGGCGACCACCTATCTCAAACAGGTGCTTAAGGAGTCGTTAGCGACAAAACCTGCCATCCAGCGCTGGTTGCAGCAAGTCGCTGCGCGGCCAGCCGTCCAACGTGGCATGGCTATCCCCAGACTTTGATCCCTGCATGCTGAACACCATGTGGAGCACTTCGTTCGAATATTCAAAGACCCGGCAGGCGATCTCGTTGCAGGTGTTTGGCAAGCGTGAGGGCAAGCGTCGCCAGCCGGTGCTGATCTACTTTCACGGCGGGCTGTTCAACTGTGGCAAGGTAGAAGACGCTTACGCGATCGCTGGCGCGTTGTGCAGGCAGGCTGTCGTCATCTGTGTGGATTACCCGCTGGCGCCGTGCATGCACTTCCCCGACACCATAGAGGTCGCTTACGAATGCCTGGCCTGGCTGGGCCAGCATGCACAACAGCTGGGGGCTGATAGCAAAACTGTGTTTGTCGCCGGCGAACAGGCAGGTGGCAACCTGGCTGCCGTGCTGGCCATGCTGTTTCGCGATCGGGGAATGGGCAGCATGCAGCTGTCAGGCCAGATACTGATCAACCCCATGCTGGATGCCTTGCAAACCTCGAGGTCTATGGCTGCAAGCATGGGCGCAAACATGGCTGCGAGCAGCGATTCACCGTGCAGGCGCGCCTGGGCAGAGTATATCCATGTCAACAGTAATGCCACGCATCCGTATGCCTCGCCCGTCAACTCTTGCCGGCTGGCCGGGCTGGCACCTGCCCTGGTGATCACCAGCCATGAACACCCGCTGCGCGATGAGGCAGAAGCTTATGCAGGTAAGTTATTACTGGCTGGTGTGCCGATGCAAGTGCAACGGCTGGAGGATGGTGCCCATCAACTAAGCGCAGCCCAGCACCCGTCTTTTGCGACTGTGTGCCAGCTGATCAGGCATTTTATGGCTGATTAAAAGGCTGATAAAGCAGTAAAAATGCAATTGATTCAGACGCGCCTTGTACGAATATTCCTACAAGAGATTCAGAAGAAGTTGTATGGAGGTGAGAATGAGAAGCCAGCATGATTGAGCCTACTAAAAAACATTACTAGCAATACAAAAACGAGGGAGGATTCATCATGACTCAATTAAGCGCAGCTAACGCTACAGAACGGCCACAGGCGACCAGTGCCATATCCTTGGCTGCTATTACTGCCGGGGCGGTCGCCGCAGCGGTAGTGATCATGTCGATAGGTTCTATTGTGACTATCATTTCTATCGGTAGTTCAATCAACCCGGGCATGCAAACCGCTACCGCCATGTTGGATGACTCACCTGCTGCTGTGATCGCCAGCAATACTTACACTGCTGGCAACAGCCATTTTCAGCAAGTAAAAAAATCAAGCAAAAGAAACGAAAAGAGTTTCTATATTGATGCCGTCCTGCGTGAGGACTCCCATCACATGCCTACACCTACCAGTGAGCAAACCATACAACAGCCCAAGCTGACCATCAAAGGCAACCACGTCTTTGCTTAACCATCCATCTCTCTAAGGCATACCACATGCAAAGGCTGGCTACTATCGTGTTGCTGATAAGCGGTCTGTTGCTGGCACAAAGCCCGCTGGCGGGCGAGGCTAATCAAAACCCACAGCAAAACCTCAAGCAAAGCCCGCATGTCGCATTCTCGAGTAAATTCCGCAGTGTTGATTATTTATTTACCGACCGCGCAGAAACGCAAGCGGTCGCCGATGGCGCCAATTACGATGTCGCTATCCGTGAAGTAGGCTGGGACCTGATCTCAGCCGTAGGACGCGCCTGTAACTCAGTCAAAAACATCCAGGCCATCTTTATAGACCGCATCAATTTCAAGGATCGTCACTCTTTAGTCGTGCTAGGGGTATTAGCCGACCTTGAGTTCCTGGCCTTTAATGTTGAGAGCAGCCTGCCTAATACTACCCTCAAGGAACTGATCAGCGCTTTTGAGCGCGAGCATGTGTCCGTCATCCGCATGGCTGAAGCCAGCGGCGTAGAACTCCTGATCTCCAACAAATAATCCTGTTTTTTACTCCAGCGCTGTGCCAGCCGGTTTTTGCCAGCCGGCCTAAAGTGCATATATATTGATCAGGCTGCGCTCTTGCGTATGCTCGCAGGTCTGAAAATGGATAAAGTAGCTACTGCCCACCTTGATGAATCTGGTCGCATCCAGCAGGTCGTCCAGCGTTAATACCGGGTTGTCACTCATGTGCGTGGGGAGTGTGACATTGCTATTGGACCAGCTGAAAGTAATGCTCTCGGTGGTGATGCCACTCTCGCTGCGCTGTACGCTCTTGATTTTCACCTTGGCGACCTGCTGCTGACAATCCGGCATCACCTCCTCCAGGTTGATCAAGGCCAATACATTCGCTTTTTCTGGAGTCGCTTTGTCTGGCGCTGCTTTGCTGCTGGCCGCGGGCCTGCTGACGGCTTTCTCCGGCTGGGTGCTGATCACGCGGGCGCTATCACTGGCAGCGATTGATAAACCGGGCGTAGCCAGAAGAGATATGCATAAAGCCACTAGCTTTAAGCGCTGCTGTAGCAGACCTGAAGAAAATGCCATGATTAAACCTTTTTTATTGTTGTTGTGCTGTTGTTGTGCTGTAGTTGCAATGTGATTGCACTGCTGTTTCACGATAGTGCAATTGAACACCGCAAAGCATTTTTACCATGCTTATCCACGGCTTCAATTTCCCATCACGAGTTTACAATAAACACTCTGAAACTGTATCTGCAGTGATGATTTCTTCACCCGCAAAGTCAGCTTACAAGTCCTGACAAGCGGTAAAGTGCTTGAGTGATGTCGACTTTTAAGGCATTGTGGGCGATTAAATGCAATTGGTCCTATCCAAATACATTGGGATAAATGAATGAGTAGCACGCATCACCCCGAAAAAACATGTGTCACGCGAAGAGTTGTCACGCGAAAAAAAACCGCGCTCAACAGCGCAAACAGCGCCTCGCTGAAGCCTGTTTTTTTTCAAAAAGGCCTGATGGAGATCGGTAAACTGAATATCGTTTTGATCGGCCTGATCATTGTGATACTGATCACCCTGATCACAAAAGAAGACGTGACTAGCTCTCCGCTGGCGAGCCAGGCAGTGCGGGTGCAAACCGTCACCACGCCAGAGATTGCCGCGCTTGAGCCACAACAAGCCGCGCCGGAACCTGCGGCCCAGCCAGAGCCAGCTAAAACCGAATCAAAAACGCCTGCCAAACCGCGTAAAAAGCCAGAAGCGGCTTCGGTTGTCGTCGAGCATTCCAGATCGGCAGAATTAGTGGCCGGCAGCCCAGCCAGCAATGCGGAGTCTGGCCCTGAAAATAACCCCAGGCAGGAAACTGAACATCCGCTACAAAAAGAGCCTTCGCGTAACATCCTGGTGTTCAATATCTGGAGCCTGTCTGAACTGCGGCTGCGTGGTACTTTCACCAGGCTGATCAATGATGGTTCAGCCCCACCGGCCATTGTCGATGCCAGGAAAAAGGAATACCTGATGTTTGTGAATAAAAGAACGCACAAATGTGGCGAGTTGCACAACAAATTCGCCAGCAATATCAATACGGTAGAGAAGCTGAACTTTAAAGACAAGGATGTGGAAGTGCTGGAGTGCCACACCGCAGAAAACATCAGCGAACTGAATAAGTTAAACGATTCCGCGCCTTACGACTCCTGAGTACAGCCTGATACGTGTTACGCGTTGCCCTCGCCATGCATGTGAGCATGGTGCAAACACAGCCCTTCGCCTCTTATAGCTAGATCTTTTCATGAAAGTCTGCTGCGCCTTTTTTCCAGTAAGCGGCGGCTTTCATCAGCGTTTTAGGCTGACCTTTATCCAGCAATATCTCCCTGGCCCTTAAAGCGAACGCATGTTCGCCAGCCACCCAGCTGAACCCTTCACCTGCGGGCAGTTCCAGCGTCTCCAGCTGCCTGAGCACCTGCTGATGTGTCTGCGCCCAGCTGATCTGCTGAGTGTCGGTAGGTTCAGCCAGCCTGCGGTCGCTGTCATAGTCGACCTGTATCAATGCGATCACGGTGGCATCTGCAGGCAGCTCAGCCAGTCTGCGCGCCAGTGCCGGCAGACTTGAAGTGTCGGCGATCAGCAGATGCCAATCAAAATCAGCCGGGATGACCATAGAGCCTTTAGGTCCGGCGATTACAGCGCTATCGCCTGGCTGGGCATTTTTAGCCCAATCCGAAGCGTCGCCATGCGCATGCAATGCAAACGCGATGCTTAACTCTTGTGTCGCCGTATCAAAGCTGCGCGGTGTGTAATCCCGCCTGACCGTTTCACCCGCCGCGTTCGTGAAAATGAATTTGATGTGGTCATCAAACGACAGGCTGTTGAACTGTGCCAGCAACGGCCCGCTAAACACGATGCTGATAAATCCTTCACTGGTTTTTTCTACGCGTGACACGACTACCGGCCTTGCTTGCAGCTCAAAGCGGATTCTTGCAAAGTTGCGTTCTTTCATCATTGTTTCCGTAATCAGTTATTTAGTTGATAATATCAACTATGATGAATAAACTAGTAGACAAAGTCAACCATAATCCGGATGATAAGCAGCAGGTGTTTGAAACCATCCATCGCCTGATGCATCACTTCCGCGCACGCCAGTACCGTTTGATCCAGGAAAACGGCGTGGACCTGACGCATATGCAACACAAGGTACTAGGATTTTTCGCCCGTCACCCTGATGCCAGCCTCAGCGATATGGTGTCGTATACAGGTAAGGACAAAGCGCAGATCGCCAGGTTGATCACTGAAGTGCGCAGCAAGGGCTTGCTGGATGCCAAAGCCGATGCGTCGGACAAACGCATCACCAGACTCAAGCTGTCGCCCGAGGGCAGCAAGGTGTTTGAAAGCCTGAAGGCCGCAGAAAAGGAGTTATCTGAACTGGCAGTACAAGGCTTGACTGAAGAAGAGTATCAAACGCTGCTGGCGCTGCTGGCCAGAATAAAAAGCAATATCGCCACTTGCTAGCGATCACCCGCCCTCTTCTGCTGCCTTTGTAGCCTGCCGTTTCAAACCCAATCTGGGACATATCCCTTCTGCTGTCAGCCGTTTGGCCTACAGAAATATCTTCTGACGCATTGCTGGAAAAGCAACAGCTGACCATCAGCTAGTGTTCAGACAGCAACATTTTCACCCCACCGTAAAGCCTAGCCCTGCTGATTTCATTCAGGAAAAACATGGCACGAAGTTTGATATGGCTTACGGTTGGATTAGGGACGACCCTTTTCATTAAAGCAGTTTGAAAGAGAAATCATTATGAAAAACGTATGGCGTGCCATTCAGTTTATTCCCGAATATAAAGGGAAAGTCGTTGGTGTCATTCTGGTAGGCACCGCGCTTGGATTCATCAATACCGCCACGCCTTATATCTACAAATTCATCGTAGATGTCATCTCGCGCATGTTTTCCGGGGCCATCACACAAGCACAAGCCACCTGGAGCGTCACTGTTCTGCTAGGCGTGTTTTTTGCCTTGCGCCTGGGTGTGGTGATCTTTGGTGCGATTCAAAACAAGCAGGCAGATGACCTGTGGCTGGACACCGTCAGTACTTTCCGTCAGCGCGTGTTCGACAATATGACGCAAAAGTCTATCGACTATTTCGAGAAGACCCGCGTCGGCGAGATCATGGACAGGTTCGGCACTATCACCAGTATCACCATGTGGTTATCGTCGCTGACTGAGGGCACGCTGTCCGGCCTGCTGCAAATGCTGTTTATCCTGACCGTGCTTTTAATTAAAGCGCCAGTGATAGGCCTGATCATGACCGTGGTGCTGGGCATCAATTTCTGGGTCTCATACCGCACGGTAGGCTGGACGCACAAATACCGCCGCGGCTGGCAGGCACTGGCAGGCAGAATGACAGGTCTGCTGGCAGAAATGGTAGGCAATATCGCCACCGTGAGAAGTTTTGGTGGCGAACCCGCGGTAAAACAACGCTATGACACGACACAGGCCGAGTGGCGCATCGTGCGCGACAACCTGCACAAAACGCAGTGGAAGTCTGAACAGGGCCTGAATGTGGTCAATACATTTGGTGTATTCGCCGCCGTAGCCCTCACCGTGAATGGTGCCCTCAAAGGCGCTTACACCACAGGTGACATTCTGCTGGTGCTGACCCTGAGCCAGAACCTGATCAGCACCATCGCCCCTATCGCCAGGCAGGTGAACCAGGCCAGTGAGATAGAGAGCAGCGCCGAACGTCTGATAGAACTGCTGGATGTAGAAGCGGAACATCACGACAAGGCAGATGCCATCGTGCTCAGGCAGCTGGAAACCATCACGTTTGAGAATGTGACCTTCCGTTACCCGGGCAAGGAGATCAGCGCGCTGCAAGACGTTTCTTTCCATATCACGGCAGGGCAAACGCTGGCGCTGGTCGGCACCAGTGGCAGCGGCAAAACCACCATAGTCAAACTGCTGATGCGTTTTTATGACCCAACTGCAGGCCGCATACTGATCAACGGCATAGACCTCAGGGATTACCAGCAGCGCAGCATACGCGCCGTGATGGGTGTAGTGCTGCAGGATGTCGCCCTGTTCAACGACAGCATAGGCGAAAACATCGCCTTTGCCCGACCCAGCGCAACCACCGACGAAGTCATCGCCGCAGCCAAAGCGGCACATGCGGATGAGTTCATCCTGCACCTGGACCACCAATACGAGACCCTGGTCGGTGAGCGCGGCATCAAGCTGTCAGGTGGTGAAAAACAACGTGTCGCCATCGCCCGCGCCATCCTCAAAGACCCGCAACTGATCATACTCGACGAAGCCACCAGCGCGCTGGATTCCGAATCCGAGCACCTGGTACAGCAAGGGCTGGAGCAACTGGTTTCAGGCCGTAGCTCAGTGATCATTGCACATAGGCTCAGCACCGTGATGAACGCAGACATCATCCTGGTGCTGCAATACGGGCACGTGATAGAGCGTGGCGCGCATGCAGAACTGCTAGCCGCGCAAGGCCTCTACGCCCGGCTGTTTTCCCTGCAATCCAAAGGCCATCTGGCAGTCGCCTAGGCCAAATTCAACTTTAACTGTGAATGGTGAGTTCAATATGAGCATTTCTCTTTACCAAGTATCCGTGCCGGTATTTATTAAATTCCTGGGCAATTTATCCCTGATCCTCGACAAAGCCAGCGCTTTTGCCGCCGAGAAAAAGATAGAACAGAGCGTGTTACTCGAAACCCGCCTCTACCCCAATATGTTCACCTTTGGCCGCCAGCTGCAACGCGTAGCCGATCACGCCACCAGCTACTCTGCCAGGCTGGCCGGGCTGCCACCGCCGGTGTTTGATCTTCCGTTAACCACCATTGCGGACTATCAAGCCCTGATCAAAGCCTCAATCGAATTTCTGACAGGTCTGCAAGCCAGCCAGATCGACGGCCAGGAACAACGCGAGATCTCCATCCCGCGTGGCACCGAGGTCAGAGTGGTACAAGGCCAGACGCACCTGCTCAACAACATCCTGCCTAACTTCTATTTCCACCTGACCACGGCTTATGCAGTGTTGCGGCATATAGGTGTGGATGTAGGCAAGCAGGACTTTCTGGGCAGAGCTTGACCTGCATCGATCAGGCAGGCGCGCACTAAAGCGCGTTTGCCCTGTCACAAGTTGATATTCCCACTTGTGATGACACATCCGCTATGAACATGGAAAAAGCAGGCAGCAGCAAGCCCGGTATGACACCAGCCTTAGGCGAGACAAAAACCTTAGGCGAGACAAGAACCTTAGGTCTGCCACGCACCTTAGGTCTGGCCCTGGTTTTCATATGGTTCTTTATAGGCGGCATCGCCCATTTTGTGTTCACTGAACTCGAAATGAAGATAGTACCGCCCTCCCTGCCTGAACCAAGGCTGCTGGTGCTGGTGAGCGGTGCACTCGAGTTGATAGGTGCGCTAGGCATCTTATTCAGCCCTACCCGGCGTATCGCTGGCTGGGGGCTGATCCTGCTGACGATAGCAGTGACGCCTGCCAATATCTTCATGTGGCAACACCCGCACCTCTTCCCAGAGGTCCCCTATTGGGCGCTGACTTTGCGATTGCCTTTGCAGCTACTGCTGCTAGCCTGCATCTGGTGGTCTACCAAAGCGCCTGAAGGCCGCTAACTCCATGTGATGTTGAATATGAATGATCACTTTGCCTTTTGACCGATGCGCAAGGATTTTCGGTCTGACCCGTTTGGGAAACAACCAGATTATTTTTAGCAGGCGGGGAATCATAAGTATCTCCGGGCAACCATCTGGCAGGCCCGGACGTGAGCGGAACAGGTAAGGCAGATTTCTACGAAATACACGGTATAGGCAGACATACCTTGGGAAGTCCAGAAAGACGATGGCGTCTGCAGCGTCTGCTAGCACATCAGAGACGCCATCAGCCACCCAGGCATCCTGATTTGCAATCAGCAATTCCTGTGGAATGCGCTCGGCGCTTGGCGTTTTTTGCCACCCGGCTTGCCAGACTATGCTATCCAAAGCTATGTATGGCAAGCCTGTGTCAGCAGCTAGCTGGCTGGCAAGCGTTGTCTTGCCGGACCCTGCATTACCTGTGATCAGTATACGTTTCAAGGTTAGTGTCTTAGCTTATCGTCAGGCGAGTTGATTATTGCAATCATGCTCACACCTATTGCCCCTGAATATCAGTGCTGGTTTTTTTGACAGCGATCACTTTCTCAAATGCGTATTAAAGAAGGCGATGCTGCGTTGCCAGGCTAGTGTTGCAGCAGCTTCATCAAAGCGCGGTGTCGTGTCATTATTAAAGCCGTGCTGGGTGCCCGCATAGATATGCGCTTCATAGGTGATATTCGCAGCCTTTAAGGCCTGCTCATAAGGCGGCCAGCTGGCATTCACCCTTTCGTCATTTTCAGCAAAATGGATCAACAGCGGCGACTTGATATCAGGCACCAGTTCCAATGGTGGCGCGCTGCCATAAAAAGGCACGGCTGCTGCCAGGTCAGGCAGGCGCGTCGCCAGCAGGTTAGAGATGCCGCCGCCATAGCAAAACCCGATCACGCCGACTTTACCGTTACCTTCAGGCAACTGCTTTAGCCAGTGGAAAGCGGCGACAAAATCCTCATGCGCTTTGGGCTGCTCCAGTTGTTTGAATAGCTCACGCGCGGCATCTTCATCGCCGGGGTAACCACCTAGCGGGAATAATGCATCAGGCGCAAACACAATAAAGTTCTCTAGTGCGATGCGGCGCGCGATATCTTCAATATGCGGGTTCAATCCGCGGTTCTCGTGTATCACCAGCACCACAGGCAGCCTGCCTTTGACCTCGGCCGGTTTGACCAGGTAGCCCCTTGCCTTGCCATAGCCTTTGGGTGAGGCTATCTCCACATGATGCGATTGCAGCCTGACGTCCTGACTGGCAACTTTCTGTGCATGCGCAAACTTCGGGTTTAATGCTTCCAGCAAGCCGACTGCGGTAAATGCACCGGCGAACCGGGTGGCTTTGGCGATGAATTCGCGCCGGTCTATATCACCATGCACCAGCCTGTCGAACAGGCGTAGTACTTCAGGGTGAAAATCGTTGGCGGTGTACTGGGGCGAGTGGGACATTTGCTTCTCCTGGCTGAGTGTATTTTTTACAAAAACGGTTGCGATGCGCGCTTTTTATACTGGCGATACCGTGAGTGACCAGTATTCAGATCACATCTGCCTGTTCAATATCAGACATGCTTAAAAGCGCTTTCAGGGTCACCCCTGCGGCTTGCAATGCTGCCTGCCCGCCTGTCTCGCGGTCTATGACACAGATAGCATGGTCTACTGACAGCCCATCTGCGTTCAGCAGTTTGATCGCATCTAAAATGGCGCCGCCGCTGGAGACCACATCTTCTATCAAGACAAAGCGTTTACCGTTTAATTCGGCACCTTCTGCATAGCGGCAGGTACCATAGGCTTTGGCTTCTTTCCTGATAAACGCGGTGGGCAATCCCGTTAACTGGCTAAGCACCGTCACAATCGGGATCCCGCCTAACTCTAAGCCTGCAAGGACTTGTGTGCCGGCAGGGATCAGTGGGATCAATGCTTGTGCGATGTCTTTCAGCAGTGCCGGGTCGGCCTCGAAACGATATTTATCAAAATAAGTCTGGCTACGTTTGCCTGACCTGAGTAAGAAGTCGCCGGATAATTGCGAGCTTTGCTTGATGCGGTTAGCCAGACTCATTGCGTTTCCATCAGGGTAATAAAAAGCCCTCATGAAGCCAAGGTTTCATGAGGGCTGCGAACAACACTTTAACTTAGGCGACCGCGCGTAAATTACCCGCGCCGGTCTTGCCGCGTACCAGTGGCAAGACTTCTTCACCTACGCGGTAGGCTTCTTCCAGGTGTGGTGTGCTGGCCAGGATAAAGGCATCCGTACCCAGTTGCACCAGTTCATCCAGCCTGGCGGCCACGTTTTCGTAGCTGCCGACGATGCCCAGGGTCTGGCCGCCACGCAACAGGCTGAAACCAGTCCAGATATTGGGTGCCAGGATAAAGTCTTTGTAGCTGTTAATGGTTTGCGGTCTCAGGCCGCGCTGGCGGCTGGCACCGACTGAATCTCCAGCGTTTTGCGCTTTATAACGCTCAAGCACATCGCGCGGGATGTTATCAAAGCCACGGCTGACTTCACGCCAGGCTTCTTCTTCGGTCGGGCGTGCCACGATGTCTACACGGATAGAGCACTTGATCTTGCGGCCCAGACCATCAGTACGCTCTTTCACGCGCGCAAACTTTTCCTTGATCTGGTCAAATGGTTCCAGCCATGTCAGGTAGTAATCCGCGTGTTTGGAAGCCGAAGCCAGCGCCGCGTCAGAAGAGCCTGAGAAATAGATCTCGGGATACTCTTCTTTAGACAGCGGGTCTGGCAGGCCGGCATCTTCCACCTGGTAAAACTGGCCGTTGTAAGAGAACGGCCCACCTGCCCAGATGCCTTTCAGCACATCGAGGAATTCAGTGGTACGGCCATAGCGGTCGTCATGTTTGACAGGGTCTCCCCACCACAATTGTGATGGGCCACCGCCACCAGTGATCACGTTATACAGCGCACGGCCACCTGTGGCACGTTGCAGGCTGGCGGTCATGCGCGCAGCCGTCACCGGGTTGAGAAAACCAGGCTGGAACGGGATCATAAAGCGGAAATTCTTGGTCTCGCGCGCCAAAAAGGCTGAAATCACCCACGGCTCATCGGTATTGGGGAAAGAAGGGATCAGCCCGCCCTGAAAGCCGGAGATCTCTGCGGCACGCGCGATTTCTGCCAGGTAATCAATATAGGTGAAGCCATCATCGCCACCACCGCTCAAACCGCTCAGTGTCTGGTTATCATTGCCGGGGAACCAGTCGCCACGGAAAGGTGAACGGGCACGGTGTGATGTGGGTTCGCCGTGGGTGGGAATTCTCCAGAAAACATCTATTGTCATTTTTATCTCCTCAATAATCCTAGGCAGCCTGCTTTTGTGCCGGATTTGTTAACTGACGCACCAATGGCAACACATAGCTGCCCACGCGGTAGGCTTCTTCAAAATGCGGCACGGCGGCTAATACGAATTGCGTCACGCCCAGGTTGGCATAAGCGGCCAGAGCCACGGCTACTTCGTCGTAACTGCCGATCAAAGAGGCTTTGGCACCAGTGAAACTCTCGGCAAAGCCTGGCCACAGCACGGCTGACTCATCTTTAGAGATAGCGGCATCGGTCTGGCCAAGAAAGCGTTTGGCATCTGCCAGGGCTTCTTCGCGTGTTTCACGCGCCAGTACATCGATACGCAGTGCGAATTCAGTGTCACCCTTGGCTGCTTGACGGTATTGCGCGATCTGCTGCTCTATCCGGGCGTGATCCGCGGCTTCCAGCACATGCACATCGGCATGTTTGGCTGACAGCGCAAGCTGTTCAGGCGAGTTGCCACCCAGATAAACGAGCGGCACTTCACGGTTGGATAATGGCCCTTGAAAGCCGCCATCCTGCACCTCAAAAAAACGGCCGACAAAGTTAAACGGATAAGTGGTCAATACGCCTTTGGCCACGGTGATGAATTCATCGATGCGTGCCAGAATATCTTCTTTAGGTACAAAGTCACCCAGCTGTTTACGGGTATGCTCGTCACTGGTGCCTTCGGTAATGTGCCAGGCAAAGCGGCCACCGGTGTAACGCTGAAAACTTACTGCATTTTTCGCGGCATACACGGCAGAGCCCCTGGAGGCATCAAACTGCGTCAACAGACGCAGGCGCTGTGTACTTCTCGCGATATAGCCGGCAACTATCCACGGCTCTTCACCCGCAGGATCATCCGGGATAAACACACCGGTAAAGCCCGAGATATCCGCCGCTTTGGTGACCTGGTGGATATAGTCGTAATAGTTGAATGCGTTTTTGCGCGGGTCGGTCACGCCACTGCCGAATACCGGGTAATGGGGGTCAGATGCTTCTCCGCGACGCTGTTTGGTGGCATCGCCATAGCGTGCATCGCCAGAGGTAGGAAGCTGCCAATAAAATTGATTAGCCATTGTTTTCTCCTTCATGATGTCAGCACAAACCTGTGCTTTTCAATTACGGGCTAAGGCTTTTATTGCAGTTTCCGTGCCAACATCAACAGCGAGCTATCACTTGAGAAATTTAAAATAACCACATGAATTTAAAGGTGATTTTTAAAAATTAATTAGCGGAATAATCAATACGGCGAACAAGCTGTTGCCTGAGCAACAACGCCACCATCAAAGGTGTTGTTCAGGCAACTTTAGGGTGGCCAAATATCAGCGGCAAGTTCAAGCGCAGCTACAGCGACTTGCGTGCCACCACATAGGCATAATCACCCTGACCTATGCGATAGCTGTCTGCCACCTGTGCAAAGGCACCAGAAGCGATATCCTGCTGCAGGTGTTGCAAGCCGCTGGCAAGCTCTTTACTGCTGCATAGCTCACTGAAACAAGAGATATTGGCGCGCACCTCGGGGTCCAGGTATTGTTCTGGCCGCGCTTTGCCTGAATACAGAAACAGGTCTGTCAGGCGATTGTTCACACAAAATGGCACGATGCGCTCGATCTCAAAACCGGCAGACTGCAACGCAGCCGTGACCCGGGCTTCGGTCGGCATCTGCTCTATGGCGCGCTTCATCATCTGCGGAAAGTAATGGCACAGCCAGTAGCCGCGCATCTGCTTGGGAAAAGCGGTAAACAACGCAAAGCGCCCCTGCCGCATGACGCGATAGGCTTCCCTGAAAGATGTATGCAGATCGGCAAAGTGGTGGATAGACAGCGTGCACAGCGCGCCATCAAAAAAACCATTCTTGTAAGGCAGCGCATTCGCCGTGCCAAGTTGCCAGTGCACCCTCGAGTCCCCCCTGGTATCCTGAGCATGTGTATGCCAGGGGCGTTGCACCCTGGCCTGCCGTAGCATGGTCTCCGAGAGATCCACGCCATGCCAGGTGCCTGCCAGCGCGGCCAGCGCCAGTGTGTAATTGCCGCTGCCGCAGGCCAGGTCCAGGTAATTGCCTTCTGTTTGCACCGCCAGCAACTCCGCCAGTGTGGCGGTGATAGCCGCATCCGCACAACGCGTGCGGCTGTAGCTAGTGCCTATCCTGTCATAAAGCGGCTGCATGCTTCTTTCTGTAGTTGTTGATCGCATTTTTTAAAGCACCAGCCTGCGCTCTCGCCGCCTGGGCAAAGTCTGTGGCCGCGCTGGCATACAAAATACTCCTGGAGGCACTGATGATGAGCCCGCTACCCTGTGCCGTCTGACCGGCCTGCACGATACTGCCTACATCCCCGCCCTGCGCCCCGGCGCCTGGCACCAGAAAAGGCATATCACCCACTATGCTTCGTACCCTGGCCACCTGCTGCGGCCAGGTGGCGCCCATCACCAGCAGGCAGTTGTGATTAAAATTCCACTCTTCAGCCACCAGTCGCGCAATATACTCATACACAGGCTCGCTATTGTGGCCGGATCGCTGCAGCTGGACCTCCTGCAATTGCGCCGCCCCGGTATTGGAGGTCTTGCACAGAATGATCACGCCCTTGTCCTGATAGTCGAGGAAAGGCTGCACTGAATCAAAGCCCATATAGGGGTTCACTGTGACGGCATCCACCTGGTAACGGACAAATGCCTCTTTGGCATACTGTGTCGCCGTGCTACCGATATCACCGCGTTTGGCATCCAGAATGACCGGGATATGCGGATAACTGGACTTGATATAGGCGATGGTTTGCTCCAGTTGCCGTTCAGCGCCCAGCGCAGAAAAATAAGCGACCTGCGGCTTGTACGCACAAACCAGATCGTGCGTGGCGTCGATGATAGCCCGGTTAAAACTGAAGATGTTGCCATTTCCTGACGCCAGTGACGGTGGAAAGCGCTCCAGGTCAGGGTCCAGGCCGATACAAAGCAAAGAATCGCTGCTTTGCCAGGCCGCCTGCAGTTGCTGGATAAAACGCATGGACACTGCCCTCCCTGCCTCAGGCTCTCTTGAAATAAAGTGGAAAGAAAGGGATGACAGCCACCCAGAGCCGGTCGCCTTCAGGGCTAAGGTAAAAGCCGATAAAGGCCGCGCGCCACGAGAATTCTATGCATTTAAATTTCATAGGGTCCCTTTATCAAGATAACCATGCCTGCCTGCGCTGGAATGACGGATCTCGATCACCGCCAGCACATCCTTTAAAGCAGTGAGCCTGGTGATGCCCTCAGCAGCCTCGCAGTTGAATGCCAGCGGATAAAGGCCGGCATTGCATGCGCCCTGGATATCTGCGACCGGGTCATCGCCAATAAAAATAGTTTCAGCGGCCGTCACACCCAGTTGCGTGAGTGCTGAATCAAATATCTCGCGTTGCGGTTTACGAAACCCTAGCTGCTCCGAGATCACAATCGCATAAACAAATGCATCAAAACCCAGTGCGGTGATGACTGAACGTTGCAGCTCAGTGCGACCATTGCTCACGATGCCAACGGCTATGCGGCGTGCTTTTAAGCGTGCGAGAACATCATGGGCATCTGCCATAGGCACTGCAAAGCCCGGATAAAGGCCCAGGTATTCTTGCACCAAGGTTTCAACTGCAGGGTTGCCCTTCAACTCGAATTCTTTGCTGAGCTGGCGATAGACTTCGGTTTTCCAAACCTTGCCTTTGCCATCCAGTGCGATGAAACGACTGACAAAGCTGTCCAGTAGATCAGGGTCGCGGCCTAGACGCCTAAACTGATCGCTGGCAAATGCTAGCAGGCCTGCAGCTCTATCATGCAGCGTCCCGTCAAGGTCAAACAGCACTGCCTGCCTGTGTGGACGCGATCGCATGCTCAGCGCCCGCTCACACCCGGGCTGAATGCTTAGTCAGCAAAACTGAAACTGCCTTCTGCCACAAACTGCTCTATCGCTTTCCTCGGCGTGGGTTGCTCGCGTTCGTGAAAGTCCTCCGGCAGCACTGATTTATCCGCCTGTTTGCCGACGGCGATCAGGATCTCGACCTGGTAGCCTTCTGGCACGCCTAATGCTGCGGGGGCGGCGTCACGGTTAAAGCCACCAATGGCACGCGTGCGCCAGCCGGATTGATAGGCCTGAAAAGCCAGACTGGCCCAGGCAGCACCTGCATCCAGGGAATGGTTTTTTAATGGGGATGGCGCTGTGTCGCCCTGGCGTACATGAGTCTTCTTGGAGACCAGTGCGATCAGTACCGCGGCGCGGTTGACCCAGCGCTGGTTGTTCTCATTGAGCAATGCGAACAGGGTATCCCAATGCGCTGAGCCATTTTTGGCGTAAATAAAGCGCCATGGCTGCGAGTTGTTGGCAGAAGGCGCCCATCTTGCTGCCTCAAACAGGCTGCGCAAGGTGGTGTCATCTATGGCTTCGCCGGTATAGGCGCGTGGTGACCAGCGGTCTATAAAAATGGGTTCTATGGTGTGTTGTGCATTTCTGCTGCTAGCTTGTGTCATTTCATTCTCCTGATGATTAATGAGGGGTTTGCCTATGCTGGCCGCCGGTGTCTTCCGGCTGGCCTGTGGTATTCAGGGCATTGCGCTGATTGCTCCAGCCGCCACCTATGGCCCTGATCAGGGCAACGCTGGCTTGCAGTTGCCTGCCGTGGATGGCGATCAGGTTGCGCTGGTTGTTGAGGGTGTTGGTCTGCCAGGTGATGACGTTGAGGTAATCCAGCGTGCCGGCTTTGTAGCGGTTGGTGGATTCCTGCAGCGCGTCACTGGATGCCTTGATCGCAGCCTGCTGGAACCCGGCCTGTTCGGATAGCAGGCTGATGGCGGCCAGCTGGTCTTCAACTTCCTGGAAGGCGGTCAGCACGGTTTGCCGGTATTGGGCCACCGTGGCGTCGTAACCGGCAATGGCGGCCTCGGTTTGTGCCTTGCGCAAGCCGCCATCAAACACATTGAGGGCGATCAGTGGCCCTATGGACCAGATGCGGCTGGGTGTGGAGATCAGGTTGCTGAAGGCGTTACTCTGGTAGCCGGCACCGGCGGTCAGGTTCAATGAGGGGAAATAGGCGGTTTTGGCGATGCCTATCTCGGCGTTGGCTGAAGCGACACGCCGTTCGGCAGCAGAAATATCCGGCCGCCTTTCCAGCAAGGCAGCGGGCAGGCTGACCGGCACTGCAGGTGGCGTCAGTTGCGTCTGCATGTTAAAAGGGCTGGCGGCGATGGCAAGCTCAGCTGGCGCTTTGCCTAGCAACAAGGCGATCGCATGTTCGCTCTGCGCACGTTGCAGCCGGGTCTCAGCCGCCACGACCAGGGTGTTTTTGTGCAGCGCATCAGCCTGGTTGACGTCGGTTTTAGTCGCCACTCCGGCACGGTAGCGGTTGAGGGTGACCTGTTTGGAACGGTCCAGCGCCTTGAGGGTGTCATCCAGCAACAGCAGTTGCGTATCCAGCACTCTTAACTGGAAGTACTCCTGCACCAGGCTGGCGATCAGCGATAGTTTGCTGACTTCGATATCGGCTTTGCTAGCCTGCAACAGCGCGTCGCCGGATTCTATCTGTTTGCGGATGCGGCCCCAGATATCCGGCTCCCACGAGGCATTCAGGCTCAGGTTATATGTTTCAATGATAGGGTCAGCGCCTATCCTGACGGCGTTGGTACTGCGTTTGGCGCGTGTGGCAGAGCCATTGGCAGTCACCGTTGGCCACAATGCCGAACGGTTGACCGACGAGGCAGCGGAAGCGCGGCGGAAATTGGCTTCAGCCAGTACCAGCGTCTGATTGGCGGCGATCGCTTGCGTGACCAGGCTGTTCAGTTGCGTATCATGGTAACTCTCCCACCAGGCAGTGCGTAGCTGCTCATCGCCAGGCTGGCTGGCTTTCCAGCCATTGACTGTATCGGCCTGCTTGAAGGCTGGCGGAATGGCGACGGCAGGCTTTTCATATTCCGGCCACAGCGAGCATGCGCCTAGCAGTAAAAAAGGGAACAACGCTATACGTTGTAGTGAATGATGCATATCAAGCCTGTTTTAAATGCGAATAAGGGTTGAGGTTGAAACGACGGATAAAGTAATGCCGCATGCGGTCTAGCGCCAGGTATACGGTAGGCGTGGTATATAGCGTCAGCAACTGGCTGAACACCAGCCCGCCGACCACAGAGATACCCAGGGGCTGGCGTATCTCGGCACCATCGCCAGAACCCAGGGCCAGTGGCAAGGCGCCCAGCATCGCGGCCAGCGTGGTCATCAGGATAGGACGGAAGCGTAACAGGCAGGCCTGCCGGATAGACTCATAGGGCGAAAAGCCGGATTCGCGCTCCAGTTGCAAGGCGCAATCTATCATCATGATGGCGTTCTTCATCACGATGCCGGTGAGCAGGATGACGCCTATCAGCGCGATGATAGAGAACTCGGTATCGCACACCATCAGTGCCAGCAAAGCGCCTATGCCTGCCGAAGGCAAGGTGGAAAGTATGGTGAGCGGATGGATAAAGCTCTCATACAAAATACCGAGCACGATATACACCGTCAGCAAACCGGCCAGGATCAGCCAGGGCTGGCTATCCAGCGAGGCCTTGAACATTTTGGCCGCGCCCGAGAAAGTGCCATTGACATTATCAGGTGCGCCTATGCCCTGAAAAGCCTGTTCGATCGCGGCGGTGGCCTGCTCCAGTGCATAGCCTTCCCCCACATTGAAAGAAATAGTGGCTGCCACAAACTGCCCCTGGTGATTGACCGCCAGCGGCGCGCTTTTCAGGTGCCAGCGGCTGATGGCAGACAATGGCACACGTGTATTGTTAAGCCCGCTCAGGTAGATCTGGTCCAGCGCCTGCGGGCCTTTGGTGAATTCCGGCGCCAGCGTCAGCACCACGTAATACTGGTTGAGCGGTTCGTAAATGGTCGAGATCAGCCGCTGGCTGAAGGCATTATTCAAGGTCGCATCCAGCTGTGCTGCAGTGATACCCAATTGCGCAGCCGCCTGCCTGTCCACTTGCAGCTGCAGTTGCAAGCCCTGGGTCTGAAAATCGGTGTTGACATCAGTCAGCTCAGGCAGGCGATTCATCACCCCGCGCAACCTGGGGGTGATCTTTTCCAGTGTGGCGATATCATCCGCCAGCAAGGTGTACTGGAACTGCGCCCCGCCCTGTCTGGCACCTATGCTGAGTTCCTGTTGCGACATCACCATCAGCGACACGCCAGGCACTTTCATTAACTTGGGCCGCAACCTGGCCACCACGTCTGCCGCCGTCGCCTCACGTTCATCGGCAGGCCGCAAGCTGGCAAACATGGTGCCGGTGTTGGTCTGCCCGCCGCCAGCGCCGCCGGTATATTCATAATAGGTTTTGATATCCGGGTCCTGGCTGACGATAGTCATCAGTTTATCTATGCGCTTGCGTATCTCGGCAAAAGACAGGCTCTGGTCACCTTGAAAAGAGCCTTGCAGGCGGCCGGTATCCTGTTGCGGGAAAAAACCTTTGGGGATGATGCGGTACAGGTGCACATTGAGTGCTATCACGCCCAGCAACAGTATCAGCATCAGCCAGCCATGGCGCAACGTCCAGCCCAGTGTGCGTCTATAGGCTCTGAAAGGCAGGTCGGCCAGGCGGGCAAACCAGCCCGGGGTGGCTTTGCTGCTTTGCGGCGGATGTGCTTTCAGGAACCTGGCGCACAGCATAGGCGTGGTGGTCAGTGACACTGCCAGCGAGATCAGCACCGCGACAGACAAAGTCACGGCAAACTCGCGGAACAGGCGTCCGAGTATGCCATCCATAAACAGCAAGGGCACAAACACCGCCACCAGTGACAGGCTCATAGCCAGTACGGTGAAGCCGACCTCACGCATGCCACGCGTAGCGGCTTCCAGCGGTGTTTCACCTTTTTCCAGGTGTTGTATGGTGTTTTCCACCACCACGATCGCGTCATCCACCACAAAGCTGGCAGAGATGATCAGCGCCATCAGCGAAAGGTTATTCAGGCTGTAACCCAGCAGGTAGATCACTGCCAGCGTACCCAGCAATGACACCGGGATGGCAATGGTAGGGATCAGTGTCGCGCGGCCGTTGCGCAAAAAAACAAAGGTCACCAGGATCACCAGGGCGATAGAGATATACAAGGTGTGCTGCACCTCGGTGATGGATTTCCTGACCGTGGTGCTTCTATCTATGATCACATCGAGGTCGATCGCACTCGGGATCAGCGTTTTCAGCTTAGGCAGCATGCCATGGATGGCATCCACCGTTTCAATCACATTGGCACCCGGCTGGCTGAGCACCACCAGCATGACGGTGGATTTGCCATTGGCGGAGCCTGCATTGCGCACTTCCTGCACTGAGTCTTTCACTGTCGCCACTTCGGATAAACGGATAGGCGACTGGCCTCTATAGGCGACGATCAGCTGCTGGTAATCCACCGCACGTTTGGCCTGGTCGTTGACTTCTATCTGCCAGACACGCGTTTGCGACTGGATCTGGCCTTTGGGCCGGTTCTGGTTGGCGGCGGCTATCGCCGTACGTAACTGTTCCAGGCTGACACCATACTGGTTCAAGGCGTTGGGGTTGACTTCTACCCGCACCGAACGCAAGGCGCTGCCATTGATGCTGACCTGCCCCACACCTTTGACCTGGGAGATCTTCTGGCCCAGGATAGAGAAAGCATAGTCATACAACTGCTCTTTGGTATGCGTAGGCGAAGTCAGCGAGATCGCCAGGATAGGCGCCGCAGAGGCGTTGATACGCCGGTAGCTGGGGTTGGAGGGGATATTGCGCGGCAACAAGGCACGCGCGGCATTAATGGCTGCCTGCACATCTCTGGCAGCACCATCGATATCACGGTCCAGCTCGAATTGCAGATTGATACGCGTGGCACCCTGGGTGTTGGTCGAGGTCATTTCCTCTATGCCGGCGATGCGGCCGAAAGCGCGTTCCAGCGGGGTGGCCACGGTCGCGGCCATGGTTTCCGGGCTGGCCCCGGGCAAGTTGGCCGAAACGTTGATAGTCGGGTAATCCACCTGCGGCAAGGCGGCGCGTGGCAAGGCATTAAAAGCCAGCACACCGGGCAAGGCGATCGCCAGGGTCAGCAACGAGGTTGCTACCGGCCGCCGGATAAATACATTGAGCAGACTCATGACTTTTCCAGCTGCGTGGCGCCTGCAGCTGCAGGCGCAGGCTGTTCGCGTTTAAATCGGCGCGCCAGGCGGTCAAAACTCAGGTAGATCACCGGCGTGGTATACAGCGTCAATACCTGGCTGAACAGCAAACCACCGACCATGACTATGCCCAGCGGTTGGCGCAGTTCAGAGCCGGTGCCGTGGCTGAACATCAGCGGCAAGGCACTCAGCAATGCGGCAAAGGTGGTCATCAGGATGGGCCTGAAGCGTAACAGCGCCGCCTGGTAGATCGCCTGTGGCGCCTGGCTGTGATGCCGGCGCTCGGCATCCAGCGCAAAATCTATCATCATGATGGCGTTCTTCTGCACTATGCCTATCAGCAGCACGATGCCGATAATGGCGATAATAGACAGTGCATGGCCGCTGATATACAGCGCCAGCAAAGCGCCCACGCTGGCAGAAGGCAAGGTGGAAAGTATGGTGAGCGGGTGCACATAACTCTCATACAGCACGCCCAGAACGATATACATGGTGATGATGGCCGCAATGACCAGCAGCAACTCGTTATCCAGCGCCGCCCTGAAAGCCAGTGCCGCGCCCTGAAAACCGATCTGCACGCTGGAAGGCAGCCCCAGCCTGGCGGTGGCTGATTCGATCGCGGTCACCGCCTCACCCAGGGAAACGCCGCTGGCGACGTTGAAGTAGACCACAGCCGCCGGAAACTGGTCTTGCCGGTGCACGACCAGGCTGCCCGAACGCTCGCTGAGACTGGCGATCACCGATAGCGGGATAGATTCGCCAGCGGCATTGGTCACATACAGCTGTTCCAGCGCACGCACGCCGGCATCCGCATCGCTGCTGGCCTCAAGCACCACCCGGTACTGGTTGGTCTGGGTGAAGATGGTGGAAATAAAGCGCTGGCCAAAAGCGCTGTACAACACGTCATCGATCGCCGCCATGCTGATGCCCAGCCGGCTGGCTGCATCCCTGTCCACTTGCACATAGGCTTTCAGGCCGGCGCTCTTGTCACTGCTGGAGACATCGCTGAGCGCCGGTGATTTTTCCAGTGCCTCTACCAGCCTGGGGATACTTTGCTGCAGGATATCCGCATCCAGGCTGACTGCGGTCAGCTGGTAGCTGGTGGGGCCGGTACGGGTCTCCACTGTCAGATCCTGCACCGGCTGCATGCTGATACTGAAGCCCTGATCATCAGGCACCTGTTGCTGTATGCGCGCTATGATCTGCGGCACGCGTGCTTTACGTTGCGCTATCGGTTTGAGTGCGATCAGCAGGCGGCTTTGATTCAGCGTCTTGTTGACGCCATCCACGCCCACCACCGAAGAGACATTCGCCACATCCGGGTCTTGCATGATGCTGTCTACCATGGCGTGGTGTTTTTCAGACACCTGCCGGAACGACCAGCTTTGCGGCGCTTCTATCACCGCCTGTATCAGCCCGTTATCCTGTGCCGGAAAAAACCCTTTCGGGATGCTCCATACCAGCAGAAAAGTCAGCACCACCGTGGCCAGTGTGGCCGCCAGCGCCAGCGGCTGGTGCGCCAGCACCCAGCGTAATGAACGGCCATAGGCCTGGTTGAGCGCATTAAAACGTTGTTCTATCGCATGCTGCCAGCCTTTGTTGCGCTGAGGGTCCAGCGGCTTTAACAAGCGGGCGCTCAGCATAGGGGTCAGCGTCAGTGATACTATGCCCGAGATCAGGATAGCGATCGCCAGCGTGCTGGCGAATTCTCTGAACAGCCGTCCGACTACATCCTGCATGAACAGCAGCGGGATGAGTACGGCGATCAGTGAAAACGTCAGCGAGATAATGGTAAAGCCTATCTCACGCGAGCCTTGCAGCGCCGCCTGCATTGGGCTGGCGCCCTCTTCGATATGGCGCGAGATGTTTTCTATCATCACGATCGCATCATCCACCACAAAGCCGGTGGCGATGGTCAGCGCCATCAGGGTCAGGTTATTGACGCTGAATCCGGCAAAATACATCACCGTGAAGGTACCCAGCAGCGACAAGGGCACGGCCAGGCTGGGGATCAGCGTGCCGGACAGCGTACGCAGGAACAGGAAGATCACCATGATCACCAGCCCTATCGCCAGCATCAGCTCAAACTGCACATCATGGATGGCACTGCGGATACTGGTGGTGCGGTCCGAGATCACCTCTATCTGGATATCGGAAGCGATGCCGGCTTTCAGATCCGGCAGCAGCGACTGTACCCTGTCGACCACATCGATGACATTGGCACCAGGCTGGCGCTGTATGCTGAGCAGTATCACCGGCCGCTGATTGACCCAGGCCCCCAGATAAGGGTTCTCGACATCGTCAGTCACCTCGGCCACATCACTCAGACGCACCGGTGTGCCGTTGCGGATAGCAATGATCTGCGTACGGTATTCACTGGCCTTTTTCAGCTGGCTGTTGGCGTCCAGCGCGATAGACAGAAAAGTACCATCGATATTGCCTTTGGCCTGGTTGGAGTTGGAGGCAGCAATGGCCAGGCGCAGGGCTTCAAAGCTGATGCCATAGGCAGCCAGCGCCTGCGGATAGGCGCGCACACGTACTGCCGGGCGGTTGCCACCACTGACACTGACCAGCCCTACCCCGCTGACCTGCGAGATCTTTTGTACCAGGCGGGTCTCCACCAGGTCCTGCATATCCGGCAATGCCAAGGTCTCATCACTGACCGCGAGCGTCAGCACCGCGGCATCGGCCGGGTTGACTTTATTAAACACCGGCGGCGCCGGCAGATCGGCAGGCAGGTAATTGTCGGCGGCATTGATAGAGGCCTGCACATACTGCTCGGCCTCATCCAGGCTCAGATGCAGAGCGAACTGCAAGGTGATCACCGAAGCACCGGCCGAGCTCGAAGAAAACATCTGGCTGAGGCCGGTCATGGAGCCGAACTGGCGTTCCAGCGGCGCGGTGACCGCCGTCGCCATCACATCCGGGCTGGCGCCGGGATACATGGTGACCACCTGTATGGTCGGGTAATCGACTTGCGGCAACGCCGATTGCGGCAGCAAGCGATAGGCCATCAGCCCGGACAGCAGGATGGCGAGCATGAACAGCAGGGTCGCTACCGGGCGCTCAATAAATATTCGTGAGGGATTCATGATTTATCCCGGTTTACGAATGCGGTGCTCTGGACTCACCGCTTTTGGAGTGCTTGCCTTGGTCTTTGCCTGCACCGTGGTCCTTGCCAGCACCTTTGTCCTTGCCTGCACCGGTAACCACCACTTTGGCACCATCACGCAATTTATCCAGGCCGCTGACCACCACGCGGTCACCGACATTCACGCCTTGCAACACCGCCACGCTGTCGCCATCGGCAGGGCCGGTGGTGACTGGCTGTATATGCAATTTGTCCTGCGCATCCACCAAATAGACAAAATGCCCCTGGCTGCCATGCTGGATCGCCACTTGCGGCAATACATTCACCTGTTGCAGCGTATTCAGCAATATCTTGATATTGACGAACTGGTTAGGAAACAAGGCGCTATCAGCGTTAGCGAACTGCGCTTTCAGTTTGATGGTGCCGGTGGCCGGGTCTATCTGGTTATCCAGCGTCAGCAGTTTGCCTTCTGCCAGCAGGCGGGTATTGCCTTTATCCAGCGCCTGCACCGGCAGGCCATGGGCCGCACGCTGGTCCAGCAGGCGGCTGATCTCCTGCGCCATGTTCTCCGGCAAGGTGAAGGTCACCGCGATAGGCGATATCTGGTTGATCACCGCCACCGTATCTGCCGTGGTGATATTGTTGCCGGCGTCTATCTGCCTGAGGCCTATCCTGCCGCTGACGGGCGCAATGACCCTGGTATAGGCGACCTGCAACTGCGCATTTTCCACCGCACCGCTATCCGAGAGCACCGTGCCTTTATATTGCTGCACCAGTGAAGCCTGCGCATCCACCTGCTGGCCGGCGATAGAATCCTGTTTCAGCAGCGTCTGGTAGCGGTCCAGGTCGGCGACCGCATTCGCCAGCAAGGCCTTGTCCCTGATATGCTGGCCCTGGATCTGCGACAACTGGGCTTCAAACGGTCTGGCGTCTATCCTGGCCAGCACATCCCCGGCCTTGACCAGCTGCCCTTCCCTGAAGTTGATCGCAGTGAGCTGGCCGTTGACCCGGCTTTTCACCGCCACGGTGGCAAAAGAGGTCACTGTGCCCAGTGCCTGGTGATAGACATGGATGATGCCGGGTCTGACCTGTTCCACAGCCACGAATAAAGGTTTGCCGCCTTTTTTGCCGGGGCCTTTATCGCCAGCGTTTTTATCATTAGGATTTTTATCTCCTGCCCCTTTATCCGGGCCAGCCTCAGCTGACGCCGCCTCGCTTTTTTGTGCATCGCTGCTGCGTAACTCGCTCCAGCCTTTGCCTACCCCGGCAAATAGAAGCACCCCAGCCAGAGCTATGAATATTTTTTTCTGCAATCGCATCTGCATCACACTTATTTAGATTTAAGATTTTTTTTATCAGCCTGGCTGTCCCACCAGTAGGTCAGTGCCCATTCCTGTGCGCCGTAGTATTTGGGCAGCACCTGCGGGCGTTGCAGCCTGTGGTGGTAAATCAGGTAATGCTTGGTCAGGTAGCGCCAGGGCGTCACATAATGGCCGTGTACCAGTACCCGGTCCAGCGCATGTGCTGCCAGTTCCAGTTCCTGCTGGCTGTCGGCATTCAATAACTTCTGTATCAGCGCATCTATCACCGGCGACTTGGTGCCTATGAAATTCTCCGAACCAGGTTTATCGGCGTCCTTGCTATTGAAGCTGCGCCACAACTCGGCACCCGGCATACGGCCTTCGCGCAGGGCGATGGTGGTGTAGTCGTAATCAAAAGTCTTCAACTGGCTACGCGCCGTGGCCGCATCTGAAACGCGCTTGACCACTTTGATGCCCAGCTTGCTCATATTCAGGTAGATAGGGTCCATATACGGGTTCTGGCCGCGGGCGGTGGTCACCTCGATGACAAAAGGTTCACCCTTGGCATTGCGCAATACGCCATCGCGGTTGTGCCAGCCGGCTTGTGCAAAGAGCTCCAGCGCCTTGGTCAGGCTGTTGCGTATGCTGCCGGGCGGCTTGGTATTCGGCTGTTCAAACATGGGGCCGAACACTTCAGGCGGTAACTGCTGGCGATAGGGTTCGAGGATCGCCAGCTCTTCCGGGCCAGGCAGGTCTTTGGCCGCCAGCGGGCTATAGGCAAAAAAGCTGTTGACGCGGGTGAACTCGTTATCAAAGATCTTCTGGTTCATGAACTCAAAATCCATGACGTAGTTGAGCGCCAGGCGCACGCGCGGGTCCTGAAACTTTTCGCGGCGCAGGTTGACTATCCAGCCGTTCATGGCGACCGGGTTCTGGTGCGGCACCAGCTCCTTGACCAGCTCGCCTTCGTCAAAGCGCTTGCCTATGTACTGGCAGCACCAGTAGCGCATCTTGTTTTCACTGAGAAAATCGAAATCGCCGGCGCGCAAGGCCGCCACCATGGTGTCGGTATCTTTGTAGATGCGGTAAACCACGCGTTCAAAGTTGTAACTGCCTACGCGTGAGGGGACTTGCGCGCCCCAGTAGTGCGGGTTTCTGCGGTAAGTGACTGCCTGGCCGCTGACCGCACGGTCTATCACATAAGGGCCGGAAGTCACCGGCACTTCCAGGCCTATCTTGTTAAACGGCACACGTGTGCCATCTGGCTTTAAGCCCCATTTGGGCGAAAACACCGGCAGGCTGCCGGCCACAAATGACAGGTCACGGCCTTTGCGCTTGAATTCAAAATGCACGGTTTGCGCGTCTATCACCGTCAGCGATTTTATCTCGGAGAAATAGGCTTTAAAGCGCGGATTGCCCTCTTTACTGGTCAGCGTATCGAATGAGTATTTAACCTCTTTGGCCGTGACCGGGTCACCGTTGGAGAACCTGGCCGACGGGTTGATATGAAACGTCACCGCGCTGAAGTCCGGCGCCAGTTTGATATCATCTGCCAGCAAGCCGTACTGGGTGTTGATCTCATCCAGGCTGTATACCGTCAGCGTTTCAAACATCTGCTCTATCAGGCCGGGCGCCGGTTTGCCCTTGAGGCTGAAAGGGTTGAATTTATCAAAGCCGCTGTTCTGGCTGATAATGGCGAACCTGATCTGGCCGCCTTTGGGCGCGGCCGGGTTCACATACTCAAAATGGGTGAAATCGGCCGGGTATTTAGGCTCGCCGAACTGGGCCACCGCATGTGCCGCCAGCGCACTCTGCCCCGGCCATAATATGCCGGACACAAAAGACAAAATGATCAACAGCAACCATGAGTAAGCTGGTCGGGTGGCGGCGGGTTTATTTTTATAACGATCAGTCATGTGAGTTCACTAGAGAGAAGCTTGTACCAGGGCTTGGGTATAAGGGTGGTTGGGTTGCTGTATCACTTGTTCGGTATCGCCGGACTCGATGATCTCGCCGTCTTTCAGCACATAGACGCGATGTGCCAGCGCCTGGATCACGGTCAGGTCATGGCTGATCAGCAGATAACTGAGGCCGAATTTTTTCTGCAGCGACACCAGCAGTTCCAGCACCTGTTTCTGGATAGACACATCCAGCGCCGATGTAGGCTCATCCAGGATCACCACCTTGGGTGACAGCACAAAGGCCCGCGCAATGGCGATGCGTTGCCGCTGGCCTCCAGAAAACTCATGCGGGTAAGAATCCAGCACATTGGCGCTCAAACCGACTTCAGACAATATCTGCACGATGCGCTCATAGCGTTGTTCTTCAGTCAGCTCCGGGAAGTGCAGCTCCAGCCCCTCACCGACGATCTGGCGCACGGTCTGCCGTGGCGAAAGCGAGCCGAACGGGTCCTGGAACACCACCTGCAGCCTGGCCCGCAGCTCGCGTTGCAGCCGTTTGCTCAGGCTGTAGACCGGCGCGCCCTCTACCTCTATGGCGCCGGATTTCACCTTGATCAGGTTGAGCGCCGCTTGCGCCAGGGTCGATTTGCCCGAGCCTGATTCGCCCACGATGCCTACCGTCTCACCTTCACGCAGTACGACATCCGCGCCATGCAGCGCTGTGAATGCGTGCGATTCGAATAATCCGCGCCAGCCTTTTCTTGGCAGCGGATACTCCACCCGCAACTGCTTGGCTTCGAGCAGGGTTTTGGCATCGCTGGCCACCGGCAACACATTGCGTACCGGGATGCTGTTGATCAGTTTGATGGTGTAAGGGTGCTGCGGTTGCTCAAACAGGGTCTGCGTATCGGCGGTCTCTACCAGTTTGCCGCGTTCCATCACCGCTACACGGTGGGCAAATTTGCGCACCAGGTTGAGGTCGTGCGTGATCAGCAGGATAGCCATGCCCTGCGCGCCTTCTTTACGCACTTCTTCTTCCTGGATATCGATCAGCAATTTGACGATGCGCGCGCGTATGGTCAGGTCCAGCGCCGTGGTCGGTTCATCGGCGATCAGCAGCTTGGGTTTGCACGACAGGGCCATGGCGATCATGGCGCGCTGGCGCTGGCCGCCAGATAACTGGTGCGGGTAGCTATTGATATTCTTTTCCGGCTGGCGTATGCCGGTGCGTGTCAGCAGTTCCAGCGTTTTTGCCCTGGCATCGGTGCGTGATAATGCCTGATGTGCCACCAGGGTCTCTATGATCTGCTCGCCTATGGTGAACAGCGGATTCAGCGCCGTCATCGGCTCCTGGAATATCATGGCGATATCGGCACCACGCACCCGCTGTATCTCCTGTGCGGATTTTTGCAGCAGGTCTTGCCCCTGAAAAATGATCTTGCCACTCAGTTTGGCTGCTTCTACCAATTTCAAAATTGATAAGGCAGTCACCGTTTTGCCTGAGCCGGATTCACCCACCAGCGCCAGCCGTTCACCGCTCTGTATGCTCAGGTTGAGCTGATCGACCACGGTTTTGGCCTCAAAGCTGGCCGAGAAATCTTCTATGGATAATAGTGGCTGCGTCATTACAGTGCCCCGCCTTGTCTGGCATCAGAGATCCTGGTATCCAGCGCATTGCGTAGCGCCTCCCCGGTGAAAGTCAGCAGCAGCAAGGTCAACACCAGCACGCTAAACGCTGACACGGCTATCCACCATGCATCGAGGTTCTCTTTGCCCTGCAACAGCAACTGCCCCAGGCTGGGTGCAGGGGCGGTCACGCCCAGGCCCAGAAAATCCAGGCTGGCGAGTGCCATGATGGCGGCACTCATGCGGAAAGGTAAAAAGGTGATCACCGGCGTCAGGCTGTTAGGCAGGATATGCCGCCAGATGATTTGAAAATTGGACAAGCCGAGCGCCCTGGCTGATTTCACATATTCCAGCTGGCGGTTACGCAAGAATTCGGCACGCACGTAGTCAGACAAAGTGATCCAGCCAAACAGCGCCAGCAGGCCGAATAACAGCAACAGGCTGTGATCAAAAATCGATGCAAAAATGATCAGCAGGTAAAGCTCGGGCATGGAACCCCAAATATCGATCAGCCGCTGGGTGATCAGATCGACCTTACCGGCAAAATAGCCCTGGATAGCCCCGAAAAAGATCCCCAGCACCACGCCTACCACGGTCAACCCCAGCGCAAACGTCACCGATACCCTGAAGCCATAGATCAGGCGCGCCAGGATGTCATAACCGGCGATATCGGTGCCCAGCACATTCTCGTCATCTGGCCGGCCTGGATAATGCTCGGCCTTGGAGAAATAATTCAGGGTATCGTAGTAATAAGGGTTAGGTGGATACAAGGCAAAATTGCCGGATTTAGCCAGCTGCGCCTTGATGAACGGGTCATGGTAATCGGCCTTGATAGGCAGATTGCCGCCAAACACCGACTCCGGGTAATCGCTGAGCAAAGGGAAATACCATTGCTGCTCGTAACGCACTAGCAACGGTTTGTCGTTGGAGATCACCTCCCCCGCCAGGCTGACCAGGTACAGCACTACAAACACGACCAGGCTCCAGTAACCCAGGCGGTTGCGCTTAAAGCGCTGCCAGTTACGGCGGGCAGGAGAAAGATGGGGAATGACTTGACTCACTTTTATGACTCCTGGGCATCAAACTTGATTCGGGGGTCTACCAGCACATAGGCAAAATCGCCCAGCAACTTGATCAGCAAACCGATCAGGGTAAACAGGTACAGCGTGCCCAGCACCACCGGGTAATCACGGCTGTTGATAGATTCGTAGGAAAGCAGGCCCAGGCCATCAAGCGAGAACAGGGTCTCTATCAGCAGGCTGCCGGTAAAGAACGCGGTGATGAATGTGGCGGGAAAGCCGGTGATCAACGGCAGCAAGGCATTCCTGAACACATGCTTCCACAGCACTTGCCGTTCGGATAAACCTTTGGCACGCGCGGTGAGCACATATTGGCGGCGGATCTCTTCGAGAAAAGTATTCTTGGTGAGCAGGGTCTTAAAGGCGAAAGTACTCACCACCGAAGCAGTCACTGGCAAGGTGATATGCCATAAATAATCGGTGATCTTGCCCAGGGTGCTCAACTCGGCCCAGTTATCCGAAGTCAGGCCACGTAGCGGGAACACATCCCAGAACGAGCCACCGCCAAACAGCACGATCAGCAGCACCCCCAGCACAAAACCGGGAATGGCATAGCCTATCAACACCACCAGGCTGGTGAAAAAATCGAAACTGGTTCCTGCCCGCACTGCCTTGGCCACACCCAGCGGCACGGCGATCAGGTAAGTCAGGGTAAAAGTCCAGAAACCTAGCGCGATAGAAACACCCAGTTTGTCCTTGATTAGCTCCAGCACGCTCTGGTTACGGAAATAGCTGTCGCCCAGATCGAACTGCGCATACCGGGTGATCATCTGCCAGTAACGTTCCAGTACCGGCTTGTCAAAACCGTACAACTCAGTGAGCTGTTCCACCTGTTGCGTGTCTATACCCTGCCTGCCGCTGTAGCTCCAGCCGCCCGAGCCGGAAGAACCATCCGTGCCTGAGCGGCTATCCTGCGAATCCAGCTGCGCAATGGCACTGTCTACCGGGCCACCGGGCACAAACTGCGTCACCAGGAAAGTTAAGGTCATCACCCCGACCAAAGTAGGGATCATGATCAGCAGTCGCTTTAATAAGTAATGCCACATATTGTTGTATTTTTCAGGTTGTTGGATGCCGGCATGCCGCTACACTAGGGTCGACCGCCTGGCGTAATACTGCAGATTCCGTACCAACTGTTTAAATGCGCGGTTTTTTTAAGAAATATATTAATTAAGTCATTAATATCAATGACTTAATAAAATCACCACATGATTTACTTAAACAAAAAAAGTGGGAGGTCTGATGCGGGAACAACAGCGACCACTGACTGCTGTTGCAGGAAGGACATTTGAACAAACATTCAGCCGTGACCGGGCCGGATGCGATTATCGCGATGAAGCTACTATTTATCTGGTCTGGATACTGGCCTGCGCCAGTATGACGAGCATATGATGCCGTTATATTTCACTAATGCTACAGCGAGGTGGTGTTGACTTTGGGGTCCCCATCTGTCGCGCCGAGTAGCGCAGTCAAAATAAGGAGGAAGGGAGCGACTGTTTGAGCTCCGCGGTGGCCTGCGTTGTGTGCAGGCCGCTAGGGCGAGTTTCGTGACCGCTTATGCCTAAGTCCGGCAAAGCAACGGACGAAAGTCCTAAGTTGAGCAACGCAGCAAACAAGCGGCGGCTGGGGTGTCTTTTCCTTTGGTTCCTTTCCTTTGGACAAGCAAAGGAAAGGGACTCGCCTAGAGGCGAAAAGCAACACCACAATCAGCAGCTGTGCATTTGAGCAACACACAACCACGTATTCCGTGACCCTTTATTGCGCTACCCCAAACCATATTCTGCGTATCAACCCATCTTTTTGCACAAACTGGTGCCAGGCAAAGGCAGCAACATGCAGACCCAACAACCCCGCCAGCACATAAGCCGTCACCCCATGCCAACCCATAATGGCATGCGCCAGCTCTTTATCCACCGCAAACAATGGATCCCAATGAAAAACAAACAGGTTAAAGCCATGATTAAATGAGCTGGCCAGCAAGCCTACCCCAGGCACGACCAGTATCAGGGCGTAGATAAAAATATGCGCATAATGCGCCAACCGTACTTGCAATGGCGAGCCGGGTACATGTTCGGGCACAGCAGAGCTGAGCCGCCAGTAGATGCGGAACAGTACCAGTGCGAACACGATCAGGCCAAACGACTTGTGCGTGTTGTAGATCAGTTTACGCAATGGCGTCTTGGGCAGATCAGGCATAAAGTAGCCCATGATCAGTAAGCCGATAATTAAGATCGCCAACCCCCAATGCAACAGGATGGCGGTGTTGTTATAACGTTGCGGGCTTGCAGTCGACATGGGTTTATCCTTTATAGAATTATTTTTTGTATTTCAGACATGGATGTGAACACCTGAACCGCCCCGGCGGCAGTCAGTGCCTGTTCAGAAGTATTGTGTTAATGTCATCACCGGCTATTTGGATTGGCTGGGCGTTTCAACCCCAGATTATCCCTATAGGTGCCCTGCTGGTACTCCTTGCGGAAGATACCCCGGCGTTGCAATTCGGGCACGACCAGGCGGGTAAAGTCTTCAAACCCTTGCGGCAGCAATGGCGGCACGACGTTGAAACCGTCAGCGCCCTTTTCGACAAACCATTGTTCTATCAGGTCAGCCACGGTTTTTACTGAACCTATGGCTTGCAGATGCCCGCGCGCCACGCGGAATTTAAGGACTAACTGTCGTATGGTCAGGTTCTCCCGGCGCGCCAGTTCCAGTTGCTGCAAAAAGCGGCCTTTACCGTTCTCGGACGGCTGGTACGGCAGATCTGGCAGTGGTTCATCCAGTGGATACTGGCTTAAATCATAACCACCGAATTCGATATGGCTGAAATCGACAGCCGACTGCAGTTCGCCGAATTTGTCCTGCGCCTCCTGGTCAGACTCACCGACCACCACAGACAGCCCGGGCGAGATCTTCAATTGATCGGGGTCGCGGCCATATTTCGCCATACGGCCTTTAACGTCGGCATAGTATTCCTGCGCCACCTTGAGTGAGGTGGCTGAGCAATAGGTCATTTCTGCGTGCTGGGCGGCAAATTCGCGGCCAGTATCCGAGTTGCCTGCCTGCACGAATACCGGGTAGCCCTGGATAGGCCGCGGGAAATCCAGCAGGCCTTCAGACTTATAATAAACGCCCTGTTTGTTCACCGGGTGTGCACTTTCCGGCTGAAAATAAGTGCCAGTCTGCTGGTCAGGCGTATCAAACGCATCATCATCCCAGCTATCCCACAACGCTTTGGTCAGGTCGAGAAACTCTGCTGCCCTGGCGTAACGCTCATCATGCCCGCGCGCGGCTGCTATGCCGAAGTTAGCGGCAGTCGCTTCATTAAACGAAGAAACGATATTCCAGCCTGCGCGGCCGCCGCTGATATGGTCCAGTGAAGTGAATTCACGCGCGATGTTATAAGGGTCAGAAAAGTTGATATTGACAGTGCCGACCAGGCCTATGTGTCGCGTATGCGTGGCAATCGCCGAAAGCAGGGTCAAAGGCTCAAACTGGTAACTGAGGCCACTGCGGCCGGTCTGTTTATCCACTGCCGCCGAGCGCCCGATAAAATCGGCCAGGAAAAAGGTATGAAATTTAGCGTCTTCGGCCAGCTTGGCGGCGCGCAGCCACCAGGCAAGGTTTGGTCTGCCATCATCCCTGGAGCTGGGGTGACGCCATCCGGCGGGGTGGTGTCCAAACCGTTGAAAAAAGACATTTAAGATAAGTTGGCGCGGAGTACTGGCCATGGTTGTTCCTGATCTGATTGAAATGAAACTGCTGCCTGGGGCAGCTTGTTATTCTGATAAATCCGTTCTATTAAATAACACTAGTGTGACGACGTTGCCTGGTCGGCTTCGTCGTGGAAAGCTATCTGTCAACTTTAGCAATTTAGCTTCATGACTGTTTGTTCAGTATTGCGACGCTGCTTTTCGCCTGTAGGCGAGTTACTTTTCTTTGCTTGCACAAAGAAAATGTAACCAAAAGAAATGCACCCTAGCTTCCGCTTGTTTCCTGCGTTGCTCGTCAAAATAAGCGGTCGCGAAACTCGCCCTAGCGGCCTGCACAGAACGCAGGCCACCGCGGAGCTCAGACAGTCGCTCCCTTTTTCCTTATTTTGACTCCGCTACTCGGCGCGTCAGATAGGGGCCCGAAGTCAACACCACTACGCTTTGGCATGTGTGAAAATACATCCAACTGACCCGTCATACAGGCACAAGCAAATTCAAATGCTGCTGGTTAACAGACCTCCTCCTTGATGATTGTCTTTTAACCTACATCACTAACACACGAATCGCGGAGAAATACCAGGCGTCAGCTGCAAGACCAGTTGACGCACTAAGACGCAACTTTCAACTTGGTTTTGCTTACCGTATTCGGGTTTTGCGGCCGGTTTAAACCCAGATTCTCTCTGTAGGTCTTGCCTTCGTATTCTTTGCGGAATATGCCGCGGCGTTGCAGTTCGGGCACGACCAGGCGGGTAAAGTCTTCCAGGCCTTTGATCGAGTATGGTGGCACCACGTTAAAGCCGTCGGCGCCTTTTTCAACAAACCATTGTTCTATGGTGTCGGCCACTGATTTAGCGGAACCTATCGCTTGTAAATGACCACGGGCGACGCGGAATTTAAGCACTAACTGACGTATGGTCAGGTTTTCGCGCCTGGCCAGTTCGAGTTGTTGCTGGAAACGGCCACGGCCATTTTCGCCGGGGTCATAATCCAGGTCTGGTAATGGGCCGTCCAGCGGGTATTTGCTCAGGTCCTTGCCGCCGAATTCCAGTTCGGAGAAATCGACCAGCGCCTGCAGTTCACCATATTTGTCCTGGGCTTCCTGATCGGTCTCGGCGACCACCACATTGAGGCCAGGGGTGATCTTGAGCTGGTCTTCATCACGACCATATTTCGCCATGCGCGATTTCACGTCGGCATAATAGGCTTTGGCGACGTCTAGTGAGGTGGCCGAGCTATAGGTCATTTCCGCTTCGCGCGCGGCGAATTCACGCCCGGTCTCGGAGTTTCCGGCCTGCACGAACACTGGATAGCCCTGGATAGGTCTGGGGAAGTCGAGCAGGCCTTCTGATTTGAAGTACTCACCCTTGAAATCGACAGGATGGCCGGAGGCCGGGTCGTAAAACTGGCCGCTATGGCGGTCAGGGTGATCAAAGGCGTCATCATCCCAGCTATCCCACAGTGCCTTGGTCAGCTGTATGAATTCACTGGCACGCTCATAGCGCTCTTCATGCGTGATAGGCGCTTCAATGCCAAAGTTCTTGGCTGTCACCGGGTTGAGTGATGACACCACGTTCCAGCCGGCACGGCCGCCGCTCAGATGGTCTAGCGAGGTGAACTGGCGTGCGACATTGTAAGGATCGGAAAAATTGGTGTTTACGGTTGCCACCAGGCCTATGTCCTTGGTTTGTGCGGCAATGGCTGACAGCAATGTGAACGGTTCAAAATGAAAGTTGTTCGGATTTTTGACCGATTGTTTATCGATCACGCCTGAACGGCCGATAAAGTCAGCCACAAAAAAAGTATCAAACTTGGCTGCTTCGGCGATCTTGGCCGCGCGTATCCACCATTGCAGATCCGGGCGTCCGTTCTCTGTCCAGGTCGGGTGTAACCAGCCCGCCGGGTGATGCCCGTAACGTAACAAAAATACATTAAGGGCTAATTGTCTTTTTTTGCTCTGACTCATTATCAACACTTTCAATAAAAAGTCGGGTGCAAGAAAAACTTGCCCCGACATAATGTAAAAGCTGCACCAGAAGTATGGTGTTAGGCAGCCTTTTGTTTGTCTTCCGTTTTTAACAGGTCGGCAATAAAGCGGCCTGTGTATTGCTTGGCTTTTTCGACCAGGCCAGTGCGTTTCCACTGCACTTCCAGTGCGCCCGGGGTGTAATCCTTGGCGCCGCCGACTTGTTCAGCCAGTGACTGGAAGCGTGCGGCCTCTTCTATCAGCAATACCAGTTGCGAAGTGCCGATAATGCCTTTACCCCAGATATTGGCGCCGCCGTTGGATTCCAGCAGTGCTGGCGGTGGTGCCAGCTCAGGATGGTTATCCAGGCGCTCTGAAATGATGGACAGGATGCTGCGGGTGCGGTCCAGGTGGTTAGGGATCTCGCGGGCCAGCAGGTGACGCTGTGCCGCCACATACAGGATAGGAAAATTGATCTGTGCCAGTGACCATGCTGCCAGGTAAGGCGTATGGGCATGGATCACGGTGTCCGCATCAATGCGTGACTCTTGCAGGATATGGTCTTTCTTTTCTGAGAAAGTATCTATGCTGACTACCGGGTCACGTGATCTCTCCCATGGCCATGGGAAACGGATGTTCAGCAGTTTGTCCTGGCCTGGGATCTTATGCGTGATGTGATAAGTCCAGGTGGCGGACAGGGTGCCGGTTTCTTTCAAAAAGTTGAATGAATGCAAAGCATCAGCCTTGGCTTGCTCTACATATTTCACTAATTCTGCTTCGGTAAAAGTATCGCTCATGATAAGTCTCCTGTTTTAAGGTGGTTAGGCAGCTTGCGCTGCCGCAAAAACGGTAAATTCGGGTTGTTGTCTGACCAGTTTTTCTGCCCTGGCCAGCGGTGCCGGATCTATCCAGTCCTGGATATCGAAATCCTGTTTCACATAGCCCCAGTCACGCAGGAAGTTCTTCTGGATCTCCAGCCCTTTGACATACTGATTGCTCAGCGCAGGCGTGAATGACAGATGCACATTGGCACCATGCGATGCAATGACTTCGGCTTCACTGCTACTCTGGTTTTCTGGTGCCAGCAATTGCACGACCTCTTGTGGATGGGTGGCAGCCCAGGCAGCAGTACGCAACAATACTGCCAGGTAGCGATCGACCACATCCGGGTGTTTGTGCAGGAAAGCACGGTCTACCGTGACCGGGCGTGGCGTGCCGTTGTTGACGCGTACAAACGGGTCATGGTGTTCGTTAATATTGATCAGCTGGCGGTAGCCAGGCGTGTTCGCCAGGCGCACGCCGCGGGCAAAACGGACAAAGATCGCATCGACGCGGCCTTCGTTCAGTGCTTCCAGCTCTACATGCCTGTACTCTGAACGCTCGCGTCTTGGTCCGTCAGTCAGGTCATAACTGGGGGCAGCGATATCTACCCATTTGGCATCGGCTGGCACCAGGCCATGCAATTCAAAGGCAGTGGCAAAACCATGCTGGGCGGCGCCGCGCTGAAAATCGATCACTGCATCCGCATGCTCAGGGATACCCACGCGCTTGCCTTTCAGGTCGTTGACGGAGTGGATATCACTGTCTTCGCGCACGATGATGCCCTGGTATTCATCCAGCCAGGTGATGCCGACCACCACGGTATCGTGGCCCAGGCCTTTGGCCCAGATAGGCGGGATATTGCCGCCTTCTCTGAACATGCCGGACTGCTTGTGGTGGAAATGCGAGTTCCTGACTTCCAGGCTTTCGGAATCACGCAATGAATGCAACTGCGTGCCATTGCCTGCAAACTCCTGCTGCAACCATTGCTGACGGATAGCCAATGCGGAAGCAGTCGCCGCGCCGCAGCGGGTGTACCACAGATTGACTACCTGATTCGAGACTGAAGAATGTGAACTCATACCCTACCCCTTTGATCTTGTCTGAATAAGAACTGCATAAACATCACTGCATTTGCAAACGGCATGCCAACTCTTATCCAGGCATTTGCCGCCTGGTGGATGATTCAGGTATGTGCTTGATATTTAATGAGATTGCCAGCCCATGACCAGCTGTTGAGTGAGAAATAGCCAGTGTCGGCTTCAACATTTTGCTGCTGGCGTGGCAACAGCAAGCGCTTCTTTTGTTGCTGCTGCAACAAGAAAACCGGCAACCAGACTGGTATGCGATTTGCCCGCACCAGGCTTTCCATATCCATAGCTGAATAAAAATAAAGCCACCGCATGCCAGCAGTCACAGAAAAAGCCCTGGCCCATCTGCTCACCGAAGCACACACAGAACATTACTTTAGTGACGCCGCGGTTTCAGATGAAGTCATCCACCAGTGATATGAATTAACCACGCTGGGCCCTACCGGCTTTAACGCACAACCGGCCCGATACCTGTTTATTCGCAGTCAGGCGCACAAAGAGAAACTGGTTGCGCATGTGTCTTCCGCTAACCGCGAGAAGACACTGGCCGCACCTGTCAACGTGATCGTCGCTTACGATACGCAGTTTCATCATCAGCTGCCCGAGCAGTTTCCTGCCTATGATGCACGCAGCTTTTTTGAGCAGTCACCGGCCTGGATAGAGCCTACCGCCAAACTGAACGCGGCATTACAGGCAGGCTATCTGATCATTGCGGCACGCGCACTGGGATTATCGGTAGGGCCTATGTCAGGTTTTAACCCTGAACAGATCGATGCGACCTTTTTTGCAGATGGCCAATACAAGGCTTTTTTACTGCTGAATATCGGCTATCTGGCACAGCAGACCACCCACAAACGCGGACCCAGATTGCCCTTTGAAAAAGCAGTGAACATTTCTTAAAAGTGTTTATTCAGCAACATTCCGGCAAAACAGTTATCCCCGGTAATGTTGCTGACAAAACAATTCAGCAGATTTTAAAATTCAGCCTTAAATTTAAAATATATATATAAATCATACAGTTAAAGATATATTTTTCGATTGGCATGATTCGTGCCCTTGAGCTTGCAACACTTTTATAAGTGCTTCATCTCAAACTCAAGGGAACATTATGAAAAGAACGAGTCAGACTATCGGCGCAGAACAGCCGAGAAATTTATGGAAACTAAGAACGGTTAAAGTTGCCGTGCTGAGTGCCTTTGCCGGATCACTGGCACTGAACCCGGCCTGGGCTGCCGAAGAAGAAAAAGTGGCTGAAGGCCAGGAAGCGCAAGTGTCAGAAACTGCGGCCAGCGATGAGACCAAGAAAGCTGCCGAAGAGACCCAGGCACAAGAGTCTTCACTGGGTAGCGTGACGGTTACGGCCAACAGACGTAAAGAAAACGCGCAAAAGATCGCGACACCTATCACGGTGCTCAAAGGCAAAGACTTGCTGCAACAAGGTGTAGGCCGCTCATCACAAGAGATCTTTAACTACGTGCCGAACGCGACTGCGGTCGGTCAACAGCACGGCAGGCCACGCTGGTGGATACGTGGTATCGGCGCCGGTCAGCAACAGCAGGATCTGGCCAGCCCTATCGGTTTCTATCTGGATGATGTGTATATCAGTAACGCCAACGCGACTGGTTTCCCGTTATTTGACCTGGAGCGCGTAGAAGTGCTGCGTGGCCCGCAAGGCACCAAATACGGCAAGAACACCACTGGTGGTGCAGTGAATATCATCTCGCAAAAACCTTCATTGAAAGAAGGCAAAAGCGATGATTATGTCAAAGCTGAATATGCCACTTTCAACGACAAGATCTTGCAGGGCGGCGTCAACATTCCACTGATCGAAGACCGTCTGGGTGCACGTATCTCTTTCTATAACGAAGATACCGATGGCCGTTTCCGCAACCAGTTCAAAGGCACCAAAGATGGCGGCCTGCAAGATGGCGCATTGCGCGGCCAGTTGCTGGGCAAGATCTCCGATGACTTTGAAGCATTGCTGAATGTCCACTACCGTAAATACAAGACCGATGGTGCCATCACCAACACCAACAGCTACCGTGGGGATGGCGTATTACGCGCCAACTACAGACCTAGCACTGGTTACAACGATGTCAGCACCAACGCCGATAACTGGAGTGATGCGTCACAAACAGGTGCCAACCTGAACCTGAAATGGAACGTGGGCAAACTGGCTTTCACCTCCATCACCGGTTTTGAAGGTTTCAAGAACGAAGGTTTGAGTGACGGTGATAACTCCCCACTGGAACTTTCCCGCAGCCATACCGACAGCCAGTCACGCCAGGTTTCGCAAGAGTTCCGCATCACTTCACCACGTGAAGACCGATGGAACTGGCTGGGTGGTGTACACCTGTTTAAAGAAACACTGGACCTGGATAGCCAGAACGCCAAGTTGCCTGCTGGCCAGGTAGCTAACTCCAGCCCTGCCGATTCTGGCACAGCGGTGACTTTTAACGAAACCAACCTCAAGCACGAAACAACCAGCTTCTCCTTGTTTGGTAACACCACCTACAACTGGACTGATGATTTTGCAACTTCAGCCGGTTTGAGCTGGAGCCGCGAGAAAAAAGATTATGACCTGAACCGTAGAGGTACTGGCAACACTGGTGTGAATGGCAGCTTCTCTAACCTGGCACAATGGTGGAACTCATTCACCCCGTCTGGCGCTGGCTTTACACCTGCCGGTACTTTAGGCTCAGGCACATTCAGCACGAGTGATTCAGCTACCTGGAATCGCTGGAGCTACGACTTCACACCTGAATACAAATTAAGCCCGAGTGACCGCGTGTTCTTCAAATACGCACACGGTATCAAGTCTGGTGGTTTCAACACGGCTGCGACTAACCTGGCTGCGGTGAATACGGTGAAACCAGAGGAACTGGATTCCTACGAAGTGGGTTACAAGTCTGAGTGGCTGGCTGGCCGCCTGACCTTTAACGCGACTGCGTTTTACTATGACTACCAGGATGCACAAGTCAACGTGGTCGGCTTTAACGCGCTGGCAGGTCAAACCGTTTCTTACCTGCAAAACGTAGACAAGGCCAAGACCTACGGTCTGGAACTGGAGATACAGGCGTTGCCAACCAACGACTGGTTCGTCAGTGGCAGCCTGGGCTTGTTAAGTACCAAGTTTGAAGATGCCGAGATCCTCAACAACGGTGGTAACTTTGATGGCAACCGTCTGGTGCGTTCACCTAACGTCACGGCCAACATCCTGACCAACTACACTTTCCACGTCGATAACGGTGCCAAAGTGGTGCTGGGTGGTGATGCACGTTATGTTTCACAACAATACTACTATGTGACACCACAAGGCTTTGATGCCAGTGGCGTGAACCGTACAGGTTTGGAACAAGGTGGTTTCACCATCGTCAATGCACGTATCTCTTATGTCACACCAGGCAACAAGTACACGCTGACCGCGTATGCCAACAACCTGTTCGACAAAGAGTATCTGCAGCACTCGACCCCATCCTATAACGCTGGCCAGGGTATCTTTGGTGACAACATCATCCAGGGTGGCGTAAGAGTGGTTGGAGCTTCATTCACCGCTGTATTCTGATCGTTTTACACCCTAGTGATAGCGCCAGAGCACCCTGTGTGTTCTGGCGTTTTTTGATATTGACCCTACTTAAAGGAGCGCCTGTTGAAGTCCTACATAGAGACCGAAATCCAGGGGCAGACGCAAACCGCGTCACGCTTTGCTGATTTCCAGCGCACACACCCACTCATACGCTGCCTGACACTGTACGCGTACATGCCATGGCAATTCAGCATCACCGCCCTGCTGTTCATACTGGTGAACGCCGGCATGGCCTGGCAATTATGGCTGGTCGGCCAGGTGATCCAATCCATACATATCGGTGAGTTCATTACCCGTAATGCCCAGGGCATACTCGATTTTTCTAACGCCCGCTACTGGCTGACACTGCTGATCGCGGTCGCCATAGGCCGGGCGGTATTGCAATACATAGGCGGCGTGATGTCGCTGATCATAGGCCAGGAGCTGCTGTACATACTGCGCGAGCGCATCCTCTACCAGGTGCAGAGACTGGACCTGGCCTACCACTGGCAGCATGGCATAGGCGAGATCGTGACGCGCACCACGCGTGACGCTGACAAAGTGCGCGATGCGCTGATCAACTTCTGGCGCCAGGTGTTTGAAGCCAGCATCTGGGTAGTCATCTCTGTCACCGTACTCAGCATTTACCACCCGCTGATAGGCATAGGCACATTGTTGCTGGTGGTGGCCGGCATGCTGCTGTTCATCAGGCACACCAATGCCCTGGTATTACTGGACCGTGAAGTGGGCGATGCCTATGACCAGGTCAACCAGGAGCTCAGTGAAGGGGTGAACGGCATACGCGTGATCAAGGCATTCGGCCTGGAGACACAACGCACTGTGCACTTCACCAGTCTGGTAGATACCTTTGTCACCCATGCCAGAGCGGCATTGGCTTATGCGGCAAAACGCATCCCTTTACCGCAGATCGTGATCGGCTTCAGCCAGGTGTGGATATTGGCCCTGGGTGCTTATCTGGTCAGCAAAGGCGTGCTCAATGTCGGCCAGCTGGTGGCTGCATTGCTGATCGCCAACGCATTGGTATTCAGGGTAGAAGGCATAGGCCGGGTCATGCAGGTGTTTGCCGATGCCCGCGCCTCGGCCGCCAGGATATGGGAACTGCTGGACGAACAACCCAAGATCCTTTCCGGCAACACAGAGATACAACCACAGGCGATGGGCTTTCGCTTGCTGGACATCACCACCCTGGCACCTAACAGCGACAAAGCCATCCTGCAGCATTGCAGCCTGGAAGTCAGCCCCGGCGAGACTATTGCCATCGTCGGTGCCACCGGCGCCGGCAAAAGCTCGCTGGCAGGCTTGCTACCCCGCCTGCTCGATGCAGCGCAAGGCAGCGTCGAAGTCGGCTCGGCCTGGGCAGGCTGGCATGATGTGAAGACGCTGGACCTGCACCAGTTGCGCAAACTGGTGCATGTAGTTCCGCAAGAAAGCTTTTTATTCTCGGATACGCTGGCGGCCAATTTACGCCTGGCCAAACCCGATGCGACTGACGAAGAACTGTTAGCAGCGCTGCACCTGGCCGCCGCTGACGAGGTGCTGGAAAAACTCAGTGATGGCCTGCACACCAAGATAGGTGACCGCGGTATCACCCTGTCTGGCGGGCAGCGCCAGCGCATCAGTCTGGCCAGGGCATTCCTGTCGCAGCCTTCTATCCTGGTGCTGGATGATTCCACCAGTGCGCTGGATGCGATCACCGAACGCACGGTGCTGGATAACATCCGTCATTTGCGCGAGCACACCGGCAAGAACATCACGGTGTTGATCATCGCCAGCAAGCTTTCCACCATCCTGCTGGCCGACCGTGTCGCCATGCTTGCTGATGGAAAGATCATTGCAGAAGGCACGCACGAATCCCTGATCAATGCGGATTCTTCTTCCGGCGCCAGCTGGGCTTACCGGGATTTAGTTGGAGTTCAACATGGCTGAAAAATTAAGACAAGAACGCGCACTCAATGATATAGAGCTGGAACAGGCGCTGGCTAAAAAAAGCCTGGACCGTAATATGTTCTGGCGCCTGCTGCCACTGCTGAAACAGGTGTGGCAGCAGGTCACCACCGTCATCCTGCTTGAAGCAGTGCTGGTCGGTGTGATCTTTATCCGGCCCTGGTTCTTGCGCGAGGTGATAGACAATGGCTTTATCCAGACCGCGCAAGGCATAGTGCTGAATACGCCACTGCTGACCTGGATGAGCATAGGCATGGCTGTGAGCTGGATAGTACGCTTCGGTATCTCCGGCTTGTCGCAATACCTGTCCGGCAGTGCTGCGGTGCATATCCTCAACAGTCTGCGCGTGCAGGTATTTGCACATTTGCAACACCTGAGTATGCGTTATTTTGACCAGACCAAGGCCGGACGCATCATTTCGCGTGCCGACCGCGATATCGACGCCCTGGAACCCTTGCTTATCCAGGGGCCACCCGAGCTGTTATCTGCCCTGCTACGCTTTGTGGTCGCCGCAGTCGCCCTGTGGTGGATATCGCCCAAGCTGTTGCTGGCGCTGGCCAGTATAGTGCCGGCATTGTTTGCCGCCACCTGGCTATTCAAACGTATCTCGGAAAAAAACTGGGCCAAAGTCGCTGAAGCCAGGGCCAGGTTTACCGCCCACCTGGTCGAGACGGTATCCGGCGTGCGCATCATCAAGCAGACCGTGACCGAAGCAGATAACGCGCAGCGTTACCGCAACCTGTTGCACGACTTCAACACCACGCTGATCAAAGGCAATATCCGCACCAGCTGGTTCCTGCCGTTCACCCAGGTGTTAAGCACGGTAGGCATGGCATTCCTGCTCGGCACCGGCGCCCTGGGCATCGTCGAGCAGCAACTGACCGTAGGCCAGATCGCGCAAAGCCTGTTTTACGTGCAACTGTTCCTCGGCCCATTGCAGGAGTTGAATGACTTGTTCGAACGTTATTCCACCGGCGCCTCTTCAGCGCAGCGTATCTTTTTACTGCTGGATACCGAGCCTGAGATCATAGACCCGCCGCAACCGCAGTTGCCGCCGGTCAGCGGCCATGTAGCGTTTAACAATGTGCATTTCAAATACAACCCGGATGCGGCAAAACTGGTGATACAGGGGCTTAACCTGGAGATCCCGGCCGGCCAGGTCCTGGCCATCGTCGGCCCGACCGGGCATGGCAAAAGCACCATAGTCCAGTTATTGACGCGTTTTTATGAGGTGAATGCCGGCGAGGTGCTGGTCGATGGCGTCAATGTCAAAGACTACCAGCAGACCGTGCTACGGCGTAAGGTGGGCCTGGTATTGCAGGACAACGTGCTATTCAGCGGCAGTGTGCTGCATAACCTGCGCCTGGCCGCGCCTGAAGCCACTGACGAAACGCTCATTCAAGCGGTGAAAGAATTAGGCGCCGATGAGATCCTGGAAAGATTGCCGCAAGGCTATTACACCGAAGTCGGCCCGCTGGGCGCTTTTCTCAGCCATGGCCAGCGGCAACTGGTGTGCATAGTCCGCGCCTACCTGGCTGACCCGGCCATCCTGGTGCTGGACGAAGCCACTTCAGCGGTCGACCTGCACACGGAAAGAAAGATCCAGAACGCTTTCCGGCGACTGAGCGAAGGCCGCACCGCCATCATCATCGCGCACCGGCTGTCTACCATACGTGATGCCGATGCCATCGCTGTGATACGCGACGGCCAGATCGTTGAAAAAGGCTCGCATAGCGAACTGATCGCCCTGCACGGCCATTATTCAGGATTGTATAAAGCCTATCAGGAAGCCTCTGAAGCCAGCGTGGCTGCCTGATGCTGGCAGAACAACAGTTAGCCTGAGACGGATGTTGCTGGGCAAACAAAATACGCTAGCCCGGCAACACGTGAATATCGTATGCGTTTGATTATAAACAACTAATGACACTGGCATGCTTCCTGCAATAGCAGGTGTTCCAAACTTATTTACTCATCAGGAGAGATGATATGTCTGCACAAGACAAGATTGATAGCATTTGGTACACACGCTGCCCGGTGCCTACCCCATTGGGACTGGCCGCTCGTGAAGGCTGGATCAGCCAGGAATTTGCACAAGATGGCATCACCATCAACACCTTGCAAGAAACGCAAGACCCGGAATTGCTGGAGTCACACTACGACCACCGTTTGCCGCACTCTTTCCGTCAGGGCGGTAACGTACCGGCTATCTGGGCAAAATCCAGAGGCACCGATACTAAAGTGATCGGTTTGAACTGGGTAGACGAAGCACAACTGATCGTCACCCTGCCAAACTCTGGCATCAGCAAACCGGCAGACCTGAAAGGCAAACGCATTGCCGTGCCTAAACACGTGATCAGCATAGACCACCAACGTGCCAGCGCTTTGCGTGGCATCGTCGTGACGCTGGAAGTCGGCGGCCTGAGCCCTAAAGATGTAGAACTGGTCGATGTGGCCGTTGAAAGACAACCGCCTACCATAGGCTGGCAATCAGGCAAGCGCGCAGCTTATGCCGCTGAATACGCCGCGCTGAAAAACGGCGAGGTCGATGCGATCTTCGTTAAAGGTGCACGTGGCTATGAAAGCGCCAACGAACACGGCGTGACCATTGTTTACGATGTGCGCCAGCACCCGGACCCTAAAGTCAGAGCCAACAATGGCGCGCCACGCCCGATCACGGTCGACGCCGCATTGCTGCGTGACCGTCCTGACCTGGTGGTGCGCTTTTTGAGCCAGATCGTAGAAGTATCTGACTGGGCTGCCCACCACGAAGCGGAAACCGTGGCTTACATCGCCAAGGAATCCGGCTCTACTGACCAATGGGTACGTGAAGCCTATGGCCACGACGTGCACCTGCACCAGGGCACAGACCTGAACCCTGAATCTATTGCCGCACTGGAAGGTTACAAGAACTTCCTGCTGGAATGGGGTTTCATCAAGGAAGACTTTGATGTACAGGCCTGGATAGACCCTTCAGCATTGGCAGAAGTACAACGCCTGAAGAAAAAAGCTGCTTAATTTTTAGCACTGATGTGGCAGCTGCTCAAGGTGCGCCTTGGCACCTGCCACTTTTACTTTTAACTGATAGATGAACATGCAGCCTGAGATCCCCAGCCCTATCGATTTAAGAGACCCTGCCACTGCCGCAGACTGGGCACAATCAGCCCTGGTCAAACGCCCATGGCGGCCGGAATTTTTCCAGGCTTTTGCCGACAGCATACTCAACCACTTTCCGACTGGCGCCGTGCGCATCCTTGAACTGGGTTCAGGGCCAGGTTTTCTGGCCCAGCATTTATTGCAGGCCTTGCCAAAAAGCCAATACGTCGCACTGGACTTTTCTGCCGCCATGCATGCGCTGGCAAGGCAGCGCATCAGCCTGGGCAAAGAGCATATCCACTTTCTGGAAAGAGACTTCCTCAGCGCCGACTGGTCGCAGGGTTTGGGTGTATTTGATGTGGTGGTCACCATGCAAGCCGTGCATGAGCTGCGCCACAAGACACGCGCCACTACGCTGCACCAGCAGGTCAAAAGCCTGCTGCAAGGCGATGGTCACTATTTGCTCTGTGACCACCATAGCGATGCCGGCGGCATGCAAAACACCGAGCTGTATATGTCGGTGGCCGAACAACGCTCGGCCTTACTGGCTGCCGGATTCAGCCAGGTCGAGCTGCTGTTGAACAAAGGCGGCCTGGCATTGCATCAGGCCCACTGTCATACATAGCTGGCGTCATCCATATAACGACTACCTTCAAAAGGAGCTTCAACATGAGTTTAAGATTAGGTGATATCGCCCCTGATTTCACACAGGATTCCAGCATAGGCCCGCTCTCGTTTCACGAGTGGCTGGGCGGTAGCTGGGCCATATTCTTCTCGCACCCGGCTGATTACACCCCGGTTTGCACCACCGAGCTGGGCGCGACTGCCAAGCTGGCGGGTGAGTTTAAAAAGCGCAATGTGAAAGCCATCGCCCTGTCCGTCGACCCGGTAGAGTCGCACCATGGCTGGATCAAGGATATCAACGAGACCCAGTCTACCGAAGTCAACTTCCCCATCATTGCCGATGCGGATAGAAAAGTCTCAGAGCTTTACGACCTGATACACCCGAATGCCAGCGCGACGGCAACGGTACGATCGGTATTCGTGATAGACCCCAACAAAAAGATCCGCCTCACGCTCACCTACCCGGCCAGCACAGGCCGCAACTTCAATGAACTGTTGCGCGTGATCGACTCATTGCAACTGACCGAATACCACAGTGTGGCTACACCCGCCGACTGGGAAGACGGCCAGGACGTGGTCATCCTGCCATCCATCACCGACCCCGAGGTGCTAAAAACCAAATTTCCCAAAGGTTATAAGGCAGTGAAGCCTTATTTGCGTCTTACACCGCAACCGAATAAATAACACGCAAGGTCCGGCGCATGAGCCCCGGACCTTTTATCTACTAGCGGAATAACTTCAATGCGCTTATCCATACATTGTTTGATCACAGCCCTTATGTTAGCCAGCCTGCCCGCAAAGGCAGCTGACCCAGTGACGGTGACTACGCCGCGTGGCGCGCCTATCACTGTGGTAGCCAACTTCCCTGAAGGTCCGGGACCATTCACCACCGTGATCCTGGGGCCAGGCACAGGCACCATGAAACAGAAGATCAATGACGTCGTCGAACGCGAACTGCTAAAAAATAATATCGCCGTCTATCGGTTTGAATGGGCCTTTTATGTCAAAGACAAGAACAACAAACCGTCCGACACTGATCGCAGTCCAGAGCTTGAAGATTTTTCTACAGTAGTCGCACTCGCGAAAGCCGATAAACACGTAGACCCCAAAGCCATTATCGTCGGCGGCAAATCACGCGGCACTGTCATCGCCTGGCAGATACTGCGCAACGACCCGACTTTAAAAGGCATCTTGCAGCTCACCCCGGTGTGCAGCAAAGAAGGCTACACCGCCGACCAGCTCTACCCTGACCTTGCCAGCGAACGCAGACCCTCACTGTGGATCGCAGGCGACGCTGACTCAGCTTGCAACATCAAAACGCTATATGGCTTTCTGGCAAAGGCAGGCGGCACGGCCAGAGCAGCGATAGTGACTGGTGACCATGGCCTGGCTGGCGATGCGACCAGCCATTTAACAGCAGAATTCTCGGCTGACTTTATCAAGACTTTAAGCAAGAATTAAAGATTAGCGATGAAAATAACAACCTATCTTCTGACCATACTGTTCACGCTGTTTCATGCAGCAGCGCAGGCCACACCTGATTTAAGTTCGCCAGAGTTTGACGGTGCATGGGTGGGCGAACCCGAGCGTATCAGCGGTGCCAATCTCAGCCCAAGCACTACCCCTATGGTCAAGAAAAAACTCAGGATAGATATCAACGGTGCCAAGGGCATCATCTCCGAGTGGAAAACAGATCATTGGCAGAGATTCTGGGGGATCAGAAATGTGACATTCACGGTTGCTTCATATGAGACCAATGCCGTCATGTACCACACGGTGTCAGGCACAGATGCCGATTGTGCATGGGTAGAAACCTGGAACCTGAACCTGACCAAGGTGGACAGCAATACCGTCAAAGCTTATTACTACAGAACAGTGAATAACCACGACTGCGAATTCAACCATGAGCCGGAACTGGTGTGGACAGTGGCCGGCAGCATTATTCTGAAAAAATTCAAAGACCCAGTACCAGACTGAGCAGCCAGCCTGCCTTGCTGACACCATACACCCCATGAAGCCCAATTTAAGAATCGTTGTTTTGTTTGGCGGTGTCAGCGAAGAGCGTGATGTCTCTATCGCCAGCGCGGCCCAGGTCATCCGCGCACTGCGCGAGATCGGCCATCAAGTGATCGCCATCGATACCGCCACTGGCGTACTCAGCAGCGTACAAGAATCCTTATTGCTGACAGGCAAGGTCGCGGCACTGCCGCCGGATAACGATACGCTGGCACTGATCAGCCAGACGCATATCCTGCCTGCCCAGCAAGTGAACGATGTTGATGTGTATTTTCTCGCCTTGCATGGTGGTAGCGGCGAGAATGGCAGCATACAGGCCATGCTGTCTATGGCGGATATGCCTTATACCGGCAGCGGCGCGTTAGCGAGCGCCGTGGCTATGGATAAGGATATTTCCAAACGGCTGTATACAATGGCCAATATCCGCACGCCGGCCTGGCGCATGGCCGCGGACTACACAGAAAAAGAACTGCAGGCTCTGGGTTTGCCGCTGGTGATCAAACCTAACGCTCAGGGCTCTACGGTCGGCCTGTCCATCATCCATGACCTGACCACGCTGAATGCGGCCATCACCCTGGCCAGCCAGTTCGGCGACGAAGTCATGCTGGAGCAGTACATTGCCGGCAGGGAATTAAGTGTAGGCGTACTGGACGGCGAACCGCTGGGCGTAGGCGAGATCGTGCTCGATCAGGCATTGATCTTTGACTATGAATCCAAATATCAGGCCGGCAAAGTGCGCGAGATCTTCCCGGCTGAATTACCGGCAGATATTTATGCCGAGGCGCAGCGCCTGGCAGCACTGGCGCACAAGACATTAAAGCTAGCTGGCTATAGCCGCTCGGATTTCAGGCTGGATGAGAACGGCAAACTATGGTGCCTGGAAACCAACACCTTGCCAGGTATGACCGCTACCAGCCTGATGCCGCAATCGGCGCAGGTGTCTGGAATCTCTTTTGCCGAGCTATGTGACCGCATCTGCCGGCTTGCGTTGCAAAACCGCAAAACGTAACCTTTGTTCAAAGCCAATGCGTTTTACAGTAAAGACCTGCTTTCTATCAGAAAATGACACCATACTGGCAAAAAGTTGCCTCGGGGTTTACAGCGCATACCTTTAGCTCCCCTTATGACGATTCACCATAAAGTAGTTCCTCCCGTTGCCGTCATTCCCGCGCAGGCGGGAATCCAGGCGAGGTTCAATTTTAGCGATGTGTAGATAAAAATAGGCAAGCCTGGATTGTGACTTGCCTGGATACCGGGCTTCCGGTGATTTGTCACAACGATTATTTGATTCAAATAGTCGTGGGCCTTTGATTGCTATTCAGGCAAAAACCAGTGACTGGAAAGCCCAGTTCAATCAAGCACCCTCATGTGTCTCTGATTTCAAGAACCTCGGTAGACAAGTAACTTAACAGGCGGTGACCAGCTACGCGATTAATTGCCTAGATTCGGCAATTAAACTACATAAAAATCAAATTTTCATCACTTCTGCTAGAAAAATAATTACGGGTTTAACTTATGTTAACAGTGGATTATAGTTAAATTTCTTTAATAAAATTAAATCAGCCAGTATTAGATATCCGTATAAATAGAAAAGCACGAAATCTTACATCGTAATTATTAAGGGGAACTATGATGACTAAAAGAATGCTGACCTTAATCTCATTAAGTTTTTTTTTAACTAGTTGTTCAACATTGCAAAGCATTACGAGCGCTAAATCACCAACATGGCCATGGAAAGACAAACCTTCACACCCTTGCCCTACACCTGATAGCACATCAGCTTGCAAAGACATTGATGCATTGAATGCCTATATCAAGGCAGTAGAATTTTGTAAAGAGGTTCATGATTACTACGATAATGGCGGTAGCATGGCCAAAAATGCGAAATTCGGAATAGGTTTATTAGGCACCATTTCTGGTGCCATTATGGCCCCCATATCAACCGGTAGTGCTCAAACGGCTTATGCAGGTTTTTCTGGGGCAGCTAATGGTATGCAAACATCTTTTGAAGAAAGCTTCTCCTCTTCCTTCAATTTAAGTAAGGTTATCGCGGTGGCTGATGCTGGTAGTTCTGCTATTGAACGCTATAAAAAAACTGCCACTGAAGCTAATACAAAAAATTCAGAAAAAGTCATTTTGGCGATAGGGATAGCCTATGAATGCTCTGTTGCACCAAATCGAGCCGACAAAGCTATGATCAATGCGCTTAGCAATCCATAAGTCTGTAATTGAATCAGAGCACACTCTGCGAAACCATGCCTCTGCCCTACGCCGTTATGACGGTGAAACATAAAGTATTTTTATCATCGTCGTTATTCCCGCGCAGGCGGGAATGCAGGCTAGGTGAAATTTTAGCGATGTGTGCTTAAAAGTAAGCCAGCCAGGAAAATGACTGGCTTGGATTACCGCCTACATTGCATGCCGGTGAGGAGTAGTCGCAGAAAATCAGCATTATCCCGTATGTTTTAGCTTTAAGAGTTACTCATAAACAATTGAATATGATCAACATTTATATAAAAAAACGGCCCGGGGTACAGGCCCGGGCCGTTCAAGCACTACACTGGATATTATTGTTTTAATCTTCGATTCTGAAGCCTACTTTAAGGGTGACCTGAAAATGCGCTAACTTCCCGTCCGCAATATGCCCGCGGGTCTCTACCACTTCAAACCAGTTGAGGTGATTCAGCGTCTTGGCTGCACGTTCGATGGCATTTTTGATCGCGTCATCACTGCTCACGGTAGAGGAGCCGACCAGCTCAACCACTTTATAAATGTGTTCTGACATGGTTATTTCCTTTTATGCAATTGAAGGGGTTTGCCTGCGATTTTATTGTACAGGCTGCCAGACGCGTCCTGGTGGATTCTGCTTGGGGTTGCCTTCGATCCTGATCAGTTTGGCCGGGCCGTCACGTCTGGGAGAGTGGATCTCGTTCTCGTTATAGACGCGTACGTTCCCTGCTGTCAGCTCAATGGAATCACGCAACCTGACCGTGCCTGGTTTACCTGGCTCGCCCGGGTCTATCACATCCCAGCCATCCATGGTGGTGACGCCTGCAACCTGACCATAAATGGCCCAGGAAATGCCATGGTCATGCGGCGGTGCTTTTCTGGCTTCCTTGAATACATGACCGAGAATGGCAAAGCCAAGATCAGTATCTTCGTACAACACCCGGCGTTGCGGTTGTGCATCGTCCAGGTACTGGTTTGCGAATGCCTGGTCGGAGACCACGTCCTGCAGATAGACTCGCACACGCTCGAGACCTGCCGGGCCCTGATCTTCGAGCAGAAAGTTGCGCACCTGTTGTGCGACAGCATCAATAGTAAAAGCCATGCTTACTCCAGATAAAAATGGTTGTGGAGCGTGCTGGTGCACTGGCTCCACAGGTTAATTACGCTGCCAGCTTGCCGCCCTGCTCATTGGCAAGCAGGGTTTGCAAGGCTTTTTGCGCATCCTGAATCGGTCTGTGGTCTACCCAGGCATCAAAATCAAAATCTTTATCGAGGATACCGTAGCTCAGCAAAAAGTCTTTCTGCTGGCGGAACAGTTCCAGGCGCTCAGCGGACAGGTCTGGTGCCAACGACAGGTGAAAGCCATTGCGATAAGCCGCAGCCACGCCTTCAGCCGTGCCGCCTGTTTCGTTTTGCAGGATCTCGTGCACACCGGCAAGGTTGGTTTTAGCCCATTCTGCCGCACGCAATGTCTGGGTCAGAAAACGCACCACCACATCGTAATGATTTTCCAGCAGGTACCTATGCACAGTCACCGGGCGTGGTGTACCGTTGTTCACGCGGAAACGCTTTTCCGGCAAGGTGTCCAGGTCTATGCCGACCACCAGGCCCTGGTCACGCGCGCCATCCTGTGCAGCCGCGCCTTTGACATAAATGGCATCTACCTTGCCTGACAGCAAGGCATTAAAGCTGGCTTGCCAGCCACCGTAGCGATGACCGTTGGCGCTGACCTCGTTCTGGCCGACTTCAACCAGCTGCACGTCATCCAGTGTCAGGCCGACTGAAGCCAGTGCGCCTTTGTAGCCATGCAGGCTGCTGTGGCGCGTGATGGTACGGCCACGCTTGTTTTCAGTGATGTCTTTGGGGTTGTAGCCAGGCAATGCCAGGCGTTTGCCTTTCAGGTCTTCCGGCTTGCGGATGTTGGAATCCGGGCGCACGATGATGGATTGTGATTCTTCTATCCAGGTCAGACCGATCAGCACGGTGTCTGCGCCCTGGGCTTTGGCCGGGATAGAGAACAGGTTGCCGCCTTCGCGGATCAGGGTCTGCAAACCGTGATCGTAATGGTGATGCCTGAAATCGGCGCTGTCGTCATCCTGCAAAGCGCGCAGTCTCACGTTGTCTTTGGTGAATTCATCCTGCAACCAGCCAAGATTGAAAGCAATGCCGGAAGCCGTAGGTACACCACCCTGGCCATTCCCCGCGCAACGGGTGAACCAGAGTGTATTGTCAGGAAGCTGTTGTTGATTACTCATAATACATTCCTTTGATTAATTAAGATTTGACTGTTCTGACCAACCGCTATGAAACTGCTATCAACAGCGATCGGTTACTGCTTGTTTGTTAACCCGCTGCGGGCGATCAGGGCCTGACTGCACGACCTTGCCAGCACCGTTGTGCACACGCTTTGCCACAATCACTGATGCACCAGTCAATGGTGAAATAGTGCAGCTACTTAACAAATCAGTATGGCTATCTGCAGGAAATATGCCAAATGCAAAGAAATTTAAATACCCTATAAGAATCAATGAATTACAGTCTATTCAGGCTGCGGGCGCATGCAGCGCTGTTTGCTATTGAGCAAAGCGCTGATGGGCTTGCAACAGTTGAATGTTACTAATCAGCATCGATACCTGCTGCTGCGACTGCCAGGCAAAAGCTTAATTGTTCAGATTGAATGCCACGGGTACCGTCACCACTGTATCTACCGCTGCGCCCTTGACCAACGGCGGATAGAACTGCCAGCGGGCGACTGCCGTGAGCGCCAGCCAGGTCAGTTCTTCATTGTCGCTTTTGAGCGCGTGCGGAAACTGCACAGTGCCCTCTTTATCGATATAAAACTCGACCAGCACCGTGCCCTTCACGCCCTTATCTGCCAGCTCGGCCGGGTATACCGGCGGCGGGGTGTAAAAAGGTTTTGGCGCATGATCCAGGCTGGTGACCGGCGCAATATCAGGCTGCGACCCTCTCAACTCGTCTAGTATGCGCAGACCGTGCTCATTGATGGCGATGTCGTGCGTGCCGTGCTGGGTGAATATCCTTTTGATATTGAAAGCCGACCAGGAGAACTGTTTATTTTTGCGCGCCGGAAAAAAAGTGGATGATGCCAGCATGGCTTTGAGCGCCTGGCCAAAGGCCGGCTCTGAACTTTCAACGATCTGCAGTTGTTGCGGTGCGCCTGCAGGGTCTATCACGACAGACACGGTCGCCGTGCCTCGCACATGCTGCTTGAGTAGCTCAAGCGGATACACCAGCGGCGCGACCAGCTTGTCTGCTGGCGGAGTATCGTATTGCAGCAGCTCCGGTTCTTGCGGGCTGGCTTTTGCAGGGTAAGGGTTACGCGAGGGCAGTGCTTCGCCCGCATTGTTGACTATGAATGAGGCAGGATGCACGAATGGCGTCTGCACAGGCTGACCCTTGACCAATGCGGCTTTTACCGTTGCCTGCCTCAGGCTGCGGATAGTCGCCTGTTCGAACAGGGGATGATTCGATTGCGTCACATAAAGGTTTTTTAACTGGTTGTTCTCCGTCACATCCATAGCCACTACCACAACGCCCTGGCTGCCATAGCGGAGCAAGCTTGCAGGGTAATAACTGATCTTGCTGTCCAGTGTCACCGAGGCTAAGCTTGCCACCTCAGCTGGCAGATGGCAATTCTTGTACTCGCCTTCGTAACGTACCCCGTTAGGCCAGCTGGTGACGCCCGCCTGCGGGCATCCCTTATCAAAATTGCCTTCAAAGCGGCGACCGTCGGCATCACTCTGTATACCCGGGCCATGCGGCAGGTTATTGAAAAAAACCGCTTCCAGGCGTACGTCATGCGTGTGGCTGTTAAAATGTTCGACCACCCCCTTGCCCATCAGCTTGCCTTGCTCGAACTGGCCGCTGTAAGTGCTTTTGTGGATGCCGTTCTCAAACACCTTGACCACCCCTGCCCCATCCAGATAGCCATCCTTGCAAGCGCCAGCCCACTCTATGCTATCCAGTTGCTTTTTAAAGCGCGAATAGAACTTGCAGCCTTTCTCGTCGCTGAGCCAGACATCTCTCACTGCATCTGCCGCCTGAACCAGCCCTGCCCCTATAAGCAAGAAAGTGACGATTATTATTTTTTTCATCTCAAACTCCATATGACGGTCTACGCATCATTTCAGTAATTCAAGGGGGCTGCAGGCTGTGTGTTAAAGCTGCTCCCCGGCTTCATAAGCATGGTACAGGTCGGCATATTTGCCATTGTTGTGTATCAGTTGACTATGCGGGCCCAGCTCGGCAAGCTCGCCGTGGTGTATGACGGCGATCAGGTCGGCGTCGCGTATGGTCGCCAGACGGTGGGCAATAATGATGGCAGTACGGCCTTCGCATAAGCGTCTGAGCGCATGCTGGATACGCCTTTCGGTCTGAATATCCACCGCCGAAGTCGCTTCATCGAGGATGAGTATGGTCGGGTTGGCAAGATAGGCGCGCAGCAGGCAGACCAGCTGGCGCTGGCCATGGCTGAGGTGCGAGCCCATGGCACCGACCTCAGTGTGGTAGCCATGCGGCAGGCGGCTGATCAGATCATCTATGCCCAGCTCGGCGGCCGCCTGTTCAAACTCGGCCTGTTGCGCATGCGGTTTGGCCAGCCTGAGGTTGTCTATGATAGTGCCACTGAACAATACGTTATCCTGCAACACCACTCCCACATGCTGGCGCAGGTTGCGCTGGGTCAGATGCCTGATGTCTACGCCATCGATCAGCACTTGGCCTTGCTGCACATCATAAAAGCGCGTCAATAGCTGTATCAGCGTGCTTTTACCATGGCCGGTCGGGCCGACGATCGCCAACACCTGCCCGGCAGGCACTTTCAGGTTCAGGTGTTTGATCACCGGCTTGGAATGGTCAGGCAGGTAGGAGAACAACACATTGCTGAATTCCACCTCGCCTTTGATGCTGGGCAGGCTGCTGGCATTGGCGTCATCTACTACTTCGGCTTTGGTATCGAGCAGCAGGAAGATGCGTTGCGCCGAGGCGACGCCATTGGTGTAGCGTTCGACCAGGTCGCCCAGCTCCTGCAGCGGGCCTAAAAACATATACACATAAAACAGGCTGGCCGCGAATTGGCCCAGCGTCAGGTGGCCCAGGGTGACTTCTTGCCCGCCAGCCACCAGTAGCAGCATCAGCCCGAGTATGGTGAGCACGCCAGTAAAATGGCTGAACCAACCGGAGGCGATATTGCTTTGTACCAGTGAGTGGATAAACGCATCGACCAGGCCACGGTAACGCTTGAGGTTGCTGTCTTCCTGCACTGTCTGCTTGATGATGCGCACCCCGGCCACCGTTTCGACCAGATGGGCGGTGAAGCGGGCGCGGTTTTCTGCCACGCGGGCAAAATGGTGGCCGGAAAGCCGCCGGAACAGCAAGCTGGACAGGATAAGCAGCGGGATCACCAGCACCAGATGGTAGAACAGCGTCGGCGATACCCACAGCAGTATGGATGCGGCCATCACAAACCTGAGCAAGGCAGAGAATATTTCAGGTGGCCCCTGGATCAGCAACGGTTCCAGCGCGTCTATATCGCGGTCTATGCGTGAAACGATGCGGCCGGACTTGGTGCGGTCAAAATAGGCCACGCTGAGTTGCTGCACATGGGTGAAAAGATCGACGCGCAGCTGGTTGAGGATACGGATGGCGGCAGTGCCGGAAAAGTATTGCGACAAGCCGGCAAACACAAAACGTGCTGCCCACATGCCGGCCAGACCGGCCAGCGCCCAGCCTATCACCTGCCAGTCTATGCCTGTCACCAGTTTCTGGCTGGTCGCAATGACGCTCTCAGTCTGGTAGATCAAGCCATGATCTATGGCCTGCTGGATAAAATACGGCCGCAGAAAAACGAAGCCGACCAGAATGATCTCCATCACCACCGCGGTCAGGATATAGTGCTTGACCGGCTTGAGTAGCGGTAACAAGCGCCAGAACATATTGCGGTTGAGCTGCTGGTTGGCGAATTTTTCTTCCAGCTCTATATCCGACAGTACTTTCAGATTGGTATTACGTTCAGCGGCCATCATCCAACCCCATTAATTCTCGATAGCGTGTGTTGCTACTGACCAGTGCCGTGTGCTTGCCAGCGGCGACGATATTGCCTTCGGACAGGAAAAGCACTTTATCTGCCAGCAATATGGTCGACAGTTTGCTGGCGATCACCAACACGGTGGTGGCCTTATCCTGCTGCTTCAGGGCACGGATATTGTTCAGTACATTGCGTTCGGTCACCGCATCCAGCGCGCTGGTGGCGTCATCCAGCACCAGTATGCGTGGTTGCCCCAGCAAAGCCCGCGCCAGGCAGACACGTTGCCGCTGCCCGCCCGAGAGCGTCACCCCGCGGTCACCTATCCTGGTTTCCAGGCCGTCACTCAAACTGAGCAACAGCTCTGAAGCACTGGCCATCTGCAACGCCCATTCCAGCTCATCTTCGGTGGCGGCTGGCGCTGACAGGCGCATATTGGCCGCCAGTGTGTCCGAGAACAGGAAAGCCTCCTGCGGCACGGTATGCACCTGCCTGCGCAGATCGGCCAGGTCCAGATCTTTGACATTGATCCACTGGCCGTCCTCGCCTGCGATCTCTACTGCGCCGCGGGTGACATCGGCCAGGCGCGGTACCAGCCCGGCCAGGGTACTTTTACCTGAGCCGGTGGTGCCTACCAGTGCCACGATCTCGCCGGCACTGACCTCAAAGCTGCAGCTAGCTAGTATGGGGTTACCGCCTTCAGGCGGGTGCACCGCCACTTGCTCGAAGCGCAAGGATAAAGGGCCATCCGGCAAGGCGATGCTGCCGCTCCTGATCTCGGGCTCGGCATCCAGCAGATCCCATATCCTGGCGGCGGAGGAGCGCGCATCGGCAAATATCTGCATGACGCGGCCTACGCCTTCCACCCTGAACACCAGGGTATTGACCATTAACAGCGCCGCGATCAGCTGCCCCAGGTTGAGTACCCCGGCATAGACCAGCTGGCTGCCGAAACCCAGCACCCACACCTGCCCCAGCGCGACGACGAATTGCGGCAAAGGGATACGCGAGGTATAGAACGTCAATGCGGCAAACGCATGCGACATAAAGCTTTGCACATGTTGCTCGAATTTGTTGATACGGCTGGCCTCTAGCGCAAATGCCTTGATCACGCGCACGCCATTCACCCCTTCGGTCAGGTCCTGGTTCACGGCATCGTAAGCTTCACCGACCGCCCTATCCAGTTTGACCAGGTGTTCGGTCTGCAACAGCAGGATACCGAAACCGACCAGACATAACAGCAAGGGCACCAGGCCCAGCCAGAAGTCATACCAGAACAGGAAACCCATGGCGGCAGCGATGACCAGCCCGGTATCTACCACCTGGCGCCAGAAGCTGATCAGGGCATCGCGCAGCTTGTCGGAATCTCGTGTGGTACGCGTCACCAACTCACCGGCGCCATGCGCCCAGTGATAGCTCTGGTCCAGGCGCTGCACCTGGATCAGGATGCGCTCGCGGATATGGCCGATCAGGTTCTGCTGGATGATGAGTGACAGCCAGCCGACAAAATACAGGATCAGGGCCCGGCCCAGGGCCACGGCCACAATGATCAGCAGCCAGTGCCAGGCGGCTTCACTGTTCAGCGTGCCGCCGGCCTCCTGGTAGATGGCTCTGCCATGCTGCACATCATCGATCGCCTTTGCGATCAGGCCCTGTTGCAGGGCGAGCATGAAATTGGCTGCCGCAAACAGCCCGGTACACATCCAGAACCTGATAGGGGTCCTGCGATACAGCAACAAACAACGAATAAGCGGGTAATGGCGTAGGCTCAAAACGGATCAATTCTGGGAAAAACTAGCGGTGGAGACTGAGTACAGGCGCTTTGAGCGTATCCAGCGGCGCATGATCTACCCAGTCCATGATGTTGAAATCCTGCTTGAGAAAACCATACTCAAACAGAAAATCCTTGAACACTTGCAGGCCTTTGATGGCGTGTGGCGACAGTTCCAGCCGCAACTGCTGGTGTACGTCTGGGCCATACACGCGCTGTACCCAGGGTTCTGCCCAGCCGGTCTCCCTGGCGATCAGCTGCAAGGTCTCCTGCGGGTGTTTTTTGGCCCAGTCGCCGGCGTTGACCACGCGCCGCAAAAAGCGGCTGACGATGTGCGGATAGTGTTCTATGGTCTTGGCATTGACGGTGAGCGGCCTGGGTGTGCAATTGCTGATCCTGACAAAGCTGTCCGGGTGAAAACCCAGGTTAAACAACACCTGTGCGCCCAGCAGATGCGTGACTTCGGCACCGCGTACATCTTTGACATAGATGGCATCGACCTGGTGTTTCACCAGGGCATACAGCTCATTGACATAGCTATGCCTGCCCTGCCCCCAGTCCGGCCCGCCAGTCGCCGGATTGGCCTCTACAGGCGTATCGGGCAGATCGACCAGCTCAACGTCCTTCAGGCTCAGGCCTACAGTATCCAGCGCCACCACGAATGCACGCAGGGCTGAAGCGCGGTGATGGTCTATGCTGACATCATGTTTGGGGATGCCTATGCGGCAACCTTTTAAATCACTAATACTACGCAGCCTGGAAGCCGGCAGGCTGATAATGGACTGGTATTCATCGGTCCAGGTCAGGCCGATGACACGTGTCTGCTGCCCGTTGGCTCTGGCCCAGATGGCCGGCACACTGCCGCCCTGGCGGAATGAATGCGGCAGGTGGTGATCAAAATGCGACTGCAGATCGGCCGGGCTGGCAGATTCACGTAATGACTGGATAGCGATGCCATCCGGCGCAAATTCGCTCTGTATCCAGCCGCTCTGTATCGCCAGGCTCAAAGGCGTGGGCACCGCGCAACGGGTATACCAGAGCGCATCCGGCTGTGTATGTGTGCTAGCGTCAGACATGAGTTATTGTGTGTAGCGTAGTTATTGTTATTGTGTGCCGCTGGCTGGCCGGCACAGCATCAACGGGTGTTACGCCAGTTGAACAGGCGGTCACCTGCCACTTTGATCAACAGCGACATCAGATAGCCGAGTATGCCGATGACAAAGGTGACAATGATGAGGATATCCATGCGCGAAGCTTCCTGTGCATTCATCATCAGGTTGCCCAGGCCGGCACCGGCGGCGAACAACAGCTCACTGCCTATGGTGGATAACCAGGCAAAAGCCAGCGCCAGGGAGAAGCCAGTGAAAATCTGCGGCAATGAGGCCGGCAATATGATCTTGCTGTACACCTGCCATGGGCTCAGTTTGTAGACCTGGCCGACTTCCCTGTAACGGCCATCGACCTGCAACATGCCTTCAAACGTGGATAACACCACCGGGTAAAAAGCCGACAGGCTGACGACGATCAGTTTAGAAGTATCGCCATTGCCGTACCACAGCGAGAATAACGGCACCAGCCCGAGCAGCGGCACCTGGCGGATAGCGTGGTACACCGGCGTGATCAGGATATTGGCGATGCGCGACACCGCCACCAGTGAGCCGATGATAAAACCGGCACTGGCGCCTATCAGCAAACCAGTCAGAGCGCGCCCTACGCTGGCATAAACGTTAGCCATCAGCTCGCCACTTTGCCATAGCTCGCTGACGCCGGCCGTGATCTGGCTCAGCGAGGCAAAGGCGTAAGCATGGTTGGCATCCAGCCGTGACATCCAGTCCCAGGCCAGCACTATCAGCAGCGGCAAAAGCCAGCCGCGCCAGTCAGGGATCCATTTTGTCGATAAAAGATTCATGTTGTTCACTTACGCTCTCAGATTCTGGTGCCAGGGGATCAGGCGTAATTCGCCCCATTTGAATAACTTGTCTATGCTGAAACCGACCAAGCCGGTGATCACCACACCGACCATGACCACATCCAGCCGGAACATCTCGCGGCCCAGTTGCATCATCTGGCCTATGCCACTGTCGGCAGCCAGCAATTCAGCAGCGACCAGTATGGTCCACGAGCGCGAGAAGGCGATCCTCAGGCCGGTGAATACCGGCGGCGTGATGGCGGGAATGATCAGTTTGCGGTACAAAGTCGTTTTCGGCAGCTGGTAAATACTGGCCACCTCAAAATAACTTTTCGACACCCCTTTGGTCGCCTCATACGCGGCCAGGGCCACGGTTAACGATGCCGCCTTGAACACGATGATGACCTTGAATATCTCATCCACGCCCAGCAGCAGGATCAGGATAGGGATCAGTGCAATGGTAGGCACCTGGCGCAGGCCCTGAAACAGCGGCAAGGCATAGGCTTCCACACGCGGCGAGATCGCCATCCAGATGCCGAACAGCACACCTACCACTGCGCCCAGGCTGAACCCGATCAGCAAGCGGTTAAAGCTGGCGCGCAGATGCAGCAGCAACTCGCCGTTATCACTCAGCTCACCCAGCGTGGCAAACACCTGCTGTGGCGTGACCAGGATATCGTCAGAATAGTAGCCCGCGTTTGATACCCACCACCAGGTGCCAAGCACCAGCAGCGGCGAGATCAAAAAAGGTAATACATGCTTCCAGTTGCGCTTCATGACACTAAAACCTCAAGTCCTATCAATTGCTATTGCGTTAAATCACTCGGCCTGGGTAATCACAGCCACGCGTGAGATGCCTGCGCGTTCTATCGCCGCCATGACCTTGGCGACCTTGCCGTAGTTGACCGCTTCGTCCGAGCTCAGGTGCAGGGTCACATCAGGGTTACTGTCGTGGATACGCTTGAGTTCAGGCTCTATGGTTTCCAGCGGATATTCCTGCTTGTCTATGAACAGCTTGCCTGCAGCATCCACAGACACGGTCACCGGCTTTTTCTGCTCGGTGGCCTTGGTGGCTGAGGTCTTGGGCAGATTGACCTGGATAGAGTTGGTCATCAATGGCGCCGTCACAATAAACGCCACCAGCAATACCAGCATGACGTCGACCAGTGGAGTGACGTTGATCTCGCTCAGTACGTCATCATCCGCATTTGTAGAAATAGCCATTATGCAGTCGCTCCTTTGAGGTTACGCACCACAGAAGCAGAAGCGGATGCGGAAGAAACGAACTCACCAGGCTTGCTTGCATCTGCGGCCTTTTTGAAAGTCACCCGGCGTGAAACCTTGATCAGGTCTTCGGCAAAATCATCCAGGTTGTTGCTGCTGGTTTTCAGGCGGCGCAGGAAGAAGTTATAAGCCAGCACTGCAGGCACAGCCACGGCGATACCGATGGCAGTCGCTACCAGCGCTTCACCGATAGGGCCGGCCACCACTTCCAGGCTGGCAGTACCCAGTTTGCTGATGTCTGTCAGTGCGTGCATGATGCCCCATACCGTACCCAGCAGGCCGACGAACGGTGCGGTACTACCGATACTGGCTAACACCACCAGGCCGGCTTCACGCAACACACGCTCTTTCTGGATCTGCTGGCGCAATGCGCGCTCCAGCACTTCCTGGCGGTCACCGCTATGACGCAAGTCATCGGCAGATTCCACATCCAGGTCTTTCAGGGTCTCAAAGCCCACTTGTGCCACGCGGTATGCCGGGCCGTTGTGGCCTTCCAGGGTGGCGGCTTCCTGCAGGCTTTTGGCGCCCCAGAAGGCAGCCCGGAATTTAACGTTCTGTTTGCGGATCAGCCAGACCTGAAATGATTTGGCCAGAATAATGGTCCAGGTGACGCCGGATGCGATCAGCAAAGTGATCAGTACGCCAAGCACCACTGGAGATGCGCTTTGATAAGTCTCTAAACTAAACATGGTATTTCCTTCTCTTTCAAATTAAAAAATCACTGCAGCTTGAATTCAACCGGGAATATCGCCCAACCTTCAACCGGCGTATTCCCACGTTTTGCCGGGGTGAACGCCCAGCGTTTCGCTGCAGTAACCGCAGCATCATCCAGCAAGCTGTGCCCACTGGACTTCTTGACTTTTACTTCACCAGGTTTGCCATTCGGCAACACTTTTACTCTTAAGATCACTACGCCTTCAGCACCCTGGTCTGCTGCAAATTCAGGGTATTCTGGCGCAGGATTATTTAAATGCCCCACGCCGCCTTTCGCCTCGACCAGCGGCTCTTCTTTCACTACCGGGGCCGGTGGCGGTGGCTCTGGTGCTGGCGGCGCGGCCACTACCGGGGCTGTGGTTTTTGGCGCCTCGGTGTTTTCCTGGATGACGATGTCATTGGCGCTGATATTCTGCGAAGCCGGGGCGGTCCTCAATGCTGGCGGCGGCTTGGCCGCTTGCGGCGGTGGCTCTACCCGCTTGACCGGCGGTGGCGGCGGTTTAGGCGGCTCTATCACCGGCGGCGGTATGACCTCTGGTTTCACAAACTCAACAATGACTTCTTTCTTTTTTGGCTTGACGATACTAGGCTCGTTGAGTGCGCTCAAAAAGCCGGCGATAGCCAACACATGCACCGCCACGACCGCCACGATCAACGTGGCCAGCTTTTTACGCGGGATCACATGCTCCACCGCGTTGAGGCCAGTCACCAGTCGTTCGGATAACTTCTTAAAATCCTCTCCTGTTGCGATCAGTTGTTTTCTGCTGCGACCTTTATCAGTCAGGGTATCCCAGATCGTGGAATGCTCGGCAGGCGATTTCAGTGCCGTTGTTGACATACAAACTCCTAATAACTCTAACTAATCTCGATGAAATCACTCAGCACATCGTCCTTGATCTGCTGAAATTTCGCCGAAGCCCTATGCCGGGGTCTGGGCAAGTCGACTTCGACGATACGTTTGATACGGCCTGGGTTGGCTTCCATCACCACTACCCGGTCACCCAGAAACACAGCCTCTTCCACGTCATGGGTCACCAGGATAGAAGTGGTGTCTTCAGATTCCCAAAGGCGTTGCAGCTCTTGCTGCATCTTCAGCCTGGTCAATGCATCCAGTGCGCCGAACGGCTCATCCAGCAGCAACAGCCTGGGTTTCAATACCAGTGCGCGGGCGATCGCCACGCGCTGCGACATGCCACCCGAGATCTGGTGCGGGTAGGCATCGGCAAAGCCGCTCAACCCGACCAGCTCTAACTGGTGCGCCACACGCGCCTTGATCTCTGCCTGGCTGAGGCCGGATGACTCCAGCGCCAGCGCCACGTTCTGCTGCACCGTCAACCACGGGAACAATCGGTGTTCCTGGAACACCAGCCCACGGTCCAGCGAAGTCGCGGTGACATGGTCACCCAGCCAGACGATGCTGCCGTCATAGCTGGTATCCAACCCGGCGATCAGGCGCAACAAAGTCGACTTGCCGCAACCGCTGCTGCCGACGATGGAGATGAACTCGCCTTTGGCGACCTGCAGGGAGAAATCCGACAACACCTGGAGTGACTTGCCGTTGAGCTGGAAAGTCTTGGAAACACCTTGCACTGCCAGTACTGCGGCCTCACTTGCCAGGGACAAACGATTGGAGCTACCTGATGAACCACTTGGTTGCGCAGCTGGAGCTGAGGCGGGATCAAGATCGTTGACACTCTCTTGGTCTATGTAATTTAAAGCGGCTTTGGTCCTACCCATGTTTATTCCTGTACAAAATAACTAGGTATCTATAGGCAAACCCTGTGCCAAGTTTAAAATTATTATTTTTATGTTTATAAACAGTCACTTAAAAATAATCAGGCAGAATATGGCCGCCAGTGATGTTGACTATGAATCATCTGAATGTGAACTGTTGCTGTCACAGCAACAGACATAAAAAAACAGATGGCGGGAAACCATCTGTCTAGGGAGTGATTGCCCGCAGGCAATAAAATGTTATTGTTTTGCAGCGATCTGGGATGGCGCCCAGAAAGTTTCCAGATCGAGCTCTTTCAGCGCTTTATCGACAAAAGTGGAATTCAGCAACTGGCTGATATCGATATCCTTGCGGATCAGGCCTGACTCGCGTGCATAAGAGGCAGCACGTTTATAATGATCTACCAGTGCCTGGTCATACAGCGGCGACCAGCGGTCACGCCAGCTGACCACGTCATCTTCATAATCACGCCTGACCACGCTCTCTGGCTGCACCAGACTGGCATAGTTTTTCAGGTAGGTTTCCTTGTGCGCTTCCTGCGCGGCCCAGTGGTTGGCTCTGATAAATGAAGTGACGATCGCCTGCGTCAGTTCCGGGTACTGCTGTACGAACTCGTTACGCGCCCACAAGCCGCCCATCAGTTTCCAGTCCGGCGGTGCGGTCTTGGTCGACCAGATGATCTTGCCTACCCCTTTATCCACCAGGTTATAGGCATCACTCAGCGAGTAGAAAGCATCGACAGAGCCACTCGCCAGTGCGGCAGAACCGACCTGCGGATTGACGTTGACGATCTTGAAATCGGTCAGCTTGAAACCGTTTTTCTGCACCAGGTTGGCAAATGCGATCTCCCAGGGGCGGCCTCTGTGCAGCGCGACGCGCTTGCCTTTGAGGTCGGCAATGGTCTTGGCTGTTGAGTTGGCCGGCACCACTAAATATGAGTTACCGCTGCGGCCCCAGGGTGCGACCAGTTGCACGCGGGGTTTGGAACCATTGAGTATGATGGGCGGCAGATCACCATAGGCAGCAAAGTCTATGGTTTTGTTGGCAAACGCTTCGTTGACGATAGGGCCGACCATGGCGTGGGCTGCCGGCACCCACTCGACCTTGACGCCGCGTTTGGCCAGCTCTGCATCCAGCCCGGTCTCGGTCACCAGCTCGGTGCTGCCCAGAAAACGGTTCTTGCCATTGACGTTGTAGGCGACCGTGGCGATACGCACTACCTTGGGTTCATTGGCCGCAGCCTTGGCTTCGGCGCTTGCATCTGAAACATTGATGAAAGGCACCAGTACGGCTGCGGTAAACACTACTTTTAAAAATTTGATCACACTGACTCCTAAATCACTTCCGGCCGTCAACCCTGGCGGCTGACGACCTTAAAAACATAACGACTGGCTATGGCTGCAAAGCTCAGGCCACCGCTGCATATTTGTGCAGCAACTGCTCGGCTTCACGCAATGGCCTGTCATCCACCCAGCTATCCAGGTCAAAGTCCTGGTCCAGCAGGCCATGCACCAGCATGAAATTCTTCTGCTGCCTGAACAGTTCAATGCGTTCCGCAGAGAGGTCTGGTGCCAGTTGCAGATGAAAGTCTTCACCATAGGCAGTGGCTACGCCCTCTTCGCCTGAACGGGTCTCGGACTCAAGGATATCGCGCACACCTTTAAGGTTGCTTTTCGCCCAGTCGGCAGCACGCAGGGTCTGGTACAGGAATCTCACGACCAGGTCAAAGTGGTTATCCAGCAGGTGCTGGTGCACAGTGATAGGTCTGGGCGTGCCATTATTGACCCGGGTAGACAGATCAGGGTAGCTGTCCAGATCTATGCCGACCACCGCACCGACGCGCCTGGCTGCATCCACCGCCGAAGCACCTTTGACGTAGACTGCATCGACCTCACCTGCCACCAGTGCATCCAGTCCGGCCCACAACTCACCCAGGCCGTTACGGTTACCGCGCCCGGAAGCCACTTCTACCAGCTTGACATCATCCAGCGTCAGCCCGGCGATCTTCAGCGCACCTTTATAACCTTGCAGACTCATGCCACGCGCGATACTGCTGCCACGGACATGGCTAGCGATAGGGTGATCTATGAATTGCGGCAATGCCAGGCGCAGGCCTTTTAAATGTTGCGGCTGGGTGATGCCGCTGTCTGGACGCACCAGTATGGCTTGCCACTCATCGATCCAGGTCAGGCCTATCAGCCTGGTAGGCGCGCCCTGCGCTTTTGCTGCCAGGGCCAGCAGATTGCCACCTTCACGGATCAGGCTGTTGAGCTCATGATCGTAATGATGTCTGGATAGCTCTCTGGGCGCTTCTTGCAGCGTGTTGATCTGGATATTGTCGCGGGCGAACTCTTCAGTCAGCCAGCCCAGCTTGTATGCCAGGCCAGTAGCCGTAGGCACCGGGCAACGGGTGAACCAGATTTGGTCAATCGCTTGTGCGGCTGTAGCTTGCGAAACAGGATTTTGCTGAATGGTCACGTTGGTTTCTCCGGCTATGACAGGGGATTACAGATCAGAAGGACGCAGCAGGCCTTCTGCCTGGGCCTGGTCATACAGTTTGGCCATTTTCCATTGCTGTTTCAGCACGCCAGGGCCGTAATCACGCGAACCACCCAGTGACTCTGCCAGTGTCTGCAACTTGGCGCCCTCTTCCAGCAACAAGGTGAACTCGGCCAGTTTGCGCAAGCCTTGTTTGCCCCAGACGGTAGAACCGCCGTTGGCTTCAAGGATAGCGGTGTGATGTGGGTTGATCGCGATCTGGTCGAGGATAAAATCCACTTCCTGCTGACGGCGGTCTATATAGATAGGTAATTCCTTGATCAGGTTGTAGCGCTGTACCGGCACATAGCGGATAGGCAAGGTGCGGTGTGTCTGTGCCCATGCACCCAGGTAGGTCGAGTGTATGTGCGAAATGGTGGTGACGTCGGGGTGGGCCTGGAACAGTTTCAGATAACGGTTCACCGCGGCGCCATTGCCTTTGCCGGAATAGACCACGCCATCAAAACCCGCCACCAGTGCTTCGATAGGCTGGTGCTTGTTGAACGGGCCCGGATCATTGACGATGATCAGCTTTTCCTGGCCTGGCACTCTGTGCACAAAACCTACCGTACCATTGGCGGTGATGGTGTCTGTCTCTCTGAATACTTCGAAAGCCAGTTTGGCTTCAGCCACTGTCTCCGCGATATAAAGATCTAAATCGATTTCTGTGTTGATTGTCGCAACCGTCATGTCTAACCCTTTCTTATTTGGACTGGAAATTCCTCGCAACACTATTTGCAAGTAACATGCCATATCGTGGAATTAGAGATTAACGATTAATAATCAGATGGTTAGATGAATTACCTACGGTGGCAGGCACAAAAAACCTGTGTTGCAAATGCAACAAGTGTTTAAATCAACACAGTGAATTGTTGAATTATGAAGGGTGGCAAAGCTCTGTCAACATATAACCAGTTGGCATATAAATATAATTTATAGAACTTTGACTTCTTAATGATAAATACATTATATTGACACGCCTGTTAAGTGAGGAAGTCAATTATGAGCGCACAACGCTGGGATATCCGTGATTCGTACACCGAACGAGCCGATCACGTGATCACTCATCCTAACCCATCCGCTGTCAGTTTATCTGTACGTGCCAGCGCCTTGGTCTTCAGCGATCCAAAATCGCAAAACCTGCTTTCCCTGATCGAAAGGATAGCCACCAGCAATGCCACCGCATTGATCATAGGCGAGACTGGCACCGGGAAAGAACTGATTGCGCGCCATATTCATTCGCTCAGCAACAGAAAAAACGGTCCGTTCCAGGCCATCAATTGCGGCGCGTTCTCTGAAACCCTGGTTGAGAGCGAGTTGTTCGGTTACGAAAAAGGCGCGTTTACCGGCGCCAATATGTCCAAGATAGGCTGGTTTGAAACTGCCAATGGCGGCACCCTGTTCCTGGACGAGATCGGCGACCTGCCACAATCGACCCAGGTCAAATTACTGCGCGTGCTGCAAGAGCGCGAAGTCGTGCGTGTAGGCTCCCGTAAGCCTATCCCTATCGACGTCAGGCTGATCGCCGCGACCAACGTCAACCTGGAAGAAGCGGTGAAAGCCGGACGTTTCCGCGAAGACCTGTACTACCGTATCAAAGTCGTGCCGGTGGAACTGCTGCCATTGCGCGAACGCAGGGGTGATATCCTGCCGCTGGTCGAGCACTTTCTCAATGTTTACCGCAGCAAGCTGAATACTTCCGAGCATAAGCTTTCGCCGGAGACCATCTCTCTGCTGATGGAATATCCATGGCCAGGCAATATCCGCGAGCTGGAGAATGTGATCCACAGGGCGGTGCTGGTCAGCACTACCGATACCCTGTCGCCTAAAGACCTCAACCTGCCCAAGATCAGCTTTAATGCCTCACATGTCATTACTGATGAACATTATTCTGTCAGCACGCCAGCCACCGGCAAGATCAGTTACGAGCAGCAGAGCTCGCTGTACAAGCTGGAAAGCGTGCTGGAAGAACTGTTTGAACAGGGTGCGGATAACCTGTATGAGCTGATCAATGGCACCACCGTGAGCAAGGCGTTTGAGCACAGCAAGAACAACCAGGTACATACCGCCAAGTTGCTGGGTATCAGCAGGAACATCCTGCGCGCCAGGTTAAAAGAACTCAATCTGATCGCCTAAGGGGCAGCCGCAGTATCAAGCTGTTTGCCTAGAAGCAGACAGCATTAAAAAAAGGGGATATCAATCCCCTTTTTCTTTTTGTCCTCACCCGCCTGCCTGATCAGGCAGGCGATGTTCAGGCAGACTATGTTCAAGCAACCAAGGTCTCAGGCAGATGCTGCTTGATCAGCACGCCGGCCTGTTCCAGGGCCTGGTCTATGCGTTGCTCTATCAGCGGGCTTTCCAGCTGGTAATCCTTGAACTCGATATCCTTGGCATAAATGGTGGTCGGGATGGTATAGATACCAAAGAAACTGGCCAGGCTACGCAGGTGCGATTCCAGCACCAGGGCATGGTGGTCACTGCCGCCGGTCGCCACCAGAATGGCGACTTTGCCAGTCAGTTTCTTGGGGTCTACCAGATCAAAAAAGTGTTTGAGCAAGCCAGTGTAGGAAGCTTTGTAGACCGGGGTGCCGATCACGATCAGGTCTGACTGGTGCAGCTTGTCATAGGCCTGGGTCAGCGCTGGCGGAAAGTTGTTGAAGGACACCGTAGGCCCCAGGTCTGCAGTCAGTTTGGAGATATCGATCACCTCACCCGGGCTATGAAACTTCTGGCTGGCCTTGGCCACGACAGCATCCACTAAAGAAAGTGTTCTGGAAGGTGCGGTGATATTTCCGGATACCCCAACGATTCTTGGCATTTCGATTTTCCTAGTTTAAGTAAGTCAGATTAGGAATAGCAAATTAAATGCCATGTTTTTATATGTTTAAAATCAATCATTTATGATTTCAATGTTGCCATACAAACATGTGTACAGGCCAGAAATGTTGAATATCACACACTATCACCGGCGTAAAAAAAGCTGTGTCATGCAGACACAGCTTGCTGAATGCGCCGCTAAACGACTTGCGTCTATCAGCGATTATTAAAGAATCCGATATTCACGACCTTGTCATTGACAAAAGTCACTTCTGTTTCTTTGTAGGTGTTTTTGGCATCATATTTGACGATGTTTTTGTAGTACCACATCTCGACCTGCACCGGCTTGCTGTTCTGCTCACCCTTGGCCATGCCTGCGATCATATTGCCGGCATTGCTGGGTTTTACCGATTGCTGCTTTTTAAAAGGCTGGCCCAGTTTTTCCAGCACCACTTTTTTCGACTTGCCACTGAAGCCATTGATAAAAGCGTTTTCGTCATAGGCTTTAGCTGCAAACGCAGATGCAGCGCTGAATAACACGGCAAAAGCAATGATCACGGCCGACATTTTTGAGTAAAACTTCATGTTTATTTCCTGTGTCCCAAAATCAAATCTATTAACAATTATTTTATTTGTGAAAGTATAACTGTTTATGCAGCATTCTGGTTGACTGCAACCAGGCAAAAAGCCGCTAAAAAAACCGTTAGTCCTGGCAGTTACAGCGACAATTGCAAGCCATCGTGACCGACAGTCACATTCGCAGGCAGGGTCGCCTGCAAGGCATGGTATTCCAGCTCATGTGTCATATGGATCAGTACATTGCGTTTGGCGCCTATGCGCGCTATCAGGGCCAGAGATTCACTGACACTGACATGCGTGGGGTGCGGCGTTTCGCGCAGGCAGTCTATCAGCAAGACATCCACATCTTGCAGCAGATCGAAAGACGTTTCCGGGATAGCGGAGACATCGGTCATATAGACCAGGTTGCCTATGCGGTAGGCATAGATGCGTATCTTGCCGTGCATGACGGGGATGGGAGTCACCTCTACCCCGGCGGCGGTAAAAGGCGCTTGCACGATATGGGCCGCCAGCACCGGCAGATCCCAGTAATGGCTGGGGTCGCGCAGGGTATAGCCGAACTTTTCCTGGATATGGCTGATGGCTTCCGGATAACTGTAGAGCGGGATCTGGCAGCGGTTGATCTGGCAAAAAGCGCGCAAGTCATCAATGCCATGCAGGTGATCGGCATGGGTATGGGTATACAGCACCGCATCGACGCGCAGCAGGTTCTGCCGCAGCGCCTGCTGGCGCAGATCGGGTGAGGTATCGATCAGGATCACGCGGCCATCGTCCAGCGTCACTACGCTGGAACAACGCGTGCGTTTATTGCGCGGATCAGTGGAGACACAGGTCGCGCAGGTACAGCCCAGGGCGGGCGTACCTGCACTAGAACCGGCACCCAGTATGGTCAGTTGCATGGCTGCGCGTGTTTAAACAGCGTGAAAAAATTAGCGGTGGTGGCATCCATCACAGCTTGCAAGGGAATATCCCGCAAGCGGGCGATCTCTTCAGCCACATGCCGTACATAGGCAGGCTGGTTGGTTTTGCCGCGGAAAGGGATAGGCGCCAGGTAAGGCGAATCGGTTTCAACCAGCATAGACGCTAGCGGCACTTTTTGCGCGACCTCTTTCAATGCCACTGCATTCTTGAAAGTGACTATGCCGGAAAACGAGATATAAAATCCCATTGCGATGGCCGCCTGCGCGACCTCCCAGCTTTCGGTAAAACAATGCATGACACCGCCGACTTCGGCTGCGCCCTCTTCCTGCATGAGACGGATAGTGTCTTCTGCCGCATTGCGGGTGTGGATGATCAGCGGTTTGCCGGTGGCTTTTGCAGCACGGATATGGGTGCGGAAACGTTCACGCTGCCATTCCAGGTCGCCGGTGAGCCTGAAATAATCGAGGCCGGTCTCGCCTATGGCGACCACACGCGGGTTATCTGCCAGCGCCACCAGTTGTTCAACGCTAGGCTCTTGCAGGTCTTCATAATCAGGATGCACGCCGACTGAAGCATAAATATTCGGGTACTGCTGCGCGATCGCCAATACTTCGGGAAACTTATCCAGTGTGACAGACACGCATAGCGCATGCCCGACCTGGTTGGCCTGCATATCGGCCCGCAGTTGATCCATATTCTGGACCAGCTCGGGAAAGTTGATGTGGCAATGTGAATCTACAAGCATGAAAAGTCCATTAGTGTTGCTATCGGGTACTGCTGTATCGTGTCGTGCGCTAAATCGTATGCGTAGGCCGGCTGGATTTCAAGGCAGCGCCAAGGATAGTCTCTATACGCGTTTTCGCCTCTATGCCACCATCCTTGTCGCTGAACTGTATGCCCATGCCCTGCGGTTTATTATTCACCGTTTGCGGCGTGACCCAGATCACTTTACCAACGATCTTCAGCTTGTGCGGATCATCGAGCAAGGTCAGCAACATAAACACTTCTTCGCCCATCTTGAAAGGCCTGCTGGTAGGCACAAACAGGCCGCCGCCTTTGACAAACGGCATATAAGCTGCGAACAAGGCCGCTTTTTCACGGATCGCCAGTGACAATACCCCAGGCTTGGCCGGCCCGGCAGGGTTAATAGTAGCTGGTGGTTGGGTGTCTGTCATGCAATGGGCTCCTAAGCCTTGCGGCCTGTTTTTCCTGTCAGTGTCGGTCAGCCAAACATTTTCTTGTATTGAAGCAATAATTGCTCCAATTGCAGCTCCTGGTTCAGGGGATGCTGTGCAGTCATTTTAAAGCGATTCAGCTGCTGTTGAAATGCCAGCAGGCGCGCCAATTCCAGTTTAGCTGCAAGTGTTTGTAAAGCAACCGCTGCATCCGGGTGGTAACGCAAGGGCAGCTGATGGCGCGACAGCCACAGATCCAGCAACCATTTCTGCAACACCTGGATGGCAGCCGCCATGCCCTGCTTGATCAGCACACCACCCGCCTGCGCGATATCCATGGCCGCGCCGCGTGTCAGGTGCGGGCTCCATTGCTGATACCAGCCATGCCAGTCCAGGTCATCCTGTAACACCGTGGTCGGCGCGCCACCACTATAGTGCCACACCCAGTCTGCCTGCGCGACAGACTGCGCTTGCAACCACTGCAAGCCCTGCGCATGGCTGGGCACCGGCATATCCACCTGCATGCAGCGGCTTAAAATGGTAGGCAGCAAGGCCTGGCGCTGATGCGAAACCAGCAGGAACTGCGTGCGCTGCGGCGGCTCTTCCAGCAGTTTCAACAAGGCATTGGAAGCCGCCACATTCATCGCTTCCAGCGGATGTATGAGTACTACGCGCATACCACCCACCTGGTGGCTGCTCAGGGCCAGGTAATCATGCAAGGCGCGGATCTGGTCAATGACGATCTGTTGCCGCTTGCGGGTCTTCTTTTTGGTGCTGTCAGCCGCGTCATCATCTTCAGGCGTGATCTCCCTGAAATCAGGGTGTGCACCTTCGGACAACCAGTGGCATGACTGGCATTGCCCGCAGGCGATGCCGTTGGGTTGCGGCTGTGCACACAGCAAACCTGCCGCCAGCGTTTGCGCGAACGCAAGTTTGCCTATGCCGGTCTTGCCATGAAACAGCAAGGCATGATGCCTGCCTTCGCCGGCCTGCACCCAATGCGAAAACAGAGATTCCTGCCATGGGTAAAAATTATGATAAACATTATTAATCATAATGATAGAATGATTTCTTCAACTGATTTCTTCACTTGTTCCAGACTACGGTTGGCATCTATGACACGGAAACGCTGCGGAAACTCAGCGGCCCGGGCTAAATATAAGGCACGCAGTCTGGCGAAAAATTCAGCGCCCTGCGCTTCAAACTTGTCTGGCGTGCGTGCGCCGGCCAGGCGTTGCAGGCTGACTTCGACCGGCACATCAAACAGCAAGGTGATATCTGGTTGCAGATCGCCCTGCACCCAGCTTTCCAGCGCCTGCATCTTGGCCAGAGGCAATCCGCGCGCACCGCATTGATAAGCGTAGGAAGCATCGGTAAAACGGTCAGACAATACGATGGCACCGCGTGCCAGTGCCGGCAGGATCAGCTGTTGCAGATGCTCGGCCCTGGCGGCAAACATCAGCAATGATTCGGTTTCTACATGCATCTCCTGATGCAGCAGCAGCTCACGCAACTTTTCGCCCAGCGGAGTGCCGCCTGGTTCGCGGGTGGAAACAACCTCGCGCCCCGATGCCGCCAGCAAGCTCAGCATAGTGGGGATATGCGTGCTTTTGCCCGCCCCGTCCATGCCTTCCAAAGTGATAAACAAACCTGCCATTACTTACTTTCCCACATCATTGTGCTTGAGTTGATTCAGTGCTTTTTTAACTGATAGGCACGCACGGCCTTGTTGTGGTCTTCCAGCGTGCTGGTGAACACATGCCTGCCCTGCCCGTTAGCCACAAAATACAGCGCCCTGGTATTGGCAGGATGCAATGCCGCCTGGATAGAAGCCAGACCAGGCAAGGCGATAGGCGTAGGCGGCAAGCCACTGCGAGTATAAGTGTTATACGGTGTATCCGTGAGCAGATCGCGTCGCGTGATATTGCCACGATAACGGCTGCCCATGCCATAGATCACGGTAGGGTCGGTCTGCAACCGCATGCCCAGCCGCAAACGGTTGACGAATACACCGGCGATCTGCGGACGCTCGACCTCGACACCCGTCTCTTTTTCTACGATAGAAGCCATCACCAGGGCTTCATATGGGGTTTTATATGGCAGCCCTGACTGGCGGGTCTCCCAGGCGGCAGCCAGATATTTCTGCATTTTCTGGTAAGCGCGTTTATACAGATCGACATCACTGCTCTGGCTGTCAATAAAATAGGTGTCCGGGAAGAACCAGCCCTCAGGCGCAACCGCCTCACCACTGACCAGCTGCATCAACTCGGTGTCAGACAGATTGAGTGTTTCATGCCTTATCCCCGGCATCTGCGCCAGCTTTTGCCTGAAATCGGCAAAGGTCTTGCCCTCAGTCAGTTGCAGCTTGAACTGGTCAAACGTGCCATGTTTCAGCAGGTCTATCAGGCCCAGCACCTGCAGCGGTGCGTTCAGGGCATAATCGCCCGCCTGCAGCCGGCTGCCGCTACCAGTGAGTTTCACCACCAGCAGAAAGCTGTAAGGCTCGCTCAACACGCCTGCCGACACCAGTTGATCGGCAATGCCGCGCACACTGGCACCCGCCGGGATCTGCATGCCTATGGTTTCTGCGGCCATGGGTAATGGCCGTATCATGTAAATGACCAGCCATAACGCCAGCGCCAGCCCGGATAAGCCGACTATCGCCAGCCCGTATTTAAAACTTTTCTTCAACATCATGCCTGATCAAACCATTTTTCTAATGCGTCACATACTGCAACTGTGACCTGAGCTCTTTTGCCCAGTGATTGGTCGCAACCACCTGCTCGTCTATATGCGAGACCTGCAACACGCCATAGACACTGTTAACGATGACGATGGCTTCTGCACTGAGCAGGTCTTGCATGGTCAATGTAGTCACCAGCACGGTCTGCCGCTGGGTCTTGTACCAGTCCAGTATCTTTTGCCGCATCACCCCGGCCACACCACAACTCTCCAGCACCGGCGTCATCACCAGGCCGTCCTTGCGGATAAACAGGTTACCACTCACCGCCTCTATCACATGGTCATCATAATCGCGCAGCAGACCGTCAAAGAAGCGCGGGTCTTTCAGTTCGGCCCGTGCGAGCACGTTCTCCAGGCGATTCAAGTGCTTGATCCCGGCCAGCAAGGGCTGATGCGCCAGCCGTGTCTGGCAGGTATACAGCGCGATGCCCTGCGCATAGATCTCAGCCGGATAAACCGGCAGCGGGCTCAGGATCAGCACCCGTGTCGGCTCAGTCACCGCCGGTGGCGCATAGCCACGCGCACCTTCGCCGCGCGTGATGATGATCTTGAGGATGCTGGACTGCACTTCAGCTTCACTGGCGCCCGCCATAAAGTACTTGAACTCCTGCATCAGTAACTCGGCTGAGGGGCACACGATCTGTATCTTGCTACAGTCGGCGACCAGTGTCTGGTAATGCAGCGGCCAGTCCTGCAACTCGCCATTGAGCAGGCGCATAGTGCGGAAAACACCGTCGCCATAGGCAAAGCCGCGATTGGTGGGAGCAATGCCGCTCACCAGTTTGCCGTTTACACAATAGCGGACAGTCGTCATGTTAAGAGAAGAAAATGGATGTGCCTGAATAAGGCTGAAACCTTACCATAAAACCGCTGCAACCACGCAGCCTATGGCAGAAATCGGCTACAGAAGTTGCACTCCGGCGCTCGCGGATAGGCCTGAAAAAATCCAGTGGCAAGAATTAAACGATTTTCTAAAGTTTAATGTTCAGATGCCGTTAACAGGTTAGCAGCTATTGTATCTGCACTTTTAGTGGAGGCATGCATGTCACTTTCCAGTATCCCGACCAACCTGGCGGCAATGATCAACAAGGCTTACAGCGCCGATGCCGGCACTGCCACAGCCACAGCCAGTACCGCCGCCGCGAACAGTGCCGAAAAGGCCGCCAGCCCCACTAAAGATAGCAAGGACAGGGATAGCAAGGCGGAAGACAGCGCCTCGGCCAGTGCGCAAGTCACGCTGGGCCAAAGCGGCAACACCACAGAGATCTATACCGCGCAAGGTCTGTTACAGCAGATGCGGCAGATACAGCTCAGCAACAGCATGTTGCTGTTTGGCAACAATGAAGAAGACAGTGGCGATAGCAATGGCTTATTGGCGATGGTAGACAATGGCAGTGATTCTGAACTGGATAGCGCGAGTGAAGACTGGGCCGGCGAAATAAGTAAAAACCCTGAAAAAGCGGCAGTGATGGTAGAAAAAGCGAAAAACGCCTCTATCAAAACCATGCTGGGTGGCTAGGCAGGCTTGTGCAACAGACTTTAAGCCTCTAGCTTCACAAAATTCCCTTTTACCTTATCTGCCAGCAAGGCCAGCAAATCTGCGGATCTAAGTGCCAGTGCATAACCGAGCACGCCGCTGCCTATCACCACCGTTTCATAGTCGGCCACGCTGCCATCTACCAGCACACGTAAACCGGGTGGCAAGGCAATCGGTGGCACCGCCCCCACCACATAGCCGGTCGCCTCGGGCACTTCGTCGTATTCAGCCATGCAGCATTTGCGCTCGCTCAGGTGCTGGCGCAACAAGGCCCAGTCGGCACGGCCGCCACCGGCCACCGCCAGCAGACTGAAGCCGCTGTTCTCACCTTTAAACACCACGCTACGCACCACCGCCTGTGGCTGCAACCCTTGTGCAAGCAGTAACTCCTCAAGGCTGCGGACAGGCTTTTTATCCTCACTCAAGGGGATCGCTATGACCTGGAAATCATAGCCGTGCTGCTTGAGCAGTTCGGTGACTGGAGAAACGATCTGGGTTTGCATATGCCTTCAACCTGGTTAGGGATCAATGCCACTATTGTAATCCCAAGTCTGAATGCAGGTTTGAACCCGGATGCCTGATTTTTTAACCCGCTGCTGTCACTGCGGATCTTTTCTGGCGGGAGACCTGGCCTTTAGCCGCCTTTTTCGCCTTGCGTTTCCGCCACCAGAGATACACGCCGGTCAGCGACAAGCCGGTGACTGTCACCCCCATCAGCGATACAAACACCTGCATGGCGACACCGCCCACGCGCGCGGTATGCAAAGCCAGCAGCCATTCAGTCACGGTATTGCCGCTGGCGGCACGGCCAGGGTAATAATGTGCCAGCAAGCTGCCATCCTGCGCATCAAACATGACCCTGGTATTGGCGACCTCATCTGAGACATCCAGGCTGGAATTCACCGAATAACTATAGATACTTTTGTTGGGCAGATAAGTCAGCCTGTTTTCAAAGCGGATAACGAATTTCTTTTCTGTGCTTGCTTGCTGCATCAATACGCGGCCGCGGGCCAGTGCCTGTTGCCGGTTCAGGCCAGGCGATGCCGGCGCTGGATTGATAGCCGGCAATTCGTTCTCGGTCTGCTGGCTGGCAAACAGCTGCGTCATGACCGGGCGGTATATCTCGGCCAGGTTAAAAGCCACCCCGCTCCAGGCAAACACAAACAGCATGGCCCACACCCATAAACCGCCTGCCCGGTGCAGATCAAAACTGACTTTATAAAAGCCGCTGCCCCGGCGCACCTGCCATGATTTTTTCCAGCGCCTGCACCAGTTCACCATAGCACTGACCACACCGCCAGGCCGTGACCTGGCAGAAGCCTGCCGTGGCGGGAAGGTCAGGTAAGCCCCGACTATACAATCCAGAGTCCACAACAGCGCAACGATGCCAAACAGGGTACGTCCCCATTTATCGACTGCCAGCGAGTAATGCAGGCGGTACATAAACGGCAGCAGGTTGATCAGCCCTTGCGAGATGTCGCCCCATTTACGCTCAGCCAGCACTGCCCCGGTGTATGGATCAATGAATATCTCGTTATTCTGCAGGCTCGCTACCGTTGCCGGTGGCACAGGCTGCAAAAAATAACGCATGGGTTTACCTGATTCATAATGCAGCGGCGTACGATTCAGCACGGTATGCGGATAACGCTCCAGCACCTGCTGCGCCAGAGCTACGGGATCCATCACCTGCTGGCCGGGGACGGGCGTGATGCGCATGATATGCGGATGCAGCAGTGCTTCAAGTTCGCCATAAAAGGCCAGCATGGTGCCGGTGACACCAGCCACCACCAGAAACAGGGTCATGAGCAGGCCCACATAGCGGTGCCAGATGACAAACAGTTGACGCATTTAACTACTTTCGATGATCACGCGATAATGACAGGGCTGGAGCGATGATCGCGGATCAGAAGTCCATGGTGGCCGACAGCAGCAGTGTGCGTGGCGCACCTAAAGACAAGGTGCCATAGGTAGAAGCCCCGGCCCAGTAATCCTTATCTGCCACGTTACGCAGATCTGCGCGCAGCACCAGCGGTTTGCCAGCCAGCTGGCTGCGATAGCGCCCACCCAGGTCAAACGTGGTCCAGGATGGCAGGCTTTGCGTATTGGCCTGGTTCACATACTGGTCATCACTGTGAAACAGGCCGCCGGTGAGGGTAAAACCGGGCAATAAAGACAAGTCCCATTCTGCATTCAACGACAGCTGCATTCTGGGTACACCAACGGCATTGTTACCACGCGTGAGCGGATTGTTGGTTTTAGTCAGTTCGGCATCAATAAAGGTCGCGCCGCTATAAAGACGCAAACCTTCAGCCACCGCACCGTACACGCTTAACTCCAGCCCGCGGTTACGCTGCTCGCCGTCTACGGCAAACCTGCCATTGCTGGTCTGGCTGGCAGGACGCTCGATTTGAAACACACTCACTGTGGTCATCAGCTGGCCATGGTCGACCTTGACGCCGACTTCCTGCTGTTTTGCCTTGTAAGGGGCAAAGGCTTCGCCTACATTGGTGGTGCCAGCCGGTGCGATATCACCTTTGCTCAGGCCTTCGCTGTAGTTGGCATACAGCGAAACATGCTGCCAGGGCTTGAACACCAGCCCGGCCATAGGTGTCACTGCATGTTGATCATAACTGGCGGTCTTGGCCCCGGTGGTCGGGCTGAACGTATCAGACTGCACCTGCTGCCGGCGCAGGCCCAATGTCACCTGCACCTGGTCATCGAGCATGGACAGCCTGTCTGACACCGCCACCCCGCTCAGAGTGTTTTCCGAGCGTCTGGTCACGTTGGCGGGCGCAGCGACAAACTGGGCCGGCCGCGCGATAGGCGTATAGATATTGGAGGTGTACGGCAAACCATTGACACTGCCCAGCGAATATTTGTCTTCATATTGGCTGATCTGCAATGTCACCTGATGTTTCAGCGGGCCGGTGTCGAACTTGCCGCGCACACCCGCCTCGGCAGAATGACGGTCTACCTCAAACTCTGCCCGCGCCGGCGTGACACTGGTATCGCCGGCAATGTTGGAGATCACCGGGGTGTTAAACAGACGGTCTACGGTGGAATGCGCCAGGCCATAGCTGCCAAACACCGATAACTGATCATGCAGTTCGTATTCGCCACGCAGCAATGCCGATCGCTCATGGCTGTCATACCACTCCCAGCGCTGCGTGATGTTAGTGCGGTTATCCGGCGCACCAGGTACGGCGACTCCGGCAGTCAGAAACGGGCGGCGGGATGGCCCCTCTACTTTCTCCACCTGGTCTATCAGGTCCAGCGTCGCACGCAGGCGCTCGCCCTGGTAATCCAGCGCCAGTGCGCCCAGTGTGGCGCGCTGTGACTGATGATCGACCGGGGTGTCGCCATCACGGTGGCTGCCGTTGAAACGTACGCCGAACTGGCGCGCATCGCCCAGCCGGCGGCTGACATCGACCGCCCCGTTAGGCTGGCCGCCGCTGGTATAGCCTAGCCGTACCCGCGTCAGGTCATCGCCCGCCCGTTTAGGCACCAGATTGATACTGCCACCGACCCCGCTGTTGGGTGACATGCCATACAGCATGGCTGCCGGGCCTTTGAGTACTTCTATGCGTTCGGCATAGTCTGTCATCAGGCGATAATTCGGGGCGACGCCAAACAGGCCATCAAAGGCGATCTCACCGATGTTATTGTCGCCTATAGGAAAACCGCGCACGAAAAAGGCATCGGCGACATCGCCACTGGGTGCGGTCCTGCGTACTGAGGGGTCTCTGGCAACCACATCGGCGATCGTGCTCGCCTGCTGATTGGCGATGGCTTCTTCAGTAAAGCCGGTGACATTGAACGGGGCATCCTTGACATCTATATCACCCAGCATGCCCAGCCGGTTGCGCCTGGCGATCATACCTCCGGCATAGGCATTGCTGTTGCCGGGCTCTTTAGCCGACTGTACCTGAACCTCGGGCAATACGTCTGGCGCTGCCCTGTCCACCGGCTTGCGCGTAATGGTGTAGCGCCCACTGTCATTCTTAGACGCCACCAGGCCGCTGCTGGCCAGCAGCGCCGCAAAACCTTCTTCCACGGTATAACTGCCCTGCAGGCCCTGGCTGTTCATGCCATCCGCCAGGCTGGCATTGGCAGACATTAAAACGCCCGCTTCTGCCGCAAATTCGCTTAGCACCCTGGCCAGAGGGCCAGGCTTGATCTGAAAGGACTTTCTGGCCGGCGCTGCGGTTTCCGCCTGCGCCTGGCTGATGCCTGCCTGAGTCAGCGTAGTGACAGTGAGGCCTATAAACAGTGCCTGTATCACTTTTCGGACAGGTTTGATTAAGTGCGCTTGCATGTTATTCCCTTTTATAAAAATGTTTTTTCATTGACTAAACCGAACAGGTTTAGAAAAAGGGAACTCAATCTGAAATTATTTTTTGACTAGCCGGATATCTGCGCTGCCGTAGCGCTGTATCTTCACCGCCATGGTCTCGGTAAGGGAGGTCAGGATGGCATCGGTATCACTGGCAGGGAAAGCACCCATGATGCGCAGGTGGGCGATATCGGGCGCGACGGTGATTGTTCCCTGGCGGTAACGCGAGACTTCTGCCACAAAATCATCCAGCCGTTTGTCGTCTGCCAGCAGAATGCCGCGCGTCCAGGCTTCGCGAGCTTTTTCTGCAGGCTGCAACGCTTGTATGGCTTGTGCATTAAAGCGGCACTGTTCACCGGCACTGACCAGCTGGCGCTGCCCGCTACCGGCTGTCTGTATAGTCACAGCCCCTTCGTAGACAGCGATATAGGTCTCATGCCGGTTGAGCATCACGGTAAAACGCGTGCCCAGTGCCATCATCCTGCCGTGGCCAGTGTCGACCACCAGCGGCCGGTCAAACAGCGGGGTCTCCCTGGCGGTGTTCACCAGCAACTCACCGCCTAGCAAGGTGATACGGCGCAAGGCCAGGCTATAACTCACTTGTGCCTGGCTATCGGTGTTCAACCACAAGCGGCTGCCTTCCGGCAGGGTAAACAGTCTGGCCTGGCCAACGTTGACCCTGTAGTTGATGTGGCTGGCCGCCAGGTCGGTCACCCAGTCACGCCATGGGCTATAGCGTTTGACCATGGCGCCTGTGCACAGGGTCAGGCCAGCCAGCCCCAGCAGTTTGAGTGCCTGGCGGCGTGTAGCATCGGTAGGTTTTAGCAGTGCAGCTTTGGCAGCATGCGGATGACCTGATCTTGCCAGGCTGTCAAAAGTCGTTTTGATGGATTCCACCTGCAGCCAGGCGGCCTGATGGGCACTGTGTGCATCCAGCCATACTTTCCACCCGGCATGATCTGCTGCATCTGCCTGCTCACTGCGCAACAGCGCAAACCATTCAGCGGCTTGCTGCAAGGCATCGGATTGACTGTCGTGTTCTGGTGCCACAGCCACGCTGCGTGAACGGTTGATCATGTCGGTTTGAACTGCAGGCAATGCAGCATGGCGGTAGCCATATACTTTTTCACCATGCGCTCGGAGACAGACAGCTCTGCGGCGATCTGCCTGTAGCTTAAGCCATCGATCTGTGCCGACAAGAAAGCGCTGCGGACCTTGATGGGCAGCTTTTCCAGCATGGCATCGATCTGCACCAGCGTTTCCAGCAGGATAGCCTGCAACTCAACTGAAGGCGCGACTTCTGGTGCTAGCTGCTGCAAGGTTTCCAGGTAGCTCTTCTCCATCGCCTGCCGCCGCCAGTGATCGATCAACAAGCCTTTGGCGATATGCAGCAGATAGAAACGCGGCGTAGTGAACGGCTGCTGCTCCACGCGCTTGAGCAACAAGCGCACAAACGCATCCTGGGTAAAGTCATCGGCATGGAACTGGCCGCCCAGTTTTTTACAGAACCAGCCTTGCAACCAGGCATGATGGTCAAGATAGAGCTGGTCGAATTCAACAGATTGTGCCGGGGTCAGCATGTGGAGATAAGCAGGCAAATGATAATTATTCTCATCATAACACTCACCTGCTATTGTCGACAATGCGCGCCCAGCAAAAGACAGTAAAAACGTTAACCTGAATATACGTTTATTAAATTAAACTAACTTTTAAGAGCTATAGAAAAGCCCTAGCCTGCGCTGCCGGCTTACTGGTAGTCAGTGTACTTGGCGTTGCTGCCCTTGCATTTATCTACCGGGTATTTCTGTGCATTCAAGTCGATTTTGGCATTGGCCGCAGCGATCAGATCTATGCCACACACTTCGGCGATGCGCATCAAATAGACGAAAGTATCGGCCAGCTCATGACCGACTTGTTCTTTGGTGGCCTGATCCAGCTGGCGGCTGTCCGCTTCTGTCATCCACTGGAAATGCTCTACCACTTCAGCCGCTTCGACTATCATGGCCATGGCCAGGTTTTTCGGCGAATGAAACTGTACCCAGTCGCGCTGTTCGACAAAGTCGTTCACCCGCGCCCGCAAGTCATCAATAGAATCTGGCATGTAGCCTCCTATCGCAAAAATCGGCCTGGCTGATACAAACAGGCCGGAATTGAATTAATCAGCCGCTGCACCTGCGGCTGGCTCAGGTTTATCCTTGCGGTTGCTGCCGGCCACCATCTTGATCTCGAACAAACGGCATTCCAGCGGGCCGTTGAACAAGGGTGTTTTTTTGCTGGGGCTTAAGCGCATCAGCTTGGGCATACGCAAGTCGTTGGTCAGAAAGTAAGTGTTCCAGCCACTGAACTGCTGCTTAAGGGTGACTGCCATTTGCGGGTAGAGCTCGGCCAGCGTCTCGTCTTCGCCTATACGCACACCATAGGGCGGGTTGGCGACCAGTACGCCGCTGTCGGCCGGGGGTACCAGCTTGGTAAATTCAACGTGGCTCAGTTGCACGGCGTCGCTCCAGCCCGCCATTTCCAGGTTCTGCTTGGTGACACGCACGGCACGCAGATCCATGTCAGAGCCGTAGATCTTCTGGAAACTGACCGGCTTGACCGCTTTGGCGGCCGCATTACGGATCTTTTTGAAGGTGTCCGATTCGAAATTTTTGAGTTTTTCAAAGCCGAAATTGCGGTTGAGGCCGGGCGCGATATTGAGTGCCATCATCACTGCTTCCTGCAGGAAAGTACCGCTGCCACACATAGGGTCCAGCAAGGCCTGGCCTGGCTGCCAGCCTGAAAGCTTGAGGATGCCCGCGGCCAGGTTCTCACGCAGGGGCGCCTCTATGGTGTTTTTGCGGTTGCCGCGCTGATACAAGGCGTTACCCGAGGTATCTACATAGAGCAGGAATCTGTCGCTGGTCAGGTACACATGTACCCTGACATCAGGCTCACGCGTATCGATATTGGGCCGGCTGCCCACTGCCTGGCGGAACTTGTCGCAAATGGCGTCCTTGACGCGCAAGGTGATGAATTCCAGGCTTTTCAGCGGGCTGCGTACAGCGGTGACTTTCACCATCATGCTGTATTTGACATTGAACCAGTTCGGCCAATTGACCTTTAATGCGCCCTGGTAAATATCTTCTTCAGTGGCATATTGGCCATTGCCTACCTGCATGAGCACACGGGTGGCCACGCGCGAATGCAGGTTGATCTGGTAACACACACCGAGGTCACCGCTAAAGCTGGCGCCGCCATCGGTAGGTTTGATGTCATTGGCCCCGCTGAGCTTGAGCTCTTCGGTTAACAGTGTTTCCAACCCGCGTGGGCAGGTCGCAAAATAATGGTTACGCATGTTTTCTCTGGTTTTCTAGTTGAATATCAACTTAAATGTTTGGGCAAAGCTGGCGGCTATACGCTAGCCACGGCTAGCTATCCCTGCCCGGGGTAAAAGCTTTGCCGTCGTTGGGGTTTGCACCCTGCAGGCGGTCTATCAGATCGAGGAACTGGATCGCATGGGTCTGCATGGCTTCTTGCGCGCGTTTGCGCAAGGTGATCAGATCGGGCATGGCCAGTTCAGGCATAAAGCCGAACACGATGATATTGCCCGGCTTGCCGGTGGGCATCATCAACACGCGCTGGTCAAACGTCTGCTCTATGCGCTGCATGTAAATATCGAATTTTTTGTCCGAGCCCCACAGGTTGATGGCGAACAGGCCATCCGGCGTCAGGGCTTCGGCACAATCATCAAAAAAAGCCTGCGTGCAAAAGTCGGGCGGCAAGCCGTTGCTGCCAAACGCATCCATCATCAGCCAGTCACAACTGCCCGGATGCTGCTGGATATAGGCGATGCCATCGCCTTCGACTATGCTCAGGCGCTCATCATCGTCCGGCACGAAAAAATGGCTGCGCGCGACCTGTATGACCTGCGGATTGAGCTCGATCACGGTTTGTTTGATCTGCGGACAGGCTTGCCAGACATATTTGGCGATAGAGCCGCCGCCCAGCCCTACCAGTATGGTACTGCGGATATCCGGCTTGAACAGCAGACTGCTCAACATGCCCCAGGAGTAGGCCAGTACCAGCGCAAACGGGTCTTTCACTTTCATGCTGCTTTGTATGGTGGGTGAGCCCAGGTGCATGGAGCGCACACCATCGACTTCGGTGACTTCTACCATCTCCAGATCAGAGATTGCTTTATGGATTTTACGGTTAAGCTTGAACATTATGCGTTTTCCACTACATCGGCAGCTGCTTCGCCGGCTTCCGCTGTGGCGGCTTCTGTTGTGCCAGCTTCTGCTGGGATCTCTTCGGCTACGGTTTCTTCAACCACGCGCACAAACCTGCATTCCAGCTCCATCAGCAAGGTATCTATCTTCTGCACAGCCAACTGCACCTTGCTGCCAGGCTTGAGCACCGGCAAGGCATGTACTTTGGTCATATAAGGCATGCCAGTCAGGCGCACCAGGTTTTCGCGCCAGACGGTGGCTTCCACTTCCTGAATGTTTTCCTGCACCAGGTATTGCAGGCACCAGTAACGTTCCATACGGGTCTGGAATTCGTTATAGGCATTATAGGTCTGGTCAAAATTGCGCATATGGCCGACGATCTCGTCTCCATGGGCGGCATATATCGGCGGTTGCATGGTCAGCACGCTGATGATCTGGCGCTGGTTGATCAGGTCGACCGCACGGCGCAATGGCGAGGTACACCAGGCATATTGCGCCACACCCAGCCCCTGGTGGCCTTCGGCCTTGGTGGTCATATACACTTTGCCGCCATTTTGCGCGCGGTAGATGCCGGACACCTCGTGCTCGGCCAGCAATAAGCCCCACTGGCTGTTGGCGGCTATCATCAGCTCTGCCACCAGTTTATCCATGGGCGAGCCACGCTGGCGGTTGATGATGCTGATCATGCCATCGCTGACATAGAAATTGTAATCCACCGGCTGCGGCTTGCTCGGGTCGTATTTGCCACGCGCTTTTTCCAGGCTTTCGGCAAAGCGGAACAGGAACACCAGCGACTGCCACAATGGGTGGCCGCTGTCGGTTTCCAGGGTTTGTTCGTTAAAATAAGGCTCTAATGTATCGTGGCGCAAATTATGCTCTATCTGCACGCGCTCCAGGCGGCTATGCTGCTGCACGATAGTGTGGTCAGCGGCTACCTCAAGATACAAGGACAAGGCTGGCTTGGTTTCACCGGCATCCAGGCTGAACGGGCGGATAGCGGTCTCAGGCAGCATGGTGATCTTGTGCCCTGGCATATACACGGTAGACAGGCGCTTCATCACTTCGTGATCCAGGGCCTCGCGTGGTGCGACCCCCAGTGCTGGCGCGGCGATATGGATACCGACCTGTGTATTGCCATTGGGCAACAGGGTCACGGATAAGGCATCATCGATCTCAGTGGTGGTGCTGTCATCGATACTGAATGCCTGCACTTGTGCCAGCGGCAACTCATCCACAAACGGCGCCAGTGCGTAATCAGGGAAATCAGTGCCATGCGCAAAATATTCGCGCAAAAAAGCGCCCAGGTGATAATCATGGATAGACGGGATAGCGCCCGCTTCATGCAATACCTGCACCGGCAATTTTTTCAGCTCGCCGGCAGCTTGCTCCAATGCTTTCCATTCCATGGCGTTTTTATCAGGCGCATAGAGCAACTGGTCCAGCTTGGCCGGAAAACTGTCAGGCAACTGTTTGGCCGTGAGCTGTGCTGCCATCAACTGCATCAATTCGGCCTGCTGGCGTTTCTTTTCCACACCCGCCAGCGCCGCTTTCAAGGTCTCTTCAGGCGCCGCCTTATACTGGCCCTTGCCCTTGCGGTAAAAATACATGGGCGCACCGTGCAGTTTGAGGGCGATTGCCGCCGCTTGCTGGCGGCTGGGTTTGCCCCCATAGTATTCTTCAGCCAGGCTCTCAAAGCCGAATTCAGACTCGCCACAGCATTCCCACAAGAAATCGGTGTCCAGCGTGTCGGCTTCGGCTTGTGCCGCTTCAATAAACCCCGCCAGGCTGCCTTCAAACCGCATCAGCACATTGGCGGTTTTGATCTTGCTGCGTTTGCCACTAATGGCCTCGACCTGCATGCTGCTGTCCGCTTCGGACATCATGGAAGCGACCTTGAAGCCACCGTCTTCTTCGTAAAAAACATTCATTGCGGGAGATTTTGAGTGTGGATGACACACGGATAGAATTCAAAACGCTATTTTACCCGAGAAGCCTGTACTTTTCTGGCCCAGATTGAACTTTAGGCCTTTGCATGACCTAAACTTAGTCTGGCACTCACAGGCACCGCCATAAATAGCATGTCATAAATGTAGTAAGCCTCTAGAATACACATGATGAAACCACTTGTTTTTGATAACCGCTTTATCCGCGAACTGCCTGGTGACCGCATCACCGACAACTACACGCGCCAGGTCAGTGACTGTTTATGGTCAGCCGTGCAGCCGACACCGGTCAAGCAGCCCAGCCTGCTCGCTTACAGCGCGGAAGTCGCCAGCCTGCTGGGCTTGAGTGACGCCGACATGCATGACCCTGACATGGTGCAGACCCTGGGCGGCAACGGCGCCCTGCCAGGCATGTTCACCTATGCCACGCGTTACGGTGGCCATCAGTTCGGCAACTGGGCCGGGCAACTCGGTGATGGCCGTGCCATCTACCTCGGCGAACTGGTACATCAGCAACGGCGCTTCGAACTGCAACTGAAAGGTGCCGGTGAAACGCCTTATTCGCGCCGGGCCGATGGCCGCGCCGTGTTACGCTCCAGTTTGCGCGAGTTTCTATGCTCTGAAGCCATGCACCACCTGGGTATCCCAACCACGCGCGCCCTCAGCCTGGTCGCGACTGGCGAACCTGTAGTGCGGGATATGTTTTACGACGGCAACCCTGAGTTCGAACCGGGTGCCATCGTCTGCCGGGTGGCACCCTCGTTTATCCGTTTTGGCCACTTTGAACTGCTCGCCAGCCGCGATGAGTCTGCCTTGCTCAAGCGCTTTATAGGCTTCACCATAGACCGCGATTATGCCGAGTGGTGGCCAAGTACCGGCTTGCTGCTGGACGTGGATAACCCCGGGCAAGGCATGATAGAGGCCTGGTTCACGGAAATTTGCGCCCGTACCGCCATCATGGTCGCCCACTGGATGCGGGTCGGTTTTGTGCATGGCGTGATGAACACCGACAATATGTCTATCCTGGGCCTGACCATAGACTACGGCCCTTATGGCTGGGTAGATAATTTTGACCCCGGCTGGACACCGAATACCACCGATGCGCAAGGCCGCCGCTATTGCTATGGCCGCCAGCCGGATATCGCCCGCTGGAACCTGGAACGGCTGGCAGAAGCATTGGCCACATTGCTGCCAGAAAGCAACGGCTTGTCCCAGGGTTTAAGCAACTTTGATACCGTGTATTTTGACGCCCTGACCAGCGCGCTGGCCGGCAAGTTCGGGCTCGATAGCTGGCAGGCAGGCGATGGCGAATCTATCAACGATATTTTTGAGCTGATGCAACGTGCCGAGGTAGACCAGACTTTGTTTTTCACCCATCTGGCACAACTGGATACTTCCAGCCCGCAACTGTCTGTGCTGCAAGCAGCATTTTATACCGAACAAGGCTACCAACAGTTTGGCGACGATATACAAGCCTGGTTGCAAGTTTATAGCCAGCGTATACAGCGATCCACCCTGTCAGCCGAACAGCGTCTGCAGCGCATGGCGAGCAGCAACCCGGTTTACGTACTGCGTAACTACCTGGCGCAGGAAGCGATAGACCTGGCGGCGCAAGGCGATAACTCACGCCTGCTCACCCTGCTTGAAGTGTTGCGTCACCCTTATACCGAACAGCCAGGCATGCAGGCCTTTGCCCAAAAACGGCCGGACTGGGCACGCAATAAAGCGGGTTGCTCCATGCTGTCGTGTAGCTCATAATAAAAAATATGCTGACCGCCGAACAATTGATCACAGACGCAGGCTTGCGCCCTACCAAAGCCAGGACTGCCGTGTTAAACACCCTGCTCAACTCCACCACTGCACTGAGCCATACCGATATCCTGGCCGCACTGCAAGGGGTAGAGATAGACCGCGTCACCGTTTATCGCGTGCTGGACTGGCTGCTGGAGAACACGCTGATCCACAAGATCTCCAGCGATGACCGTGCCTGGAAATTCCAGCTCAATGCACCCAAACGCAGCTACCGCCCTACAGACAGTGGGCGCACTGAACATCTGGGCCTGTTGAACAACCACGGCCATGCCCACCTGCACTGCCAGCAATGCGGCACGGTGCTGTGTATACACGAGCTGGCGGCGCATATCCCGCAATCGCTGTTTGATACCTACCGGGTCTCGAATATAGAGATCAGCCTGAAAGGGCTGTGCCCGGATTGCCAGACCTCCTGAAGCAACCAGTTTTTTAAACTCCCCCCGTTCTTCCCCTAGCATGTCGTCGCATTAAATTTGCAACTTAGTTGCAATAATTAAAATACTCAACTAAAATGCAACAAAATTGCATTGCAATAAAGTTGCGTTTAAATGTTAACCCCTACTGAACTGCCGACTCCCACTGAACTGCTGGCCATGCCAGAAGATGCCTATATGAATCAGGCACAACTGGCATTTTTTAAACAATTGCTGGAACAGCAGCTGGATACGCTACAGGCCAATATGCTGCAGACCAGTTTGCATCTGCATGCGCACGAAGAAACCGCAGATCCGGCAGACCGTGCCAGCCGTGAAGAGACGCATGCGCTGGAACTGCGGGCGCGCGAGCGGGAACGTAAACATATCAAAACCATACTTTCGGCGCTGCAACGCATCGCACAAGGCAGCTATGGCTATTGTGAAGAAACCGGCGTTGCCATAGGGCTGGCACGCCTGATCGCCAGACCCGCCACCAGACTATGCCTGGAAGCCCAAGAGCGCCATGAGCGCCGCGAACGGCAATTCAACCATTAACAGCAAGCATGAAAGAACCCGCCATGAAAAAACTCCCTGTCACTGTACTCTCCGGCTTTCTCGGCGCTGGCAAAACCACCCTGCTCAACCATATTCTCAACAATCGCGAAGGCCAGCGGGTGGCGGTGATCGTCAACGATATGTCCGAGGTGAACATAGACGCACAACTGGTGCGTGACGGTGGCGCTGAACTCTCACGCCAGCAAGAAAAACTGGTGGAAATGAGCAATGGCTGCATCTGCTGCACCCTGCGCGAAGACCTGCTGGTCGAGATCACCCGGCTGGCGAAAGAAAACCGTTTTGACTACCTGCTGATAGAGACCACCGGCATCTCCGAGCCTTTACCGATCGCCGAGACCTTCACTTTTGCCGATGAGGATGGCACTACGCTGGCTGATGTCGCCCAGCTGGACACCATGGTCACCGTGGTCGATGGCTACAATTTTCTCAAAGACTATAGTTCACAGGCATTGCTCAGTGAACGCGGCGAGTCACTGGGTGATGAAGACGAACGCACAGTAGTGGATCTGCTGATAGAACAGATCGAGTTCTGTGATGTGCTGGTGCTGAATAAAACCGACCTGATGACGCTGGAGGAGATCGCGCGGCTGGAAGGCATACTCAAAGCATTGAATCCGCGTGCGCAGGTGCTGCACAGCAGTTTTGGCAAAGTAGCGCTCAATCGCATCATGAACACCGGCCTGTTCGATTTTGACCAGGCCGCCGATGCCCCCGGCTGGTTGCAGGAACTACGCGGCGAACATCTGCCCGAGACTGAGGAATATGGTATCTCCAGCTTTGTTTACCGCGCACGCAAGCCTTTCCACCCGCAACGCTTATGGCAGTGGCTGAATAGCGAATGGCCAGGCGTGGTGCGCTCAAAAGGCCGTTACTGGATCGCCTCGCAGCCGGAGTTCTGCGCCATGTGGTCACAGGCCGGCGCCGTCACCCGCACCGAACTGGCAGGCGTATGGTGGGCGGCGACCCCAGCCACTGACTGGCCGGCAGACCACGATAGCCAGCAATACATACGCTCACGCATGCAAGCCCCGTATGGTGACCGCCAGCAGGAGCTGGTGATCATAGGCATGGGCATGGACAAAACCGCACTGACTGCCGCATTCGACGCCTGCCTGCTGAGCGAAACCGAAGTTGCCATGGGCATGCCCGCCTGGCGTGAACTGCCTGACCCTTTCCCACGCTGGTCTGTCACCAGCCAGGAAGAAACGCCCGACCTGCTGGCCGAGGAGACCGTTTAACCATGCTGGGCACTGCGACTATGCCACTCAAGCCGGCTTACCCCCCTGGCGGACAACGCGATTTCAACGCCATGGACTTACTCAGCATTTTTGAGCCGGACAGACAGATCAATGTCATCGCCAGGCCTGCGCAAGCAGCGATCATCCGCTACCTGCAGCAAGTGTGCGGCCGAATGGGCGCAGGCTACAGGCTGGCGTTGCGGCCAGACCTGGCCACGCCTGCCCGGCTTGATAGCGAGATGCACCTGCCTGATGTGCCTGATGTGACTGACGCCCGGGGCAAAGAGGCCTTGCTGGCCGATATCAGCACGCTGGTCAGCCTGTATGCAGATCTGATGGATTGCCACAAAGTCGGCATCCGGCTGGAGGTGCTGACTCACGCCATGTGCCCTAGATTCCATATAGACCGCACCGGCATACGCCTGCTGTGTACCTATCTGGGACCAGGCACCGAATGGCTGGAGGCAGCGTTCTGTAATAGCAAGGCCCTGACAGCCCGCTATGCGGACACTGACGCATTTCACCAGGCCTTGATCCTGCACCCGCAAGGCGTGCGCCAGGCGCCTGCGCAGGCACTGGTGCTGCTGAAAGGCAGTATGTGGCAAGGCAACCAGCAAGCCGGCATTGTTCACCGCTCGCCACAGATCACCGGCACGGCCAACCGTGTGGTACTGGCACTGGATGCGATCTGGTAGCCATGGTGTACACGCCAGCCACGGGAAGTGCGCATACCCGAAAAGTGCTCAGAAAAGTGACACGCGATCACATAAAAGCTGCACCGCGTCCAGCAACTGTTTTTTTGTTTATGAAATGCTGGCTTTTTAGTCATCAAGCCAAAAAGACGCATTTATAATCATGATGAAAACTTTATCGATTGGGGCGTGCTGACCGGCCTTTGCATAGCCCACAACGCCTTATCGTAGCAATAGAATAAAACGTATCACTCCAGGGAAGAAAACATGATGCAACAAAAAAGGATTGCCAGCCTGCTGGCACTCATATTGATACCGGCAGTGTCAGCCGCTGCCGAAGAAGTCATGACACAGGAAAAGGCCGACAGCAAACAGAAGAACAGGGCCAGAGAAACCGTCAGCGTTGAGCTCGATAGCGTGGTCGTGCTGGGCAAAAAAGAGCAGGTCTCAGCCAGCGATAAAAGCCTGGCCGGCTCTGTCGATGTCATCACGCGTGATGAGCTGGAATACGAGCATGTGACCGATACCCTGGAGCTGTTCACTAAAACGCCAGGCGTGGTGCTGTCACGCTACAGCCAGGGCATCGTCAATACTGAACTGTCTATCCGCGGCTTTAGTGGCGATGGCGAAACACCGAATGCCAAACTGCTGGTGGACGGCATTCCTTCCAACCTGTTTTCCGGCCTGAGCGAACTGGATTATCTGTTCCCTACCAATATCCAGAGCATACAGGTGTTCAAGGGCAACAGTGACGCCACCACCGGCCTGTTTGCCACTGCCGGCAATTACAAGGTAGAAACGCGTAAAGATGCCGGCAAGCAGTTGCAATTCGGCTATGGCAGTTTCAATACCCGCGAAATGCAGGGCTACTTTGGTGAAAAACAGGGCAATTTTACCCAGAATTATGCAGTGGGTTACCGTAAGGGCAACGGCTTCCGCGACCATACCGAGAATGAAAAGATCGCCTTATCCGGCCGCTGGCAGCTGGATTTTGATCAATCCACCCTGGCCCTGAGTGCTAAATATGGCAAATATAATTCACCAGAAGCGCCTGGCTATATGCCCAAGGCGCAGGCGCGCAGCAACCGCACCGGCGTTGCCGATATCGCGCGCAATGACAGTGGTGAAAAAGAATTCAAGCACCTGAGTCTGCATTATGACTATTTCTTTAATGATGACCTGGACCTGAGCCTGAAAACCTATAGTCAGAATTTCGACCGTGAACGCAATGTGCGTTTTGTCGGTTCGCCCAATGTGGAAAACCGGCTGGACGAGCAGACATCCACCGGGCTGATCGCAAAATTAAACTGGAAGATCAACCCGCAGTGGGGCTTTGAGACTGGCTATGATATTGAGCACCAGCAAGTCGGCCAGTTTAACCAGAGAGTCAATGCCGCCGGGGTGAACGTCATCCGTATCAAAGCTGACTACGACTTTACCGCGCAAGGCATCTATGCCAAATTGGAAAATACGCCGGTGGAGTGGCTACGCTGGAATTTTGCCTTGCGCGCCGACCGGCTGCATGCAAAAGCGGATGAACCTATCATAATCGGCACCAATGCCAGCCCGGCCAGGCAGATCAATACGGACTTGTACGATTCATCGACCATAGTACAACCCAAATTCAATGCCTTTGCCAACCTGAACGCACAACACACGCTGTTTGCTAATGCAGGCCGCAGTTTCCAGACCCCGACCGGGATCAACCTCAACCAGTTCGATGCCAATACTGGCGCCAGTACCCCTATCGATATTGCGGTGAATGATGGCTGGGAGATCGGCTTTAAAAGCGGCTGGAACAGTGACCTCAATAGCCGTGTCTCCTACTGGCAGCAAAAAGCCAAGCATGAGTTCATCAATATCGACAATATACGCCGCCCTATAGGCGAGACCCTCAGGCAAGGCCTGGATGCCAGTTTTGATTACCGCTTGAATGACTACTTCAGCTTTTGGGGCAATGTCTCCAAGGTGTATGCCAAGATTGAACAGCCCAACCCGCAAAACCCGGGTTTCAAAGGGCATAGCATACGCGGCATTCCCGACCACACCGCCTCGCTGGGCCTGCAGTTCACGCCTGACCCGCTGTGGATCGCCCGCTTACATATAGACCGCCAGGGTGCGTATTATGTGAACGAAAGCAATAATGGCGGCAAATATGGCGCTTATACCCTGACCAATGCCAATATCGATTACAAGACCGGCTGGGGGCGCGTCAGCTTGCTGGCCAACAATATTTTTGATAAATACTATGAGTATGTGTACGACTTTAGCAGCAGCGGCGCTTTAAACCAGCTAAACTTCGCCCCCGGCGCTGGCCGTAACTTTATGCTCACCGCAACAGTGGACTTCAAATGACCGTATTACTCTCTATACAACAACTCAGCCTGCGTTTTGCCGGGCGTGAAATACTCAAACAGCTAGCTTTCAGTTTACCTGCCGGTGAAGTGGTGTCGATACTGGGCAGCAACGGTGCCGGTAAATCTACCCTGCTCAAAAGCATACTTGGCCTGCATACCGCGGCAGACCAGACCGGCAGCATACGCATTGCCGGCGTAGACCTTGCGCAGGCACGCCAGCAGGCCCTGTCGCAACTGGCTTATGTGCCCGAACAGCCTGCAGTGTATGGCCACCTGTCTGCGGTAGAGAATATCCGCTATTTTCTGAGTCTTGGGGCTATCAGCCAGACGGCAGACATAGATAGCTGTTTAAGCATGGCCGGCTTGCCTGAGCGGGCATGGCACCGCCCGTGTGCTGAATACTCCAAAGGCATGAAACAAAAAGTGATGCTGGCATTCGCGCTGGCAAAACAGGCCAAACTGTTGCTGCTGGATGAGCCTAATTCAGGGCTGGACCCGCAGGCGACAGAAGAATTGAACCAGTTGATCGTGCAGTGCAAGACTCGCGGCATGGGCGTACTGGTAGTCACACATGACGTGTTATCGGCGATGGCGTTCTCGGATCGCTTGCTGATGCTGGCAAACGGGCAATTACACCCTGTAGCCATAGACCAGTCATCGCTGACACTGGATAGCCTGAAACGACTGTATCAGGGGCAGGCATGACGACACTGGTGTGGAAAGTCGCCTGCAACGAATGGCGCCGCTTGTGGCATGCGCGTATCCCTGCCTTGCTGCTGCTGATATTAGTCGTACTGTGGTCTATCGCCGCCCTCGCCGCCCATCACCACTGGCAAGATCACGCCAGTACGGTGGCAGAGGTCACGCAGCGCAGCCAGCAGGACTGGCAATCGCAGCCTGACCGCCACCCGCACCGGGTCTCGCATTTTGGTGACTTTGTGCCCAAACCTTTGCATCCGCTCAGCGTGATAGAACCCGGCATACTCGATCAATCAGGCCATCTGGTTTACCTGGAAGCGCACCGGCTGAACAGTGCCAACTTCAATCCGGCCACCGAGGCCACCAGCCTGGGGCGGTTCCCGCTGATCACCCCGGCCATGATAGTGCAATGGTGGATGCCGCTGTTTTTGATCATGATCGCCTATGCCACCATCACTGCCGAAAAGATCACCGGCGTACTGGCATTCATGCGTGGCAACGGTACGCCGCTATGGGTGATAGTCACCGGCAAATGGCTGGCGCTGTTCTTGCCGCTGTTTATGCTGTTGTGCCTGCAAGGCGTGCTGACGCTGGGCTGGAGCTGGGGCAGTGACCAGGCCTGGCTGCGGCTATCACTGATGCTGCTGGCGCAAGCCATGTATATCGCCGGCTGGTGCCTGCTGGTGCTCACGGTCTCCTGGTTCAGCCGGCAACTGCATGGCGCCTTGCTGACCTTGCTGCTGTGCTGGGTATGTGTCTGCATCATCTTCCCGCGTGGCCTGGCCAACCTGGCACAGACCAGCTACCCGACCCAGCCGCGCACAGAGGCCGAGCATCATGCAGAAGTCAAACTGAAGGCGCTGGGTGATAGCCACAACCCGGACGATCCACACTTTGCCGCCTTTAAAGCAGATATCCTGAAAAAATATCAGGTCAGCAGCGTTGAAGAGCTGCCAGTCAATTATCACGGCCTGCTGATGCAGGAAGGTGAACGCCTGACCACCGCCGTTTACCGTGAACAGCAAGCCCTGCATGACGCACAGCTCAACCGGCAGAATGCCAGCATACGGCACTGGTTATGGCTGACACCGGCACTGGCCTTGCAATATGTGCAGATGGCCAGCAGCGGCAATGACCTGGCGCATCACCAGGCATTCATACGCCAGGCCGAAGACCGGCGCTATCAATTGATCACCTACCTGAATCAGGTCCACACCATGAAAGTCGACCCGCACAACGACCACGACACCCGCGTGTCTGCCGATTTCTGGAAGAACGCCCCGCGCCCTGCCATTCACCTGGCACCGGTTTCGGTCAGCCAGCAAAGTATCGTGGCAGCGCTGCTGGTGTTGCTGGGCTGGATACTGATACCAGGCGCACTGCTGACTAAGGTTGCAAAACGCACATGAAACAAGAACTCATCTTATTACTCAAGCAGCGCAGCATACTGCTACTGCTGTTGCTCAACCTGCTGCTGACCGGCTTTAGCCTGTTTAATGGCTGGCAGAATATCAGCCATATCCAGGGGCAGATAGGTCACGCCAAACAGGAAGAAACACTGCGCAAGCAGGATTACCTCAAGCAGCACAGCCAGCATGCCACGCTGGATATAGGCGAGGTCGGCTACTATGTGTTCCACAATGTTTACCATACCCCGGATGAATGGAGTTTTATCGCACTGGGCAACCGGCTGGTGACGCCTTATGTGCAACGCATACGCCTGCTGGGCTTGCAGGGGCAGCTTTACGATGGCGAATCGCACCACCCTGAATATGTCATGCTGGGCGGGTTCGATTATGCGTTCTGGCTGGTGTTTTTTGCACCGCTGCTCTGCATCGCCCTGTTACATGACCTCAAAGCCAGCGAGCACCAGGCACAACGGCTGCTGTTTTTACAGAGCCTGACCGCCAGACCTGGCCGCTTCTGGTGGCACCGCGTGGTTTGCCGCTGGCTGTTGATCGCACTGACGTTCTCGCTGCCAGTGCTGGTATTCAGCGCCATGCACGGCCTGAGCAGTGCACCGCTGCTGCAGGTGTTGCTGATCACGCTGCTATATACCTTGCTGTGGACAGCGCTATGCGCCGCCTTCAGCCTGCGGGCACGCGCACTGAATGCCAATCTGAATGCCCTGGCTTTAACCAGCCTCTGGCTAGTCTCCTGCATAGTGCTGCCTAACCTGGCGCAACTGTGGCTGCATCAGCATTACCCGGTGCAGGATGGTAGCCAGATCGCCCTGCAACACCGCCAGGCCGTGCACAGTGCCTGGGATCTGCCCAAGGCCGCCACGCTGACACCGTTTTATGCGCTATATCCGCAATGGCAGGACTCAGCGCCTGTAGGCGACAAATTTCACTGGAAATGGTATTACGCATTTCAGCATATGGCCGATGTCAAACTCGCGCCCCAAGTCACGGCGCGCGAGCAGGCCTTGCTGCAACGCGACCAGGCCACCAGTATGCTAGGCTATTTTTTACCGGCAGTATGGGTGCAGCGCAGCCTGGAAGGCATCGCGCACAGCAATGTCGCCGATCTGCTGGCGCACAGGCAACGCATCACCGCCCTGCACACGCAGCTGCGGCATGATGCCTACCCCTACCTGTTCGAAGAAAAGCCGTTTACTGCTGAATCGTTTGCCAGACTGCCTGCGTTTGCAACTGCAGATAAATAGCTGGAAAAATGAGATACAAACTACGTAAAATCATGAGGCAGATTTACGTGATCACCTCAGAGTCATATTGAAACACCGGCGTATAGTGAGAGTCATACAAGTACATCACTGAGATGCACTTAACAACCAAAAGGAGATTATCATGTGGACTAAACCAGCTGCTACTGAAATGCGTTTTGGCTTTGAAGTGACCATGTACGTCATGAACAAATAATCAGCGCTTGTAACACACAAGTTCTAGCTGAAACAAGAACCCGCCTCTGGCGGGTTTTTTATTGCCATGACCAAACTGCACAGTGCCGAAACTGCACAGCCCGGAACCTTATGCCAAACCGGCTTACTAAAAAACATTGGCTTGCCAATGCGCTATTCGCTAGTACAATTTAGCTCAGGCATCCCATCATCAGTTCATACTCACGGAGTCATACATGCAAGTACAAAAACTCTCTGTCAAACCAGCCATCGCTACACCCGTGATGGTGGCACTTCTTTTGACCACGCTGGTAGTCGCCAGCCACAGCCAGTCAGCGTCTGCGCGCAGCATTCTGCCGGAACAGAGTGAAGCTGCTTCGGCCCGTGATGCGGTCGGCGATTCAATGAGCAAGCTGCAAGATCTGGACAAGCGTATCAAATCGCAGGAAGCGCTGATCGCCAAAGAGCAGGAAAGGCTGAAGCAATACCAGGATGAGAAAGCACAGACCGAACAGGATCTGGAAACCAGAAAAGCAGTGTTCGAGCAAAAATCCAAAGCGCTGGACGAAGCCTGGAAGAGCCGTAACAACTACTGACCGCTGCAAGCTGCTTTTAGCCTAAAAGTCGTTAAGACTTATCCTGCCCCAACCACCCGTACACCACTGATTGACCCAGACCACTAATACAAGTTAGTTGATTTGGGTCAATACGGCCCTGGCCTGACACTCCTACAATGCCATCAAGTTCAATGCACCAGATGGAGTGATCATAATGAAAAAAACCGCAATCAGTTTAATGCTGGCAGCCCTGTTGCCAGCCATGCATAGCCATGCCGAACAAGGCGACTGGGTAGTACGCCTGCGTGCCACCAATATCAGCCCAAACGAAAGCAGCCGCCTGGGCAGCACTGTCAACAAGGCAGTGGGTGCCAATGTCATGACACCAGGTGCAGACCTGAAAGTCGACAGCAATACCATCCCAGAGTTAGATATCAGTTACTACTGGACTAAGAACATCGCTACCGAACTGATACTGGCACTGGGCAGCAAACACGATGTGCGCATCAGTGGCGACAGCGCTGGCGTGGTTGGCAACCAGCACCTTGGTAGCATAGATGCGCTGCCGCCCACATTGACAGTTCAATGGCACTTTAACCCTGACCAGACCTTTGACCCTTATGTGGGTGCCGGGATCAATGCGACATTTATGCTGGACCGCAATCTGCGTTTCACTTCCGGCGCGACTGCCGGCGAAAAAATCAGGATTGACCGTAGTAGCCTTGGCCCAGCCCTGCAGGCCGGTTTAGATATCAATCTGAAAGATGGCTGGTTATTGAATGCCGATGTGAAATATCTATGGATAGATACCGACGTTGAAATGAAGAGTGTCACCACTGGTAACCGCTGGGCCAAGATTGACTCGCTGGATGTGAATCCGTGGGTAGTGAGCATAGGGGTAGGCAAACGCTTCTAAACAGTTTCTTAAAGTCTCTTCCCCGGAGTTTTACCGCTCCATTCGGCCTCTGGTACTTTGCAGTATCAGAGGTTTTTTTATACTGAGCAGTATCAGACAGCCAGGTTAAAGCGATCGGCCAGGCTGGTCAGATTCAGCTGCTCCAGCAGTTGTTGCCCGCGCTCCAGAGCGCTGCGTTTACGCTGGCCGGTATATTTGGCGATAATAAGTTCGTTTTTCATCGAATGCTCCCAGCCCACCAGTTCTGTCACGGTCACCTGGTAGCCGTGCGCTTCCAGTTCCAGGCAACGCAATACATTGGTCACATGGCTGCCAAACTCACGGGTGTGGATAGGATGGCGCCAGAGTTCGCCCAGCAGTGTTTTTGCCAGTGATTCAGCTTTATGCGTACGCATGGTCTCGGCGACTTCGGCCTGGCAGCAAGGCACCAGCACCATGTATTGCGCCTGCTTTTGCAGGCCGAACTGGATAGCGTCATCAGTGGCAGTGTTACAGGCATGCAGTGCAGTGACGATATCCACTTTGGCTGGTAGCTGCTGTGACTGCATGGCGTCAGACACGGTCAAGGGCTCGAACTGCATGCGCTCAAAGCCACATTCGCTGGCGAGTTGCCGCGATTTGTCTATCAGCTCGGTGCGGTTTTCAATGCCTATGACCTGGCCGCCAGCGTGCTGCTTGAGCAATAAGTCATACAGAATAAAGCCCAGGTATGACTTGCCGGCGCCGTGATCCACCAATACCGGGTCAGGCTGCGCGCTCATCACTGTCTGCAGCAACGGCTCTATGAAATTCACCAGGTGATACACCTGTTTGAGTTTACGGCGACTATCCTGGTTGAGTTTGCCATCCCGCGTCAGGATATGCAGTGCTTGTAATAATGGGATGGATTGGCCCGGCTTCACTTCGGGCGGCAATATTGTTTTGACCATGCGTCCTACTGCTTTAAAATAGCAATGTGCTAGTGTACCAGCATAGATGCGTCTAACAGCATAGATGAGTGTAGCAGCATAGACGTATGGCTGGCATCAGTCGATTAGCCTATCAGTTTTTGGGAACTCATGCGTTTTTTTGCTGACTACCCTATCAGATTGCTTAATCTTAAGCGCGATGCGCTTTCAGGCTTTACTTAACCAAGTGGCAACTTTAACCGGCTTGCGGGCCGTTATTCAATTGCCCGGATTTTGCACTTATTCAAATTTAATAAGGGAGTATCAATGTTTTTCAATGTCGCCTGCAAGGCCCTTAATAAAAATCGGTTAAAACACCTTTTGTATGGCTTGATCGCATTGATCACCTGGTTTTCAGGCAGCGCTGTCGCAGACAGTGTCTGGATGAAGAACGGCGACAAGATCACCGGCACCCTGGTAGTCAAAGTCACGGACAAAGTGGTCATCAACACTTCTTACGCGGGCGAAATCAAACTCAACTGGGCGGATATCCTGAGTATAGATGCCGAAAAACCCTACACCATGATGCTGTCTGACCAGACTGTAGTGACTGGTTTTCTCAAGCATGGCGAGAACGGGCAGGCCATCCTCGATGAAGACGGTAAAACCGAACTGATAGATACCGAGCTGGCAGAGATCCAGTATATCAACCCTTCCAAAGACCTGATAGGCGAAGGCTTTGTCTGGACAGGTAACCTGAATCTGGGCGGCACTTTCAACAACGGCAACAGCAAGAACCGCAACATGCAGTTCAACGGTGAATCCATCACCCGCGGCCTGGAAGACAGGTACACAGTGCAAGGCTATGCTTACTGGGCGCAGGATAACGATGAACAAACGCAGAACAACTTGCGTGTACGCGGCCAGTATGACCACTTTTTCACCAAAAAATGGTTTACTTACCTGAACACCATCCAGGAAAAAGACCGTTTCCGCGATATCAGGTTGCGTAGCACTTACGGTGTGGGTACCGGTTACCAGATATTTGAAGGTGAAAAACTCAACCTGTCGCTGGAAGGCGGTTTGTCCTGGATCAAACAGGACTATTATGAAGAGAGTGACGAGAACCACGGCGCGTTGCGTTGGGCGGTCAACTACAACCAGTACCTGTTTGATTCATTTGTGCAGGCCTTCCACAGGCACGAGGTGTTATACACACCACGCGCGCCTTCGCAGATCCTGCTATATAGCTCCACCGGCTTGCGTTTTCCGTTTATCCTCGGCCTGAGCGCGACCACCCAGCTTGATTACAATCTGGATAGCCGTCCGGCTGATGACAGAAGAAAAGGCGACACGCGTGCCCTGTTCACGCTGGGCTATACCTGGAAGTAAGTTTTACGGTGAAGTAAGTTTTAAGGTGAAGTAAGTTTTAAGCCGTTTGCGAAATTTAGCGAGTTAGGCGCTTGAATGTTAAAATGGCCTTCCTTAGCGTTGGCCATTGCAACATTCGCAATCAGAAAAATGTGCCGCAGCGATAATTGGAGTACGGCACTGCACGTAAAACCGTATTTTTTTGATTGAAAGATGGAGCAAAAATATGGCGATACAATGGTACCCGGGACACATGACCTCAGCCCGCAAAAAGGCAGAGGAAACCATGGAGAATATCGACATTGTGATCGAAGTGCTGGATGCACGCGTGCCGGCCGCCAGCCATAACCCCATGATCGAGGACATGCGCAATTTCCGCCAGCGCCCCAACCTGAAGATACTCAACAAGGCTGACCTGGCCGACCCGCAGATCACCCAGGCCTGGCTGAACTACTTTAACAGTCAACCGAATACCAAAGCCGTGGCACTTTCGTGTAAAAAAGCCGGTGACGCTAAAAAGATCCCCGGCCTGTGCCGCCAGCTGGCCCCGCATCGTGGCACCCCGCTCAAGCCGCTACGCATGATGATCATGGGTATCCCCAACGTCGGCAAATCCACTTTGATGAACGCCCTGCTCAACCGCCGCGCTGCCAAAGTCGGTGACGAGCCGGCAGTGACCAAAAGCCAGCAACGCTTTGACCTCGGCGATAACCAGAGCATCACCGACACACCAGGCATGATGTGGCCCAAGATAGAACATGAATCTGATGGCTATATGCTGGCTGCCAGCCATGCCATAGGCCGCAATGCGGTGATAGATGAAGATGTGGCGGAATTTCTCGGCAACCTGCTGTTAAGGCAATATCCGGCATTGATCAACAGCCGTTACAAACTGGATGCCATGAAGCTGGATGTGCAACAGATAGATGGCATAGACCTTCTGCAGGCTATCGCCAAGCGCAGGGCATACAAGCGCAATGACGGGCAATGGGATATGGAGAGGACAGCGATGGCTTTCCTCACCGATTATCGCGGTGGTGCCATAGGCAGGGTCAGCCTGGAATCGCCCAAAAGCCGTGCAGAAATGATCGCGCTGGCAGCAGCAAAACCCAAGACCGCCGGTGAACTGCCAGAAACAACCACAGAAGCGGATGCGCCTTAAGCTGTATTGAAACCCCGGGCGCTATTAAAAGCCAGTCGCCGGTCAGGCGATCACGCTGGCATTGCGTTTGACCGGTTTGCCTATGGCTGGCGGTTGCGTCATCAACAACTCAATATTGCTCGCCACCCGATTACGGCCATTCTGCTTGGCTTTATAGAGGTTCTGGTCAGCCGCGGCAAACATGCCTTCCAATGCATAGCCCACCGTTTCAGAACTCACGGCACCGACACTGACGGTACATTTGATGGCATGGGTATCATCACTCATGCTTTCTACACCGGCAATGCTCACCGGCGTCACCTCTATGGTCCTGCGGATACGCTCGGCCAGCACCATGGCCTCCTGCTCGCCGGTATTAGGCAGCAGGATACAAAACTCCTCACCGCCGTAACGCCCTATCACGTCGCCACCACGCAAAGCACCGCGTATATTGCCGGCACAGGATTTCAGCACCACGTCACCTACCAGATGCCCGTAGACATCATTGACCTTCTTGAAGTAATCCAGATCGACGATCAACATGCCCATGGGCAAACTAATACGCTGTGAAACTGCCTGCATGCGGTTGGCTGCTTCCTGCAAGCCGCGGCGGTTCAAGACACCGGTCAGGCCATCCAGGGTGGCGATCGCCTGCAATCCCGCCTGGGTGCGCACATTCATCACCAGCAATAACAGGCTGGTGACGGTGGTGAGGACCAGCATGATGGCGGTGGTCAGATAAGCATGCACCGGCCAATGGATAAATGAGACCAGGGTGGTTTCATCAGACAGCCCGACCTCAATGGCGAACAGCCCCAGCATCAGGCTGATGCCGCCAAACAGACTGCAACACAGCCAGAACACCTGCGCGACAAAATCACGGCCATGCCCGGTCAGGCTGCGGCTTCCATAAGAGAATACCCAGACCAGCACCAGCAGGTTAGACAGAATGATCCATTTTTCCGCCGCGTGCATATTGAGCATGACCGCATTGCAGGCCAGCAGAGTGGTCATCACCAGCAAGGTGCGGTAGCGGTAGATACGGTAGCCACGCAGCATGCGTATACCGTTGACATAGATACTGACGCCCAGCGCGAACATGGTCATCGCAATCGCCACATACACGCTACGCTGGTTGTCATCCGGCGTGACCAGAGGGATGAAATAGATACACAGACCCAGCCCCATCATGGCCAGGCCGCGCACCCAATGCATGATCAGCGCCTTTTGCTGATAAGCGCCAAAAATCAACAGAACCAGAACCAGAGTAAAGGTAAGGCCGATTGATGATAGAATGACACTATTGAGATCTAACACAGGGAAGGTCAAAGTTTTAGTTTACCTGATAGGGCATAATACTATGGTATTGCGACTATACCCATATAAATTAAGGGGTTAAATAGTCCATACAGGCTAATTCCTCTCCTTTGATTGTCTCCAGCAAACAGTAGAAGTTCCATGCAACATCTCTTGAACCCTCCCCAGCGTGAAGCCATACACTACCTCGACGGACCATTATTGGTACTCGCGGGAGCCGGCAGTGGCAAAACCCGCGTCATTACGCAAAAGATCTCTTATCTGGTGAACGAAGCCAACTATAAGGCCAGCCAGATAGCAGCCATCACGTTCACCAACAAAGCCGCCAGAGAAATGCATGAGCGCGTGACGCCACTGCTGGAAGGCAAATCCGGCAAAGGGCTGACAGTCACCACCTTTCACTCGCTGGGCCTGCAGATGCTGCGTCAGGAATCGGCCCTGCTCGGCTATAAACCGCAGTTCTCTATCCTGGATGCCTCTGACAGTTTCAAGATCCTCAGCGATATCCTGGCGACGACCGACAAGCAATTATTACGCAAGACACAATGGCAGATCTCCGGCTGGAAAAACGCCTTCGTCAACCCGGATCAGGCAAAATCACAGGCCGATGAAGAGCTGACCCATGCCGCAGCGCGCGTGTACCAGCTGTATCAGCAAACCTTGCGCGCCTACCAGGCTGTGGATTTTGACGACCTAATCAAAGTGCCGGTCGAGCTGTTCGACCAGCACAGCGACACGCTGGATAAATGGCAACGCAAGCTGCAATATCTGCTGATCGATGAGTATCAGGATACCAATGCCTGCCAGTACCGCCTGATCAAGCAACTGACAGGTTTACGCGGCCAGTTCACGGCCGTGGGCGACGACGACCAGGCTATTTACGGCTGGCGCGGTGCCGACGTCGAGAACCTGCGTCAGCTGACCAAAGATTTCTCCAAACTCAAAGTCATCAAACTGGAACAGAACTACCGCTCCACCGTGCGCATTCTGCGCGCCGCCAACAGCGTGATCGCCAACAACCCCAAATTGTTTGAGAAAAAACTGTGGAGCGACCTGGGCACCGGCGAGCTGATACACGTCACCGCCACGCAAAGCGAAGAGCACGAAGCCGAAACCGTGCTGATGAAGCTGCAAGCGCACAAATTCGAGCATAGAACCACCTATAAGGATTATGCCGTGCTCTACCGCAGCAACCACCAGGCACGCGTGATAGAAAAATTCCTGCGCAACCACAAGATCCCCTACACCATCTCTGGCGGACAATCGTTTTTTGATAAAACCGAGATCAAGGACATCACCAGTTACCTGCGCCTGATCGCCAACGAAGATGACGACCCGGCTTTTATCCGCGCCGCCACCACGCCGAAAAAAGGCATAGGCAACACCACCCTGGAAAGGCTGGGCGAATACGCCAGCGCGCACAAACTGTCATTGTTTGCAGCAGCTTTTGAAGGCGGGTTCCAGCACGATGTCGGCGCCAAACAACTGGACGACCTGCTAGTTTTTTGCCGTTACATCCAGAACCTGCAAGGCCGCGCCACCAAGGACCCGGCCAATGAGGTACTGAACGACCTGCTGAATGCCATCCAGTACGAAACCTATTTGTACGATGGCGAAGAAGCACGCGCAGCAGAATCACGCTGGAGCAACGTCCTCGAGTTCGTCTCCTGGCTCAGCAAAAAAGGCGAAGCCTCGACTGAATATGGCAATGAATCCCCAGGCAAAAACCTGCTGGAACTCACGCAACTGGTCGCCCTCATCACCATGCTGGAAGGTAAGGATGGCGAAGAACAGGACGCGGTAAAACTCTCTACCCTGCACGCCTCCAAAGGCCTGGAATACGGCCACGTGTTCCTGATCGGCTGCGAAGACGGCATCCTGCCACACCGTGAATCCATAGATAACGACCAGATAGAAGAAGAACGCCGCCTGATGTACGTAGGCATCACCCGCGCGCAAAAATCGCTGAACATCACCTGGTGCAAAAAACGCAAACGCGCCGGCGAGATGCAAGCCTGCGAACCCAGCCGCTTTATCGCAGAACTGCCAAAAGACGACGTCAAACACTTCGGCAACCCGTTCAACGGCAACGGCGAACCGGCCAGCAAAGATTATGGCAAGAGCAAGATGGCGAATATCAAGGCGATGCTGGCGAGTAAATAACTTCGCCCGCCTCGTTTAAGGCCAATATAGCCCATGTTATAATCCGAACACTTTTTAACTCAACAATTCTAAAACATGTCACAAAAAGTCGCTTTAATCACCGGCATCACTGGCCAAGATGGTGCCTATCTAGCCGAGCTTCTGCTCACCAAAGGCTATATCGTGCATGGAATAAAGCGCAGAGCTTCCTTATTCAATACGGATAGGATAGATCATCTGTATCAAGACCCGCATATCGATAATCAAAATTTCATTCTGCACTATGGTGATTTGACTGACTCGACTAATCTGATCAGAATCATCCAGCAAGTTCAGCCAGACGAGATCTACAACCTGGCAGCAATGAGCCACGTGGCCGTCAGCTTTGAGACCCCGGAATATACCGCGAACGCCGATGGCATCGGCACTTTGCGTATCCTTGAGGCGATACGCATACTGGGCTTGGAAAAGAAAACACGTTTTTACCAGGCATCCACCTCCGAACTCTACGGTCTGGTGCAAGAAACACCGCAAAAAGAAACAACGCCCTTCTATCCTCGCAGCCCATATGCTGTAGCCAAAATGTATGCTTACTGGATCACGGTCAACTACCGTGAGGCTTACGGCATATACGCCTGTAATGGCATTCTGTTTAACCACGAAAGCCCCATACGCGGCGAGACATTTGTCACCCGCAAGATCACGCGGGCTTTAGCGCGCATTAAACTCGGCCTGCAAGAGTGCTTGTATCTCGGCAATCTGGACTCGTTACGCGACTGGGGGCATGCCAAAGATTATGTAGAAATGCAATGGCTGATGTTGCAGCAAGAACAGGCAGAAGACTTTGTGATCGCCACCGGCAAACAGTACAGCGTACGTGACTTTGTGAATGCCGCCGCCAAGGAGTTAGATATCACCGTCACCTGGCGTGGCAATGGGGTCGAAGAACAAGGCTACTGGAACGATAAATGTATCGTACAAGTTGACCCACGCTACTTCCGCCCTACTGAGGTCGACACCTTGCTGGGCGACCCGACAAAAGCGAAAGAAAAACTGGGCTGGGTGCCTAAAACCAGCTTTGAAGAGTTGGTATCTGAAATGGTGCGCGAAGATTATAAATCTGCCAAGCGCGACGAATTGATCAAACAGCATGGTTATCACGCCATGGACTATCACGAGTAAGCCATGGATAAGAACGCAAAAATCTATGTGGCGGGTCATAGGGGCCTGGTTGGGTCTGCCATTGTGAAAGCTTTGCTAGCGCAAGGCTATACAAATCTGCTGACCAGAACTCATGCCGAATTGGATTTGACCTCGCAATCAGCCGTCGGTGATTTTTTTGCTTCAGAAAAACCTGAATATGTATTTCTGGCTGCCGCCAAAGTGGGTGGTATTCATGCTAACAACACTTACCCTGCCGAATTTATATATGAAAATTTGTCCATTCAGACAAATGTGATTCATCAGTCTTATATTAATGGTGTTAAACGGCTGCTATTTTTGGGCTCCAGCTGCATATACCCTAAATTTGCACCTCAGCCGATGAAGGAAGAGCACCTGCTAACTGGGGCCCTTGAACCTACAAACAGGCCCTATGCGCTGGCAAAAATTGCTGGAATAGAAATGTGCTGGAGCTATAACCGGCAATATGGCACCCAGTATTTAGCCGCGATGCCCACCAATCTGTATGGCCCAGGTGATAATTACCACCCTGAAAACAGCCATGTTATTCCTGCACTGATCAGGAAATTTCATGAAGCCAAAGCAAGCAACCTGCCAGAAGTCACTGTTTGGGGCACAGGCACACCAAAACGCGAATTCTTGTATAACCAAGATATGGCAGATGCATGTGTATTTTTAATGCAATTGGACAACAGCCGATTCCAAAAACTACTTGGAAGTGATGAGTCAGTTTCAGGGAAGTTCGAGCCACCACTAGTGAATGTTGGATATGGGAGTGACATAACAATCAAAACGCTTGCTGAAACTGTCCAGAAAGTAATTGGCTATCAAGGTAATATTCAATTTGATACATCCAAGCCAGACGGCACCCCTCGCAAACTGATGGACTCTAGTATCCTGCATCAAGCTGGCTGGCAGCCAAAGGTAGCGATTGAAGCCGGGTTAGAAACTGCCTATCAGGATTTTTTAAACCACATATAATGACTTGATATTGACTGTTCGAAAAGCTCAGTTACAGGATTACGATATGTCACATTTCACATTATTTAATTTACCTACTTTCTCAGATGCGCGTGGTTCACTTACCGTCTTAGAAAAGTCCCTGCCATTTCCAGTTGTCCGCACTTATTGGATTTATGGAGCTGATGGCCAAACACGAGGCGGCCATAGACATACCAGCACCAGGCAGGCGCTCATTGCATTGCACGGCAGCATTGCAATTTACATGAATGATGGCATTTCAGAAGAAACCATTACTCTCAACACACCTGCACAATGCCTGCTGGTTGAACCAAAAGATTGGCACACAATGACATTTGGAGAGGGTAGCGTATTGTTTGTCATGGCCTCTCATAGTTATGACAGAAGCGAATATATTGATACGCCTTACGAGCTCTCAAACAAATGATTGAATACGAAAGCCTTGCCAATTCCAATCAGCAATTCATGCATGAGTTGGAAGCCGCCGCCACTAATGTCATCCGTTCAGGCTGGTATGTTTTAGGTCACGAGGTAACCGAGTTTGAAAAAGAGTTTGCAATGTGGGTGGGCTCTCGCCACTGCATTGGTGTGGCCAATGGTTTGGACGCATTAATCTTATCGTTAGAAGCATTGATGCTTCCCAAAAATAGTGAAATATTGGTTGCTTCAAACACTTATATCGCCACGATCCTGGCCATTATCCGTGCAGGATATAAGCCTGTTTTAGTAGAACCTGATCCAGAGACCTTTAATATCGATCCGCTGAGAATTAAATCAGCGTTGACGACAGCTACACGTGCTATTTGCGTTACGCATTTGTTTGGTAAAGCCTGCCGCATGGATGAAATATGCGCTATTGCTAATGAATACGACTTGAAACTCATAGAAGACTGTGCCCAGTCACATGGTGCCAAACTCGCCAACCGCATGACAGGCACATTTGGCGATGCTGGCTGCTTCAGCTTCTACCCTACCAAAAACCTTGGCGCGATTGGAGATGGAGGCGCAGTGGTCACAGATAACGACGAAATCGCTGACCACCTTCGCCACCTTCGTAATTACGGATCAAAGCAAAAATACGTCAATAAATATATCGGCCTAAATTCCAGACTGGATGAAATACAGGCCGCGCTTCTGAGAGTAAAACTGAAACAGCTTGATGCCATGACTGAACACAAACGCAGTTTGGCGGAAGTTTATTTTAAGAACCTACCAGATTGCTTATCCCTGCCTCGTCAAAAAGAAGACGAATATGATGTGTTTCATATTTTTGGCGTGCGTGTTGAAGAAAGAGATAGATTAAAGTCCTGGTTGCTTGAACAAGGTGTTAAGACAGAAATTCACTACCCTATTCCACCGCATAAACAAGAGGCCATGCAAGGGATCTTGCATGGGGAATATCCAATTGCCGACAAACTACATGCAACTGAATTAAGCCTTCCGATCTCAGCTGGGCATACTGTCAAAGATATTGAGCTAGTTGCTGACATTATTCAGCAGTTTAAATAGACTTGATACTTACTTAATAATATCCCCAAAATAACTATAACCTTCCGAAGAACTTGATTTGACCGCGGATAAAAAACGGCTACTCCACTTCCTGAAGAACAATCCAGGCATACACAAATATTTATCAAATATTTCATGGATGCTGAGCGAGCAAATTTTACGTTTAATTTCCGGCCTGTTTGTTGGCATTTGGGTTGCGCGCTTTCTTGGGCCCGAGCAATTTGGCATATTCAATTATGTGCTCGCATTTGTTGCCGTTTTTAGCAGCGTTGCAAAATTAGGTCTGGATAGTATAGTCGTTCGAAATTTAGTTAACGAGCCTGATAGAAGAGATGCGTACTTAGGAACGGCATTTTGGTTGAAAATATCCGGGGCCCTTAGCACTCTTTTTTTTATCGCTTTCGCTACTTGGCTTACTAACGATAACAATACAACGAATCTATACATTCTGATCATTGCCAGTGGCATGATTTTTCAGTCATTCGAAGTGATTGATTTTTACTTTCAATCCAAAGTCATGTCTAAATTTGTTTCACTGTGTAAAGTCACACAGCTTTTCATTTCATCCTTGCTAAAAATTTACTTTGTCCTAATAGGGGCTGATCTTTTTTGGTTCGTAGTTGTTAGTCTGATTGACCAGGTAACGCTTGCCGTTACACTTTACTATGCTTACCGATATCAAAAAATTGGAAACTTCTACCGTAGTTTTAACTGGAGTATTGCAAAGTCGCTATTGAAAGATAGCTGGCCTTTGATTCTTAGTGGTTTCGTGCTAATGATCCAGGCGCGTGTAGATCAATTAATGATTAAAGATCTGCTAGGGAATACAGAACTAGGCTATTACAGCTCTGCACTACGTTTAGTAGAGGTATTTAGTTTTATTCCTGTGATATTAACAACATCACTGTTTCCTGCAATTGTGAATGCAAAGCGAATTTCCGCCACATTATACGAAAGCAGAATGTATAACTTGTATCGATTGATGATGTTTTTATTTCTAATCATCGCCATTCCAATAAGTATTTTTGGCAATCAAATCATCACCTTCATGTACAAAGACGCTTATGCACCAGCCGGTGCACTATTATCAATCATGGTGATGAGATTATTTTTTACTAACTTTGGTGTTGTCAGAGGGGCCTACTTAATGACCGAAAATCTAATGTCCTATTCGTTAGTGACCATGACCATAGGCACCATAGTGAATGTCATACTTAACTACTACTGGATACCAAGTTTTCATTCTATCGGTGCGATTTGGGCATCACTTGTATCATTTCTGGTCACTACCTTCTTAATAGATGTTTATTACAGTAAAACTAGAAGCAATTTTAAGGTGATGATTAGAAGTTTGTTGTTAATAGACTTTTCACGGAATAAACAATGATAAAAACTTTAAAACGCAACAAAATCATTCGGAATGCTTATGCTCTGTTTTTTTTATTCACGTCCGATTTTAAATTCTCACATTTTAAAAATATCTTTTGGTATGCAAGCCACCTTTGCCGATTAAAAAAAATACCTAATGAAAACTTCGCCGAGTTCAAGCTTGCGCCATGCATAAACGATAAAACATCTTTCACGCCACTTGAACCAGTCTACTTTTTTCAAGACACTTGGGCAGCACGCAAAATATTTGAGCTAAAACCGAATAATCATCACGACATTGGCAGCTCTGCCAAAACGATAGGTATTTTGTCGCAATTTACGCCGATTACGATGATAGATATACGCCCATTACCATTAGAGCTTCCCAATCTGAAGTTCATTAAGGGATCTATTCTAGAGTTACCTTTCAATGACGACTCAATTGAGACAATGTCCAGCCTCTGTGTGGTAGAACATATTGGCTTGGGACGATATGGTGACCCGATAGATGCCTTTGGTAGTGAGAAAGCTGTGTCAGAGCTTAAAAGAGTGATGAAACCCAACGGTATTATTCTATTCAGTGTACCTGTAGATGTGGTCAATACCGTTTACTTCAATGCTCACAGAGCATTCACGAGAGATTATATTTTAAGCCTCTTTGATGGTTTCGAACTGCTAGAGGAAAGATATCAATATGGTTATGAGCTCATCGAAACATACGATAAGAACCGCGGGTTTGGCACTGGATTATTCATGTTGAGAAAGCTCCCCAAGTAGTCAGGGGCAGCTTGATATCATTAAATTAAAGATGGATTCAAAATGATTTTTTTTTTCGGTGATGGCCGTTTGGGCAACCAGCTTTTTCAATATGTTTTTATACGCTCCATGTGCCATCCGTCACATACTGTGATTTCTTATAACTTTGAAGATATTTCAGCTTTATTTGATTCAGTTTCGAATGTCATCAATATTAGAAACAAATATCTGAGATATGCATTAAGAAAATTTCTTCTACCAATCATGCATGGGCTGGCAAGCTTAAGACTCATCTCCAGTTTTAAAGTAAATACATACAATGAACATGGCTTTACTGTTCCGGATACCACATTTACCAAAACAACAGGTTTATTTCCTGTCGTATATGTCTATCCATGTTTTGCGCAATCGGAAACCTTTTTTAGCGATGTCGAGGCCAATCGGTTAACAATCAAAAAAACCTTTTTAGATAAAGCAGAGCAGTTCCTGGCTGCCATCCCAGAAAAACACACAAAAGTTTTTCTTCATATTCGCAGAACCGATTACATGACCTTTGAAGTACTAGGTAAGCCTGGGGTCGACTTGCCGCTGTCATACTATCAAAATGCCATTCGTCATTATGAAGAAACCATTAGCGATCCTTTTTTTGTTTTCTTAACCGATGATGCTCAATATGTTAATAATGCCTTTCAAGACATGCCTAATAAAGTAGTATCCAATAACTCTATGTTTGTAGATTACGCCATCATTACTTTATGTGAATACGGTGTGATGTCGAATAGCTCTTTTTGCTGGTGGGCCGCTTATATGATGAAAAATAGAAAGCACGTTTTTGCACCAAAGTATTGGTTAGGTTGGAAAAGTCAGGCTGAATACCATAAAGGGACTACACCTAGTTTTGCTGAAATTGTTGAGGTTAACGAATGAAAAATAACATTTTAAAAACAGTGCTTTACATCTATAGACTGTTATTCTCCAACAAATTCTTCTTTAAATTCAATAAGCTTATTTATACCCTGAGCTTGCGAGGGATGGGCATTTTAAACTTTGAGTCTGACAAAATAAGTGGGGAAGATCATTTTATTAAAGAGTACCTATCAAAAGTCGACGACTGTATTATTTTTGATGTCGGGGCAAATGTTGGAAACTACTCGAAAATCTTGCGCAGTTACAACTTAAAAGCCAGAATTTACGCTTTTGAACCACATCCAGTGACTTTTCAAAGGTTAAAAGAGAACACAGGCTCTCTCAATATTCAAACGAACAATGTAGCAGTTGGTGCATTAGCTGGCTCCTTAAAGCTCTACGATTACGCTAATGAGGATGGCTCTTCACATGCATCCCTTTACAAGGCTGTTATCGAGGAAATTCATAAAGCAAAGTCAACTGAATATAACATTGACGTCATTACACTGGATGACTTCTGCCATCAGGCTGGTATTGATAAGATTGACTTACTAAAAATTGACACAGAAGGTCACGAATTAGAGGTTTTAAAAGGTTGTGAACGCCTTCTTAAAGTTGGAAAAGTTGATTTAATCCACTTTGAATTCAATGAAATGAACGTTGCCAGCCGCGTGTTCTTTAAAGACTTCTGGGATTTTTTGCCTAATTATGATTTTTATAGAATGCTGCCAAATGGGCTTGTCCATATAGATAATTACAACCCTGTATCTTGTGAGATATTTGCGTATCAAAACATAGTTGCCCGGTTAAAGAAAAACAACAATAACTAAGCCGTCACAATAATGAAAAACAAATACTCCCCTATCGTTTTGTTTGTTTACAATCGAATTCAGCATACAACTAAGACAATTGAAGCCCTCAGAAGTAATGATTTAGCTTCTGAAAGTGATTTATTCATTTTTTCAGATGCGCCTAAGGCGGCATCTGAAAATGAAGCCGTGCATACTGTACGAGAGTATGTCTATAAAGTTGACGGTTTTAAATCTGTTACCGTCATAGAGAGGCCAGTAAATCTCGGATTAGCAAACTCTATTATTGATGGCGTCACCTCAATTGTGAATAAGCATGGTCGTGTAATCGTAATGGAAGATGACTTGGTAACAAGCCCTCTTTTTATCAAATATATGAACGGCGCACTTTCATTTTATGAGTCAAATAAGAAAGTAGCCAGCATTCATGGTTACGTCTACCCTATTGAAGGCTTACCCGAGACTTTCTTTTTACGCGGTGCTGACTGTTGGGGATGGGCAACATGGTCTGATAGATGGAAAGTGTTTGAGCCAGACGGTAAAAAACTACTGGCGAGTCTAACCTCACAAGGCCTGATCAAACGCTTCGATCTGAATGGGGCGTATGCATTTTCTACTATGCTCAAAGGTCAAATCAAAGGGTTAAATAATTCCTGGGCTATTCGCTGGCATGCGTCAACATTTCTAAATAGCCAATACACGCTTTACCCTGGAAAATCATTGGTAGAAAATATTGGAAATGACGGCTCAGGCACTCACTGTGCGAGCACAAATATATTTTCCACCACATTATCTAATACTGAAATAAGAAGCCTTCCCACAGCAGTAAAAGAAGATGAATTCGTATTAGAGTTAATAGAGTCGTATTTCAGAAGTCAAAAGCTGACAGCAAATATATTCATAAAATTATTCACCTTATTGAAAAGAAAGATAAAGTCGTGACTCCAAGAGAGATATTAAAGCTCTTATGCCCGCCAGTTGTGAGAAAAGCTTTCAATTCAATTCGTAATAATCGAATCAAGTTTTCTGGTGACTATTCTTCATGGAAAGAGGCAGAGAACCATTCTAGTGGATACGACACAACGCTTATTCTACAAAAAGTACAAGAGTCTGCCCAAATGGTCACCTCGGGTGTAGCAGTTTATGAACGTGACTCAGTCTGCTTCTATGAGGAAGCTTACCGTTGGCCACTTCTTTCTTGTTTACTGATGATTGCCAATAAGTGTGGAAATCAGTTGAGCGTCATTGATTTTGGTGGGTCTTTAGGTAGCCTTTATTTTCAACACAAACGCCTGCTGTCATATATCAACACGCTAAGTTGGACTGTTGTCGAACAACCACATTTTGTTGAGACTGGTAAGAAGCAATTTGAAGATCACAGCTTGAAATTCCAATACACCTTGGAAGAGGCTTTTAATAATGCCGATAGTGGCACAGTGCTCGTACTATCTAGCGTTTTACAGTACATTGAAAATCCGTTCGCATTACTCAAAAAAACTTCAGAGATGGGCTTCAAATATATCTTAATAGACAGAACCCCGTTCATCAATGCAAAAAAAGACCGCATCACTGTACAATCTGTACCAGCCCCCATCTATTCAGCCAGTTACCCCGCATGGTTTTTTTCCTCAATCCGATTTGAACATTTAATGCGTGACTTGGGATATCAAACTGTTTGCAGTTTCGGTTGTGATGATGATGTTGGTATTGGAGAATTTAAAGGATTTTTGTTTGAAAGAAATTAAGAAGAAACTTCGGGAATACTATGCAGCAGTATCTTTCTTTCCCGGGATATTAGGTTTATTTTTAAACCCATTCTACTTTGCCCGTAAAGGCTTGGCATCGCATATCTCTGAGATTGCCAACAATATTACGGGGCTGACTCTTGATGTAGGTTGCGGCACTAAGCCTTATCAGAAGTTATTCGCATCGACTACTTACTGGGGACTAGAGATTGACACGCCTGAGAGTCGAAAAAGCAAACATGCCGATTATTTTTATGATGGGAAGGTGTTTCCTTTTGAGGATAGTAAATTTGACTCTATTGTTGCAAACCAAGTTTTTGAGCACGTATTTAATCCGAAAGACTTTCTAAATGAGTCATACAGAATATTAAAGCCAGAAGGAAAAATACTCATGACAGTGCCATTTGTATGGGACGAACACGAGCAACCTTATGACTTTGCAAGATACTCATCATTTGGGCTGAAAGCCTTACTGGAAAAACATGGCTTTGAAATAATTGAACAACGCAAATCAATAAGTGACATTCGCGTAATCTTTCAATTAATAAACGCCTACATTTTCAAAGTCACCTGTACTAAAAATAAATGGTTAAATTTGGTGTTGACCATATTACTAATGGCCCCCTTTAATATTATCGGAGAGCTCATAGGGCTCATTACACCCAACAATCCTGATTTATATTTGGATAATATCCTTTTAGCTAAAAAATCAGCACTTACCAATGCATAATTTCTGCACATTATTCGACTCTAACTATTTGCCACGCGCATTGGTTATGTATGACTCATTAGTAGCATCTGGCGAGACATTTACACTGTATGTTGTTTGTTTTGATGACTTGGCTTATAACATTCTTAATGCGCTCAAGTTAAATAACGTGGTTGCAACTCGTCTTGCCGATTTTGAGACGAAAGCATTGCTAGCTGTAAAAAGTGACCGTTCAAGGGCAGAATATTGCTGGACGTGTACACCACACGTTATCCGTTATTTTCTTGATCGCTATCAACTCAAACAACTGACATACATAGACGCAGACTTATCTTTCTACGATAAGCCCTCGATTTTATTGGATGAGCTTGAGCAAGCAAATGGGTCAGTATTAATTACAGAGCATCGTTATACTCCGATATATGATTACTCAAAAACATCAGGCATTTACTGTGTGCAGTTTATGACATTCAATGCCGATCAGAACGGCCTAAATGCTCTTCAATGGTGGCAAGACAGGTGTTTGGAATGGTGTTATGCACGGTATGAAGATGGAAAGTTTGGTGATCAAAAATACTTGGATGATTGGCCAGAGCGATTTGAAGGGGTGCATGTATTGACGCAGCTGGGAGGTGGAGTAGCGCCTTGGAACGTTCAACAATATAAACTAAGTAAACATGACGACAGGATATTTATAGATCAGGACCCTTTAGTTTTTTATCACTATCATGGTTATAAATATTATCAAGACGGGGTTCACAACTATATATCGGGATACAAGCTAAGTACTGAGGCCCGCCAATACCTATATCAACCTTATTCTAAAGCGTTATTAGAAGCGTATGAGGTCATCAGAAAAGTTTACCCTGAGTTTAATCAAGGCTGGGCAATACAGGATAAATCTTGGCGAGCAAGATTAAAATCTTACAAAAATGCTTTACTAGGTGTAGCGAATGAGTACAGAGTCGCGTAATTCATATCCAGCATTAGCTATTCAAACGGCCTTGAACTCATGCGTATGAGACTTGCTAATATTTTTATATAAACAAAGACAATATCTACATAACTTATGCAAATCAGCGTTATCACTGCGACCTATAATGCAGGTAAAAATCTTCCATTTTTAATCACAAGCTTACAAGCTCAAACAAACAACAATTTTGAATGGGTGATTGCTGATGGTGGGTCTACTGATAACACATTAGAGATTCAAAACAATGTAGAAGAACTAAACATCACAATCAGTTCGCAAGCTGACTTTGGAATATATGATGGACTAAACAGAGCTATCAAGTTATCAAAAGGCGAGTATTACGTTGTAATAGGCTCCGATGACCTATTCGAGCCAACAGCCATTGAAACATTCTCGAAAGCAATAGATGGCCTGAGTACCGTGATTACATGCCCGATTTTAATTGGCAATAAAGTGTATAAGCGCTCATCCCTGCCCAGTTTCCTAGCTGGCGCCAGAGCAAAGATATGTGGTCACTCAATAGCCACACTCTTTAAGAAGAGTCTCCATGAGAAATATGGCTATTACACTAAAAAATATCCCATTGCCGCGGACTACGACTTCACGATGAAATTGGTGACGAATAATGAAAATATTAAATTCTGTGACTCGCCGGTAGGTAGATTTGGAACAAATGGAGTTTCTGCGGTAGATTATGTAGGATCTGCATCTGAGGTCATGAGAGTGATGATTGCAAATGGATACTCTGCCCCAATTCAAGTAGCAATATTTGTACTCAGGTTAATTTATTCTGCGTTCAAAGCACAGAAATAATAGCTATGATTATTAGCGTGACTGGCGCATCCGGCTTTATTGGCAAGAAACTAATGAACCAGCACCTTAAGCTGGGAAATCAGGTATCGTACCTGACAAGAACGGTTAGTACCCCGCCTGCTAATGCAAAAGCAATTGTAGCTGATTTAAACTCGCCTATTGATCAACTCATACCACTGCTTTCCTTCTCAAAAACGCTTTATCATTGTGCTGGCGAACTTCAAAATGAATCACTCATGCATAGCACACATGTGCTCGGCACCATTAATCTATTAAACGCGGTTGCATTGGCGCACACGACCAACAAAGAAATTTTTCACTGGATACAGTTAAGTAGTTGTGGTGCTTACGGTCAACCCAGCACACATTCTTCAATTGCACGCTTTGTTGATGAACTTACGCCAGACAATCCCTATGGTGAGTATGAGTGTACGAAAACAGAAGCCGATAACCTGATCATCGACTTTGCTAAAAACCATGATTGGTTCAAATATACGATTATCAGACCGACAAATGTATTTGGTGTTGGCATGCGAAGCACTGCCATAAAGCGTATTGCGAAATTGATTAAGAGCAAGCTTTTTTTCTACGTTGGAAATAAAAATGCTGAAGCAAACTTTGTGCATGTAGATGACGTTGTTGAGGCTATGATGTTATCAGCGAACCAACCCCAAGCGTATAACCAAACATTTATTGTCTCAAACGATTGTAAATTCAGTGACATGGTAGATGCTCTTGCATCAGCATTGCGTATCAGAAAACCCAGTTGGGTGGTAAATGAATTCATATTGCGGCAGCTTGTGCGCTTATGCGGAATCTTTATCAAACTCCCCATCACCAACACACAAATTGATGTGATGATGAGGCAAACCCACTATCGCAATGCAAAACTAGTCAATGTTTTAAACTGGGCTCCGTCAAACTCTGCACCAACACAATTAAAACAATATATCAGCGATACTTTTGATGTCTGAGCATACGCACACGAAACAACATATTTGCTTCATTCTGACGGCTGAAATTGCCGTTAAAGCTTTTTTGGTGAACCACTTAAAAGCACTGTCAGTGACTTACCAGCTTACGGTGTTAACAAATACAAGCAACAATCTTTTTTTATCCGACTTAGGCGTTGAGGCTACTTTAATTAATATTCCTTTTGCACGCGATATCTCTTTGATAGCAGACTTTAAGTGCCTCTTTAAACTAATCAAACTTTTCCTAAGCAAAAAGTTTGATGCAGTACACACAGTGACACCCAAAGCCGGACTACTTGGCATGCTAGCGGGTACGATCGTGGGAACCCCCTCAAGAATACATACATTTACTGGCCAGGTATGGGCTAATAAAACTGGTGCAAAGCGTAGCCTCCTGAAGGGCTTTGACTGGCTGATAGGCGCACTTAGCACACATGCAATCGTAGATAGCCCATCCCAATTGGCATTTTTGGTGCAAGAGCGAGTATTAAATCAACGTAAAGCATATGTATTTGGTAAGGGATCAATCAGTGGTGTTGATCTTGAAAGATTTAAACCTGATACGGCAAAAAGATCAGAAATAAGAAACAAATTAGATATCGCTAATGACCAAACTTTGCTTTTGTTTTTAGGGAGATTAACCCCGGACAAAGGGGTGATAGATTTAGCCAAAGTCTTTTTAAATGCAAAGTTCAGCGAATGCTCGCTCTTATTTGTTGGCCCAGATGAAGCAAACATCAAAACAATTATCACGGGCTTAAGCAATTTCAATAGTGCAACCATTCAATTTATTGATTATACAAATCAACCGCAGGATTTTATGGCCGCGTGCGATGTGCTTTGTTTACCAAGTTATAGAGAGGGATTTGGCAGCGTTATTATTGAGGCAGCAGCCAGTGGTGCTCCAGCGGTCGCTTCCCGTATTTACGGGGTCACGGATGCAGTCGTCGAAAATGTCACAGGTTTACTTCATGAATTGGGTAATTTAGTCGAAATCCAAAACCAACTCGCGAAAATGGTCTATGACCCAGCATTAAGAAAAACCTTAGCTGAAAACGCTTATCAGCGCGCAACACGTGATTTTGATAGCAGGCTCATTACACAGGCGTGGTTTGATTTTTATAAAAATGTAATCTTTCATCATGACTAAACGTATTTTTGACATTATTTTTGCTTTATTTGCGTGCGTGACATTGGTTCCGCTCATTGGTTTAACAGCAATCCTCGTCAAGCTTACATCCAAAGGCCCTGCGCTATATTGGAGTCAACGCGTGGGCAAAAACAATCAATTATTCAGCATGCCAAAATTTCGCTCCATGCGTATAGGCACCCCACAAATCGCCACGCACTTGATGAATCAGCAGGCTAACCCTGATGGATTTTTGACGCCAGTCGGAAGCTTTATACGCAGGACCAGCCTGGATGAACTGCCGCAGTTATGGAGTGTGCTGAAAGGTGACATGTCGATTGTGGGGCCACGCCCTGCCTTGTTTAATCAGGATGATCTGATTAATTTGCGCACCGAAAAAGGCGTGCATGTATTAAAACCGGGCATTACTGGTTGGGCGCAAATCAATGGTCGTGACGAGATCCCTATTCCTAGCAAGGTCGAGTTAGACACTTATTATCTCGAGCATCAATCACGGTGGCTGGATTTAAAAATCATAATAATGACGATAGTCAAAGTATTAAGACGTGATAACATCACTCATTAATCGCTCTTAACAAACGTTTAAATGCTAAAACTTCCTGTTCGTTTTTTATCTGGGCTCGCCTATCTGCATGATGCGTTGGCACTGACGTTTGCATGGTGGATAGCATTTTTATTTCGCTTTAATTTTGAGGTACCCGGTGAGTTTAAAGGTTACGCTTTAGAGAGCCTGGCTGCTGTTCTTATTTTTTATAGCATTTGTTTTAATACATTCGGCCTCTACCGTGGTCTGTGGCGCTTTGCCAGCCTGCCAGATTTGAAGCGTATCGTACGTGCAATCGCTTTTGGTGCCCTGCTCACTGCCAGTTTTGCTTTGATTGCGCATCCTGCTGTCATTATTCCAAGGTCAGTGCTGTTTATACACCCGATGTTGCTGGTGATCATGATGGGTGGCAGTCGTTTTCTTTATCGCTCGTGGAAAGAAAGACGTTTATTTAACACTGTTGCCACGCAAGGTAAGCCTGTGATTGTGATCGGGGTGGAAGACAGTTCGCTTAATCTGATCAAGGAGTTGAGCAAGAGCCCGGAATGGCGCGTGGTGGCGATGATAGACCCTAATGGCAAGCTGGTGGGGCGTGAGATCATGCATACCAAGGTCGAAGGCGGCTTGCAGGATATCCCGCAGATCGCAGCTAAACATGCTTCCCTGCATTGCATGATCGCGATGCCGGGCAGCCGCCATGAGAAACGCCGGCTGGCCGTAGAAGCGGCGCGCCAGGTCGAGGGCATGGAAGTCTTGACCTTGCCGGCCATGTCAGACCTGATCAGCGGCCGCGTCAGTTTGTCGCAGATACGCAAGATCGATGTCGAAGACCTGCTGGGTCGCGATGTGGTGCAGCTGGATACGCATGGCCTGAGCAGCATGCTGGCGAACAAAGTGGTGCTGGTATCCGGCGCTGCCGGTTCCATAGGCTCGGAGCTGTGTCGCCAGATCTTAAGCTTTCATCCCTCACAGCTGGTCTGCCTGGATATTTCCGAGTACTCGCTGTATACGCTGCAACAGGAATTCAGCCAGCTGTGTACAGACACCGAGCTGGTATACGTGGTTGGGGATGTTAAAAACCGTGTGCGTATCCAGCGCATTTTGCAGAACCATCAGCCGGATGTGGTGCTGCATGCCGGGGCCTATAAGCATGTGCCCATGATGGAACATTTCAATGTGGTAGAAGCATTACAGAATAACGCCTACGGCACTTACCAGATCGCTGCGGCCTGTCAGGCAGCGCGGGTACCTACCTTTGTGCTGGTCTCTACCGACAAAGCCGTCAACCCGACTAATGTCATGGGTGCCAGCAAACGCCTGGCCGAGCTGATTTGCCAGGGATTACAGCATAGAGAAAAATCCGTTACCCGCTTTATTACGGTGCGTTTTGGCAATGTGCTGGGCAGTAGCGGCAGCGTCATCCCCAAATTCCGCGAGCAAATCGCGCACGGTGGGCCTATCACCATCACTCACCCTGAGATCACACGTTATTTCATGTCTATCCCCGAGGCGGCACAGTTGGTATTGCAAGCCGCGACTATGGGCAATGGTGGCGAAGTATTCGTGCTGGATATGGGCACGCCGGTCAAGATCATAGACCTGGCCCGCGACATGATCAAGTTATCTGGTTTGCAGGAACAGGACGTCAGGATAGAGTTCACCGGCCTGCGTCCCGGCGAAAAACTTTATGAAGAACTGCTGGCCGACGATGAGAATACACTGCCGACCAGCCACGAAAAGCTGCGTATCGCGCAGGCCCGCAGCGCTGACAGTACCTGGTTAGCCAACGTGATGGAATGGTTGACCAATAGCCCGCACCTGGCTGAAGCACAGCTCAAGCAGGATTTGCAGCGCTGGGTTGAAGAATACCAGCCTGATAGCCGCCCGGCCCCTAGCATTTCGCTGCGTGGCGATACCTTGTCGCTGGACAGCCTGCCCTCGCCTTCGCAGCAGATACACTGATTCATTTTAATTGCCTGAAGCAGCCTGGCCCGGCCTTGGTACCTACATGCTAATCAGGGCAGGTCAACGTTTAATTGCTTGCAAGCGCACAGATCTCACGGCATGCCAGCTGAAAGCATTTAGCCACGCCTTACGCTGTTTCGCCGCCTATCACTAGCAAGCATCACTGGCTATCCATCAGCCCTGCCATATTCTTTTATTTACGCATTAAACGTAGTCTATGGTTTGATGTCGTTTACAATGTAGCCCCCGACCAACCACCACCACACCAACAGCCTTTATGCCTCATATTACGCTTGACAATGCTAGCCTAGCATTCGGTCATCATGCCTTGCTTGCCCAGGCTTCATTTCAGCTGGATCCGGGCGAACGGGTAGGCTTGATCGGACGCAATGGCGCAGGTAAATCCAGCTTGCTGAAAGCCATCGCCGGCACCATCAAACTCGATGAGGGTACCGTCTGGCGTGCACCTAGCGTGCGCGTGGTCTATGTGCCACAAGAACCTGAACTGGATGATACGCACACGGTGTTTGAAGCGGTGGCAGAAGGCCTGGGCAGCCTGCAGCAAACCATCATAGACTATCACCAGGTCACCCATGACATGGGCATGCCGGATGCGAATATCGAAGCATTGATGGAGAAGATGCAGGCACTACAGCATGAAATGGATGCGCAAAATGGATGGGTAGCGCAATCACGCGTGGAAACCGTACTCAGCCGCCTGAAGCTGGAGGCAGATGTATTGGTCTCCACCCTCTCCGGTGGCTGGCGCAAGCGCGTAGCGCTGGGGCGTGCGCTGGTTGCTGAGCCGGAAGTATTATTACTCGATGAGCCGACCAACCACCTGGACCTGGAAGCCATCGAATGGCTGGAAGACCTGTTACTGGGGTTTAATGGCAGCGTGTTGTTTATTACCCATGACCGCCGTTTCCTGGACAAACTGGCCACCCGCATCACCGAACTGGACCGTGGCAATCTGACCGACTTTGTAGGCAATTTTTCTCAATATCAGATCAAAAAAGAAGAGCTGCTGGCCGTCGAAGAGACCCATGCTGCCAAATTCGACAAATTCCTGGCTCAAGAAGAAGTCTGGATACGCCAGGGCATCAAGGCACGCCGTACCCGCAACGAGGGCCGCGTGCGTAGACTGGAAGCGCTACGCCTGGACCGTGCCGCCAGGCGCGAGCGTCAGGGCGATGTCAAACTCAACCTGGATGCCGGCGAGCGTAGTGGCAAGCTGGTGGCAGAGCTGGATAAAGTCTATAAATCATATGGCGACAAGACCTTGATCAAAGGCTTTAGCACCCGTATCTTGCGCGGTGACAAGATAGGCTTGCTCGGCCCCAACGGCATAGGCAAATCCACCTTGCTGAAACTTATATTAGGCGATATTGAAGCAGACAGCGGTGATATCCAGCGTGGCACAAAAGTTAATGTCGCTTACTTTGACCAGATGCGCGAACAGCTGGATGAAGAAGCTACGCTGGCCGACACCATCAGCCCGGGTTCAGACTTTGTCGAGATCGGCAATGAGCGCAAACATGTGATCAGCTATCTGGAAGACTTCCTGTTTCCGCCACAGCGCTCACGCTCACCGGTCAAATCACTCTCCGGCGGCGAACGCAACCGTTTACTGCTGGCGCGCCTGTTTGCGCGCCCGGCCAACGTGCTGGTACTCGACGAGCCTACCAATGACCTGGATATTGATACGCTGGAACTACTGGAAAACCTGCTACAGGATTACACAGGCACCCTGTTCTTGGTCAGTCATGACCGCGCCTTCTTAGAAAACACCGTCACCCAAGTGATCGCTTTCGAAGGGCAAGGCAAATTAACCGAATTCGGTGGTGGCTATGATGACTGGTTAAGATTCAGCCAGGATAGAAGCAGCAAAGCCACACCCGCGCCCAAAGCAGCTGCCGCGCCAGCATCTCAGCCAGCTGCGACCACCAGCCGAAAAACGCTGAGTTATAAGGAGCAGCGTGAACTGGAGACATTGCCGGCAGAGATAGAACTGCTGGAGCAAGAACAAGCGGCGATACAGACGCAATTTGCGCAAGGCGATATTTATAAATCGGCGCCAGCCCAGGCAAAAACCTTGCAGGACAGACTCAGCGAAATTGAAACGCTGATCTTGCAGAAACTGGAACGCTGGGAAACACTCGAAAAGCAGCAGTAAGCCGCAAAGAATCGGGGTTACTCGTGGCCCCGCTTATTGAGCACCAGCAACCCGCATTAAAAAAGCCGAATCAGATGGATTCGGCTTTTTTATTCAATACGCAATCGCTGTGCAGAAGGGCTTATACAGAGAAGCTGGCGCGTGAGCTATTGCCACCGCGTGACTGGCCATTTTTGCCATACATTTGTGTGCTATTGCTGGTATTACCCTGCAATACATCCAGTTTTTCCTGGTTGCGCTGAAAATGCTTGTTGATCAGTACGCCGTTCAGGCGGTTAAGCTCTTTGGCTTGTGCCAATTGCTTCTGGAATTTGACCCAGGCATCATCCATCAGCGGGCTGGAACGCAGCTCCAGCCATTTGGACATGCCATTTTCATTCGCCTCGAAGCCTGCAGCTGCCAGCGCGGCATAGCGCACATTAGCGGCTTCGCCCAGGGCTTGTAACAGCTCTACCCGCTTGTCTACCATCTGTTCTATGGTATCCAGGTCAGCAGAGACCAATGCCGTTTGCTCGTGATGCAAATCCTGAATCAACTCGGCCACCAGCGTGGCATCGGCTTCAAAACTAATGGCCGGAACTGAAGTGCGATTTGCATTACTCATAAGGTCATCCTTTATTAGGTTGTATCAGATCTTTTACGGTTTGCAGCAAACCATCCGCCACTTTGGCAGTGTCTACAGAAAAATCACCACGTGCGATCGCCGCTTTGATCTCTTCCACCTTATTGGTGTCAAAGACTTCACCGTTAGCCAGACCGGCTTCCAGTGACTGCAACTGTACCGAAGCCGCTGACAAAGTCACATTATCTGACGATGCGTTGCCCGATGCGCCAGCCGTTTTTTCACTGCTTTTGCTGTTGCTGCTCTTATCCAGTACCGGTTTATCAACGGTACCAAGTTTCTTGATGGAGTCTGAAATATTCATGCCGAACCTCTGTCTCTGTTTGTCTGGATGTAAGGGTCTCTAAACCCTCAATTGTTAACAGTACTAACGACATAGTTTAAGCGAACTTTAGTGCTTAATAAACTTTTTATCTCAAGTTTATGATCAATAAGCATTTTTTGGCTTTGAAACGATCTAAAAACGCACATCGACTTTTCCAGAAGCCTGCGCCACACCTTTGATCACCTGGCCACTGCTGACTTTCACATCCACCACCTGGCCGACATTCGCTGTTTGCATGGCGGTGCCATCTGCCGAGATGACAAATCCATCACCACGGCTGTTTAACTGCACCATCTGCCCCTGCATGATCACCGGCATCGCTTTCAGCAGCTCTGGTCTCAATACAGTGCCCAATGGCATATTCAATGAAGCTTTCTTGCCTTCCAGCATAGACAGGTCAGTGATGACACCTGCCGGCAATTTGCTCAGGTCGCCGGTCTGCATGACGATATCTGAAGCCTGCAACGGTGAACCCTGGCTGACTGGCAAGCCGGTCACGGCGAATTCGCCCCATACCTGCACGTCGGCCTGTACATATAAAGTCCATGGCTTGCCGGTTGATTGCAGACAGCGCACACCGATATGGGTTTTGCCCCACAGGCGTGCACCCTGTACGGTGAACGCTTCCATCAGGTCACATTCCGCAATGCGGATACGGTTATCCAGCGGCTGGATCTCAATATTCACTTTACCCGGATAACCCTGGGTCTGGCCTTGCACATACTGCATCACCGTCTGGTATACACGCGACTGCATATCGCTGGCGGACTGGGCCACCACGCGCTGGTTAGTCGCAACTGCATTGTTAGGCAGGCGCTCACCAGCCTGCACATGACTGGCAAACAGCCAGATCAGGCCAGGGATCACTGCAGCAAAAATGATAGGCAGACGAGGTTTCATGGAGACACATTCTACCCATCACCGGCGTAAGTCATTCATGAAATAGAGGCTATTTCCCCCTCTTGATTCAAGAATCATTATTGCCTTCGCCGCGTACACTAAGCACAGCTGGTAAAAGTCATGTGTGCGTGAAAGCAGGCCCGCTTATCAGGGTTAACGACGGCAGATGGCAAAACTTTAAGAGTTTTTTCGGGAACACCCGGGAAAGGAAAAGACGATGATCAACAAACTGGATGCTGCGCTGAGTTTTCACCAGACGGCCCTGCGCGTGCGCAATCAGCGTCAGGAACTGCTTGCCTCAAATATCGCCAACGCCGATACCCCGCAATACAAGGCACGCGACATAGACTTTAAATCGACCATGCAGGCGGCATTGCAGCAGAGCACAGGCGGCAAGCCTGCGCAGCAGCAGCAGCCGGCCGGCCTGTTACAACAAACCAGTAGTGGCCATATGGGTGCGGCTGGTGGCAATGGCAACCTGGCTTCCAGCGACGTGCTGTTCCGCTCGGTGCTGCAGGGCTCGGTAGATGGCAACACGGTAGATATGGACGTAGAACGTAATGCCTATGTAGACAACGGCATCCGTTATGAAGCCAGCCTGACCATGATGTCTGGCCAGATCAAAAAGATGCTGTCGGCGATCACCGGCCAGTAAGTTAAAGGAGCAAGCATATGTCTTTATTCAATGTATTCAAGATTTCCGGCTCCGCCATGAGTGCGCAGTCGCTGCGCCTCAACACCGTCGCCAGTAACCTGGCCAACGCCGATAGCGTGGTCAGCTCGGACGGCAAGCCTTACCAGGCCAAACAAGTGGTGTTTAAAGCGGTGCAGGACGCAGCCAGCAACACCAGTACGGTACAGGTAGACCGTGTGATCGAAGACACCAAGCCCGGCAAGATGGTCTACGACCCAAAAAACCCGATGGCTAACAGTGATGGTTACCTCACCATGCCTAACGTGAATGTCACCGAAGAAATGGTGAATATGATCTCAGCATCCCGTGCCTACCAGAACAACGTGGAAACCATGAATGCTGCCAAGTCCATGCTGCTCAAAACACTCAATATCGGTCAATAACCTTATATAAGGATTTCTTAACATGACAACCGTCAACACAAACAACCAGGTATCGCAGGACATTCTCGATGCGGTCAACAAGAAAAGCAGCAGCAAGGGTAGCACTGTCGATGAAGCACAGGACCGCTTTATGACACTGCTGGTGACGCAGATGAAGAACCAGGACCCGCTCAACCCTATGGATAACGCGCAGGTGACCAGCCAGATGGCGCAACTGAACACGGTGACCGGCATCAACAAACTGAATGACACCATGAGCAGCCTGATCAGCAGTGTGCAACTCGGCCAGTCTTATCAGGCGACCAGCATGATAGGCCACAGCGTACTGGTTTCAGGCAATAGCCTGAGCCATAGCGACAAAGGCGGCTACTTTGGTGTGAATGTGCCTAACGGGGCAGATACGGTATCAGTGAATATTAAAGATGGCGCAGGCCAAGTGGTGCGTACCCTGAGCTTCGGCAAACAGGATGTAGGCGTGAACGCGCTGAGCTGGGATGGCAAGGCCACCGATGGCACTGTTGCCCCAAGTGGCGACTACACCTATGAGATCACCGCCAAGATCGGCGACGCTGCTACCACCGCCACCGCACTCAGCCTGGCGCAGGTACAAAGTGTGTCTAACAGCGCTAGCGGCATCAAACTGAATCTGAGTAACAACTCGGCAGTCGCGGTATCTGACGTCGTCGAAATCTTCTAATCGATATTTTAATTTTTATTTGCAGAATTCAGTCTTTCTCCAGGAGATCACATCATGAGTTTTCAACAAGGTCTAAGTGGTTTGAACGCAGCTTCCAAACAGCTGGAAGTCATAGGTAACAACGTATCCAACGCTAACACCGTCGGTTTTAAACAGTCACGCGCCGAGTTTTCAGATATGTTCGCCGCTTCGCTGATCGGCAGCGGTGCAGCACAGATCGGTATCGGTACCAAGCTGGCCAATGTGGCGCAGCAATTTACGCAAGGCAACATCACTGCGACCAATAACACCCTGGATATCGCCATCAACGGCGGCGGTTTCTTCCGTTTAAGCAACAACGGTGCGGTGTCTTATACCCGTAACGGCCAGTTCCAGTTGGATAAAAACGGTTTTATCCAGACCAGTGATGGCAACCGCCTGATGGGTAACCCTGCGGGCAGTATGAACGGTTCATCCCCGGTCGAACTGCAGATCGATACCAGCGACCTGAAACCAGTGACCACCACCGAGATCACCGGCCAATTCAACCTGAACTCCGAAAGCCCTGCCATCGATCAAACCGTGCGTCCTTTTGATCCGCAAGATCCGCAAAGCTATACCAATGCGACAGCCATTAAAGTCTATGATGACCTGGGCAATGCGCACAACATCCAAAGCTATTTCGTGAAAACTGCATCAAATAGCTGGCGTTTATACACCACGGCTGATGGCACCAACATCACCCCTACCCCTGTTCCGGTCATGAACTTCTCCGGCACCGGTGTATATGACACTGCGACCTCCACTGTTGGCAATATCACTTTCACGCCAACCACAGGCTCCGGCCCGGTCACTGTAGCTATGGATTATTCCGACAGCTCGCAATACGGTGCGACTTTCAGCGTTAACAAGCAAAGTCAGGATGGCTACACTTCCGGCCGTATCGCCAGCTTTAGCGTGGGCGATGACGGCGTCATTCTCGGCCGTTATACCAACAATGAGACCAAGCAACTGGGTCGTGTGGTGCTGGCCAACTTTGCCAACCCCAATGGATTGAAATCCCTGGGTGGTAACCAATGGCAAGCGACTAACGAATCTGGCGCCGAGTTGATAGGCGCCCCTGGCACTAGCACCATGGGCGTGTTGCAATCGTCTGCTCTGGAAGACTCTAACGTAGACCTGACTGGCGAGCTGGTGAACATGATCACCGCTCAACGTATTTACCAGGCCAACGCGCAAACCATCAAGACCCAGGATCAGGTATTACAGACCTTGGTCAACCTTAGATAAGTAATGCACTGACTTAACCCTGAATCTTAATATTGAATGACTGAGGAGCTGGTATGGATCGCCTGATTTACACTGCAATGACAGGGGCCAAACATATTCTGGAACAACAGGCCACGACTGCCCACAACCTGGCAAACGCGACCACCACCGGCTTTAAGGCACAGGTAGACAGTTTCAGGGCGGTGCCGGTACTCGGCGACGGCCTGCCTACACGCGCTTTTGTCGTTGATGCCACGGTAGGCACCGACTACAAATCCGGTGCTATCCAGCAGACCGGCCGCGAACTTGACGTTGCCATCACTGGCGAAGGCTGGATCGCGGTTCAGCGTGCCGATGGTTCCGAAGGCTATACCCGCAACGGTGCGTTGAAGATCAATGAGAACGGCCAGCTGCAGACTTCTACCGGCCTCAATGTGATGGGTGATGGCGGCCCGATCAGTATTCCGCCGGATTCAGCCATTGCCATAGGCAAAGACGGCACTATTTCAACCGTCAGCAATTTAACCACGCCTAGCCCAAGCACCATTATCGCCAGGATCAAGCTGACCAACCCGCCGCCAAACACGCTGAAACGCGCCGATGATGGCGTTTTCGTGACCAACACTGGTCAGGCAGCACCGGCTGACGCCAATGTCACGGTTGCCGGTGGCGCACTGGAAAGCAGCAATGTCAACGTAGTGGAAACCATGGTCAATATGATCAGCCTGGCACGCGGTTTTGAAATGCAAATGAAGATGCTTGAAAACGCGCAAAACAACGCCGGAAAAGCCGATCAACTCTTCAGTTTGAATGGCTAATGCCTGTATTACTATTTAGGTATGAAAAAGGGTGACCCCTCAAGGAGCAAACAATGATACGTTCATTATGGATTTCAAAAACCGGTCTGGATGCGCAACAAACGCAAATGGACGTGATCTCACATAACCTGGCCAACGTCAGCACCAGTGGCTTCAAGAAATCACGCGCTGTATTTGAAGACCTGCTCTATCAGAACATCCGCCAGCCGGGTTCGCAGTCCTCACAGCAGACCCAGTTACCCAGCGGCCTGCAACTGGGTACAGGCGTCAAGCCGGTGGCGACAGAGCGTATCTTCACCCAGGGTAACCTGCAACAGACTGATAACAGCAAAGACGTGGCGATCCAGGGCAATGGCTTCTTCCAGATTTTGATGCCGGATGGCAGCACTGCCTATACGCGCGATGGCTCTTTCCAGATGGATAGCCAGGGCCAGCTGGTGACTTCCAGCGGCTTCCCGGTGCAACCGTCCATCACTATCCCTGCCAACGCGCAAACACTGTCTATAGGCCGTGATGGCGTGGTGTCTATCACCACTGCCGATTCAACGGCATCGACACAGATAGGCCAGATACAGCTGGCGACTTTTATCAACCCGACCGGCTTGCAATCCAAAGGTGAGAACCTGTATGTAGAGACCACCGCTTCGGGCAACCCTAACACCAACACCCCTGGCTCTAACGGCGCAGGCTTGTTGCAACAGAACTACCTGGAAACATCCAACGTGAATGTTGTCGAAGAACTGGTGAGCATGATCCAGACCCAGCGTGCCTACGAGATCAACAGCAAGGCCATTACAACCTCTGACCAGATGCTGCAAAAACTGTCACAGATGTAATCTTTGCTTGCAGGCTATTATTCTTTTGAAGATGGGCACCATGATACATAGATCGATTATCAGCGTATTGTTTGTTCTGGCACTCACCCAGTTGCTGGGCGGGTGTGCAGTCACGCCTTCTACCATAGTGCAAAAACCGGAAACACCACGCACCACGCTGGCACGTCCTGACGCACGCACCGAAGGCGCCATTTTCAATACCGCTGGTTATCGCCCCTTGTTTGAAGACCGCAGACCACGTTATGTCGGCGATATCCTGACCGTACGCATCACCGAAAACACCACCGCCAACAAGGCTTCTGACAACGGCCAGAGCAAGGATGGTTCAGTCGGCGCTTCCATCACCGGCCTGTTTGGTCATAACGTACCTAAATCCGCCTTTAATGCCACCTCCGGCCTGTCGTTCAAAGACAAAGCCAGTGCCGATGCCAGCAATAACTTCAGTGGTTCTGTCACCGCGACCGTGGTCGACGTCTTACCTAACGGTTACCTGGTCATCAGTGGCGAAAAACAGATCGGCTTTGATAAAGCCACCGAGTATGTCAGGTTCTCCGGCGTGGTCAACCCTGACACCATCACCCTCGGCAACGAAGTACTTTCTACCAAAGTGGCAGATACGCGTGTCGAGTATAGATCCGCCAGCAAAATGGATGCTGCCGAGGCCTTCTCTATCTTCGCCCGCTTTTTTCTTAGCATGATCCCGTTATAGGAGAGTTGAACATGCCAAGCCTGTTTAACACATTCACCCGTACTGCCAACCGCTTGCTCAGCCTGCTGCTGGCAACCAGCCTGGTATTGGCCGCGCCTCTGGCACACGCAGAACGTATCAAGGACATCAGCAATATCCAGGGCGTACGCGCCAACCAGCTGATCGGTTATGGTCTGGTCGTCGGCCTCGATGGCACTGGCGACATGACCACACAAACACCATTTACCGTGCAAAGTATCATCAGCATGATGAACCAGATGGGCATCACCTTGCCGCCTGGTACCAACCTGCAATTGAAAAACGTGGCTGCCGTGATGGTGACCAGTTCCCTGCCCGCTTTCGCCCAGCCAGGCCAGACCCTGGATGTGACGGTTTCGTCCATGGGTAACGCCAAGAGCCTGCGTGGTGGTACCTTGCTGATGACACCACTGAAAGGTGCAGACGGACAGATTTATGCCATGGGCCAGGGCAACCTGGTGGTTGGTGGCGTGGGTGCTGCAGCCAATGGCAGCTCGGCACAGATCAATCACCTGAGCGTGGGCCGTATTTCAGATGGTGCGACCGTTGAACGTGCCCTGCCTAACACCCTGCTCAACCAGGACCTGGTAAAACTCGAATTGAAAGAAAGTGACTTTTCCACTGCCAATAATGTAGTGGAAGCCATCAACAAGAAATTCGGTCCCATGACTGCACAGGCTGAAAGCGGCCGCGTGATCCAGGTGCGCCCACCGGAAACCATGAGCCGCGTCTCATTTCTGGCCAACCTGGAAACCATCAACGTGGCCCTGGCAGCAACACCTGCCAAGATCATCATGAATGCACGTACTGGTTCGGTGGTGATGAACAAGGCGGTGACGCTGGATAGCTGCGCAGTTTCACATGGCAACCTGTCTGTGGTAGTCAATACCTCACCAGTGATCAGCCAGCCTGGCCCATTCTCGAATGGCCAGACAGTATCGACAGCCATTTCCGAGATCAATATCAACAAGGAACCTGGCAAAGTACTCAAGTTGAACAATGGTGCCAACCTGGCAGATGTTGTCAAAGCGTTGAACTCGATAGGTACCACGCCACAAGACTTGCTGGCCATTCTGCAGGCGATGAAAGCCGCGGGTGCACTCAACGCCGAGCTAGAGGTCATCTAAACGAGATCGCCATGCAACCACGTGTCGATCCCAACAGCCTGGCCATTGATGGCAGCGCGCTAAACGGCCTCAAGAACGCCAAGAGCGATTCTCCTGAAGCCATACGTGCCGTCGCGCGCCAGTTTGAAGGCGTGCTGATGAACATGATGCTGAAAAGCATGCGTGACACCGTGCCGCAGGATGGCATCACCGATAACGAACAAAGCAAGATGTTCATGGGCATGCTGGACCAGCAGCTGACTACACAACTCAGCCAGAAAGGCATGGGCCTGACCGAAGTACTGGTCAGGCAATTGAGCAAGTTCAGCCCCAAACCGGCTGAAGAGGCTGACAAGACCAAGACCCAATTGCATGAAACTAAAAACAACCTGGTGAATGGCCTGTCTTCGAGCAACCCTTCTTCAGGCAAAGCCGTCTTGATACAGGCCGCACAGAAGATACGCGAAGCCTACCAGCAATGGGACGCCACTACAGCAGACACCGGCAAAACAGATGACGACACCGCCTGGGCGCGTGGCATACAGGAATTGCCTCCATTGATAGAAGACGCACAGCAAAACGTGCAGAACCTGGTGGTGCCACAAGCACCATTGGTCAACGCCATGCGTGAAGTCGCCAACAAGACCCAGCAATTCATACAACGTATGTTGCCGCATGCGCAGGCTGCCAGCAGTGGTTCCGGCATCCCGGCTAAATTCATGGTAGGCCAGGCAGCACTCGAAAGCGGCTGGGGTAAACACGAGATCAAGACCAGCAACGGTGCCAATAGCCACAACCTGTTTGGTATCAAGGCCGATGCCAGCTGGAAAGGCAAGGTCGCCAATAGTGTCACCACTGAGTACGTCAATGGCGTTAAGGAAACCAGGGTGGAGAAATTCCGTGCCTATGACAGTTACAGCGAAGCCTTTAAAGATTATGCCAAACTGATCTCGCAGAATCCGCGCTATGAACAAGCCATGAACAATACCCACGATGCCAGTGCCTATGCCCATGCGCTGCAACGTGCAGGCTACGCCACTGACCCGCAATACGGCAAAAAACTGACCCAGGTGATCAAGAATCTGCAAAGTTAGTATAAAGGAAACACGCAATAATTGATCGAGCGAGATGAAGTGCAAGGCGCACGCAACGCAGGAGCCGAGACAACTAACGAAGTGTTGCGGTGCAGGCTAACTCGCGTAGCGATGTTAAGCGTAGCGGCCGTAACCACAGTATGAGTATACGGCGAGGCTACGAGTAGCGCGCAACGCAGCAATTCGCTCGCGCAGACATTTATTGCTTGTTTCCTAAAGAATTTGAAAAAACTGCCGTTAGGCTAACTAATTGTAACTTTACATTCGTGTCGACCGTTCTGCAGGACCTAGACACATGAGGGCTTTCACGTATGTCCAACATATTAAATATCGGCAAAAGTGCTTTAAACGCAGCCCAGATCGGGATCTCCACCACCGGGCACAACATCGCTAACGCGTCCACCCCGGGTTATACGCGGCAGGTGATCGTGCAGGCGGCGTCACAAGCGCAGAACTTTGGTTACGGCTTTGTCGGCCAGGGCACGGACATTACCGGCATCAACCGCGTCTATAACGACACGCTGGCCAAACAAGTACTGAATACCACCTCTACCAGCAGTGCCAGCAGCGCTTATTACAACAGCATCAACGAGATCAACAACTTACTTTCCGACTCTAATGCCGGTTTAAGCCCGGTCATGACCAAGTTCTTCAGTGCGGTCAGTGCGGCAGCAGCCAACCCGACTGATGTCGCCACGCGGCAAACGGTGCTGTCATCGGCAAACTCGCTGCTGAATCGTTTTTCAGCCGTCAACAACCGCCTCGATGATATCCGCCAAAGCCTGAATACACAGGTCACAGCCAGCGTGAATACCATCAACAGCTATGCTACCCAGATCTCGCAACTGAACCTGGTGATAGACAAGGCGATGAGTACCACCGGCAACCCGCCTAACGATCTGATGGACCAGCGTGACCTGTTGTTGACCAAGCTCAGTGAGCAGGTCAAAACAACGGTGGTCAAGCAGAGCAATGGCAACTACGATGTGTTCATAGGCAACGGCATGCCGCTGGTGGTCGGTGACGATACCTATCCGCTGTATGCGCAATCCAGCTATACCTCGCCCAACCGGCTTGAGATCGCTTATGGCGATAAAAACACACCCAAGATCATAGACAGCTCTACCCTGGCTGGCGGTGCACTGGGCGGTATCCTGGCATTCAGGAATGAGACGCTGGATACGGTACAGAACCAGATCGGCCAACTGGCGATCACGCTGGCGACACAGTTTAACGAGATGCAGCAAAATGGTTACGACCTGAACGGCAATGCCGGGGTGGCCATGTTCAACATCCCGCAACCGCAAACGACCAGCAGTACCAATAACGTAGATAAATCCAAGCTGGCCACCGCGACTTTTGTGCCTGGGCAGTCGCAGCAGCTGACCAGTAGCGACTACACGCTGAAATACACCGGTGGTCAGTACAATATCATCCGCAATAGCGATAAAGTGGTGACCAGTAGCGCGACCTTGCCTGTGACTGTCGATGGCATTGAATTCAATGTCAATACAACGACACCGGTTGAAGGTGACGAGTACATGATACGCCCGACCCAGGGTGCGGCGAGCAAGATCACACTGGCATTTGACGATGTTGAAAAACTGGCACTGGCCGAACGCGTAGATGCCAATGGCAACGTGGTCGCCTTTAAAGGTGCCGGTGACAATACCAACGGTTTGCGCCTGGCCAAACTGCAGGATGCCGCCAGCGTGCGTTTGCTGGGCAGCAATGCCAATCGCTCCTATGCGCAGGCGTTTGCCCTGATGGTCAGCGCAGTCGGCACCAAAACCAACGAGATGATGGTCACCAGCAAGGCAGATGCTTCTGCGCTTGAAGGGGCTACCAGCGCCATGCAGTCTGAATCCGGCGTCAATATTGATGAAGAAGCCGCCAACCTGCTGCGCTACCAGCAAGCCTACCAGGCCGCTGGCAAAATGATGCAAATCGCCAGCCAGTTGTTTGATGTGCTGTTGCAGCTTGGCCAGTAATATTCTGAAGGATAATGAATCATGAGAATCAGCACCAATACCATATACCAGACCGGCACCAATCGCCTGATGGATCTGCAGAACGACCTCAGCAAACTCAACGAGCAGATCTCTTCGGGCAAGAAAGTGCGTAGTCCGGCAGATGACCCGGTCGCCGCCGCGCGTATTCTCGAACTGACCAATTCGCAGAACCTGAATAGCACCTATGCTGCCACGCGCAATGTGGCTAAAACAACACTGGAAACCTACGAAACCAATATGACCAGTATCACCAACGTGATCCTGGACGCGCAAGCTTCTTTAGTCGCAGCCGGCAATGGCGCCTATAGCGACGAGCAACGCCAGAATATCGCCAGTGAACTGCAAGGCCGCCTGGATAGCCTGATCGGCCTGGCGAATACCAAGGATGCACAGGGCAATTATATGTATTCCGGCCACAAGACCGACACAGTGCCATTCGTGCTGAATACAGTGACAGGTGACATGGATTTTCAGGGCGACACCGCCAAACGCGCGCTGCAAGTGGATGTACAGCGCCAGATGCCTGTCACCTACAGTGGTAGCGAGTTATTTCAGGCCAACGGCAACGACCTGTTTGCCAACTTGAAAGATATGATAGGTCTGTTAAAAACACCTATTACCGATGCCACCACGCAAAAAACTTTCAGTGACGGGCTGGCAGATACCATCACCAAAGTCCAGGGAGTGCTCGACCAGGTATTGAATGTACGTGCAGACCTGGGCAGCAAACTGAATGAGATCGACACCCTGGATGTGACGGGCAGCGACATGGACCTGCAATACACCGCTTCCATCTCAAAACTGCAAGACCTGGATTACACCGAGGCACTGTCAGACTTATCCAAGAGAAGTACCATTCTGGAAGCCGCGCAAAAGTCATATGTACAGACCTCGCAGCTCTCCCTGTTCGCCTTCATTTAATAGCCAGTCACACTTAGACCCAATAAAAAAGACCCTTGCGGGTCTTTTTTACTTGCTGCTTGTTACCTGACTTAAACGTTTCTGGATTTCCTGGCTACCAGACCGGCAACCATGATCAAGCCGCCAAACATCATGCCATAAGTACTTGGTTCTGGTACTAATGCAACACTGACGTTATCCAGTAATGCACCTATGTTATCACCACCACCATTTTGAAATGAGAGTGCTGTATTAGTCGCTGATGCAAAGGAAACGGTTTGAGAAAACTGCTGGAACGCGTCAGTACTTGCCAAGGTATATTGCCATGACTGGCCACCAAAGTTCACGGTCACAAGATTTGAATCGCCTCTTTGACTGCCGGCCAGATCAAACTTGATCACATAAGTGCCCGCTGCGAAAATAGCATTGGTAGACAATAGGCCAGGACTAGAGTTAGAGCCGTCTAAATCAATGTATTTACCGTAGCTGGGGAAAAAATCATAAGGAGTATCCCCTATGATATCCACTGTACCACCGGTGACATTCCAACCACCAAAACTACTGGCGGATGGTATTGCTGCGCTGTAAGACTCAAAATCATCAGAAAAAACGACTGCTGCTGAAGCTGAACCAATGCCAATGGCATTGATAGAGGCAGCCAAAATCAAGCTTGAAAGAACTTTCATCACATCTCCCCGAAAAAGTGCTTCATAGTGAAGTACCAGCGTTGGTATTGAAAACGCATCGCTGGCGAATCTGACAGGTGCCCCATTCTAAACTGAGCGATTGCCGAAACGGACTAATGCCTGGCAGATTAAGCATATTGACATACATTATATCTATTTGCTAGTACCCGAATTGACTAGTCGCGGCATCGCCATGCAGGCAGGTCACAAGCTTGAGCAATGACGCCACTCAGGCGGGTAAAATCCTGCTGAAACAATAGCTTGGGTGGTCGTAAGAAAGTGTGGGTTTTACAGGGGCGGCAGCAATGTCAGCGTATCACTTGCAGCATCAGTTGCTGCGCATCTATCAGCCAGCGGTTCACCGGGCTGACCAGTGACGGCAGTGTGAGCAAGGTCATCACCAGACCGACAGAGATCGTGATCGGGAAACCGATACCAAAGATATTGAACTGCGGCGCGGCTTTGGTCAGTATGCCCAGTGCCATGTTGGTGATCAGCAAGCTGGCCACCACCGGCAATGACAATAACAGGCCTTGTGAAAAGATATGCCCGCCTAGTTCGGCGATCACCTGGCTATTCAGTTGCCAGTGCTCAAGCAGGATGGGCATGGTTTCAAAACTCTGCAACATCACTGCCACCACTATCAGATGCCCGTCCAGGCTCATGAATACCATCAGCGTCAACATGGTCAGAAACTGCGCCACCGCCATGGTCTGCCCTTCGGATTGCGGATCATAAAAGCTGGCAAAACCCAGCCCCATGCTCATGCCCATCATAAAACCTGCCATCTCGACGGCAGTGAACATCAGCCGCATGACAAAACCCATGCTGATGCCTATCAGCATCTGTGCCAGCAATGACATCAGGCCCTGCCAGGACATGACGTCTATGGCCGGCACTTTTATAGAAGGCAGGATAGCCAGCGTGATCACGAAACCTATGCCCAGCTTCATGCGGTTGGGGATAGAAGGATGGCTGAACAGCGGCACCACTGCGATACAGGCCAGGATGCGGGTCAAAGGCCATAGCAGCTGCACTATCCATTGTTGCAGGTCAGAAGCATGGACGGTCAGCATGATGTGATTCGGGGGCGGCTAAAAACGCGGTACTTAAAGCAATGAAAGGCTTAATTGACCAGTTGCGGGATCATGCTGAATACATGGTGCATATAATCCACCAATGTCATCAGCATCCAGTGGCCAGCCAGCAATAGCATGGCCATCACACCCACCAGCTTGGGAATAAACGACAGGGTCTGTTCGTTGATCTGGGTCGCCGCCTGGAAAATGCTGACCACCAGACCTATCGCTAGCGCGGTGCCGAGAATAGGTGCTGCCACCATCAGTGTGGTCTGCATGGCTTCACTGCCTATGGTTAATACTTGTTCAGGACTCATGGTTACTCCTTTGATCTCAATCGATGACCGCGCTATACCGCGTCATTACATGACAAAACTTTGGGCCAGTGACCCCAGGATCAGCTGCCAGCCGTCTACCAGCACAAACAGCATCAGTTTAAAAGGCAGGGACACGATCGCCGGCGAAACCATCATCATACCCATGGCCATCAGGATACTGGCCACCACCATGTCTATGATCAGAAAAGGGATATAGATGGCAAAGCCGATCTGGAAAGCGGTCTTCAATTCACTGGTCATGAACGCAGGCACCAGGATGCGCAACGGCACTTCTTCCGGCGTGTTGATGGCCTGGGTATGCGCCATATTGGCAAACATGGCCAGGTCGTTCTCGCGGGTCTGCTTGAGCATAAAGCCTTTGAGCGGCAAAGCGCCTCTATCCAGCGCCTCCTGCATGGTGATCTTGCTCTCGGACAAGGGCTGGTAGGCATCGACATAAATCTTGTCGAACACCGGGCCCATGACGAAAAAAGTAATGAACAGGGCCAGCCCGATCAGCACCTGGTTAGACGGTGCAGACTGTGTGCCCAGCGCCTGGCGCAGTAAAGACAGCACGATCACAATGCGGGTGAAGCCTGTCATCATCAGGATCGCGGCCGGAATAAAGGTCAGCGAAGTGAGCAGGATCAGGGTTTGCAGGCTGAGTGTGTAATCCTGGCCGCCGCCCGCCGCTGGCGTGACTGAACCTATGGATAAGCCTTCTGCTGCCCAGGAATGTGCCGGCCACAGCCAGACCAGGCCCAGCAGCAAGGGGAATAAAATGAATTTCAATACAGAGATTACACGCATGATCAGCACACCCGGAGTTAAGTCATGCCGCCATTACCTGGCATGATTCAAAAGATGCAGACAGTGTACGCCGGCCTAAGCTATTTCAAAGGCTGGAACTAAGCGACTCAAGGCTTGTTTTTGAAGGATTTGACCGTGTGTTGCATGGCCTGTTGCAGGCGCACGGCAAATGAAGCCTGCGCATCGACCGGCGAACCGGCTGCCGCATGCGCTTGATTTTGCGCGACCGGCTCGTTGGACAAAGGCGTGACTTCGCCAAGTGCGGTCATTTGCCCTTGGCCTACGCCAACCACCAGCCAGCGCCCGGCTACTTCCAGCACGACTACCCGCTCGCGTGGCCCGAGCTGGACACCGCCCACCTGCTTGATCACGCCTGAGTGAGACAACCCCTGCCCTGGCAAGACCCGCCTTAATACCCAGGCGATGGCGGCGATCACCAGCAAGACGACGACAGTGCCAAAGACCATGCGACCCAGGCTATCGCTGGCAGAAGGGGCTGCTGTCGCTGCTTGCACCGCTTCAGCCGAAAAAACGGCTGCCGGCCATAAACCGAGTGCAGCGTATGCTAATGACTTGTAATGCTTCATGTTTTGCAAGATCAACGGTTCAGTTTACGGATACGTTCGGCCGGGGTGATGATATCGGTCAGGCGGATACCAAACTTGTCATTCACCACCACCACCTCACCCTGTGCGATTAGGCAACCATTGACCAGTACATCCATAGGTTCGCCGGCCATGCCATCCAGCTCAACCACCGAGCCTTGTGCCAGTTGCAGCAGGTTCTTGATCGAGATCTTGGTGCGACCGAGCTCTACCGTCAGCTGTACCGGGATATCCAGGATGAAATCAATATCATTCTGCGTGCCTTCCAGTTTATTGTTGGCACTGAATTCGTTAAACACGGCAGTCTTGCTGGTCTGCTCCTGCAGCGCTGAAGACTCGGCCTGCGTCTGCTCAGCCAGTGCCGCACCCCAGTCATCTTCGGCGATGGTTTGCACATCACCGCTATCAGACACACCCATCGCAGCCATCGCCGCTTCCATTTCATCATCAGCACTGTTACCAGTGGCGGGATCCATAGCCATTATGACTCTCCTTGCAATTGCTCTTGACTACCGTCAGCGCGAATTAATTTTTCAACCTTGAGGGCGTATTGCCCGTTAAATACCCCATAACGGCATTCCATCACCGGGATATTGTCTATCTGTCCTTCAATGGTGTCACTGATATTGATAGGTATCACATCGCCTGCTTTCAGTTCCAGTAAATCTGCCACCGTCATCCGGCGCGTCGCCAGGTTGGCGACTATCTCTACTTCTGCCGCCTGTATCTGTTGTGTCATCATTTTGACCCAACGCTTGTCACCACCCAGGTTTTCGCCCTGCAATGGTGAAGTCAGCAGATCCTTGATCGGTTCGACCATGGAATACGGCACGCAGAAATGCATTTCGCCGCTATTCGGCCCCAGCTCGATATTAAAAGTGATCGCCACCACCACTTCGTTAGGCGTCGCAATATTGGCGAACTGGGTATTCATTTCCGAGCGCAGGTATTCAAACTGCACCGGGTAGACCGGTGCCCAGGCTTTGGCATAAGAATCAAACATCAGGGTCAGGATACGCTGAATGATGCGCTGCTCGGTCTGGGTAAAATCGCGGCCCTCTACCCGGGTATGAAAGCGGCCATCGCCACCAAACATATTGTCGACCACCAGAAACACCAGTGTTGGGTCCAGCACCATGACGCCGGTACCACGCAACGGACTCATGTGGATCAGGTTTAAATTGGTGGGCACCACCAGGTTACGGATAAAATCGGTGTACTTGATGATCCTGACCGGGCCTACCGACACCTCAACCGTGCGGCGCAAAAAGTTGAACAACTCAACGCGCAACAGACGGGCGAAGCGTTCATTGATGATCTCCAGCGTCGCCATGCGGCCACGCACGATGCGTTCCTGCGTCGCCAGGTTGTAGTTACGTACACTGGCCTCGTCTTTATCCGACGCGTCACTATCGTCATCGCCCTCAACACCTTTGAGGAGCGCGTCAATTTCATCCTGTGATAGAAACTTGTCAGCTGACATGGTTACTCGCTATAAAACTGGGCTTAAACTGCTCATTAAAAACAATGGCTTACTTACTGGATCACAAAAGAAGTAAACAATACCTGCGTCACCTTGAGTGGCTTGCCACTGGCGGTTAACGGTTTTTTCAATTCTGCCAGCAGCTCCGCGCTTAATTGCGTTTTGCCTTCTGGTGTTGAAATATCGGTGGCCTTCTTGCTGGTCAGCAATAACAGTACGCGGTTACGTAATACCGGCATCTGCGTTTTGAATTTCTCGGCCAGCTCGGCACCTTTTACTTCTACGGTCAGGTCCAGCTGCAAAAACTTGTCATCAGGGTCAGGCAACAGATTCACGGTAAATGTTTCAAATGGCACATAAGTCAACGCGGTTTTAGGGTCGGCATGGCCTTCAGCCTCGGCTTCTTCTTCATGCTCGCCGCCATCTGCTTCGGCTTCTTCACCCTCGTGGGCAGGTTTAGCTTTGGCGTGATGGGCATCTTCCTTTTTCTGCATCAAAAAGAATGCAGCACCGCCACCTACAGCGGCCAATGCCAGTACCACTGCCAGAATGACGATTAATTTCTTTTTGGACTTGGGGGCTGCTACTGCAGCTTCCGCCTTAGCGGGTTCTTGAGCCATTGCACAAAACCTTTCATGTGTACTTCAAAATAGCGTGAGAGTTTGTGACATTATGCCCATGGCCGGGCGGGAGGGATCGCTGAATAAAAGGCAGAAATCGGTGCTTAATCAGACTTTGTGCAGCGCCAGCCCTCAGACTGGCGCGCCTGTCTGATGCGAGTGATCAGGCAAAAGTATCGACCAGGCCGCGTGCGACTCTGGTTTTCACTGCGGTCTGTGGCGCTGTAGCGGATTCAGTGTCTGCGCCTGCCTCAGCCACCCTGCCGTTGCCTCTGGCGGATTGCTGTTCAAAATGCTGTTCTGCCTGCTGGCCATTGCCAACAAAGGTGTTACCCAGTTCCAGGCCTTGTGACTGCATGCGGTCACGCAAATCCTGCATGCCATCTTCAAGTGCCTGGCGTACCAAAGGGTTATCGGTGATAAAACTGGTGTTCACTGACTGGTTGTCCACTTTCAACACTACCTGGATAGGCCCCAGATCGGGCGGTGACAAAGTGAGGCTTGCCACATCGTCGCCACTGCCAACCATATTAAGCACATGCTGGTTCATGGCGGTCTGCCAGCGTTCGTTGCCAAACGGGGTCGCCACTTGTGACATCAGCACATTTGAAGTTTGCGCCACGCCAGCCGCACTTAACCAGGGGCTGTTAGGCAAAGCCTGTGCCGCGGGCTGGGTGACGGTGTTCGCGGTTTCAAACTGCATATCGATATTACCTGCCCTGTCGACCGCTTTATCAGCGGCCACCGTTTCGCGTACTGCCTCGGCGACCGATTTGGCGATGTCCAGGGTTTCAGAGAATTGTGCAGGTCTGTCAGCCGCAGGCAACTCAGTGCCTGCTGTTTTAGTTTGCGGGCTGATTTCTGCAGCCACACTGGTGGCCGCGCTATTATCAGCCGGCACAGTTACAGCGGTAGCGGCTGTATCCAGTTGCAGCTCGGTGGGTTGTAACGTCGCCTCGTCCCCAACACTGGTTAACGCGGTCTGGTCTCTGACCCCAGTCTGTTCTGCAGGCTGGCGCATCGCCAGCATGGTCTGCATCCAGGGTGTCAGGCCCGCCGCAGCCGGATCGGTCGCTTCCAGGTCGGTGGTCAGGCGTTTTTTATCTATCGGTGGCTCGTTCAGGGCGGCAACGGTCTCTGTGCTGGCTGCCTCTTGGTCTACGCTGTCTTTTGCCACCACAGCCTTGTCACTAGTGGCGTTTTTGTCATCAGCCTTGGTAGCGCCGGTTTTGGCTGGCTCTTTAGCGACAGTCTGTTCTTTAGGGGTATCTTTTTTGGCCAGTTTGGCAGACTCTTGTGCAGATTGCGCATGCATGGTCTCTTTCACCGGCGGGTTGTTCTTGGCAACGGCAGGCGTGGCAGGGTTGCTGGCAGGCTTATTGGCCTGCTGCTGCAGCTGCTTGCGTAAAGCCTGCGCAAATTCATCCGACTGATTCGCCTGACTCTCCTGCACTGGTGTATTGCCGGATGCCTTTTTCGCTGCGTCCGCCGCACCCAGATTCAATAAGCTTGCAGAATTTAAAAATGCCATTGTATTCTCCCTTACGATGCAAGGTTATAGAGTCGTGCGCCTGGCACGGCTGGCAAACTCATCCATCATTTTCTGATCACGCTTGCGCTCGACTTTCTCATGCAGGGTGTTTGCACGCGATATCAGCACTTCATACGACTTTTGTTTACGCTGTTTTTCCTGCAGCAGCTGTTGCCGGTGCTGGACCACTGACTGTAATTGTTCGATTTGAGCATTTTGACTCTGTACCGCCGTTTCCAATTGCGAGAAAAAGCCCTGAAAATTGCGGTATAAATCTGCTTTGAGCCCTTTTTGTACCACGTTTTGCCACTGTTGCTCGTACTCCTGCTGATATTGCCCCAGCAATGATTTCTGCTGCTGGCCTTGTTCCAGCTGCTTCATCGCCTGCGCCAGGGCCTGCATGGCGGCTTCCACCTCATCGCCAGCCAGCTGGCTGAGCAGGGTCAATGTCTGTGTCGATTGTCTGGACATGGCTGCGGCTTAAGACACCACTTGCGCCAGATGCTGCAGGCTGAACTGCATATCCGCACACTCGTGTATATCCTGCTGTAGAAAGTCATTGATCTGGTCACGCTTTTTGATCGCCACATCCAGCATGGGGTCTGCACCGGCCTGATAGGCGCCAACGGCGATCAGATCCTGGTTACGCAGATAACGCGAATACAGCTGCTTGAGCAAGCGCGCCTGCTGCTGGTGCTCGCTGCTGGTGATGTTGTGCATGGCGCGGCTGATAGACTGTTCGATATCGATGGCCGGGTAATGTCCGCTCTCAGCCAGCGTGCGGTTGAGCACGATGTGGCCATCGAGAATGGCGCGGGCAGAATCGGCGATCGGGTCCTGCTGGTCGTCACCTTCGGTCAGCACGGTGTAGAAAGCGGTGATAGAGCCTTCGCCGCGTGCGCCGTTGCCGGTGCGTTCGACCAGCGCCGGTAATTTGGCGAATACAGAAGGTGGATAGCCTTTGGTGGCCGGTGGCTCACCGATGGCCAATGCGATCTCACGCTGGGCCATGGCATAACGTGTCAGTGAATCCATGATCAGCAACACGTTTTTGCCCTGCTGGCGAAAACGTTCGGCAATGGTGGTCGCATAACTGGCACCCTGCAGGCGCATCAATGCCGACACATCGGCCGGGGCAGCCACCACCACTGAGCGGGCCAGGCCTTCAGGGCCTAATATCTGTTCGATAAACTCCTGTACTTCACGGCCACGCTCACCGATCAGGCCGACCACGATCACATCGGCGGTGGTATAGCGGGCCATCATGCCCAGCAACACACTCTTACCGACGCCGGAACCGGCAAACAGGCCCAGGCGCTGTCCACGCCCGACTGTCAGCATGGCGTTAATGGCGCGCACACCGACATCCATGGTTTCTTCGATGGGCGCCCGCATCAGCGGGTTGATCACACGGCCACTCAGAGGCGCGGTGATATCGGTGGCTATAGGTCCCAGACCATCCAGCGGGATGCCGGCGGCATCAACGACACGACCCAGCAGGCCATCACCGACAGGAAAGTGGCGGGCGCGGTCTTGCGCACGGCGACGGGGTGGACGGCCGAACTGCGGTTTAGGCAGCGTATCGGTCACATCCATGCTAAATACTTTGGCGCCAGGCACCACACCTTCAACTGCCGTTTGCGGCATCAACAGCAGGTTTTCGCCATCAAAGCCGACTACTTCGGCTTCAACGCGGCCACCATCCTGCAAGGGGATATAACAGGCGCCGCCTATAGGCATCTTGATGCCGGTGGCGACCATGACCAGGCCAGTGACTTTGATGATACGTCCGGCGACTTCCAGCGGCTCGACCAGGTTGATGATCTCGCGGCAATCTTTCAGATAGCTTTGCCAGCGCTGGCTGTGGATATTATCCGGGGCGGCGTTGGCGGTATTGGTTTGCGGGGTTTCGTTCAGTGCCGGCGCCTCAGGCGAGGCTGGCTGGGCTTCTGCAGTGTCAGCCTGTACAGCGGGGATCTCGGATTGCATGTCAGCATCGTGTGCAGTCGTCATGTTCTATATAACTCTCATCGCGGAACAACATCAGGGGTGGCTAGTATGCGTGTATCACTCATTGCCTGCTGCAGGTTTGTGCCAGTCATCATAGCGTGACAAGCCTTGCACCAGCCTTTTCCAGCGCATCTCGTTGGTCGCATCTATCTGGTTCTCGGCGGTCTCTACCAGACAGCCGCCACGTTCGATCTGGCTATCTTCCACCAGCTGCCAGCCCTGGTCTTTCATCTGTTCAGCGATGCTGGCCCGCAGGATCTTGGCATCTTCATGATGCACGATCACGCGCGCCGGCTGTTTCACCTGCGGCAGGTATTGCATGGCATCCAGCACCACCGGCAATATGCTGTTGGGGTCGGCTTGCAGCTTGCTTTTGAGCATGGCTTTTGACAGTTCCAGCGCCAGTGTCAGCACCGATTCGGCGATCGCCACATCCTGCATGGACAACGCCTGCTGAAAATTGCCGGACAATTGCAGTAATTGGGTACGCTCGGCTTCTATCTCGGCCTGCGCTTTGCCCAGGCCGTCGCTATAGCCGGTTTTGAAACCTGCTTCATAGGCCTCCTGCCTGACCTGCTTGAGGATATGGCTGACCGTACGTGCATTTTCCTCTGCCTGCACGCGATCACGCCTGACGCGCTCGCTGGAAGCCACATCATCAAAACTGGCCATTTCCCAGCGTTGATAAGCGGTCAATTGTTCTTTGGGGGTTGCAGAGGCTACCATGTTTGAGTTTCCTTCAAGAATGCTTTACACATACTGCTCGCTGTCACCTTTGCCAGCCAGCATGATCTGGCCTTCATCGGACAAGCGTCTAACCGTTTGCAGGATTGTTTTTTGCTGCGTTTCAACTTCGGATAATTTGACCGGGCCACGGCTTTCCAGGTCTTCGCGCATCATATCGGCGGCGCGTGAAGACATATTGCGGAAGAATTTTTCGCGCATCTCTTCAGAGGTGCCTTTGAGGGCGACGATCAGCACATCGGACTGCACTTCGCGCAGCAATACCTGTATGCCCCTGTCATCAATATCAATGATATTGTCAAACACGAACATCTGATCCATGATCTGCTGCGCCATGCCATCGTCATAACTTTTCAGGCCGTCCATCAATTTGGCTTCGTTCTCGCCACTGAGGAAGTTCATGATCTCGGCGGCAGTTTTTACCCCGCCTATGGTCTGGCGTTTAAGGTTATCGTTACCGGCCAGCATTTTCAGCATGCCTTCGTTGAGCTCGCGCAATGCGGTAGGCTTGACGCTATCCAGGGTGGCGATACGCAAGATCACATCCTGGCGCAGGCGTTCGGTGAAATGGCCGAGGATCTCTGCAGACTGTTCCGCTTCCAGGTGTGACAGGATAGTGGCAATGATCTGTGGATGTTCGTTCTTGATGAAATCAGCCACGCTGAATGCATCCATCCATTTCAGACTTTCGATACCGGCTGCGTCCTGTGACTGCGGGATGCGGTTGAGCAGATTGGAAGCTTTGTCATCGCCAAAGGCTTTCACCAGCACCGAGCGGATATAGCTGTCTGAATCCAGGCCAAAGTCGCTGCTACCGGCAAAGTCGAGCATGAATTTCTCAAGCACTTCTTCCACTTCTTCTTTAGGCACAGGCTTCATGGAAGCCATGACTATGCCCAGCCGCTGTACTTCCTTGGGTGAAAGGTGTTTCATCACCTCGGCAGCTTCATCCTCGCCGAGTGCCAGCATCAGAATAGCGCTTTTTGTTAATCCATCCGTCGCCATGTGCTATTTCTCCGCCGAAGTCCAGTTAGAAACCACATTAGCCACCATGCGCGGATTATCTTTCGCCACCTGTTTTGCCGCTTCCAGAGTCTGGTTCAAAGTACTGGCACCGGGTAATGCCGGTGATTCGCCACTCAGCGTCACCAGTGCATCTTCTTCGCTACCACCTTCTGCACCCGGAAGCGCAGGCGCACCTGCCACCAGTTCCAGTTGTTTTTTATCTTTACCTGTCAGTTTATTCGACAAAGGCTTGAGCAATTTTTTGTAGATCATCAGCAAGACGATGATACCGGCCAGGAAGCGCAAGGCATCCTTGCCATACTCGATCGCCATCGGGTCTTTCCATAATGGTGGTTCGACCAGTTTTTCCTGCGCTTCGCTGACAAACGGCGTATTCACCACAGAAATAGTGTCACCACGCTCGCGGTTGAAACCCATGGCCTGCATGGCCAGGTCACTCACCTGTTGTTTTTCGGCTGCATTCAGGGCACGGAAAGTGGTTTTGCCAGTGCTGTCGACTACCGGGATATGGTTGACCACGACAGCTACGTGCAAGCGTTTCACGCCACCTTTGGCTTGCTGTACATAGCTGATGGTCTTATCCAGCTCGTAATTGGTGGTGGTGTCTTTTTGTGTGTTTTGTGGCGGTGCCGGCGCAGCAGCAGCTGGTGCATTCTCGCCATCAGCCTGGGCACCTGGCGCATTGATAGGTGCGGTCGCTTCACCCGGTGGCTGGTTAGACACAGCACCAGGTACGGCACCATTGGCACCACTGCTATTTTGTGACTCATGGTTCTGCGCGCTACGCACAGCCATGTCTTCAGGCTTGCTGTTCGGTTTGTAACTTTCGTTGGCCTGCTCGGTGTTTGAAAAATCGATTTCGGCACTGGCTTCAGCGTGTACATTCTTGGCACCAACGATAGGCGTGATGATAGATTCCACGCGGCGAGCGATGCTGCTTTGCATGTTTTCCACATAAGCCATCTGCTCCGGGTCCAGCCCGTTCTGTTTCGCCTTGTTGGCATTGTCAGACAACAGATTGCCGTTCTGGTCGACCACGGTGACATGGTCTGCGGAAAGGTTAGGCACACTGCTGGCCACCAGGTGGACCACGGCAGCGACCTGCTGGCCATCCAGACGGCGGCCATTATGCAAATTCAATAATACAGAAGCGGTCGGGTATTGCTGTTCGCGCACAAAAACGCTGGGTTTGGGGATAGCCAGATGAATACGGGCAGCCTGCACTGCGGAGATAGACTGTATGCTGCGCTCCAGTTCACCTTCCAGGCCACGCTGAAAATTCACCTGCTCTACGAATTGCGATACGCCGAATTTCTGGTTCTCCAGCAATTCAAAGCCTATATTGCCACCCTTAGGCAAGCCTTGTGCCGCCAGTTTCAGACGTACCTGATGCACCTGGTCGGCGGGGATCATGATGGCACTGCCACCTTCGGAGAATTTATAAGGGATATTCAGTTTATCGAGCTCGGCAACGATGGCACCGCCATCCTTATCGGCAAAGTTGGAAAACAGCACACGGTAGTCAGGTTTCTGGCTCCATAGCCAGAACACCACCATGACCGCAACCACAGCGGCTATCCCGGCAACGAGCATCAACTTCTGGCCCAGTTGACCGAACACATTCGGCGCAACAGTCCCAGGCTCTATATTTGTCGCCAGCGCGGCATCAGCAGCAGCCATCTAACTCTCCATGTTTACGACCTGCACAGCGGCCTGTCGTATGTCTTGAAACTGAATGCGGGAAATACAGCATTCACCCATGGAACACATTATGCGCCTGACCGCCAAATTCAAATTGGCAAATAAGACGGCTTAATCTCGCCTGTTTTTGAGAGCGAGTCAGAGATCGCAATGTTAAAGTGGCTCCATTGTCATTAAAGGGTGAATACACCCGACTTAAGGAAAGGAGACCAACATGAGCGTAGGCGGCATAGATGCACAACGCATTTCGTCCATGCTGGCACAATTACGTGCAGCAGCACAAAAGCCTGAAGGCCTGGGCAGTGGTGCTACCCAGGCTCTCAACGCGGTCAATAAACCTACCGCGGCCAGCCCGACCAGCCAGGTCAGTTTTAGCGACGCCCTTAAATCGTCGCTGGATTCAGTCAACAACATGCAACTGCAATCAGAAAAGCTGGGCCAGGACTTTGCCATGGGCAACGATAACGTCAGCCTGTCTGATGTCATGATCTCCGGCCAGAAAGCCAACATCGCCTTCCAGGCCACGGTACAAGTGCGTAATAAACTGGTCAGCGCCTATCAGGACATGATGAATATGCAGGTGTAAAAGCCTGCGTCAGCCGATTCGGCACAATCAACGGTATTAGTACCCGCAGTATTTCTACGCTAGAGGTGCTTCGCACTTCAAATCATAACGCTTCACCCATCTCTCACACCATGGGCGCTTCGCGCACCTTAAACTAGACTAGAGGCGCTTCGCGCACTACGCCCTGCTCCAGCTGATATAACCAGGCCAGGATCTCGGCGATCGCCTGGTAGAGCTGCGGCGGTATATGCGCATCCAGTTCCACCTGCATCAACAATCCCAATAATGCCTGCGATTCATGCACATAGACATTGTGTTCTTTGGCAATAGCGATGATACGCTCGGCCAGCAGGCCGTTGCCTTTAGCCACCACGCGTGGTGCCAGGTCCCCTGCTTCATACGCCAGCGCGATGGCTGACTGGGTCAAAGGCTTATCCGGCTGCATAGTGTTGCCTGTCCGCTTCGTGCGTCTCGCTGGTGATCTGCAGTGATTCCAGGGTCAGCCCCACAGACTGCAGATTCACGGCCAGCTCGCTACGCTTGGACTGCATGCTGTTAAATGCAGCCACTTGTTCAGGTTGCACGCGTATGGAGAAGCGGCCGTTGACCATGGTGATACGTACTGTGACTTCGCCCAGCTGCGGGAGTTGCAGTTTCAGGTTACTTTGTATGGCATTCAATGCAGGATCGTCTGCTGACTGGGCAGATGACTCACGTTCACTGATCTCCCAGTGCATGGATTGCCCGGGCCACACTTCACCGTGCCAGGCCAGCCGCTGCTGTTCCAGCACCTGCAACTGCTGAGCCACCATTTCTGGTGGCATAAAATTGGGTTTGTTCTGCGGTTCCTGCAATAGCTGGTGCCAGGGCCGGCTGCCCAGCGCCGCATCCTTGAGGTGGGATTCATAAAACAGGCCGGAACTGTCCAGGGCATGTTTCAAGTCCTGCGCCAGCACTTGGGGCTTTTGCGGGCTATGGCTGACGACGGCTTGTGCCTGCAGGGCGTGCGCCTGCTGCTGGAACATGGGTGAATTCAGCCAGCGCTGCAACTGTTGTGCCGGGTTGCTCAGGTCTACCTGGCTGGCGGTCTGGCCTGCCATGGCACCTAATAAATGCGGTAAATTATCCGCCAGGTCTGAGTCTGAAGTGGTCAGCGCTCCGGCAGTCACCAGGCTGGTGGCTGGCTGCTCGGCGCCTTTAGTCTGCGCCTGTATGCCCCAGCGTACCTGCGGGTATACGCTTTGTGCGTCTTTACCGCTGGCGGCCTGGCCCAGGTATTGCATCTGCAGGGCTTGTTGCTGGGCAAGGTGGGCCGGCAACTGCATCTGCACCACGGCGGATTGCTGGTTGGGTAACTGGACCTGGACTTTGAAGTTGGCTAGCTCTGAGCCGGTAGCACTGGATTCTTTTTGCAATATCATGCCGGTGAACTGTATCCCCGGACGCAGGCGGCTCCATAACGGCGCCTCTGACTGTGCCCCTTCGACCGGCATGATGGAAGAGACAGCACGCAAGCTCTCTGTTTCGTTTGCCACGAAACGATTAGCGAGAACCTGCGGGATAGGGATCATCTATATGGCATCCGGCGGTATGCGCGCATGTAACTGCGCGTCGAAGATCATATCGGTGATGCGGTGCATGACCGGGTACAGCAGGTTGCGGATCTCGCCGTCATCGGCCAGTATCTTCTGCACCAGCTTTTGCTTGCGCGTGTGGTCTTCTGCACTCAATGTTTCGGATTGCAGACGCAGGTTTTGTTCCAGGGTCTTGATCACCTCTATCTTGAGCATATATGACTGCTCGAGTTCGGTGACTTTTTCCCAGGCACTTTGCCGGGCAGCGATCAGCATCTGCTCCATGATTTTCGCAGAGGATTCATAGGTATCAATAAGTGCTTTTGACATGATCTTATACTCCTGCAACAGCCAAGCGATTAGTATTTACTGCAGGAATAGACTGCGCCTTTTGCGACACCAGTGTGTTAAACGGGGCGCTGGCCGGTGCGTTTCTGCTGGCGCCGGTTTTCTCCAGGGCTTCCCATGCACTTTTCAGTTCCATCAATAACTGCTGGATCTCATTTACCTTTTTCACATCCAGACGCAAGCTGGCCTGCATCAGGGTGCGTGTCATATATTGGTACAGCTCATCCAGGTTGCTGGCGATCTGGCCACCGGCACGTTTGTCCAGGCTGGAGCGCAAACCGTTATCAATGATAGAAACAGCCTTGGTCAGACACTCACCTTTTTTGATGATATCGCCCTGGCCTATCGCCTGCTGCGCATGGATACAAGCGGTGATCGCACCCTCATACAACATCACGGTCAACTTCAGCGGGCTGGCATCGACCACACCTGTTTCCAAGCCAACATTTGCATAAGCATTAATGCCTGATTGTTTCATTCCAAACATAAAATTCTCCTGATTCTTAATTCTTGATGCTGTTAGCTTTTATTCAATGCAGCAATTTGTTGACTGAGGAAAGAGCTGGTACTTTGCATGCCGGTCAGCAGTGCATCCAGCCTTGCATACTGCGCCCTGTAGCGTGCTTCTATGGCCGGCAGTTTGGCGCTCAGGTCAGTTGATTTCTTGTTCAATGCCTTGATCGAAGTCTGGATACCTTCAGTTTTAACGGTCAAAGACCCGGTGCTTTCCAGCCAGCCGCCTATCATGCTGCTGAGTTCGCCGGCCAGGCCTTTGTTAAAGGTCACGGTGCCGCGGCTACCCGTGGCAGAGCCATTGATAGATACTTTCAGGCCCTGGGCAGCATTATCAGCCGCGCCTATCAGGCTGGCGCCACTACCGTAAGCCGTCACGCCGTTGATGCTGCCGCCCGCATCCTGCGAACTGCTACCCAACTGGCTGACGTTAATGGCGTAAGTACCAGTCTGTGTCTTGTTCGAGCTGGACACATAAGTGACTTGCGGGTCTGAAGTAGTCGCAGAAGGCGCGAACAACTTGGCCACATCAGTCAGATTGGTGTTCAGGGCAGTGGTTAATTTGGCACTATCCAGGGTCAGCACGCCATTCTCGCCCGACTTGACACCGATATCACTCAACGTGCGGAAGGTAGTAGCCGTGGTTGAAGGACGTGCCAGCATGGATTTCAGCTTGACCATGATGTCGCGGGTCGCAGAGTCACCCAGCAAGGGGCCGTTAGAGCTGGAGCCACCTTCTACGAACTTGGTCAGGTCACGCAAGCTGGAATTCAGCTTGTTATAGGCATCGACGAAATTCTGCACCGACGCCTGTATGGTGTCGGTATCGGTCGCGATTTCGAGGGTGGCATTGACACTGGTGATGGATTTCAGGTTTAAAGTCACCCCCTGGATCACATCATTCAGCGTATTGCTAGGCTTGCTGATACTCAGGCCATCCACCGTCAGCAGCGCATTCTGTGCACCCACCAGCTGCGTCATGTTCTTGCCTGCACCCACAGTACTCAAAGGGTCATACGCCAGTGCGGATAAACCGGTGCCATCGCTACTATTACCATCAGTATCGGTGACATCGATTTTCAGACTGTTGACCGCGCCGGTGTCTTTTGAAGTGATCACCAGGCGATTACCGCTACCGTCATTGACGATAGAAGCCGAGACTGAAGCATTCTTCGCATTGATGGCATCACGTATGCCGGACAGGGTATTGTTGGTGCTGTCTATGGTGATACTCAGCGCCTGCTTGTCTGCATTGGCAGTAAAGCTGGCAGGGCTGGCAGTATAAGTACCAAAAGAAATGTTCAGCGTGCCGGTGCCTATGATATCGGTCGCACTGGCATAAGCCGAGGTCGCGAGTTTTTGTGAGGTCGCCAGCTGGGTGACGGCTATGCTGTAGCTGCCGTTTGCCGCTGTGCCGTCAGCAGTGGCCGCAAGGCTGCTACTGTCAGTCAGTTTGGCGGATTGTGCGGTGAATTTGGCAGCTGTTGCCAGTTTATCAACCGCGGCCTGAAAAGTACTTAAACCGCTTTTCAACGTGCCGTAAGCGGTGAGTTTGGTATTGTATGAGCTGACTTGTGTCTTGATCTGTGTGATGGGCTGTTGCTCAAGCGTCATCAACCCGGTGACTATCGAGTCAATTGCCAGACCGGATGCACCGGTTGTTGATGTAATTGAAGCCATCTTTTAATCTCCAGACACGTTTAAACAGTTGCCCTAGACTGCCTGCCTGATCACCAGACCACGCAATTTATCCAGGGTTTTACTGATCGCCAGTACTTCTTCATTCGGGATCTGGCGCAATACTTTTTGTGTTTCAGTATCCACGACCTTTACCACGATGCGATCAGACTCATCATCAATCGAAAATTCTATGGTTTGCAATGCGGGCGCCACATACTCGTTCAACTTGTTTACCGCGCCTGTCAAAGTTGCCTTGTCCAACACATCAGCAGCTTTTTGCTCACCATTTCCAGCATACTTCACCAACTTAAGACTGTTTACAGCAGCGAGTCCGCTTACCGGACGCCCGCCTATTCCATCTAAAGATTGACTCATGATTTTGCTCCTTCTGCTTAACCTAAATCCACAGAGAGGGTTCTCTGTGGATCAGGATTCGACTGGTTTAGGGAATTAACCTCTTAACAGTGTCATCACTTGGTTAGGCAGCTGGTTAGCTTGAGCCAACATTGCTGTACCTGCTTGTTGCAGAATCTGTGCACGTGTCATCTTCGCTGTTTCTGAAGCAAAGTCAGCATCCATGATACGAGACTTGGCAGCATTCATGTTTTCAGAAGAAATTTGCAAGTTGCTGATCACAGATTCAAAACGGTTCTGGTAAGCACCCAATGTCGCACGGTTGGTGTTTACTGTATCCAGTGCTGAGTCAATCGCTGTCAGCGCTGCAGAAGCTGCAGAAGCAGAAGACAGTGAACCAGCCATACTTACAGCAGCAACTGAGCTTACGCTGATAGTGTCAGAAGCGTCAGCACCAACCTGGAACTGATAACCCTTACCTAATGCAGCTTCGCCGTTAAACTTGGTGGCGGTGCTCAAACGTGTCAATTCTTCTTTCAGTTGTGAATATTCAGCGTTCAGGTTTGCACGGTCACCAGAGCTGTATGAACCGTTAGCTGCCTGTACAGCCAATTCACGCATACGTTGCAGAGCATCTGTACCTTTAGCCAAACCACCTTCAGCAGTTTGCAGGAAAGAGATCGCGTCGTTAGAGTTACGGATCGCAACATCCATACCACGCACTTGAGCGTCCATACGTGTTGCAATTGCCAAGCCAGCGGCGTCATCTTTAGAGCTGTTGATACGCAGACCTGAAGACAAACGTTGAATCGATTGATTCATGCTTGATTGTGATGTGCTCAGGTTACGTTGAGCGTTTAAAGATGCAATGTTTGTGTTAATTACAGCAGCCATGTTATTTCTCCTTGAGAGTCGTATATCCAGTTAAGTGTCAAATCGTCGTATTACTATTACTTCAACGCTGATTCGCTTACTACTTACTAAATCTTGCTAATTCATCGTTGTTGAATATGTTATCGACCGCTTCCGAAATTTCTTTAATGTTGCATTTAAAATTTCTTTTTTACATCTTTACATCGGTCGAGCACTTGTTTCTGTTAACGACGGCTCTTTGGAGTTCTTTAGCCCTTTTTAAAATTTCTACAGTTCTCAGGATTCACAACTATGAATCCAACCTGCCCTATTCTAAAGACAGCCCGCACAAATCCATTTGCGGAGTTAGCCGTGAATCACCTCTTAATTTATTTAACTAGCGCACGGGCTATGCGCCAGTGATCCTGCCCATCTGGCAGATAAGGATTTAAAGGAGCTTTAAGGCGTTTTTCACACGATCAATTTCCTGCCCTGCATTTCATAATTCCTATAGATGTTCAACAGGCCTTTCCGGCTGGTGTGAACAAGGCATATATATAGGAGTGTTGCATGGCATCAGTTTATGTAGGTATGACGGTAGATATTCTGCACCACGGGCATATCAATATCATCGAGCAGGCAAGGAAGTATGGCGACGTAACGATAGGTTTATTGTCCGATGCGGCAGTGGCAGACCACAAACGGTTGCCCTACCTGACATACGATCAGCGTAAATCCATCGTTGAAAATATCCGCGGCGTGGTCAATGTGGTGCCGCAGGATGAATGGGACTACGCACCCAACCTGCTGAAACACAAACCTGACATCATGGTGCATGGTGATGACTGGCTGGATGGCCCCTTGCTGCCTTACCGTGAGCGCGCGCGTGCCGCCCTGGCTGAGTACGGTGGCCACCTGATCGAGATTCCTTATACCCGCGGTATTTCCTCCAATGAGATGCTGGGCCAGATACAGACGCTGGGTACTACCCCTGATATACGCCGCCGCACCTTGAAAAGATTGCTGGCCGCCAAACCGATCTCTCGCTTTATTGAAGCACATAACCCTATCTCTGCCCTGATCGCAGAGCATGCCATCGCCCAGCGCAATGGCAAGAACTGCCAGTTCGACGGTTTCTGGTCCAGCTCGCTGACCGACTCCACCGCACGCGGCAAACCAGATATTGAAGCGCTGGAGATCAACAGCCGCTTATCCAATATCAACGACATATTTGATGTCACCACCAAGCCATTGGTCATGGACGCAGATACCGGCGGCAAGCTGGAGCACTTTGAACTCAACGTGCGCAGCATGGAGCGCCTGGGTATTTCTGCCACCATTATTGAAGACAAGATAGGTCTAAAAAAGAATTCGCTGTTTGGTAATGATGTGGCGCAGTTGCAGGATGATATACAGCCGTTCTGCGACAAGATCGCCGCCGGCCGTGCCGCCCGCGTCAGCGATGACTTTATGGTGATCGCCAGAATAGAGAGCCTGATCCTGGACAAAGGCATGGAAGATGCCGTCACCCGTGCCCAGGCTTATGTAGGTGCAGGTGTAGATGGCGTCATGATACACAGCCGCCAGAAATCGCCGGATGAAGTATTCGAGTTCGCCAGGATATTCAAATCCGAATTTCCGACCACACCACTGGTATGCGTACCGACCAGCTATTGCACGGTGACCGAAGAAGAACTGGCCGCCCGTGGCTTTAACCTGGTGATTTACGCCAACCATATGATGCGTGCGGCTTACCCGGCCATGCAACGCACCGCCATTGAGATCCTCAAGAATGGCAGGACCGCAGAAGTCGAATCTGAACTGATGTCTATCAACGATGTACTGTCGCTGATCCCCGGTACTAAATAAAAAGGAGCAAGCCTGATGATCGAAGCTGGTGCATTTCTGGAAGCGCTGCAACACGCAGGTGTGCAGTTTTTTACCGGCGTGCCCGATTCCTTATTAAAGGAATTGTGTGCCTGCCTTTCTGACCGCTTGCCCGCGCACAAACATGTGATCGCCGCCAATGAAGGTGGCGCCACCGGCCTGGCGATGGGCCATTACCTGGCGACCGGCAGCCCGGCGCTGGTGTATATGCAGAATTCCGGCCTCGGCAACGTGGTCAACCCTATCGCTTCGCTGGCTGACCCACAGATCTATGGTATCCCCATGTTGCTGGTCATAGGCTGGCGCGGTGAGATGCAGCAGGATGGCACACAGATCCATGATGAGCCGCAACACGTCAAGCAAGGCCAGATCACGCTGCAGCAACTTGAAATGATGGGCATCCCGTTCGAGATCTTCCAGACCGACCTCAGTTGCGCCCTGACTCAGACCCGTAGACTGCTGGCACTGGCAAAACGCCGTTCCGGCCCGGTAGCCCTGGTGGTGCGTAAGCAAAGCTTCGCGCCGTATAAAGCAAAATCAGTGATCAAATCCGGCCATGACAATGAATCCAGTCTGCCTGGCCGTGAAGACATGCTGAGCAATATCGTGCGCCTGCTGGCCGATGATGTGGCGGTAGTCGCCACCACCGGCATGGCTTCGCGTGAACTGTTTGAATTCCGCCATGCGCAAAACAGCGGTCACGCACGCGACTTTTTAACCGTGGGTGGCATGGGCCATGCCTCGCAGATCGCGTGTGGTATCGCGCTGGCACAACCTGACCGGCAGGTGGTCTGCCTGGATGGTGACGGCGCCATGCTCATGCATATGGGCAGCCTGACCTTGAGCGCACAACAACGCAACCTGGTGCATATCGTGTTTAACAACGGCGCGCATGACTCTGTGGGTGGCCAGCCTACGGTTGCCGCGCAACTGAACCTATCCGGCATCGCCAAGGCGGCCGGTTACCAGTGGGTGATACGCGTCAGTTCGGGCAGCCAGCTGAATGAATCCCTGCAATATGCCCTGAGCCTGGGCCAAAGCTGCTTTATCGAAGTGCTGTGCCGCCGTGGTGCGCGCGCCGATCTCGGCCGCCCTACCCGCACGCCGGCACAGAACAAACAGGACTTTATGCAGTTTCTGGAAGAGGTCGCCTATGCCTGAACAGTCGCCGACAATACTGGCGCATATCACGCAGCAAAATAGCGCCAAAGCCTTATTCACTGCTGGCCCGGCCAGCTTGCTGGAAGAAAACCTGCTCGGCCTGCGTCCTTGTTTTGGCCGTGGCGATAGCGACTACCAGCAAGTGGAGCAGGCAGTGCTGGATGCATTAAAAAACATGAGCGGCCATGCCCAGATCGCACGCCTGCAAGGTTCTGCCAGCCTGGCGCTGGAGATCGCCGCCCTGAATTTCCTGTTTGGCAAAGTGCTGGTCATCGATAGCGGCTATTACGCACAACGGCTGGTGAGTTTTGCCGAAGCGGCACAACGCCTGGGCCATGTCAGGTCAGTGACCGTGGTCAACTGGCTGGAACTGGCCGATATCGCCGACCAGTACGACTGGGTAGTGGCTTGTTACACCGAAACCAGCATAGGCCTGAAACTGCCCATGAATGAATTACGCGCGCTGGCCAACCGTGCCGACGCGCAACTGTTGCTTGATGCCACCGCTTCCATAGGTTTGGAGGCTGACCATGACCAGGCCGACGTGATCGCCTATAGCTCGTGCAAAGGCCTGTTCGGCCTTACTGGTGCTGCATTTATCGCATTCAACCAGCTACCGGCCAACAGCGTGGACGGTTTCTACCTCAACCTGCATACACATCTGGAGCGGCGCATGACCGGCCCTTACCACGCGATCGCTTCGCTATATGAGGTGTTGCCCAGACACCAGGACTTGCGCCAGGCAGTGTTTATCAACAAAGCCGCCATGCTGCAAAGATTCTCAGGCTACGCCACCCACCCCGACAGCCATCAGCCTGCGCTTTGTACCTGGGTAGATGCCCGCATAGGCTCACAAGACCCGCGGGCCGTGCTGTATGCGCCCCGTGGCATCAGCCGTGGCAGCGTGGTCTGCCATCTGGGTGAAGCCCACCTCGGCACAGCCGCGCGTGGCGAGATCCTGAACATGCTGGAGGTGCTGGCATGAGCGCACAAAAACGCATCATGGTCGATATGTCTGCCACCCTGATCCACCATGGCCATGTACGCCTGTTAAAACAGGCGAAACAGCTGGGGCACGTCGTGGTTGCCCTGACCACCGATGAAGAGATACGCAGCAAGAAAGGCTATGAGCCTGAGCTGGATTACGCCGCCAGGGCCGAAGTGTTACTGGCCATGCGCGACGTAGATGAAGTGGTGCCCAGCCCCTGGTTGCTGGATGTAGCCTTTTTGCAGCAACACAATATAGATCTGCTGGTGCACGGCAACGACAACAGCAACCCGATACCAGCCGACAAATTACATATACTGCCACGCACCGAAGGCATCAGCAGCACTCAGCTACGTGCGCGCGTGCTGCAGGCCGTCAGTCAAAAAATGGAAGCGAACTCATGAGCAATTTATGGCAACAAATCTGGGAAAAACGTACCCTGCAACCGCAACACGCGATCACGCTGGAAACCCTGATCTCGCTGGATGGCTTTGATAGCGGCGCCGGCAAGATCAACCTGGCTGACTGGCAGGAATACACCCGCCGCATCAGTGAAAAACTGGGGCTGAAAGCCGGAGACTCGGTGTTTGAAGTCGGCTGCGGCGCTGGTGCTTTCCTGTTTGCGCTACGCGAGCAGATGGCGCTGCAAGTGGGCGGTCTGGATTATGCAGCAGGTCTGATAGAAGCTGCGCAAAAAGCCATGCCAGATGGTGAATTCCTGGTGCAGGGTGCGCAGTCTCTAGAGACAGAAACAGCATACGATTTTGTCATCGCCAACAGCGTATTCCATTATTTTGATGAAGCAACCGCTGCACAGGTATTACAGGCCATGTGGAAAAAAGCCTGCCATGGTATCGCCATCCTGGATGTGCCGAATGCGGCCACTCGTGAAGCTTGCGAGCTGGCTCGCCGTGAAGCGCTTACTGAGGCTGAATACGAAGAGAAATACCGTGGTTTGCACCACACTTATTACACACCGGAATGGTTTATCAATCAGTTACCGGCCTGGCCACACCAGGCATTTGAAAGCTGTGTGCCTAACTATACCCAAAGTGAATATCGCTTCAGTGTGATTTTTTCCAAACATTTGCATGGATAACGACAGATCATGACGACACCTGCACTCAACCACCTGCCCGCCATCACCTTCTTCTATACCGATAACTGCGAACGCCAGGCCCTGGCGCCAGTTGCGGATGAAGCAGCCAGCAGGGGTTTCCCCATACAGTGGAGCACCGACTCCAGGCAATATGCCGAGGTAGGTGTCTATTGCGAGCACGCGTGCAAGCCGAATGCCGGCTTTTCCATCATATTGCTGCACGACCTGGCGCAGCGCCACGATATCTGGCCGCACTTCTGGCATCACGAGCCATGGAGCGCGTTTGATATGGGCATAGTGCCAGGTGCAGACTGGGTAGATCGCTGGCAGACCCAGGCGGTGTTCGCCAAGGCGCGCCCCAAACTAGGTGTGTTTGACCTGGGCTGGCCCAAGGCCGACCTGGTCTACCGCAACCAGGATGAATTCAAGCAGCAAGCCCAGGCCCTGCGCGAACAACTGGGCCTCAAATACGAGCGCTCTATCCTCTACGCGCCTTCGTGGGAGAACCACGGCAAGCAGGATGACTTTGTACAGGCGCTGAAAGACCTGCCAGTCAACCTGTTGCTGAAACAGGCGCCATGGTCTGAAAAATACCGCTGGGTGCTGAATAATATAGACGAGATGGACGCACTGCACCGAGGCTGCGCCGACAATGTCTACGTGATAGATAGAGAGATCAGCATCATGTATTGTCTGGGCCTGGCCGATGTCATGGTATCAGACGAATCCAGCGTGCTGACAGAAGCCTTGCTGCTGGATGTGCCCGGCGTGGCAGTCATAGACTGGGTCATCCCCGACACCAACCCGCCCAGACCAGCCTGCGTACCTTACGATTACGTCACTAAAACCACACGCGCCAGCCTGCGCGACACGGTGCTGGATGTACTAGAACGCCCGCAGCACTATCAGGCAGAGATCAGCGTCAACAAACAGCAGCAGTTCGCCCACCTGGGTGAAAGTGCCAGACTGATAGTCGACAACTTGCTGGCCGCCCTGCAAGGCCAGCCTTTGCCTACCCCTGCCCTGAAGCCTCAGGTCGAAATAGACCGCAGCACCTATCAGCAGGCAGAACAACTGGCCGCGCAAGGAGATATGAAGTTATCCACCCAGATCATGCTGGACCTGATCAAAAAAGGCAGCACCTGCTGGGAGCCATACAATGACCTGGGCACCTTACTGGTAGGCCAGGGGCAATTTGAAGATGCTGAAATGCTGCTCGAAAAAGCGGTGCATTTCGCGCAGGAGAACCCGGCCATTCCGTTGAGTAACCTGACTGAGGTGTATTGCCTGCAGGAGAAGGCGGATAAAGCGTTGCAGACGCTGGTGAAGCTGAGTCAGCATGCGCCTAATTCGGCGGCTTCTATTCCGCATATACGCAAGTGTATGGAAACGATGTTTTAGTTTCTGGTGGCGCTAGCATAGCGCCGCCGTTCAGGTGATGGCAGGATTCGCTAATAAATATTTCTTTGGATGGTTAAGCGCTCTGTTTCAGCGTTCTTTTTCGCCCCTCGGCGAGTTACTTTTCTTTGCTTGCCCAAAGAAAATGTAACCAAAAGAAATGCACCCTAGCTTCCGCTTTCTTCCTGCGTTGCTCATCAAAATAAGCGGTCGCGAAACTCGCCCTAGCGGCCTGCATACAACGCAGGCCACCGCGGAGCTCAGACAGTCGCTCCCTTCCTCCTTATTTTGACTCCGCTACTCGGCGCGTCAGATAGGGGCCCGTTTAAAACCACCACGTTGAAAAGTTGCTTTAATGGTTTTACGTTGAGGGCGCTTAGCGCCTTATTTAACTTCCAAGACTAAAACCAACCCACCCACCAGTTCTTTGGGTTGGTTGGTTGGTGGGTGGGTGGGTTTTGTTTCGTTTTTCCTTTGATTTACTTCACTGGTTGCGCGGGAATAAATGCGGCGAGTCTCAGCTTAACTG
>NZ_JBQVPB010000005.1:0-254798 GCF_052437885.1 Methylophilus sp. | reverse complement strand
GACAGAAAATCTGTAGCCTCATTGCGTGACTTGTACCAGGCCCAGCTTTTGATAATGATGATGGCCCACACCACCACCGACAGCACGCCCAGCAGATACAGCACTAAATCTACGATGTCAGGTACCAAGTCCACAAACCACCCCTTAAAAATTAAACTGCTTGCGCCAGGCACCCGCCGGTTTAGAAACCATGCTTATGTGCAATATGCAAAATCATCATCGGGAAAATATCCTGAATTAATCAGGAACATTACTTATTCACATCCCCATACTTGTTTAATCGCTGAGAGCAGAAAAACCCTGACGTCGTTAACAGTATTTTACCTTTGCATGGTGCAGGGCAAAGTTAGGCTGGCCTTTGTGGGTGCACGCGGGGCTGCAAGATCAGCCATGCTTGCGGAGTCGCATTGAAGTGATGTCGTCTGGCAGGACAGCAGGACAGCAGGTCTGGCAGCTGCCAGTGTAGCCCGTGATGTGATTTGAAGATGGCTGGAAACGGCCCGAAGTTATCGCTATGTTTCAGACTCGCGTTCTATCAGGGCCTGTTTACGCGCCAGACCCCAGCGATAGCCTGAGAGGGAGCCATCCAGCCTGATCACTCTATGGCATGGTATTGCCACCGCCAGGGTATTGGCAGCGCAGGCGCTGGCCACCGCACGGATCGCGTTGGGCATGCCTATGTTCAGCGCAAGTTGTGTATAAGTCACTGTCGTGCCCACCGGGATCTCGCGTAAGGCCTGCCATACGCGTTGCTGGAACAGGGTTCCCTGAATATCCAGTGGCAGATTCAGCCCCAGGCGCGGCGATTCCACAAACGCGATCACGGCGGCCACTTTTGCTTCAAATGCCTGATCGCCGCCTATGAGCTGGGCTTTTGGAAACCTGTCTTGCAGCTCGCGCAGCATCACCTCAGCATCATCGGCGATAGAAATGGCGCATATGCCTTTATCACTACTGGCAACCAGGATACTGCCCAGAGAACATACGGCCAGCGCGAAGCGGATAGTGGTGTTTGCACCGCCCTTGCGGTATTGCCTGGCTTGCATGCCCAGCGTTGCCGAGGCCTGATCATAAAAACCGCTATTCGACGCATAGCCTGCGGCATAGATGGCATCGGTGATGGTCGCATCGCCGGCGAGTTGCTTACGCATATTTTGCGCTCTATGGGCTTGGGCATAGGCTTTCGGCGTTGTGCCGGTCATGGATTTAAACAGGCGGTGAAAATGGTAGCTGCTGAGCCCGGCGTGAGCGGCCAGTTGGGTCAGCGTAGGCATGACTTCGGCAGATTCTATCAAACGGCAGGCTTGCGCGACTTTGTCTGCATGCACTGCAGACAATGGCAGCTGATCAGGTTTGCAGCGCTTGCACGGGCGGAATCCGGCGCTTTCAGCGGCAGCCGTTGTTAAATAGAAGGCGACATTTTCGGGGCGCGGTGCCCTGGCGCCACAAGAAGGGCGGCAGTAAACACCCGTTGTTTTCACTGCGTAGAAAAACTGCCCATCGGCCTGGGCGTTACGCGCCAATACCTGCTGCCAGCGAGGATCAGTGATGACCGCTACTGTGGGGTTAGCCATACTATCTTCCATCATCTATTTTGAATGGACTCAAGATACATGAGAATCAGCCTGCAAACACTCTGACTCTTGCTTTTGAATTACCTCTCAGCCTGGTCTGGGTTTGCCATGCATGTGCCTGCGCTTTAAATTTGCAGATATAAACTATATAAATTTAACTTTTTACAAAAAAAGCAGTCCATGCCTTTATGCATTTATTTAACAGCATCGTTGTGAAATAAGATTCAAGCATGGTAACAGCAACGCTGTTAAATGAGCTTCAAGCATGCTGCTGCGCCGTCACCGTTCGCTTTCCATCAGTTCCTTGTTTTAAAAGTATGACCAGGGGAGGTATCTCACCCCACGCTGTTCGCTTTTAAAGAATTTCCTGACACTTAAATGTTAACAAACAACTAACACTATTTAAGTTATTGCCATTTGTATAAATACATGTAAACATATTTACACAAATTAATTATCCTGCAAATAAGTCTTTTCAGACGACAGGATAGCCCGGCAAATGGGGTTTAGTTGCCTTTGGAAATGGGACATGCAATATATCGTTACTTCATTGCGTCGCAGACCAGCATTTAGCAGACCCACTTTTAGCGGGATCATTGCTCTCTGCCTGTTTTTACTGCTGGCTCTCACCAGCATGGCTGCCCAGGCACTTTACTCTTTCCCGGCCGCTGCCGGCGCACCCATGCCTCCGGGCTGCACCGGCAGCGCAGGTGTGTACACGTGCGCCAACAGCTTGAACATTCAGGACCATGTGCAGTTTCTGGATGCGGGCAATGTCACTGTCACTTTTAACAATCTGCTGACCATAGGCGGTTTTAACCTGGGTAGCGCCACGCAAGCGGCGAATGTGACCCTGGTGACCAAGGGTCTGGTGACCATGTCTTTTCCCACGGTGTATGCCAGCATCAGCGCCGGCAATAACTCCATCATCACCACGGCAGCTGCATTTGTGAAAGGCAACTTGACCACCACCAATGGCAGTATCACTGTCTCAGGAACAGTCACCGGCAATGTCTCGGCAACCGGGCTGGGTTCAGTGATCTTATTATCAAATGCGGTCGTCAATGGCAATATCACGGGCGCGACCGGGCTGGTGACCCTGAACAGCAATGCCGTGGTCAACGGCAATATCTCCACCAGCATAGGCTCGGTCACCCTTTCCGGCGGCAACAATATCTCATCCACCGTCAACTGCAGTGCTTGCTCACTAATAGTGAACGGGCCCAACAACGTGCTGGGGGCTGATGTCAGTGTAGGCAACGTGGTGGGGGCGCTTTCAAGCAACACCAGCTACAACGGCGCAATTATCGCCAATCTGTCATCCATAGTGCTAGGCAGCGGCTCTACCGTGGCAGGCAATATCACGGCCACTTCATCGGGGCTGGGAGTTTCGTATATTTCGGCGTTTCAAAGCGTGATCAATGGCAGCGTCACCGCCAGTTCGCAGGTGTCTGCGCAATTATTCCTGTATTCCGGCTCTGTCGTGCAAGGGGCGGTGCAGATATCCAATAGCGGAGCCTTGCTGGCGGCGGTGACTACCAATGTGTTTGTCGACAGTTCATCCGAGATCAACAACTCGGTCAGTGTCACCGGCGTGATCGATAACTGGGGCAAGATCGCCGGTTGCGCGAGGACGACTTCGAGTTACATGTGGTCTATCGTGATGGAATATAACTCCACCACCACCGGGGTATGCTGCTTTAACGGTAGCAAGTGCTCGACCACCTCATGTGTTTCCAACCTGTGGAGCTACAAAGTGAATGGCTGCTCAACCCCCGCCAACAAATTCACTTGCATAGACCCTTCTATTCCCAATACCAACGCCGCAAGCGGGCATTTATACACCCAGGTCGCCAACACGGCTTTTAATACTGATGTGGTCGCCCTGTCTGCTGACAGCAGCGTGAATACCACCTATGTGTCCAAGGGTGATAACAGCAAGACCGTGACCCTGAAGTTTGTGGATTGTGGCGACCCCGCCATATTAGCCAACCAGACCTGCACCGGCGCCATTGCAGAGATAGGCACGCAAAACGTGACTTTTACCAGCACAGACAACGGCAGAAAAACCATTTCTACCACCATTGCCAATGCCTACAAGAATATTCGCTGCCAGGTCACCGACAGCAATGCCAACAACCCGACTTCACGCTCCACCGATAACTTTGCGGTCAGGCCGGAGGCGTTTACCAGCGTCACCTCCAACGCCAATGCCGATAGCCTGCTTGGACTGAATGTCGCGGCCAGCCCGGCGGTCAAAGCGGGCAGCACATTCACCCTGACTGCGGCGACCGGGCTTTCAAACTATAGCGGCACGCCCAAGATCGATACCACCAGGCTTGCCGCCCATACGGGCGCTGTCAAAATCGGCCTGCTGGCAGGGCTATTTTCCAGCTCGGCCAACGGCAGCGCCAGCGGCAGTAATTTCACTTACAGTGAAACTGGTTATTTCCGTTTTGAGCCTTATGCGGTCTATGACGATACCTACACCCAGGTCGATGCGGCTAACGGCGATTGCGCGACAGGCTTTCTGCCACTGGGTAACATGCAGGCATGTGCTTTTGGCCACGTCCCACTGAGCGCTTATTACTATGGCAGGTTCGTACCTGACCATTTGCTAGTCACACCTGGCCCCGGGGTGACGCAAGCCTGCGGCGCATTTTCATATTACGGCCAGGGCACAGCCACGGCACCCGGCTTGAGCACCCCGTTCATACTCACAGCAAAAAATGCAGCCGGGGATACCACGCAGAACTATATAGGCTCCCCTGCCTTTCTGCTGACAGACTGGAGTAAATACCAGTTCTCCGCCACGCCGCTCAATGGCGCCACGCTAAGTAGCGGCCTGACTATTCCGCCGGTCACAGGCAACTGGGTCAAGGGGGTGGCCAATATCGTTGCGACGCATACCCTCTCACGCCCGAACTCACCCGTGAGCCCACAGACCATCACGCTGTCTGCGCAACCACAATATGTAGATGCAGGTGTGGCTATCTCTTCGAGCAAGACCACGCTGTCATCCGATGTGACTTATTTATATGGCCGCTTGAATATGCAGAGTGCACATGGTTCAGAATTGCTGGCACTGCCGGTACAGATTGAAGCGCAATACTGGAATGGCAGCGCCTATGTCAGGAGTGCAGGCGACAATTGCACCGCTATCCCTTTGAATAGCATCGCCCTCAAAAATTATAAAGGCAACCTTGCTTCGTGCGAAACCTACCTGTCTGGCAGCCCCACCATGAGCAATGGCAAACTGGCCCTGAAGCTCACCGCGCCCGGCATAGGCTCCGACGGCAAGCCTAACACCGGCAGTGTAGATATCGCGGTCAATCTGGGCACACTCACTCCGGGCGACCAGACCTGCCTGAGTAGCTCCCCCATATCGGCGACCGCCGGCATACTCTCACCGTGGTTTGGCAGCACCGCCCCCAATGCGCGCGCGACATTTGGTATTTACAAGACACAGATCATTTATATGCGTGAGAGTTTTTAACTGGCAATGCTGGCTGCGCCTGCCCAGCTGTCACCTGCGATCCATCGCTAGCCCTGCATGAAAAAAATCAAGCACTTAAACGCGCTGGCAAACGGCTATTGGCGACAGTTTTCCATTCAAATTGAGCCTGGGCAGGTTTGCTGTCAGTGCGCTTCAGCGGCAACGTATTGACATATCGGTAAATATCGATATAATAGCAGCATGGACTTGCTAGAAATATTTAAAGCGCTCTCGAATCGTACACGCCTGCAAATTTTAAAAGGCTTGAAAGATCCGGCGAATAACTTCCCTGCGCAAGACGAAGGGGATGTGCTCATTGAGGGCGTCTGCGTCAGTAGTATCCAGGAAGGCGTTGGTTTATCGCAGTCAACGGTGTCTGATTATCTTGCCACTTTGCAAAAAGCAGGCCTGGTTGAGGTGCGACGTATCGGTCAGTGGACTTACTACAAGCGTAATGAAGCAGCCATCGCAGCGCTTGCCGAGCTGATAGGAAAAGACCTGTAATTTTTTTTACCACATAATATCGATATTTCTCGATATTCCTTTTTATCGAAATGAGGTGTTAAAATGAAAGCAATAGTACTTAAATCTTTTGGTGGCCCTGAATCCCTGCAACTGCGCGAGGTGCCCAAGCCTGTGCCGGGGCAGGGACAAGTTCTGGTGCGGGTACACGCGACTGCGATCAACCCGCTGGACTACCAGATCCGACGTGGCGACTATCCTGAACTTGTGCCATTGCCGGCCATCACCGGACACGATGTCTCCGGTGTGGTAGAAAAGATCGGGCCAGGGGTCACGGCCTTCTCCCCCGGGGACGAAGTCTGGTACACCCCGCAAATATTCGACGGTCCAGGCAGTTATGCTGAATATCACGTAGCAGCCGAAAGTATCATAGGCAAAAAGCCTGCCTCGTTGAGCCATCTTGAAGCAGCCAGCCTGACCCTGGTAGGCGGCACGGTATGGGAAGCGCTGGTCGTGCGTGCCGCGTTGCGAGTGGGAGAAAGCATCCTGATTCACGGTGGCGCAGGCGGTGTAGGACACGTCGCTATCCAGATCGCCAAAGCCATGGGCGCAAAAGTGTTCACCACCGTGCGTGAAACCAACTTTGAGTTTGTGCGCAGCCTGGGTGCCGACATTGTGATCGATTATGCAAAAGAGGACTATGTAGCTGCCATCATGCGAGAAACCGCTGGGCATGGCGTGGATGTCGTCTTTGACACCATAGGCGGTGACACCCTGTCGCGTAGCCCTGACGCACTGGCCCAGCTAGGCCGTATCGTCAGCATCGTAGACACCGCACAGCCGCAAAACATCATTCAGGCGTGGGGCAAAAACGCCAGCTATCACTTAGTCTTCACCAGACAAAATCGCGGCAAGCTTGATGAGCTGAGCGCATTAGTTGAACGCGGCCAGCTACGCCCACACGTCGGTGCCGTATATTCCCTGGCCGACCTGCCACTGGCGCACGCCCTGCTGGAGACACCCAATAATGGTCTGCGGGGGAAAATCGCCATCGAAGTATTATCAAGCGTGTGATCAGCTCGGATTGAATTGCAGACGACAGTTGTCGTCTGCAATTCAACTCAAGACTCAACTAACCACGAAGTTTAATCTTTGATCTTTTAGTCTAAAATCAGTGAAGCAGTAATGCTCTACTTCAATATTACCTGCGCTATAGAGACGCATAAATAACACAAACTAAATAGGTGAGAAATGACAGCATATGACTATGATCGCCCTTATATAGGTTATGAGGCATTTAAAACATTCAGGGCCATAGACCCTTAAGTCGCTGCAGAGTATGGAGCCACGGTAATTGCCACCGAGTTAAGCAACTCTGAGTACAACTTTCGTTATGCCAAACTTAATAAGAAAAATAGTATGAAGAATCCTCCTGGGGCTGGGCGACATAAATTCATGGGATGGTTAGTAGTCCGTAAATATGGGACAAGTCGTCAATATGAGACTTGGATGACGCAAGAGGTATTTGAAGAATGCTATGAGTTAAGCTCCCAATAATCTCCTTTCTTGATTTAACTTCTATGCAAAGCAACAAAACCAAGAAGGAGCATAAGATTCCAGCCATGTATATCAAATATCCAACTCTTAATATAGAGCCCAGGCTATGAAATCAAGACTAAAGCAGGTATCAGCCGAAACGATTCAGAGGCTAGCGAATGGCAGAACACGCCTTAGGGAAGCATCCATGTATTTGGTTGAAGCTCTTGATCGTAACCACGATAAAATTTCTGATCACGCAGATAGTATCGAAAAGGGCGTAAAAGTAGCCGCTGGTTTGACCATTGCTGGAGCCATAGTGGCTGCGCCAACGGGGCTGACTGCCGTTGGGGTTGCGGTAGGTCTGGTTAGCGCGCCTATTATCGTAACAGCCGCGCCATTGATTACCAGTGCAGCTGGGGTTGCCATTCCTGTTTCAGCAGGTGCGTCGTTGTATTCGAAGATCAGGCGAAAGAGAGCACAAGCAAAGGTCAACTCAAAAATTGATGATTGAGAAACTTGGCCCATCTTCAACGGGCCGCATCCAACCACGTGGACTGCCAGTCGGTCTACAACAGTAGCTGGATATTTTTTCATTTCCCTCTTGAAAATAAGGTTTAGCATCCCAAGTTAGCAATCAGGGTGCGCGAGTGCTAAAATGCGCGCTGTAACTCTATTTTGTTATTTTATTAAAACTCTTCCCAAATAAACCTTTAGGAATACAAGGAGATATTCATGAGTATTCGTCCATTGCACGATCGAGTGATCGTTAAACGCGCCGCTGAAGAGCGCACAACCGCTTCTGGCATCGTGATCCCAGACAGCGCTACTGAAAAACCTGATCAAGGCATTGTGCAAGCCGTTGGTAACGGTAAAAAAGATGACAACGGTAAAGCGATTCCGTTGGACGTTAAAGTCGGCGACAAAGTGTTGTTCGGCAAATACTCTGGTCAAGCAGTAAAAGTCGACGGCGAAGAGCTGTTGGTGATGCGCGAAGAAGATATTTTGGCAGTTGTCGAGTAACTCTGGTGACTAAATAACGGGTGATCGTTGCTTTGCATAAAGCTGTTTCGTTTGCTACAGCTTATGCGCTTTGCACTCATACCGTTTCAGCATGTCACTGTTGCGACAACTTCTGGTAAACCTTATTGAACATTCAAAATTCTGGAGAATTTAAATGGCAGCTAAAGACGTAAGATTTGGTGATGACGTTCGCCAAAAAATGGTAAATGGTGTCAACGTACTGGCTAATGCAGTACGCGTGACTTTAGGCCCTAAAGGCCGCAATGTAGTGCTGGAGCGTTCTTTCGGCGCGCCTACCATCACTAAAGATGGTGTGTCTGTTGCTAAAGAGATCGAATTGAAAGACAAATTCGAAAACATGGGCGCGCAGATGGTGAAAGAAGTTGCTTCTAAAACCAATGACATCGCCGGTGACGGCACCACGACTGCCACCGTACTGGCACAAGCGATCATCCGCGAAGGCATGAAATCTGTTGCTGCCGGCATGAACCCAATGGACCTGAAGCGCGGTATCGACAAAGCGGTTGAAGCGGCTGTTGCCAACCTGGCAGAGCAATCAAAACCCTGTACTACCAGCAAAGAGATCGCACAAGTTGGTGCTATCTCTGCTAACTCAGATACTTCTGTTGGCCAGATCATTGCTGATGCAATGGACAAAGTCGGTAAAGAAGGCGTGATCACTGTTGAAGACGGTTCAGGCCTGACCAATGAATTAGATGTTGTTGAAGGCATGCAGTTTGACCGCGGTTACCTGTCTCCTTACTTCATCAACAATCCAGAGCGCCAAATCGCGTTGCTGGACAATCCTTTCGTGTTGTTGCACGACAAAAAAATCTCCAATATCCGTGACCTGCTGCCTACACTGGAGCAAGTGGCTAAAGCTGGCCGTCCATTGCTGATTATTTCTGAAGATGTAGATGGCGAAGCGTTGGCAACTCTGGTTGTGAACAATATCCGCGGCATCCTGAAAACCACTGCTGTGAAAGCGCCTGGTTTTGGTGACCGTCGTAAAGCCATGCTGGAAGACATCGCTGTGTTGACCGGTGGTACCGTGATCTCTGAAGAAGTTGGCCTGAAACTGGAAAGCGTACAACTGACCGACCTGGGCCAGGCAAAACGTATCGAAGTGGGTAAAGAAAACACCATCATCATCGACGGTGCCGGCAACGAAGAAACCATCAAAGCGCGTATCGGCCAGATCAAGACACAGATCGAAGAAGCTTCAAGCGACTACGACCGTGAAAAATTGCAAGAGCGCGTAGCCAAACTGGCTGGTGGTGTTGCAGTGATCAAGGTTGGCGCAACGACTGAAATCGAAATGAAAGAGAAAAAAGCCCGCGTGGAAGATGCGTTGCACGCGACCCGTGCTGCGGTTGAAGAAGGTATCGTGGCTGGTGGCGGCGTTGCGCTGATCCGTGCCCGTGATGCGATCGCTAAAGTTAAAGGTGAGAACCTGGACCAGGAAGCAGGCGTGAAAATCGTTCTGCGCGCGGTTGAAGAGCCATTGCGCCAGATCACGCAAAACGCTGGTGTTGAGCCATCTGTGGTTGTGAACAATGTAGCGGCTGGCAAAGGCAACTACGGTTACAACGCGGCTAACGAAACTTACGGCGACATGATCGAAATGGGTATCCTTGACCCAACCAAAGTGACCCGTTCTGCACTGCAAAACGCGGCTTCTGTGGCTGGCTTGATGCTGACAACTGACTGCATGGTTGCTGAATTGCCTAAAGAAGATGCGCCGGCGATGCCGGATATGGGTGGTATGGGCGGCATGGGCGGTATGATGTAATTTTTGCGGCGTGAAAGCGGCTATTGCTGCGTTGCTTATCCTTGTCGTACTCAATGTACTGCCTGCGGATAAGCGCCTTGCACTAACCGCTTTCACTTGCAAAAATGCCCTAAGCAGCATTTAGCAAAACCCGCTTTGGCGGGTTTTGTTTTATAGATTTTGTCGGACATAATCACACATTGTGTTGTCGAACAGGCAACATCCTCAAATGACGAAAGAAACCCTAATGACCATTGAATTAAAAACCCTGACCCAACGCCTGAGCTACATCGTGGGTGAAAACCTGGCCCATCAGCTCAAGAACGATAATCTGGAACTGGATGCAGACGTGGTCGCACTGGCTGTACGCGATGTGATGACAGACCAGCCATCACGTTTATCGAATGAAGAAAAGCAGAGTGCAGTTGAGCAGGTGCAGAAAGAAGCACAGGCCAAGCAAGCAGCAGCACAAGAAAAGAATAAAGCCGCTGGCGTTGCTTACCTGGCTGAGAACGCAAAAAAAGACGGCGTGATCACCACGGACAGCGGCCTGCAATACAAAGCGCTGGTGACTGGCGACGGTGCAAAACCTGTGCCTAGTGATCGCGTCAAAGTGCATTACAAAGGCACGCTGATCGATGGCACCGTGTTTGATAGTTCTTATGACCGCGGCGAACCTATCGTTTTCCCGGTGACTGGCGTGATCTCAGGCTGGGTAGAAGGTTTGCAGTTGATGCAGGTAGGCAGCAAGTTCGAGCTGACCATCCCTTCTGAACTGGCTTACGGTGAGAGCGGCAGTGGCCCGGTGATAGGCCCGGATGCGGCTCTGGTATTTGAAGTCGAGTTATTGGGTATTGAATAAGCCTCAATAACCCCGGCGCATTAAAAAACCCGCAGCAGCGGGTTTTTTAATCTCTGAATACGGCAGGTCAGCTATGTTTGGCCTGCGATTTTGGCTTGAATACATAAAACAGGTTGGGTTCGCTGACGATATACACATTGCCCTGGTCATCAATCGAAACACCCTCGGCTTGCGGCACACTTTCGTGCAGGCCATGAAAGCCTTTCCATAACGCCAGGGAGCCCAGGGTCTGCCCGGCTTCGTTAAACTGCTTGAGCAGCTTGGATTCATCACTGAGTAAAAAGAAATGGCCGCTAGGCTCATGATAAGTGACTGAAGAAAGGTCTCTGAGTGCCCACCTCAAAGCCGGATCGAATTGGCGCATGCGCTTCATTTCTATCTGGCTCTGCTTGCTGGCATCCGGCTGATACAGACCGGTCACCGACATCACATATTTGGGGTCACGCTCTTTGACCACGATCAGGCGGTGATGCACACTGTCATAGGTGACACCTTCAAAATTCTTGTTACCGCGATCATTGATGCCATAGCCCAGCAATTTGGCGTCCTTGACCGAGATCTCGCGCGTATCGGCCTTGATCTGCAGCAGCCACAATTTGCTTTCCCGCTCATCGGCCACCACATAAAAATCTTTTTCCAGATGCGAGATGCCTTCGAGGTCATCGGTGCCATGCACCTGTATTTCACGGAGAGGCTCACCATCCAGGCTGAACTCGACGATCAGGCCCTTGTCATTGAGCACGGTGAACAGAGTGCCGGTCTCATGATTGTAGGCCAGGCCGGAGGCGTTCTTGTAATCAGCCAGCGGCTTGCCTTCAATGGTGACTTCATAATCCGAAAGGTTGAGGCCCTGATGATCGCGGCTGTTGAGTTGATGCCAGACATGCCAGGCCAGTGCTTCGGCTTTCATCGCATACAAGGTGGAGGCTATGGTCGCGATGACAGCAAAACCAAAGACTGCTTTTAACAACTTCTTTTTACTTAACTGCAAAATAATCTTCTCATTCATTTGAGCTAATAACCTGACTGCTCTGGCAAAGTATAGTTCCTACTGTTATAGGACATTTACATGACAGAGGTGCGACAGCATTAGTTGGGAAAGATAGACCCAAGATCTCAGGTGCTGATAACCACTTAATAGAATTGAGTGGTTTTGATTAAGACAAATCCCAGATAACTAAACTGGGAAGAACTCGCAATGGATCAGGCAGATTCCTGGCGTTGTCCACGGCCTAATAAAGCGCTGACTGCATCCTGTGCTGTTTTTTGATTAGTCAGCAATTGATTCACCTCAAAGGTGATAGGCATCTCCACCTGCATCACATCGGCTCTACGCATGACTTCGCGTGCAGTATTCACACCTTCGGCCACATGGCCCAAACCGGCCAGTATGCTTTCCAGTGACTTGCCGGAAGCCAGTTGCAGCCCCACTTCACGGTTGCGTGAATATTGGCCGGTACAGGTCAGTATCAGGTCGCCCGCGCCTGCCAGGCCCATAAAAGTCTCGGCCTTGGCGCCCAGGGCCATGCCAAAACGAGTGATCTCCGCCAGGCCGCGTGTGATCATGGCGGCACGCGCGTTGTTACCAAAGCCCATGCCGTCGGAAATACCAGCAGCGATCGCCATCACATTCTTCACTGCACCGCCGACTGAAGCACCAATGACATCGGTGCTGCTATACACGCGCAAACAGCCTCCATGTATCAGTTGCGCGGCTTGTTGTGCCAGCTCTTTATGATTGGCCGCCAGCGTGATCGCCGTCGGCAAGCCGCGCACCAGCTCGGCAGCAAAACTGGGGCCACTCAATACCCCCCAGGGGTAATCACTGCCCAGTTCTTCCTGTGCCACTTCAAATGGTAGTTTTGCCGTTTGTGGTTCCAGCCCTTTATTGGCCCAGACCAGGGGCTGGCTGATCGCCAGCGCTTTCAACTGCTGCAGGATAGGGCGAAAACCCGCGGTTGGCACCACAGAAAGGATCAGGTCTGCACCGGCCACTGCGGCCGCCAGGTCATCTTCAACCGTAAGTTTTTCAGGGAAAGTGAATTCACCCAGATAGAGTGGATTGGCGCGCGCTTTACGCATGCCGGAGACATGACCACTGTTACGCGCCCACAACACCACTTCGTGTTTCAAGGCAATATGCATGGCGAGTGCGGTGCCCCAGGCACCTGCACCCAAAACGGCGACTTTACTCATTTATATTTATCCAGAAAAAAAGCAAGCCGCCAGGGCTTACTTTTTCAATCAAATAAAAAATCAGTTAGGTGCGCCAGCAGCCTGGGCAGCCTGCTGTTGCTGTTGCAGGTACAAAGCTTCAAAATTGATCGGGTTCAGCAATACTGGCATGAAACCGGCACGTGTCACCATATCGGAGATCGCTTCACGGGCATAAGGGAACAAGATGTTAGGGCAAGCGACTGACAGGATAGGCTCGATATTCTCTTGCGGGACATTGCGGATGGCAAAAATACCTGACTGATTCACTTCTACCAGGAAAGCAGTTTTATCCTGAATGGTCGCCGTGACGGTGACTTTGATAGAAACATTGAAAATACCGTCTTGCACTTGCTCAACCGCATTACCCAACTCTACGTTGATCTGCGGGGTAGTACGCTCGGTAAAAATCGCCGGTGCGTTAGGCACTTCGATAGACGCATCGTGCACATACAGTTTTTCAATGCTGAAAACTGGGCCTGCGTTCTGTTCTGCTTGGTTTTGTTGTGGTTCCTGAGCCATGAATCATCCTTGTAATATCAATACGCAAAGCCGCTATTCTAACTGGTCAGCCACGGCCTGACTATGTGTTTTTTATGGTGTTTTTGATACTGCCTGAAAGCCTGTGCTTCAAGCCGCCAGCAGCGGGTCTAGCCCGCCTTGTACATCCAATGCATGCAAATCATCAAAACCACCGACATGGCGCTCGCCTATGTAAATTTGCGGTACTGTACGGCGGCCGGTTTTGGCCATCATTTCTGCGCGCAATTCAGGCTGCATATCCACGCGGATCTTCTCGATCTCGGTAACGCCCTTGTTGCGCAACAAACGCTCGGCATTGATGCAAAATGGGCAGACTGCCGAGGTATACATCACTACTTTTGCCATGATCACCTTTCGAACGACTTGATTAATCTACTTAAAAACCTGGGCCTGGAGCTTACAAAGCCTGTCACTTGCTCAAAGGCATCTTGGCTTCTGACCAGGCCTGTATGCCACCTTTTAACTGGTGCAAGGCGGTAAACTGCTGTTCTTTCAGTACTTTTACCGCTGCACGGGTGCGGTTGCCACGTTCACACACCAGCAATACCGGCTTATCCTTGAACTTTTCCAGCTCTTTGACGCGGGTAGCCAGCTGCGACAAAGGCACATTACGCGCGCCCTGCAGGTGGCCCTGCTTGAATTCATCCGGCTCGCGCACATCCAGCACCAGCACTTGCTTGCGGCTCATCAGCATCACCGCCTCAGTCACCGAGACCAGGGTGCTGCCTGCTGCCGAACGGCTGAACATAGGCACCAGCAATGCCACGCCGGAACCGAGGGCCAGGCCTATCAATAAAACATTTTCTTTCAAGAATTCCACGTGATCTTTTACCTAAACTTGTTGTCGAACCCGCAGCCTGCATCACCTTAGGTATGCGCCGCCTGCGGTTGCGACTATAATAGCGTAATTCATGAATCCTACGCCCCGTCACCACTTTTAAAATTGTTAGCCATGTCAATCAAACCTGTTATTTTGCTGATCCTCGATGGTTTTGGTCATAGCGAAACCACCGAACACAATGCCGTTTTACAAGCCAGCACACCCAATCTGGATAAACTCAAGAGCCATTATCCGCACGGCCTGATCAACGCCTCCGAGCACTATGTCGGTCTGCCTGACGGGCAAATGGGCAATTCTGAAGTCGGTCACCTGAATATTGGGGCGGGACGTATCGTTTTTCAAGACTTTGAGCGCATTAACAACAGCATCAGCAGCGGCGAGTTCTTCAAGCTGCCGGCACTGGTGGATACCATGCAAACGTTGAAGGCGCATGACAAGGCTTTGCATATCCTTGGCCTGCTGTCAGATGGTGGCGTGCATAGTTACCAGCCCCATATACACGCACTGGTCGAGATGGCCAAACAGCAAGGCCTGAGCAAAGTTTATATCCATGCTTTCCTCGATGGCCGTGACACGCCGCCTAAAAGTGCGCAACCCTATCTGCAAGCGCTGGAAAAACAGCTGCAGGCACTGGGCGTTGGCCGGGTGGCCAGCGTAGGCGGCCGTTTTTACGGCATGGACAGAGACAAGCGCTGGGAGCGTGTGGCCGTCGCCTATGAACTACTGGTCAATGGCACTGCCGAGTATGTGGCCCCTGACAGCCTGAGCGCCTTGCAACAGGCTTATGCGCGTGACGAGAGTGATGAGTTTGTGAAATGCACGGCGATTCATGCCGAGAGCGCCAGCCCGGTGCGTATGCAAGATGGTGACGCGCTGGTATTCATGAACTTCAGGAGTGACCGTGCCCGCCAGCTGACCGATGCGCTGCTGAACCCGGCCTTCGACGGCTTTGCGCGTAGCCGCGTGCCGGCCTTCAGCCATTACCTCACCCTGACGCAATACGATAAGAACCAGCGTCTGGCGCAGCCTGTGTTTGCGCCTTTCACGGTGCCGAATACTTTTGGTGAATATGTCGCCAACCTCGGGCTCAAGCAGTTGCGCATCGCCGAAACCGAAAAATATCCGCATGTGACGTTTTTCTTCAATGGCGGCGAAGAAACCGTATTTACCGGCGAAGACCGTATCCTCGTGCCCTCCCCCAAAGTCGCCACTTATGACCTGCAACCGGAAATGAGCGCTGTTGAGCTGACCGACAAACTGGTGGCGGCGATCGAATCCCGCCAATACCAGGCGGTGATCTGTAATTATGCCAATGGCGATATGGTCGGCCATACCGGCAACCTGCAGGCGGCCATCAAGGCGGTGGAAACTCTGGATACCTGCGTAGGCAGGGTGGTGGCTGCCGCGCAGGCTAGCGGCGCAGAAGTCATTATTACGGCTGACCATGGCAATGCGGAAAGCATGTTTGACCATGACAGTGCCCAGGCACATACGCAACATACGACCAATCTGGTGCCGTTCATTTATGTAGGCCGCGCAGGCACAGTGAGGGCTGAAGGCGCGCTATCTGATATCGCCCCCACCCTGCTGACCCTGATGGGCGTGCCTAAACCGGCTGAAATGACAGGTGAGAGCCTGGTGGCACTCAGTGTAGTGGCTTAAACAGACCCTGGTGCATGGCTGATACCCCATTGCTAAAGCGACACTTGCGCGGATGTTTGTCCGCGGCAGGTCTGTGTGCCTTGCTAGCCGCGACCTCATTAGCTGCCATGGCGGCAAATAATGACAAAGCAGATGCGGCCAAGGGCGACCTCGAACAGGTCAAAGAAAAGATACAGCAGCTGGCGAATGCGATCAAAGCCTCGCAACTGGCCAAGCAAGATGCCAATGAAGCCCTGAAAGCTTCAGAGACCGCCATCAGTGCCTCGCGCAAAAAACTGCGCGAGATCCAGGATGCGCAACAGGACAACCGCGGTAAGCTGCAGGACCTGCAGAAGCAGATGTCGTTGTTACAACGCCAGGTCAACCAGCAGCACCAATCGCTGAGCCAGCAACTCAACCAGCAATACCGCCATGGCAATAACAGCCCGTTACAGATGCTGTTGCAGCAGCAAGACCCGGCCAACACCACCCGCAACCTTAAATACCTGGGCTACCTGACGGCAGCACATCAGCAGCAGATACAGTCATTGCAGGATAACCGCGATGCCATAGAGCGGGTGCGCACGGCGACCAGCGAACAATTGCGCGAAACTGACCGGCTGGCCACACAATACAGCGACACCACGCACAAGCTGGTCGATGAGAAATCAAAACGGGCCGAAGTATTGACCCAGCTTTCACGGCAGATAGAAACACAGGAGCAACAGCTGGTTCGCCTGAAAAAGGATGAAGAAGCTTTATCCAAACTGTTCCAGAGACTGGCGGCTGAAGCCAAAAAGCGTGAACAGGAAGCCCTGGCACGTGCCAAGCGTGAAAAAGAAGCGGCTGCCAAACGCCTGGCCGAACAGGCGCGCAAGAAAAAGGCTAGTGGCCGTACTTCTGAACATAACGCGCAAACCAGGGTAGATGGCCAAAACAAGGACGACAGCGAGACTGACGCATCAGGCAGCAGCGTGGTCGCCAAAAATGACACCCTGCCCGAATATAATGCCTTGAAAGAAAACTTCGCCCAATTGCGTGGCAGATTGCGCCTGCCGGTGCGCGGCGATGTCATTAACCGTTTCGGCAGCGCACGTGCCGAAACCGGCGTCAGCTGGAAAGGCCTGTTCATCCGCGCCAAAGAAGGCAGTGAAGTGAAGTCTGTCGCCGGTGGGCAGGTGGTGTTTGCTGACTGGATGCGCGGTTTTGGCAATTTGATCGTAGTCGACCATGGCAATGGCTATATGAGTTTATACGGCAACAACGAAGCCCTGTATAAATCCTCTGGCCAGCCGGTCAAGAGTGGCGATACTATCGCCGCAGTCGGCAACAGTGGCGGCAATGCCGAAAACGGCGTCTATTATGAATTACGCCGTAACAGCATCCCATTTGATCCGCTGCAGTGGAGCTCGGTCAAATAAAGGCCTATGCATCAAACAAAAAGCCCCAAACAAAAAAGCGCAGTTTCACTGCGCTTTTTTTATGCTGGCTGCTGGCACAGAACCAGGCAGCCTGTCTGTTAACCAGGCAGTCACTTACTCGGCCTTGGCACCTTCTTCAGCAGGGATCTCCGGCTGTGGTGTATTGGCGCGCGCGGCTTCCAGTTGTTTTTCCAGTTCTTCCTTGGACACTGTGATGCCAGGCACACGCTCATCAGCAGCGGGCTCATAGCCACCACCGCCACTAGACTTGGCAGCAGCGGGCGCATCTGTTGCAGCAGATTCTGCCGCCGGGGCTGCGGTCTCAGGTGCAGGGGCTTCTTCTTTACCGCAAGCGGCCAGACCTAAAGCTAAAATAAGGGTAAGCAGGTAAGTATTCCATCTCATAAATTTCTCCTTTTATTACTTCCGATTATTATTAAAAAACATTGGTTATAGTTAAACAAACATTGCTACTCTAACAACTGGCCTATTCGCCAATCACATGCATCAACACCCGCCGACGGGCTGGTTGATGTCTATGTTCAAACAGGAAGATACCCTGCCATTGCCCCAGCGCGACCTTGCCGTTGATCACCGGGATAGACAGGCTGGTTTGCGTTAATGCCGTCCTCACATGGGCGGGCATATCGTCCGGCCCTTCCACGGTGTGTATAAACAGCGGGTCGCCATCCGGGGCTATCCGATTAAAAAATGCCTGCAGATCCACCAGCACATCCCTATCATAATTCTCATTGATCAGCAGGCTGGCAGATGTGTGCTGTATATACAAAGTGAGCAAACCACTGTGTATAGCCGATTGCTCTACCCACTGCGCCACCTGCGGGGTGATGTCGTACAGGCGTCTTCCTTGTGCATCTATGCTCAGTGTTTCGTGGCTTTGTCTCATGCCTGTGTTCCGCTGCAAAATCCAGTTGTTAAATCAGTGTTCAAATCAGGCATGGACGCCGTGTTTAAATCGCCATGCTACCAGTAGCGCCAGCCGCCGCCCCAGTACGGGCGGTAACCCCACGGGCCGCCATAATAGCCGCCGCCGTAAAACCAGGGGTCCATGCTACGCAAACGCGCGGAATCACGCTCGCGTTTCAGGCGGGTCTCGGCTTCTACACGCGCTTTCTCGCGTTTGTTGATCTCATCTGCAATGGCATTCTGCTGTGCCAGCGCATTGGCCTGCTGCATGTAATCAAGCACGCCTTTCGAGATGCCTTTCTGGTGCCAGCTCAACACCTCGGAAGGTGTCAGTGAATAGCGCGATTGCGACAGCTTGATCGCTTCTATGATCTCGGCATCCGATTTGCCTTTTTTGCTCATGCTGACGATCTCGTCCAGGCTCAGGGTGGATTGTGCAGGCGGCAACAGAGCGGCCAGTTGCTCAGGCGAGATCCTTTCGATCTGCACCGGCTGCGGCGGTCGGGTAGCACAACCTGCCAGCGCAGCCAGCAAACTGATCACTAATAACAAACGCAAGTTTTTCAATTGATTCATCATATTTCCATTCTAACCCGCAAAAAGAATAGGGCCATAAGCATTATGACCCCAGACTATGACTATGGTTCGCCGACAGGCGGCCATCAGGCTTTGTTAAACACCATTCTGCCAGCCTCGAAACCCAGCTGTATCGTATCTTTGGCAGCAAAATGCCCGGCGAGTATCTCTTTTGCCAGCGGGTTCTCGATCTCGCTCTGTATCGCCCGTTTCAATGGTCGCGCACCATAGACCGGGTCAAAGCCGGCATTGGCGATCTCTGCCAGCGCTGCATCACTGATATCCAGCTGCATGTCCATGGCGGCTACGCGTTTAGCCAGCAGTTGCAACTGGATATTGGCGATCGCCCTGACATGCGTCTCACCCAGCGTGTGGAACACGATCACTTCGTCGATACGGTTGATGAATTCCGGCCGGAAGTGCGCTTTCACCTCGCCCATCACGGCCAGTTTCACCACCTGGTAATCCTGGTCAGCCATACTTTGTATCATCTGGCTACCCAGGTTAGAGGTCATGATGATGACGGTATTCTTAAAATCCACCGTGCGGCCCTGACCATCGGTCAGTCGGCCATCATCCAATACCTGCAGCAACACATTGAATACATCCGGGTGTGCTTTCTCTACCTCATCCAGCAGGATGACCGAATAGGGTTTGCGGCGCACCGCTTCAGTCAGCGTACCGCCTTCTTCATAGCCGACATAACCGGGGGGCGCTCCTATCAGGCGGGAGACGGAATGCTTCTCCATGAACTCGCTCATATCGATGCGGATCAGGTGTTCTTCGCTATCGAACAGAAAGCCGGCCAGCGCCTTGCACAGCTCGGTTTTACCGACGCCGGTCGGCCCCAGGAACAGGAAGCTGCCATACGGCCGGTCAGGATCGCTCAAGCCGCTGCGTGAACGGCGGATGGCGTCTGACACCAGCCGCACGGCTTCGTCCTGCCCGACCACGCGCTCATGCAGTTTATCTTCCATGCGCAACAGTTTCTCGCGCTCGCCGGTCATCATTTTGCTGACCGGGATACCCGTGGCACGGCTGACCACTTCCGCGATCTCGTCGGCACCCACCTCGGTACGTAACATTTTATGTTTCACCGCCAGCGGTGCTGCCTGGCTGGAGTCGTGCTTGAGTTGTGCTTCCAGCTGCGGCAGTTTGCCATACTGCAACTCGGAAACGCGCTGCCAGTCACCCTTGCGGGTAGCCGTTTCCATATCCAGTTTGACTTTTTCTATCGCTTCCTTGACGCCAGCGGAGCCATGCACGGCCGCTTTTTCGGCCTTCCAGATCTCTTCCAGGTCGGCATACTCCTTCTCCAGCCTGTCTATCTCCTCTTCGATCAGGGTAAAGCGTTTTTGGCTGGCCTCGTCTTTCTCTCTGCGCACAGCTTCGCGCTCGATCTTGAGCTGGATTAGACGCCGGTCCAGTTTGTCCATCACTTCCGGCTTGGAATCTATCTCCATCTTGATGCGAGAAGCCGCCTCGTCTATCAGGTCTATGGCCTTGTCCGGCAAAAAGCGGTCTGTGATATAACGGTTGGATAATTCTGCTGCGGCGACGATGGCCGGGTCAGTGATCTCTACACCGTGGTGTAGCTCATATTTTTCCTGCAAGCCGCGCAAAATGGCGATGGTCGCCTCTACGCTAGGCTCCTCGACCAGCACTTTCTGGAAACGGCGTTCCAGCGCGGCATCTTTTTCTATGTATTTGCGGTACTCATCCAGCGTGGTGGCGCCCACACAGTGCAACTCGCCGCGTGCCAGTGCCGGTTTCAGCATATTGCCGGCGTCCATGGCACCTTCAGATTTACCGGCACCGACCATGGTATGGATCTCGTCGATAAACACTATGGTCTGGCCTTCATCCTGCGCCAGCTCTTTCAGCACCGATTTCAGGCGTTCTTCAAACTCGCCGCGGTATTTGGCACCCGCCAGCAATGCGGCCATATCCAGGCTGAGCACTTTTTTGTTTTTAAGCGAATCTGGCACTTCGCCATTGACGATACGCTGTGCCAGGCCTTCGACGATGGCGGTCTTGCCGACGCCAGGTTCACCGATCAGCACCGGGTTGTTTTTGGTACGCCGCTGCAATACCTGGATGGCGCGACGGATCTCGTCATCGCGGCCTATCACCGGGTCCAGCTTGCCGGCACGGGCGCGCTCGGTCAGGTCCATGGTGAATTTTTTCAGGGCTTCGCGCTGGCCTTCTGCCTCCTGGCTATTGACTGTATCGTTGCCGCGCACCGCTTTAATGGCTTGTTCCAGTACAGCCTTGTTCAGGCCGTGCTGTTTGAGCAATCTGCCAGTCTCGCCTTTATCTTCAGCCAGCGCCAGCAGGAACATTTCGCTGGCAATGTAAGTGTCGCCACTTTTCTGGGCGAATTTATCGGTGATATTGAGCAGGTTATTCAGGTCGCGCGAAATGGTGACTTCGCCACTGTTTTCGCTGATCTTGGGCAGCGCATCCACCGCCTGCTGCAAACTGGTTTTCAAGGCGCTGACTTGCGCACCGGCACGCGACAGCAAGGCAGCAACGCCGCTGTCGTCCTGGTTCAACATGGCCAGTAACAGATGTGGCGCTTCTATGGTTGGCTGGTCGGCACCCACGGCCATGCTTTGCGCATCGGCAAGTGCCTGCTGGAATCTGGTAGTGAGCTTGTCAAAACGCACGGTTAACCCTTTCACACAAAAGTCATGCCGCACATTGCGGCGGGATAACCCTATAATGCGGCGGGTTTTTACGTTTTCAATAGAGCCAGATCAAATATGCGCGAGTTTATGCTGGCCTCATGGTGCTGCAAACGGCACCTCGTTGTTTTATGGTGCCGGGAGCGGCACCTCGTTGTCTTATGGTGCCGTTCCCGGCACCAGCAGCAGGCCTTTTTCAGCGCTGTTCACAGCCAGCAGCGCTTGCCCGCGCAGGTTCAGCCATTGCGGATAATCCAGCTTGCCTGCGCTGTGTACGGCGACTGTGGGCAAGCCCCAGGTCTTGCCGCCATCCAGTGAAGCCATGGTCAGTATCTCCATGCCGTCGCTACTGCGTTCCTGCCATGCCAGCCATACTTTATCGCCCACACTGAGCAAGGCCGGGTGCCCGGCGTTCTTTTTCGGGTCACCTATGCGCCTGGGCGGGGTCGTCACCCACGCCTGCCCATCCATGCGCACCAGGCGCAGGCCGGGCTTGTCACCGGCGCCGTCAAAATAGGCAAGGTGGTAGCCAAAGCCTTCCCCCACCGCCAGCGCGGCGCCATGGTGTGGGCAACCGTCTATCTTCCAGCGGCCGTGGCTGGCGCGTATGATGGCCGGTTTGGCCGGCTTGCCAGCCCCTGGCCGGTTGATCTCTGCCATGGCATGATCGCGCTCACTGCCGGCAAACACATGCCGCCACAGCACCGCCACCGTGCCATCGGCTTTGCTGGTCATGGCGATACGGCAACACTCACAACTGCTGTCAGCCAGCTTTTTCTCGCTGGCAAAGCTTTTACCCTGGTCGGTGGAGACCGCGTAATAGATCGCCGCGCCGTCATAGGGCTTGCCAGCGGCCTTGGCCGCCAGCAGGTCGCGCTTGTCTACCCAGGCAACGGTGATCGTATCATCTGCGGCCACCTGCAGTGCATCAAACCTGTGGGTGATCTCTGCGCGGTCGTGATGCACGATATAAGGCGTCTCAAAACTTTTACCGCCATCCACAGACCGGGCAAACCAGATGTAGCCGGCAAAAGGTTTCTTCAGCGATTCGGTCCAGCTCAAATAGAGATTGCCATTACTGGCGACCGCGATCTTGGGCCTGGCCTCGGCGTCTGCCGCCACTTTCATAGGCGTGGGGTTGACGGCCACTTCGGTGCTGAAATGCTGTCCGGCATCTTCACTGTATGACACCCACACCTGGCCCTTGCTGGCACGCGCTTGCCACAGCCGGCCATCAGTATCTGTCGCCAGGCTGACCGCCAGACTGGCAGCCCCCTGCTCTACATGTGCCTCGTGTGCGCTGACCTGAGGCAGGCAGCCCATGCTAAAGACTACGAGCAAGCCGTTAATTAACCATCTCACTGCCAGAATTCCTTACCTAAATATATTTAAAAATATAATTCTTTACAAATAACAAAGCTGCTAAAGTTAGGGTGTCAAAAGCCGTTAACCCACATAACTGGACGAATGACGACAACCTGTCGGATAGCAATAAAACTTATGGATATGCAAGCAACCTTTGATCATCATAGCACAGCGTGGCTGCAGCCTTTGGCGGCCACCATGCCTGATATGCCCGTGTTGGCTATCAACCGCCGGGCACAGTGCGTGGCTTCTAACGAGATGGCAAAAAAGCTGCTGGGCGAGCATGTGCATGCTTTACCCAAAGACATGCGCCTGGCGCTGGTTAAGGCCATCCGTGATAACCAGACTGAACTGACACTGCAGACCCGCATCAATGACCTGACCCGCGATTTCAAATGCCGCTTGTTCTATGCCAGACATGGCAGGCATGCCATAGGCTTGCTGCTGCAAGAGCAGGAGAATGCCCTGATGCAGCAACTGGTGCATATGCAATCGGTGGTGCATTCACTGATAGAGATGAGCCCTGACCTGATCTCTATCAAAGACCCGGACAACCGCTGGATGATGGCTAACCAGCGCATGCTGAACACTTTCCAGATCGATGACTTTGAGTATGAGTTCTTGAACAACAGGCAGATCGCCGACACCTTGCATCCCGTGTTCCGCAACAGTTTCGAGCATCACGAGAAATCTGACCAGACCGTATGGCAGACGCGCCAGCCTTACCATAATGAAGAGCTGGTGCACTTGCCACAGGGCGGCCATAAAACGCTGGAAGTGAACAAGACCGCTTATTACGACCAGCATGAGCAACCCAGCCACCTGATCACCGTGGCGCGTGATGTCAGCGAGCAAAAATTCATTCAAAGCCAGCTGCTGAATCGCAGCGCCGTGCTGGATACACTGATCTCCTGCGACTGGATGCTGCATTCGGCCGAACGCTGGCAGACCGTGGCAGAAAATGTATTGCAGCAATGCTGCCTGTCTTTCCGTTTCAGCCGTGCGGTGTTGCTGCAACATCACACCACGACGACCGCGCGCAAGAAGACCGAGACCCGCTCGCAGGCACTGTTCCACTGGGCGACCAATGGTTTCCATTCCACTTACGAGCACTGGGAGAAGATCTCTTTCCTCACACCAGAGCTGAAGCGCTGGCATGATCTGCTCTCCAAAGGGCAGCCGGTGATGTGCGATGCACATACGCTGCCTGAAGATGAACGCTTTCTGTTGAAATCACATGACAGCGTCAACCTGGTGATCGTACCGCTGATGATAGATCGTGAGTGGTGGGGCTCCATGGTCATAGAGCGTTGTTTCGACGCCGAAAGCACCAGCTCACAAGAATTAGGTTCACTGATGGCCATTGGCCGCACCCTGAGTGTGGCGATAGACCGCGAACAAACCGGCAAAAGCCTGAAACTGGCCAAGATCGCTTTCGACAGCACCACCGAAGGCATCATGATCGTCAATCCGTCCGGCGAACTGGTAGGCATCAATCAGGGTTTCACCCTGATCACGGGCTTTGCTGAATCCGAAGTGCTGGGCCTGAAACCGCAGATTTTCCGCCAGCGCCCGCGTGGCCTGTTCGGCGCCCTCAAACGTCACGGCAAATGGTCGGGCGAGATCGAGAATATGCGCAAGAACGGCGAAAGCTACACCGAGTGGATGACCATCACCGCCGTGCGCAACCATGCCAACGCCATCACCAATTACGTGGGCGTGTTTGCCGATATCACCGAGATGAAGCGCTCACAGGTGCAGCTCAACTCGCTGGTCAACCATGACCCGCTGACCGGTCTGCCCAACCGCAGGTTGATCAATCATCTGTTCACGCATGCGATACAGCGCGCCAACCGCAATGAGCAGCAGGCGGCGGTATTGTTCATAGACCTGGACCGGTTCAAGAATATCAATGATAGCCTGGGCCATTACACCGGCGACCAGTTACTGCTGAGTGTGACCGAGCGCATCCAGGCTTCTTTGCGCGAGTCTGACATTGTCGGCCGCCTGGGTGGCGATGAGTTCATCGTGCTGCTGGAAAACCTGCACAGCAAGGCAGATGCGGCGCATAAAGCGCACGACATCCTGGAGACACTCAAACGCCAGTTCATGATAGATCATCATGAGATCTTCATAGGCGCCAGCATAGGTATCTCCATGTATCCGCACGATGCCAGCGATGTGGAAGGTCTGATCAAAGCTGCCGACCTCGCCATGTACCAGGTCAAGAATAATGGCAAGAACCATGTGTCATTCTACGATGCTGCGCTGAGCCGCAATGCGGTTGAGCACTTCCAGCTGGAAACAGAGTTGCGCCAGGCGCTGGTCAGAAAACAGCTCAAGATGTTCTACCAGGCGCAGATAGACCTCACCACCGGCATGATCATAGGGGCAGAAGCGCTGATACGCTGGCAGCACCCTACCCAGGGCCTGATCCCGCCAGCCAAGTTCATCCCGCTGGCAGAAGAGACCGGCCTGATCCTGGGCATAGGCGAATGGGCCTTGCGCGAGTCTGTGCGTCAGGCCCATGCCTGGCACAAACGGCACCCTGAATTCAAGAAGATCGCCATCAACGTCTCTGCAGTGCAGATCATGAAAAGCAAGTTTGCCGATACCGTGTATGGCATTTTGATGGAGAGCGACTGCGACCCGGCTATCATCGAGCTTGAGATCACCGAGAGCACGCTGATGCAGCACACGCAGCATGTGGTGGATACCTTTAATCAGCTGAAAAAGCTGGGTATCAGCATTGCCATTGATGACTTTGGCACCGGCTATTCATCGCTGTCGCATCTGAAGCGTTTGCCGCTGGACCAGATCAAGATAGACCGCAGCTTTGTCAAGGATCTGCCGGACGACAAAGATGATGCCGCCATTACCAGTGCCATTTATGCCATGGCCACCCAGTTGGGATTCACCGTTGTAGCAGAAGGAGTTGAAACAGAAGAACAGGAAAAATTTTTACAGCGTCTGGGTTGCCAGACCGCGCAAGGCTATCTGTATGCCTACCCGGTCAACTCCGACGACTTTTTGCAGTTATTAGTGTTAAACAATCAAAGAAAAATAAAACGCCATGCCTAATCACGCCTCCGATACTTTTTATATCGACATAGAACAACTCCAGATCGGACTCTATATCCATCTGGATCTGGGATGGATGGACCATCCTTTCTCTATCAGCAACTTTAAAGTCACTGATGAATCGCAGATCGAAACCATTAAATCACTGGGATTGACGCAATTGCGCTACGACCCGCGGCGCAGCTCAAGCACGCCATTGCGTAGCAGCGGCAAACATGACAACGTGGTCGAGTTTCCTATGAGAAAGGCTTTTTCAGCCAAACTGGATGTGATAGACGATAGCCCGGAGCTGAGCGCGGCGCAAAGACAGCAGCTGGCACTCAAGCAGGCGATCACCGAAAGCGAGCAAAAATTCCTCAAGGCCAGTTCAGATGTGTGGAACATCCAGAAAATGTCGACCGAGCATCCTGACCAGGCCTATGGCCTGGCCTCCAACGTGGTACTCGACCTGGTGGCCAGCACCCTGACCGAAGGCGATATTGCGATTCACGCCATGAACGGCCACCGCATCGGTGACCAGCACTACCAGCATGAACTGAATATCTTGGTGCTGTCCATGTTGCTGGCAAAAAACCTGAATGTCAGTGATGAAGATGCCATCATTCTCGGCATGGCGGCTATTCTGCATGACATAGGCAAACGCCAGATCAGCGACAAGATCCTGTTGAAAAAAGACCCGTTGAGCGTGCGCGAAACAGCCATCTACCAGACCCATGTGCTGCTGGGCCTGAATATGCTGAAAGAAGTGTCGGTGCCGAAAAAGATACTGTCCATCATAGGCCAGCATCATGAGTTCGCCGATGGCAGCGGCTACCCTAAAGGCCTGCATTGCGACGAGATCGATCCGCTGTCGCATATCCTGATCATCGCCAATATGTACGATAACCTGTGCAACCCTTCCAACCCCGCGCTGGCAAAAACGCCGTATGAAGCGCTGAGCGTGATGTTCGCACAACAGCGCCACCAGTTTGACCAGACTATACTGCGCCGGTTTATCAAGTGCCTGGGCATCTACCCGCCCGGCAGTGTCATCCGTTTGTCAGACCAGAAACTGGCCACTGTATTATCGACCAACCCGCAACAACCGCTGCGCCCGTTTATCCAGCTGCTCAACGATAGCACTGAAGAAGATGGCGAGATCATAGACTTGCGCGAAACCCTGGACCTCAACATCATTCAATGCCTGAAGCCGGAACAGTTACCGAATATCCTGCAGCGTATGATGCGCCAGAAACAACGTACCAGCTATTTTATCGATAAAGTCACCGTTTAACTTTCACGCTGCCTGCCCGCATAGTCACTGTACGGGCAGGTCTTGAGATGCCCTTATAGTTGATACAGCATCATCAGTGATGCATATGCACATGGCCTGCTGACTCAGCGGTTTCAGGCACAGCGGCAACCACCTTGATGGTAATGGTGGTTTTTTTGCCATGCGCATCCCGGGTCACCAGACTGAGGGGCACCACTTCCCCCTGTTTGATTTGGTGATTTAAACCTGTCAGCATGATATGAAAGCCGCCCGGTTTCAGCGCGACCACTTGACCCGCTTTCAGCGGCAAACGGTCCAGCCTTTTCATACGCATGATATTGCCATCCATGGACATGGAATGGATCTCGGCTTTTTCAGCCACCGGCGTGAGCACTTCTATAAGTTCACTGTCTTTATCTGCAGTGAGTGTCATGTAGGCACCTGCCACCGGTTGCCCTGCTACAGTGGGCTTCACCCAGGCGTTGGACACTTTTAACTCTGCATGCGCGAGCACGGCAAAACCTGCCATGCAGATTATGACTAATGCATGTGCCAGGTAAGACTTCTTTGATAAGTAAGACTTCATGTTTCAACCTTTCTAATTCACGAATTGAGATAGTGGGTGATGCGCTATGGCGCAGTTGTGTGCAAACCAAGATAGCTGGCCAACACGGGGAAATAAGGCATAAGGCAGCGCTCAATGACTAAAACCAGCAATAAGGACAAGCCAAAAAATGGCAATAAAACGCCTAACACCAACACCATGGCTATCATGGCCCAGGCGTAAGGTAGGCGTTGCCGGCTGCCGGGAGGCGCACCCAATGTGTGTAATAGGGAAGTCTTGGTGAGCCGTTTCCACCACAGCACGACGCCACTCACACACAGCAGTATCAGACCCAAGGCGGTCAGCGCGCCTAATGCCTGGTTAAGCCATCCGAACAACTGGCCTTCATGGATGGCCACGCCTAAGCCGATCACACGGTCCAGCCAGGGCCGGTCGGCAAAGTTCTTCCTACTGCTTATATTGCCATCCGCATCAAAACTGATATTCACGCGCAAAGGCCGGTTCTGCGCGTCGGAGCGTGCCGTCCAGTTTGCCGCTTTTTCAGAGGGCGGCGCGATAAGCACTGGTGCTGCCAATTGCAAGGGCGTTACTGTCGCGACCAGATGGTCCAGCAAGCGGTAGTCCGCTGTCTGATGCTGCGTATGCTCTGCCATAGTGTGGTCTGCATGGCCGGCATGATCACCAGCGCTCACGCCACCCACGGCAACACTACCCGGGGCCACGCCACCTGTGGTCCAGTCTTGCGACTGGGCTTGCGCGTTAGCATGGGTGCTGACTGTTTGCACCTGCCTAATCTCTTTTAACATGCCACCCCATGATTTGGTCCAGGGCAGCCCGGAGATCAACAGGAATAATGTAAAAAATGATATCCAGAACCCGCTGACCGCATGCAGGTCGCGCCAAAACACCCGGCTGCTTTTGTGCAGGCGTGGATAAACCACGCCAGCCAGGCCCTGCCCGGCTTTGGGCCACCACAAGTACAGGCCGGTCATCACCATGACGATAGACCAGGAAGCAGCGAGTTCTACCAGATACGACCCGCGCGCACCCAGCAATAAGTTTCCATGCAACTCATGCATCACGCGCATAAACCTGGCATCCTCGCGGGAAATGTGAAGGATCTCCAATGTCTGCGGATGCACGTAGACACGTGAGATCACCTGTTGCTGCCTGACCAATATGCGCACTGCCGATTGCGGGGCTAGCGGTAGCTCATAAGCGTGCAGTACTGCGCCCGGCACCGCCTTGAGTGCCGCCGCTACCTGTTGCTGCGCAGACACGGCGGGGCCTGTCAGTTGCAGATGTTCATAGCGGCTATCCAGTGCCGCCTCTAGCTGCGGTTTAAACAGATACAGGCCACCGGTCACCGACAGCAATAAAATAAAAGGGATACAGAACAGCGCTGCATAAAAATGCCAGCGCCAGACGATCTGATGGGCAGGCCAGCGGCGTAATTTCATGATGTCATCCTCTCTGCGCGACTGGCATCAATAATTGAACCTGATCTGCACATAAGCAGTACGTTGCGGATAAGGGTGGAAAATATAGGCTTTATAATTATTAAGATTGTCCACGCCTACCGAGGCTGTCCAGCGGTCAGCAAACTTGTAGTTGGCTTTCACATCCATGATAAAAAATTTGCTGGCACCACCATACACATCCGGGTTGCTGTCACTGTTATCCAGGTAAAAATACTGCCTGCCACTGTAACGCGCCGCCAGACTGTAAGTGATATTGCTGCCCTGATGGTAAGTAGCCACGCCTTTGATCATTGCTCTTGGGATGCGTAAAGGGTGATTACCTTCAAACTCCGGGTTAGCATCATTCTTCACGATCTCGGCATGGGTGAACGTCGCGCTACCCATCAGATCCAGGCCATGCACCAGCACATCCTGCCACTCGCTGGCCAGTTCCAGGCCATAGGTGCGGACATGATCGATGTTCTGGATAAAGGTACAGCCAGCTGCGCCTGCGGTACAGGTGCCGGACCCGAATGGCACCGCATTACCATTGGTGGTGGTTTGCGACACCAAGGCATCGTATTTATTTTCATGAAACAAACTCGCGCGCAGCAAGCCGCTAGTAAACCGGCGTTCAGCTGTCAGCTCACTTGATATCACTTCCTCGGGCTTCAGGTCCGGGTTATTCTGCACCAGGGCGGTGCCGGTGGTGATCTGCTGATATAACTCACTCACTGTCGGGAAGCGGAATGCCTGGCCGAACGCCGCCCGGAAACCCCACTCAGGCACTGGTTCAAAGCTGATGGAAAGTTTGGGCGAGAATTTATTATCTGTTTTATCCGCATAGTAGCTGGCCTGCAGACCCGCACCCGTGGTTGTCTGATTCAAGCCGTCGCTGGCCTGCCAATGCTCAAAGCGTCCGCCAAATGTAACCGCCCAGGCCGGGTTTAACTGCCACTTATCCTGTGCATACAAAGCTTGCGTCTGCGTTTGGCCGCGCGAGCTGGCAAACAATGACCCTTTATTGCTGCCGGACCAGTCAGGCGTGTTATTGGTATCACTTTTCAAGGTGTATTGGTCTATATGGTAACCAAAATCGATCTCGTGCCTGTCACCATTGCCATCAGTCGGCCGCAAGGTACCGCGCGCATCAAACACAGTCCACCCAGTGCCGCCCATATCCACGATCCGTCCGCTACGGTTCAGATAAGGGTTGCCAGCGGCTATGCTTCCGTTGGCAGGTGTATTCGCACTACTATTTTTATCCTTTTGATAATCATAGTCAGACAGCGTCAGGTTCCAGTCAAAAAAACCTTTGCTGTTGCTTTTCAGGTCTATCGCCTGCATCACATGAAAAGATGCTACTTCTGCCGGGCTGAAACCCGAGATATCGTAACGTTGCCCGTTAAAGTTTACGCGGCCGTTATACACCGGGTTGCCTGCAGCATCTTTGATATAGCTATCCACATCGGTCCGGCTGTCCAGATCCCACAAGCCTAAAGTATAGGTGGCGCGCACCGTAGGGCTGATATCGTAAGCAGCTTTCAGTTTTACATTCAGTTGCTCGGTACGGTCTTTACCGGTCGCGCCAAATGTCACCCTGTTCTGGTTCTTTTCATTCCTGTCCAGATAGGCGCCGGTCACCAGCGGCGCGCCAGCTGGCGCTATGGTAGACAGTAAGGCGTTGGCGAACTGCATGGGCTGGCTTTCGTTTTGCAAGCGATCCACGCCCAGCCAAAAGCTGAAATCATTGACTTTGTCACCAACAGAAGCGGTTTCGTGATTGCCCTGAAACGTTTTATTGGTGCCGTACAACTTAAAGTCTTGTGCAAACACCTGGGCGGTCGCATGCGCTTCAAATTTGCTGGGCATGCGGGTGTTCATACTCACTACCCCACCAAACGAGTTTCCCGCATACAGTGCTGAAAACGGGCCGTATAAAATACTTACGCTCTCAATCTCTTCCGGGCTGACCATGCCCCAGCGCGGCGGGAAACTGAAAGAATTACCGAGTAAATTGGATAGCAGAATACCATCGGCATAGACCATGGTCTGGGCGCTTGATAAGGTGCCTGTGGTACGGGTGGCTAATGGACCGTTACGGTCACCAATATAGCGCTCACGCACCTGAAAGCTGGGTAAGTATTTAAGGGTCTGTTGTGAAGTGGTCGCGTTCACCGATTCCTGGATCTGTTTGCGCGAGTAAGTTTCTACCGTGGCAGGATGTTTAGTGATCCTGCTATCGACGGTGCCGGTGACATGAATATCATCCAGTTCAACGTCTTCATTGTGGTCGGCATAGGCTGACGCTGGCAACACTAACAATGCGGTGGTGAATATTTGGGCAAAACAGCTCAGGACGGGCAACAGCGCCAGTCTGATTTTAATGTCATTCATCGCGAATTTATCCTTATTTTCTTATAGATATGCACTCACGCTGCGGCCAGAGTGTGACCGGCAAAGTGAGTGATGCTGTATCAGGCGGCAAACACCTGCTGCGCCGGCTCGTCCGGCTGCCAGCGTATCAGCGATCCGATATCGCATTGGAAATAGGCACACAGCTTGTCCAGGTGCTCGGTGCAGGCGTTGTAGGCAGGGTTTTTAACGATGCGGTGCAAGGTCATGCGGCTGATGCCGGTCGCTTCAGCGATTTCTTTAAGGGTGATGTGGCGTTTCCACTCCACCTGTTTGGCAAATATCATTGCCTGTAGGTTGATAACGATCATAGATGACTCCTCTATGCCTGCGGGGCAGGCATGACTCAGAATCCGGCCGCGATATGGACGGTACTAGATTGAGAGTGGAGTCGCAGGGGGTGCGCGTGTGGGATGCGCAGTGGGGTAAAAACTGGAAACAACGGGTGGCTGGTATTCGCTGAGTGCGATCACCGCCTGTGCTTGCTGAAACAGGATATAAGCCGGACTGTACGCAGGCAAGGCCACCTGATCGATAGTCATATGGCAGAACGGGCAATGATCAAGGTGGTGGCTGATGGAAACCGGTTTTTGTGAAGGCTTGTAGTCTATCAGCGTGGATAACTGTTTGCCCTGGGTGGTCATCACCTGCACCAGCAATTTGCTGCCCTGGGTAGAACAGATCTGCCCGATGAAACTGTTGCCCTGCTGCATGGGAAAAGCCAGGCTCAGGCTAGGCACCAGGCTGGCCAGCAGCATGGCCATAATGGCCAGCCGTGCTATCCAACGCTGAGTGACTGAGTTCTGCATCCGGCCATTCTAGCGGGATTCACGTAGAATAAGCAATCTTTGTCATTGTTGCGGAATATTTTCATGGCCACTCCCAGCCTGCTTGCCCTGTTAGACGATATCACCACCATGCTGGATGACGTTTCTGTCATGAGCCAGGTGGCGGCGAAAAAAACCGCCGGCGTTTTGGGCGACGACCTGGCACTCAACGCGCAACAAGTCACAGGCATCGCGGCAAAACGCGAGCTGCCGGTGGTGTGGGCGGTCGCGCGTGGCTCTTTCCTCAACAAACTGATACTGGTGCCCGCCGCCTTGCTGATCAGCGCCTTTATCCCCTGGCTGATCGTGCCCTTGCTGATGCTGGGCGGCGCTTTCTTATGCTATGAAGGCTTTGAGAAAGTCTGGCACTCACTGCATGCCCAGCCTGATGCGGGCGACAAAAAAGTCGAACATGTTGCCATTCAAGCGCCGCAGGCTGACCTGGTCGCGCTGGAGAAAGAAAAAGTCAAAGGCGCGGTGCGCACCGACTTTATCCTGTCGGCTGAGATCATCGTCATCTCGCTGGGTGTGGTGGCTGAAGCGGCCTTGACCCAACGCATACTGGTGCTGTCTGTGATCGCCGTGCTGATGACTATAGGCGTGTATGGCCTGGTGGCATTCATAGTAAAAATGGATGATATAGGCCTGTGGCTGATGCAGCGCCAGGGCCAGGGCCTGCTGCCACAACTCAACCGCAAACTCGGCTGGAGCATGGTATCGGTCGTGCCTTACCTGATGCGCCTGCTCAGCGTACTTGGCACTGCTGCCATGTTCCTGGTCGGTGGCGGCATCATTGCGCATGGCATCCCGGCTTTGCACGCGCTGGCTGAACTGGCACTACCATGGTCGTTGCTGGTCAATGCCGCTGTTGGCATAGTCACCGGCGCCCTGTGTGTCATTCTGGTAAACAGTGTTAAATTTTTTATCAGCAAAGGGTAGTTTTTTTCTAACCCCTTGTTAGAATCAATAAAAAACAGGGGGCTTTATGACACTTTCAAATAGAGTCATAGTTGTTGCACTATCGGTTTTAGTCATTTGCACTGCCGCCAGCTTACAGGCGGCACCGTTAACGACCCTCTGGCTGCACAATATTCACTGGCTCACCACCAATACCGCTTGCCTGGTGCTGGCGGTGCTGGGTTATCTGCACGCCAGCCCTGAGCATAGACCTTTCAAAGGCTGGTTTGTGATAGGCACACTGGCCTATTTCAACGGTGGCCTGCTATGGGTGTTCGAGGTATTTACCCGCCACGCTGATTTTCCGCAACAGTCTGACATCTTTTATCCACTGATGGGGCCATGCCTGGTCATTGGTTTTATTATCGCCCTGCGCAGCCAGCTGTCACTTGCCAAAAGCTGGGCGTTCATCATAGATGCACTTTCATTCAGCATGGCCATTCTTGGCTATATCCTGATTGCTTACTTACCAAAGTCAGGCGATGTCACTTTTCTGCAACTGGCAGTGCTCACCGCTTACCCGGTCAGCATGCTCAGTGCCGCCCTGCTCTCTTTGCTGCTGATCCCCTATTTAAGACCTGTGTGGACACTGCCCTGGTTACTGCTGAGTGCCGGCCTGATGCTGGAAGGCCTATGCTGGATGCAATGGAACCTGAATGCCCTCAACCACCTGCCGCAAACCAACCTGTGGACCAACACCGGTTTTTCTGTGGCCGACCTGTTGATAGGCGCGGGCCTGTATGGCTGGCAGATTCAAACCTCGACCCAGGCTGCTTATCTCGCGCAGTGCCGCAGATTACGCAACTGGATACCCATGCTTGCCTTCGTATTTGGCCTCTGTTCGCTGTTACTGGTCTGGTGGCAAAGTGGTCCGCACCCTCACGCTTACCAGGTGGTCATGGCCTCAGTGGCGTCTATCCTGTGTTTTTCGGCCATCAGGCAAAGCATACTGCTCAGAGAAAGCGAGAAGCTGTTGAGCGCAGAGAAACTGCTGGCAGAAAAAGAGAAGGAATACCTGCAGCTATCGCGTACTGACCCGCTGACTGGCCTGCACAATCGCATTGCCATGTTCAACCTGCTTGAGCATGCCGTGATCAATGCCGCCAGTGACAGTGGCAAGGTGAGCTTGCTCATCCTCGATCTTAGGCAGTTTCAAACCATCAACGACAGTTTTGGCCACAAGACCGGCGATGCCTTTTTGCGCGAGATCGCCCAGCGTCTGCAATATATCAGCAACGAGCACGGCGAACTGGGGCGGGTGCATGGCGATAAATTCGCCCTCATCATCAGCCAGCACAAAACCGATAGCCAGTTAACGCAACTGGCTGATGATCTCTGCAGGATCGTGCATAAACCGGTATTGATCAATGATCACGAGCTGATCCTGGATAGCTGCATAGGCATCAGCATTTACCCGCGTGATGCCGGCAATGCCGAGCAACTGACACGCCATGCCAATACGGCACTGACCCAGGCCAAACGCGCTGGCCAGCAGCCGTTCCTGTTCTATAGCAGGGAGCAGACGCGGCTGGAGCAAAACCGCTACGCACTGGATATCCAGTTGCGCAAAGCGATCAAGAAACAAGAGTTCTTTTTGCTGTTTCAGCCTATATTCAGCCTGACCCAGCATCAGCCGCCACGTATCACTTCAATCGAGGCCTTGATCCGCTGGAAAAATCCCAGGGGCGAAACCATATGCCCGGCAGATTTCATCCCTTATGCAGAACAGTCCGGGCTGATCGTGCCTATAGGCGAGTGGGTGATCGCCGAAGCTCTCCGCCATCTATCTATACTGGGGCAGTCGTATGGACAACGCATAGGCTTATCTATCAATATTTCTCCGCGCCAGTTCCGTAATCATCATCTGTCAATGCAAGTCGCCGAACATCTGCAAAAAAACGCCCTGTCTCCGGCATCGGTGACGCTGGAGATCACCGAAAGTGCCGTGTTTGAACATGAAGCGCAAGCGCTGGAGATCATCAACCAGTTAAAAGCCACTGGCGTGCGTATCTCGCTGGACGATTTTGGCGTCGGTAATTCTTCGCTATTCAAGCTGAAACATCTACCGCTGGATGAGCTGAAGATAGACCGCGCCTTTATGCTGGATGTGCCGGAGAGCAGCGCCGATAGCGAGATCCTCAGCACCATCGTAAAAACAGCCAGGATACTGGGAATCTCGGTGGTGGTGGAAGGCATAGAAACGCAAGCACAGCTGGACTTTATACGCAGCACCGAATGTGATTGTATTCAGGGCTTCTTGCTGGGCCGACCTATGGCTATAGAGGATATCCAGGCGCTGCTGCTGCAGCTAGCAGCCCCATCGCCGGCTTAAAAGCGCACTTTGACCAGCACGCTGACCTGGTCGCCGACCATGATCGCGGCTTTTTTACGCACTTCCGCTTTCAGGAACAAGGCATAACGCCCATCACCAAACGCCGGAAAAATCGAAGTCTGCCAATGCTGGTCATTTAAAACGGCATCCACTTTCACCGCGCCCCAGCCGCGTCGTTTGCTTTGATGGTACTGGTTCAGCGTGTGTATCTCTTCACAGATGGCAGCGGGCAGACTCACGTAATGCCAGGTGCTTTTGCTGCCCTGCCAGATCTTGATGGTATCGGTAAACCTGTATTCCAGCCCGTCCATAGACCCCTAGCTCTCACTCGCTGCTGACTCAGGCTGGATTCTTGAAGCTGTCCACGACCAGCAGAGCCACGCCTACACAGATCGCACTATCGGCTACGTTAAACGCCGGCCATGCCCATTGCTCATAGTAAAACAGCAAAAAGTCCACCACATAACCCAGGGTCAGGCGATCATATAAATTACCCAGCGCGCCGCCCAGCACCAGGGCGATACCCAGACAGAACAGGGTCTTCTGTGCATGTTTGACCAGCAGATACACCATCACCACCGATGCCAGGGTAGACACTGCAGTGAAAAAACCGTGCTGCCAGCCGCCGGCATCGGCCAGAAAGCTGAAGGCTGCGCCGGTGTTGTGGTAGCGCACCAGATCAAAAAAACCGGTCACCGGCAGATGTTCGCCATAGACGAACGCCTGCTGGACCAGGTGTTTGCTGTACAGGTCGAGCACGATCACGATTGCGCTCAACACAAGCCAGGGCAGCGCCGAGCGCGCACTACGCGTATTGAATTCAGGCATATTTACGCACTTCACCACGACCAAACAGGTTGCTGACACAACGGCCACAAATGCCAGGGTGTGCGGCATCACTGCCTACATCGGCACGGTAGTGCCAGCAGCGGTCACATTTCTGATAAGCACTGGCTTTCACCAGTATCTTCTGCGCCGCCGCGTCAGCCACCTGATAAGTGGTCGCCGCCGAGGTGATGGTGACAAAGCGCAAGTCATCCTGCAGGCTGCTCAGTGCTGCAAATGCCTCATCCGCGACATGGAACTCCAGCTCAGCTTGCAGCGATGAGCCGACCTTGCCTTCAGCACGCAACAGCTCTATCTGCTTGGCCGCCTGGCTACGCAGATCTCTCAGGGTCTGCCAGTGTTGCAACTGGGTATCGCTCAAGCCATGTGCAGGTAAACCATACCAGTCCTCTTCAAATACTGTGGCTTGGTCATCCAGACCCAGTGTCTGCCAGATCTCGTCGGCAGTGAAACTCAGGATAGGGGCCATCAAGCGCATCAAGGCGTGGGTGATGTGATACAGCGCACTTTGCGCGGCACGCCGCGCATGCGAGGTCTCACCGCTGGTGTACAGGCGGTCCTTGAGGATATCCAGGTAGAAACCGCCCAGGTCTTCTGAACAGAAGCCAACGAATTTCTGCACCGCCAGGTGGAATTCGTAGTGATCGTAATCGGCCAGGATGCCAGCCTGCAGTTCATGCGTCAGGTGCAAGGCATAACGGTCTATCTCCAGCCATTGCTCCACCGGCAACAAGTCTTTGCCGGCATCAAAGTCAGCCAGGTTAGAAAGCAGGAAGCGCAAGGTATTACGGATACGGCGGTAGCCATCGGCCACCCGTTTCAGGATCTCGTCACTAATGGTCAGCTCACCCGAATAATCGGTAGAAGCCACCCATAAGCGCAGGATATCGGCGCCATAAGTGTCCATCACTTTTTGCGGTGCCACCACGTTGCCTTTGGATTTGCTCATTTTGTGGCCGGCGCCATCCACCACAAAACCATGGGTCAGCAAAGCGTTGTAAGGCGCATGGCCGTCTATCGCGCAGCCGGTCAGTAAACTGGACTGGAACCAGCCGCGGTGCTGGTCAGACCCTTCCAGGTAAAGATCAGCCACCGGCTTGCCGGCAGCAGCGCGCAGCTTGGCTTCAGCCGCCAGCGTTGGATGCTGTGCGGAACGGATCACCGCGTAATGGGTAGCGCCGGAATCGAACCAGACATCCAGCGTATCAGTCACTTTTTTATACTGTGCGGCATCTACAGGCGCATGCTGGCTCAGGAAAGCGTCGCCATCCAGGCTGAACCAGGCTTCTACCCCCTGCTGCTCTACCTGCTTGCAGACGATCTCCAGCAGGTTCAGGGTATCAGGATGCGGCACGCCGGTCTCTTTATGCACAAAGAAAGGCATAGGCACGCCCCAGTTACGCTGGCGTGAGACACACCAGTCCGGGCGATTTTTGATCATCGCTTCGAGACGCGCACGGCCCCAGGCCGGGAAGAACGCAGTCGCACCCACCGCTGTATTGGCTTGCTCACGCAAGGCTTTGCCATCCGTGCCGACCGCATTCATACCAATAAACCATTGGTGGGTCGCCAGTTGCATAAGTGGCGTTTTATGGCGCCAGCAATGCGGGAAGCTGTGATTGAGGCGGGCCGAACCGAACAGCACTGCGTTTTCCTGCAGCTTGGCCAGGATGATCTTGTTGGCTTCCTGGCGGCTCAGGCCACGGATCTCGGCCAGTTCTACCAGCTCGCTGCTAAAGAACTTGCCATCACCACCGATCAGCACACGCGGCTTCTCGTTGGGGAAGTTGGCGCGCATCACCAGCCAGTCATCATTACCGTGGGCGGCAGCAGTATGCACCAGGCCGGTACCGGCTTCGGTAGTGACGTGGTCGCCCGTGATCACCGGCACCTGGCGCTCATCAAAAGGATGTTGCAGCAGCAGCCCGCGCAAGGCGTCGCCTTTGCAACTGCCAATGACAGAAGTATTTTCTTCGGCATAACGCGCCAGCGTTTTTTCGGCCAGTTCGCGCGCCAGGATCAGCAAGCCCTTGCTGGTCTGTATCAGGTCATAATCCAGCTCGGCATTCACGCTCACCGCCTGGTTGGCAGGCAAGGTCCATGGCGTAGTGGTCCAGATCACCGCGTAGGCGTCACCGCTCACCGTAGTGGCAAAGGCCTGGCTCAGGGCGGCATTATCCACCACCCTGAAACCGACATCTATGGCCGGTGAGTTCACATCTTCGTATTCCACTTCGGCTTCTGCCAGCGCTGAACCGCAGTCCACACACCAGTGCACCGGCTTGCTACCCTGGTACAGATAACCGTTGTTGTAGATCTCGCCCAGCGCACGCATGATGTCGGCCTCGGTATCGAAGGCCATGGTCAGGTAGGGGTGATCCCAGTCGCCAAACACACCCAGACGGATAAAGTCTTTTTTCTGCTTTTCCACCTGCTCGGCTGCATAGGCACGGCACAGCTCGCGGAACCTGGCCGGATCTATATTCTTGCCGTGTGCTTTTTCCACCACCAGTTCGATAGGCAGGCCGTGACAATCCCAGCCCGGCACATAAGGCGCGTCAAAACCACTCATGGTCTTGGCTTTGATGATGATGTCCTTGAGTATCTTGTTAACGGCGTGACCAATATGTATATCGCCGTTGGCATACGGCGGGCCGTCATGCAGTATGAATTTTTTGGCGCCCTGGCGCTTGTTGCGGATACGCTCGTACACCTTGCGTTGCTGCCAGCTGTTGAGCCAGGCCGGTTCACGTTTGGCCAGATCACCGCGCATGGGGAAGCTGGTCTCAGGTAAATTCAACGGGTATTTAGAATCTTTGTTTTGCTCAGTCATTTAAAAATCTCATTTGTATGTGCTGCACTTTGGCTTTGCAGTACTTTGGCTTTGCAGCACATCTGTTCTCTGCTACTTCAGTCAGCGCTGCCAGGCTGGAAATATTGCCTGGCCTGAACCACATCTGCCGCAATTTGCGCCTTGAGTGCATCCAGCCCGGAAAACTTCATTTCATCACGCAATTTGTGCAGAAACTGCACATGCACATGCTGGTCATATAAATCACCAGAAAAATCAAATACATGCACTTCGAGCTTGAGTTTTGGAATGCCTTCCAGGGTGGGCCGTACGCCCAAATTGGCAACTGCCGGTAAATCGTTCAATTTTACCGCATAAACACCAGTCAGTGCAGGCCGCTCGTGGCGCATGTGCACATTGGCGGTGGGGAAACCCAATTGCCGCCCCAGCTTGGCACCATGCACCACTTTGCCGCTGATGCTGTAAGAGCGTCCCAGCAAAGTATGCGCCTTGGCGAACTCACCCGCTGCCAGCGCATCACGCACCAGCGTGCTGGAAACGCGCTCACCGTTAAGCTGAACTTCCGGCAATGGGATCACGTTAAAACCATGTTCGACCAGGGTCTGCACCGTGCCTGCGCGTTTGGCACCAAAACAGAAATCTTCACCGACCATGACCACATTGGCGTTCAGCTGCTGACGCAGCACCTGCATAAAAGTGGCCGGGCTTTGCGCGGCAAAAGCATGGCTGAAGCGTTGTACATACACGCGCTTCACGCCAAACTCGGCAAAATACTCCAGCTTTTCGCGCATGGATGCCAGGCGCGCAGGCGCATTCTGCGGGACAAAGAACTCGCGCGGGTGCGGCTCAAATGTCATCACCGCCGGCACGATGCGATAGGTTTGCGCATAAGCGATCAACTGGCGCAGCAAGGCCTGATGGCCCAGGTGCATGCCATCAAAGTTACCGATCGCGATCGCTGCAGGCGCAGAAGACAGCGGAATATGGCGGAAGATCTGCATTATTTAGCCACTCGTTTCATAAAGTCGCCGGGGCGGAAACCCAGTAATCCCAGCATGGAAAAATAGATCAGCATGCCCATGACCACGACACCCGCCAGGTGCAACAAGCGCTGTAAAGCGGGCATAGCCAGCCAGTCGCCAGCCCAGTCTGCCACCAGATGCAGCGCCACGGCCATGACAGTGACAGCCAGCAACAACCTGACCAGAAACAGGAACCAGCCTTTGTTCGGCACGAATGCGCCGCTGCGCTGCAAGGTCAGCCACAGCAAAGTGGCATTCAAACAGGCGCCCAGCCCCACGGCCAAGGCCAGCCCGGCATGGCGCAATGGCGTGAAATACAGGAATAACACATTCAGAATTTGGGTCACCACCAGGGTGAAGATGGCGATCTTGACCGGCGTTTTCACATTCTGCCGCGCGTAAAAACCTGGCGCCAATACTTTGACCATGATCAGGCCCAGCAAGCTCAGACTATAGGCGATCAGGGCACGCTCGGTTTGCGCCACGTCAATCGCCGAGAATTTACCGTAGTAGAACAGGCTGGCGACCAGCGGCTTGGACAGCACGGCCATGGCCACTGCCGCCGGGATAGCCAGCATAAAGGTCAGGCGCAAGCCCCAATCCAGCAATTGCGAAAACTCCGCCGCTGATTTATCGACATGTGCCTTGGATAAACTGGGCAACAGTATGGTGCCCAGGGCAACACCCAGCACGCCGGTCGGAAACTCCATCAGGCGATCGGCATAATATAGCCACGACACGCTGCCGGTAGGCATGAACGAGGCGAATATATTATTCAGCACGATAGAGATCTGCGCCACCGAAACGCCGAAAATGGCCGGCCCCATCAATCTGAGGATACGCCGCACGCCCTCGTCCTGCGTATTCAGCGCGTAACGCGGCAACATGCCTATCTTTTGCAGATAGGGCAACTGGTACAGCAGCTGTATGATACCGCCGACAAACACTGCCCACGCCAGCACATAGACCGAATTGTTAAAGTATGGCGCGACAAACAAAGCCGCCGTAATAAAGCTCAGATTCAGCCACACCGGGGTAAAGGCCGGCACCTGGAATTTGCTGTGTGCGTTGAGCACACCACCGGCCATAGATACCAGTGAGATAAACAGGATATAGGGAAAGGTGATACGCAGCAGATCGGTAGTCAGCGCGAACTTGGCCGGGTCACCGACAAAGCCTGGCGAAGTCAGCCGCACTATCAGTGGCGCCGCCAGCATGCCGACAATAGTGATAGCCACCAGGAACAAGCCCAGCAAACTGAAGACATGGTTGATCAGCGCCTTGGTGGCTTCAGGTGTGCGCTGCTTGCGGTACTCGGAAAGGATGGGCACGAATGCCTGGCTGAACGCGCCCTCACCCGAGATGCGGCGTAACAGATTGGGGATCTTGAAGGCGACAAAAAAGGCATCGGTAGCCATGCCGGCGCCAAAAATACGGGCGATCAGCGTATCCCGGACAAACCCCAGCAGGCGCGAGATAAACGTCATGCCACCCACGGTGGCCAAAGCTTTGAGCAAGTTCATATGGGGTGTTCAGGCTTCCGGCAGTCTAGTAAAAAACCATACGGCCGCATGACGATTGCTTTATCATGTCTGCCGCAAGTTTTGAAACGATCTAAACAATTGTTTTTAGAGTCGGGCGATTTTACCACGCGACTATTTATAAACCGCATCAGAATCCGCAGAAATATGATTTTCGCCTTGCAAAAACCAAGCAAAAACAGTATTATGCACGGTTTCGTATTACACCCCTTTTGAAAAGTTACAGGATAAACAGATATGGCAAATACCGCACAAGCACGCAAACGCGCGCGCCAATCCGTAAAAGTGAACGCGCACAACGCTGCGTTACGTTCAACTTTGCGTACTGCGATTAAAAAAGTAATCAAGGCAATTCAAACTGGTGACAAGGCTGCTGCAGTTGCGTCCTACCAGGAAAATGTTAGCGTGATCGACCGTATCGCTGACAAAAAGATCATTCACAAAAACAAAGCTGCCCGTCACAAGAGCCGTTTGACAGCTGCGATCAAAGCATTGTCAGGCGACGTACCTGCAACTTTGACTTCTGTGAAAAAAGCAGTTGCTCCTAAAGCAGCTCCGAAAAAAGCTGCTGCTAAAGCCGAAGCCGCTCCAGCCAAAAAAGCTGCTGCCAAGCCTCGCGCGAAAAAAGCTGCTGAATAATTTCAGTAGGGGTGCTTACTAAAAGAGCCGGACGCATGTCCGGCTTTTTTTATTGTTCAAACCTGGTTCAAACCTGCCTGCTTCAAACATGGCCCAGCCAGGGTTAGACATGGGTTCAGCCCCCGCCCGCTCTCGCCAGATTTTGCGCAATCCGCGCTTGCTGATACTATTTCCGACACTTACCAGATTCAATCGCTTGGCCAGATTCAATCGCTTTGCCGGACTAAGGAGAACAGCTTGAGTTTTATCGATAAAAATCTGCTGTCTAATGAGGTGGTCATTTATCGCGCCAGATTACACTGGATCATCTTTTTCAATACCCTGCTCTATTTGCTGCTGAGTGTGATCGTCTGCGGTTATAACCTTGCCAGCGCCGAGCCCAGACAACTGCTGTGGTCTATCAGCGCACTGGCGCTGCTGATGGCATGCATCTCAGCCATCAGCAGCTATATCAGGCACATGACCTCAGAATTCGCCATCACCAATAAACGTGTATTGATCAAGGTAGGATTCATACAACGCCACTCGCTGGAAGTGTTGCTGCATAAAGTGGAAGGCATAGGCGTTAACCAGAGCATACTAGGCCGTGTATTCGGTTTTGGCACCATTATCGTCACCGGCACCGGCGGCACCAAAGAGACCTTCGACCAGATCGCTTCACCGCTGGAGTTCAGAAAACAAGTGCAGATGCATCTTGCCTGACCAATAAAAAAGCCCGGATCAGCCGGGCTTTTTTATTGGCTAGTATCACTCACCTATATGTAACTCGCTACGCGCGATCCTGGCGGTGTTCAGCACGGCCTGTGCATCGTCACCTATCACCGTGAAATGGCCCATTTTTCGGGCTTTGCGCGGCTCTTGCTTGCCATACAGATGCATTTTCAGGTTGCCATGTGCAAAAGCCTTATCCCAGGCCGGCTCATGCTGCTCACCACTGTAAAGCCAGCTATCACCAAGAATATTCACCATCACGGCATTGCTGTGTAAAGCCGGGCTGCCCAGCGCCTGGCCAGTGATCACGCGCACCTGCTGCTCAAACTGGTCAGTGATGCAGGCATCCACTGTGTAGTGGCCTGAGTTATGTGGCCGCGGGGCGATCTCGTTGATCAGCAATTGCTGGCCGACCACAAAAAACTCTACGCCCAACACACCGACATAATCAAGTTTAGCAGCCAGTTGTTTGGCCAGTTCCTGCGCATTGGCTTTGATCACTTCGGAGCAGCGCGCCGGGACTATGCTGACATCAAGGATGCCATTCAGGTGACTATTTTCAGCAGTCGGGAATGCAGCGATATTGCCATGCACATCACGCGCCAGTACCACGGACACTTCGAGGTCCAGGGACAACATTTTTTCCAGTACACAGACTTCCTGCTTGAAGTTGTGGAAGGCAGCCTTGGCCTCGGCCTGGTCGGCCACGCGCGCCTGGCCTTTGCCGTCGTAGCCAAAACGCGCCACTTTGAGTACGGCAGGATACAGTTCACCATCAGGTGGCAGATCGCTCTCGCTATTCACCGCCACAAATGGGCCTACCGGCAAACCGGCCTGCTGGAAAAAGGTTTTCTCCTTGATCCTGTGCTGGGCAATGGCAACGGCGTCAGCACTGGGGTGTACCACGGTGGACTGCGCCAGGGTCGCCAGGGTTTCGGCGGGCACGTTTTCAAACTCGGTTGAAATGGCCTGGCAGGTTTGTGCCATGGTTTGCAGGGCCGCGGCATCATCGAAAGCGGCACATAAGTGCACATCGGCGATGCTACCCGCCGGGCTATGTTTGTCCGGGTCGAGCACTGTGACCTTGTAACCCATCTCGTGGGCTGCGATCACAAAGAAACGGCCCAGCTGGCCGCCACCCAGCATGCCTAGCATGGCGGGAGGCTGGATCACGGCCGATCCTTTAGGTAAATTTTGACTCTGAATATTTGCTTGCGAACTCATCAACCATCCCCATCACGTTCCGGCAGCATTCCCGTGTCTGGCGACACTTTTTTTGTGCAACGCTGCCTAGAAGTCGTGTTTATTGAATAACTCTGGACTAACTCAAGGCTGCTCAGGCAATGTCATGGCATGCACTTTTTCGGCTTGCTTGTGGCGGAAATCCGCCAGCTTTTGTGCCAGAGCTGCATCCTGATTGGCCAATACCGAAATAGCGAACAGGCCGGCATTGGCAGCACCTGCATCGCCTATGGCAAAGGTGGCGACCGGGATACCTTTAGGCATCTGCACGATAGACAGCAATGAATCCTGGCCTTGCAGATGCTTGGATGGCACCGGCACGCCCAGTACCGGCAATGTGGTTTTCGCAGCCACCATGCCTGGCAGGTGTGCCGCGCCGCCAGCACCGGCGATGATCACCTGAAAACCCTGGCTGGCCGCAGATTCGGCAAACTGGAACATCAGGTCAGGCGTGCGGTGCGCAGACACCACACGCGCTTCATAAGCGACACCAAAATCTGCCAGCATCTGGGCGGCATTTCTCATCACCGGCCAATCGCTGTCAGATCCCATAATGATGGCTACCAGAGGTTTACTCATAATCACATAACCTTTTTAGTTGATTTTTTAGTGCAAAAGCAAATGTGGTCAAGGCCGCGAGGCTAGTCAGCGCATCGCTGGCCCTACCGTTTTTTATAACAGCACAAGGTTGTCCCTGTGGATCAATTCTTTTTCTTCTACATAGCCAAGGATGTTTTTGATCTCGCTACTCGGCTTGCGCATGATACGGCGTACCTCGCTGGCGTGGTAGTTGACTATGCCGCGCGCCCACTCCTTGCCGTCGGCATCGACACAGGCGACCACATCACCACGTTCAAACTGGCCTATCACTTCTACCACCCCTATAGGCAGCAGGCTTTTGCCATCCTTGCATAATACATTCACCGCGCCTGCATCGAGCACCAGTTTGCCACCCAGGCGCAAATGATCGGCCAGCCATTGTTTTTTGGCGATGATCTTCATTTTTCCCGCTTGCAGGTGGGTGCCTATCGCGGCCCCCTGGCTCAATCTCAGCAGCACTTGCGGCTCGCGGCCCGAGGCGATCACGGTATGCGCGCCGCTGCTGGCGGCCCGTTTGGCCGCCAGTATCTTGGTCAGCATGCCGCCGGTGCCTACGGCACTGCCGGCACCGCCTGCCATCGCCTCCAGGGCCGGGTTGCCTGCCATATCGGCATGTATGAATACGGCAGCCGGATCTTTACGCGGGTCGGCCGAATACAAGCCTTGCTGGTCGGTGAGTATGATCAGCGCATCGGCTTCTATCAGGTTGGCGACCAGCGCACCCAGGGTATCGTTATCGCCAAAGCGGATCTCTTCGGTGACTACGGTATCATTTTCATTGATGATAGGAATGACTTTAAGGTCTAGCAGCGTACGCAAGGTAGTGCGTGCATTCAGGTAGCGCTTACGGTCAGCCAGGTCTTCATGCGTGAGCAGCAATTGTGCAGTATGCAAGCCATGCTGGGCGAAACACTGCTCGTACATTTGCACCAGCCCCATCTGGCCTACAGCGGCGGCGGCTTGCAACTCATTGATCTCTACCGGGCGTTTTTTCCAGCCCAGGCGCTGCATGCCTTCGGCAACGGCGCCACTGGATACCAGCACCACCTGCTTGCCCTGTTTGACCAGGGCACTGATCTGCTCGGCCCAGGCGGCGATCGCAGCCCGGTCCAGACCCTGGCCATTATTGGTGACCAGGCTGGAGCCGACCTTTACCACCAGGGTCTTGCTATCTTGAATGAGGGAGACACCCATACGGAATCAATTGTGTTATTTATTGTTCTATTACAGGCTGTGATTGTACAGGCTGTGACGGTACTGCCTGCGCCTGTGCCTGGCCTGACGGCGAGACTGGCTGAGTCACTGCGGCTTCAGCTTCACGCTGCGCCCGTGCCTGATCGATATGGTCCATGATGGCATACGTCAGTTCTTTACAGCCTATGCCACTGATGGCAGAAATCGCAAACACGCGCCCTTGCCAGCCATACGCCTGCACGAACTCGGCGACTTTTTCGGCACTGTCGGGCAGCATATCGATCTTATTCAACACCAGCCAGCGCGGCTTGTCATACAGCTCCTGATCGTACTTTTTGAGCTCGTTGACGATGGCTTTGGCTTCCTGCACCGGGTCGACTGCTTCATCAAACGGCGCGATATCGACCAGATGCAGCAATAAGGAAGTACGTTGCAGATGGCGCAAGAACTGATGGCCTAAGCCGGCACCTTCTGCAGCGCCTTCGATCAGACCGGGTACATCGGCGATCACAAAGCTGCGGTTGCTATCCACGCGCACCACGCCCAGGTTAGGGTGCAGTGTGGTGAACGGGTAATCAGCGACTTTAGGTTTGGCAGCAGAGACCGAGCGTATGAATGTAGACTTGCCGGCGTTAGGCATGCCCAGCAGGCCGACGTCCGCCAGCACCTTGAGTTCCAGGTATAGTTCAAATGCCTCGCCCGGATCACCTTTGGTGCATTGGCGCGGTGAACGGTTGGTACTGGTTTTGAAATGGATATTGCCCAGGCCACCCTTGCCGCCATTGGCGATCATGACTTGCTGGCCATCGGTGTTGAGGTCGACCATAGGCTCGCCGGTGGCTTTATCACTGATGGTGGTGCCTACCGGCACACGCAGCACCATGTCATCGCCGCCTTTGCCATAGCAATCGGAGCCGCTGCCATTCTCACCGCGCTGCGCTTTGAAAGTGCGTGTATAGCGGTAATCGACTAGGGTATTGATATTGCGGTCTGCCAGCACGATCACCGAGCCGCCACGGCCACCATCACCGCCATTGGGGCCGCCCATAGGCTCGTATTTTTCGCGGCGGAATGTCGCCACGCCATTGCCACCGTCACCGGCGTAAACTTTGATAGTTGCTTCGTCAATAAACTTCATGATCAATTGGCCTTTTCAGCGCATTGTTGCGTGACACGGTGCCCAGAACCTTTATGTACTAGTGGTACATGGCTGTTTTTGCGCGCCGTGCGCCTTGCACTGCATCTTAAAATCTAAAATCGCCTGCCAGGCAAAAGCCGTTACAGGTGATCATACAAGGCACAATCTAATAACTATAAAGTAAAAAGCCCCGTCAAGCGACAGGGCTTTTTTCATACATCTGCGATTAAACCGCTTCGATGCTCACTGTGTGACGCTTTAACGCGCCTTTAACAGCAAATTTCACTTTGCCTTCAACCAGTGCGAACAGTGTGTGGTCTTTACCCATACCGACGTTTTCGCCAGCATGCATTTTTGTACCACGTTGACGCACGATGATGCTGCCAGCGTTAACTACTGTTTCACCAAAGGCTTTTACACCCAGGCGTTTGGCTTGTGAGTCGCGACCGTTACGTGAACTACCGCCTGCTTTTTTGTGTGCCATGTTTGATTCCTTACTCTAGCAATCTGCCGATTAAGCAGAAATAGTATCGATTTGAATTTCAGTATAGCTCTGACGATGACCTTGAGTCTTGCGATAGTGCTTACGACGACGCATTTTAAAGATCATCACTTTGTCGCCACGGCCATGTGATACCACAGTGGCACTGACTTTAGCACCGGCTACCAGAGGTGCGCCTATGGTGGTAGATTCACCGTTAGCAATCAACAATACTTTGTCGATCACAACAGTAGAACCAACGTCACCCACTAATTTTTCAACTTTTAATTTTTCACCAGCGGTAACTTTGTATTGCTTACCACCTGTTTTGATCACTGCGTACATAAAAATGCCTTAAACGTCGCCTTTTAAAGAACCCGCAATTATACGCAATTAATCCAGGAATGCAAATACATTTGCGTATATTTGACAGCGCATGCGGAGGGTGGCTAGCCAGCTGCCGCTGCGGCTCGCCAAGGCCTGATTATACCGTGTGTGTAAAACGCATACACACTCAATATCGCCTGCAGAAAACCATCGGCCAATAAAGAAAAGACACCGCCGGGCGCCTGGTAATCATTAATGCGATATAGCGGTGGCATTTCTATATTATTCAAGGAGCTCAATGGCTGAAAATGCGCCGCGGCGATTTGCTGGCCTGCCTGCATGACTTTGACATTGAACATATCGGTGATGGATAACTGCATGGATTGCCCGTCGCTGAGCCAGAGCAGGTAATGCCTTTTATTCAGGCGTTCAATATGACTGATGATCAACTGGGACATATAAAAAAGCTATTCTGCGGAAAAACGCTATGCTAAATACAATGGCGCTTGCCAAACAGCCTCAGTTTGGATTTAATTTACCATATCAGTTAACTGGCAACGATGACGCAAGGCCCAGATGTGAAAAAATACGAGATCATAGCCGAAGAGATCGCCAGCACCATACAACAAGGCCTGCTTAAACGCGGTGACAAACTGCCTTCCATACGCCAGATCCAGGCCCTGAAGCAGGTCAACGCTTCCACCGTTTTTCAGGCTTATTATTTACTCGAAGCACGCGGGCTACTGGTCACCCGGCCGCGCTCAGGTTATTACGTGGCCGGCCCATTGCGCAACGACCGGCTCTTGGCCCCCGCCAGCCCTGCTGCTACCGGGCTACCGACCACCTTGCAGGTCAGCGACCTGGTGTTCACCCTGCTGGACCGCATCAAAGACCCGCAGCATGTGCCGTTCGGCTCGGCGTTTCCCAGCCCGCTGCACTTTCCGCTGTCCAAACTGGCCGACCATATGGTGGCTTCGGTACGCCGCATGCAAGCGTCTGATACGGTCAGTGATATCGGGCAAGGCGATTTTGAACTGCGGCGCCAGATCGCCTTGCGCTATCAGCTGGATGGTACGCAGACGGATGCGGCAGATATCGTCGTCACCAACGGCGCACTGGAAGCGCTCAACCTGAGCCTGGCGGCGGTGACCCAGCCCGGCGATAGCGTGATCATAGAATCACCGAGCTTTTATGCTGCCTTGCAGGCGATTGAAAGAATGGGGCTGCGTGCGATAGAGGTGCCCAGCCATCCTGAATATGGTATTGATCTACTGGCACTGGAACAGGCCATCATTCAGCATAAACCCAAAGCCTGCTGGGTGATGACCAACTTCCAGAACCCGACCGGCAGCCTGATGCCGGAAGCCAGCAAACAAGCATTGGTGGCCTTGATTACGCGCCACCAACTGCCGCTGATTGAAGATGACGTCTATCGCGAATTATATTTTGGCAAGCAGCGCCCGCTGCCGGCCAAGGCGTGGGATACCGAGGGCTGGGTCATGCATTGCAGCTCGTTCTCCAAATCGCTGGCGCCGGGTTACCGCGTCGGCTGGGTTTCGGCCGGCCGCTTCACCGACCAGATCACGCGACTAAAGATCTCGACCACCCTGGCTACTTCCATCCCCGCCCAGCATGCCCTGGCGAGCTACCTGGCCAAAGGCGGCTACGATAAATACCTGCGCCAGCTCAGGCACCAGCTGATGCTGCAGCAACTGCAATATTCGCAGGCCCTGCATCAGCACTTTCCTGAACAGGTGCGCTTTAACCTGCCGCAAGGCGGCTATTTCTTCTGGCTGCAGCTGCCGCAGCAATGCGATTGCCTGCCTCTTTTCCAGCAGGCGATCGCGCATAACATCAGTCTGGCACCCGGGTGCATGTTTTCATCGCAACAGCAATATGCCAATTTCGTTAGATTCAACTACGGCCATCCATTGAATGCGCATAGCCTGCAGGCGATCCAGACCCTGGGCAAGCTGATTTCACAGACATCCATCTAAAACTGATATGGTTTTTTAATTAAAAACTGAATCTGTTTTAACTGGCCTGAACAGCCTATAGTGCGCTGGTCTTCAGTCGTGTTCGAGTGTCATCATGCAAGCCTCGCGTAGCAAAACCGTGATTCCTATCGTGGCCGCCCCGGTCACTGAAAAAACCATCTCGCTGTACCAGAAAACACCCAAGGTCTACCCGCGTAGTGTGAGCGGCTACTTTAAAAACTGGCGCTGGCTGATGATATGGCTCACGCAGATCGTGTTTTATGGTTTGCCCTGGCTGCAATATGGCGAACGCCAGGCGTTTTTGCTGGATATCAACGCGCAACGCTTTTACCTGTTTGGCATGGTGATCTTTCCGCAGGACCTGTTTTACCTGGCACTGCTGCTGATCGTGTGTGCGCTGGGCCTGTTTTTGTTCACCGCGGTCGCTGGCCGTTTGTGGTGTGGCTTCTCGTGCCCGCAATCGGTATATACAGAAATATTCTTATGGATGGAACGCCGCATTGAAGGCGACCGCATGGCGAGACAGAAGCTGGATGCGCAGCCGTGGGGGGTGAGAAAAGCAGGCATCAAACTGGGCAAGCATAGCGTCTGGCTGGGATTCGCCATGCTGACCGGGCTGTCTTTTGTCGGCTATTTCACACCCATACGCGAGCTGTCGCCGGCCTTGCTTCAATTCGAGCTCAGTGGCTGGGAGTGGTTCTGGTTCGGCTTTTACAGTCTGGCCACTTATGGCAATGCCGGTTTTTTACGCGAGCAGGTGTGCAAGCATATGTGCCCGTATGCCCGCTTTCAGAGTGCCATGTTTGATAATCACACCCTGATAGTCGCTTATGACAGCACACGCGGCGAGCCGCGTGGCGGCCGCAGCAAAGGCCAGGACTACCAGGCGCAGGGCCTGGGTTCTTGCATAGACTGCAATATCTGCGTGCAGGTATGCCCGGTGGGCATAGATATCCGCCAGGGCCTGCAATATGAATGCATCAGCTGCGGCCTGTGCATAGATGCCTGTGATGAGGTGATGGACAAGATGCAATATCCGCGCGGGCTTATCCGTTTTTCAGCAGGCGGCAACACCAGCGAACATGGCCTGTTAAGCCATATGCTGCGCCCCAGGGTATTGATCTATAGCGCACTGTTTGCGCTGATATTCGGCTGGATGGCCTACAGCATGCTGCATAAACCAGCCTTCAAGGTCGACATCATGCGTGACCGCAATATCATGTACCGCGAGACTGATAGAGGCGTGGAGAACCTTTACCAGCTGCACCTGCTGAATGCCACCGAACAGCCGCAGCACTATCGCATACGCGCCAGCGGCATGGCAGATATCAGTATAGAAAGTGAACAGTCACTCACGGTAGGCGCGACTGAAGAAGCATTGGTGCCACTGAGCCTTGCCGTGCCGCATTCGGACAAGACCGGCAGCCAGCGTATCCGCATAGAGGTGACCGCCCAGCCCTCCGGCGAGACGGTAAACACTGACACTACCTTTTATCTGCCCAAATAAGTACTGGGCCTGGATAGACCATAGTCCTGGTTGAACCCTAGTTCTAGTTAAACCTTAGTTCTAGTTAAACCATAGCTTTGATTAAACCCAGGCCGGGATTCCGACTACCCCTTGACCTGTGTCACCTGGGCTGGCGAGCTTCAAGGCGCCAGATCCAGCACACGGGTCTTTTTTTGCGGCAACACTTTCAGCAGTAATTTGTAGGTCTCCAGCTCGAACGTGAGCGTGGTTGTTTGCGCGCGCAAGGCTTGCAGGTCGTCGTCATTATCAGCGACGCCCACATAGACCCAGTGCTCGAACACATGGATCTGGCGCAGGTCATTCTCCAGGTTATATTCTTCTATGCCTATCTTGCCGGGGTAAGGCCATAGACTGAGTTTATGCGCGATCAGCGCCTGTTGCAGGCGCAGGCTGTGACTCTCGGGCGACTCCTGACCACAACACACGCCCTTGCAACGTTTAAGCTGAAAAGCAGCACAGGGGCCGCCAGCACTGGCTTCCAGGCCGAGCAGCCTGAGGCATAGCTGGCTTCTTTCGGCGATCTTGCGCAGGGCTTCGGTCGCCTGCTGCCGGGTTTTAAACGTGCCGAACAGACGCCCCATCTGGCTGGGGTTTATATCACCGGCTGCCACCAGGCTGACCTGCGGTTGTGACAGCGGGTCCAGCCGCCAGCTGAACAATTGGCGTTCACGTGTAAGCTGGCGGTTATACAAGGGTTTTTGCTGCTTGAGCAGGCGCGTTTCCAGCAACAAGGCACTCAGATCGCCGGCGGCGGGTATCCACTCAAAGCGCCTGACCTCCTGCACCAGACGCTGCTCTCTGGCCGTGGCCTTGCCGCCACTGAAATGTGCCAGCACGCGGGCGCGCACATTGCTGCCTTTGCCTATGTATAGCGGCACATCCTGCTCGCCATAAAACTGGTAGACGCCTGGCGTTTCCGGCAACTCGCCGATCAGGCCGGCATCGATATGGGCAGGCAAAACCGGCGCTGCCATGAGCTTTTGCGCGGCAGACTGCACCACCGCATCACCCAGCTCCTGCCTGGCATCATCCAGCATGCGCAACACCGCCTCCACATCGCCCATGGCGCGGTGCCTGGCTATGCCTTCTATCTTGTGGCGCGCCACAATGGCATCTATGCCATGGCTGAAATGTTGCGGGTATAACAGGCGGGAAAGTTTAACCGTGCACAACACTTTTTGCTGCAGGGTGATGCCCAGGCGCTTGAACTCGGTTTTAAGAAAACCATGATCAAAGCGCACATTATGCGCAGCCAGCACCGTGCCATCGAGGAAAGCCAGCAACTGGCCGGCCACTTCAGAAAACACCGGCGCATGTGCGACCATGGCATTGTTGATTCCGGTCAGGGACTGAATAAATGGCGGAATGTCCATTTGCGGATTGACCAGTGTCTGCCAGCGGGCAGTTTCTACACCGCCATCAAAACGTACCAGTGCGATCTCGGTGATGCGGTCTTTTAACGGGGTGGCGCCAGTGGTTTCAAGATCAAGAAAAGTGATGGAGGGCAGCATAAATTTAAAGGCTAGATTGACTGCACATTCTGTCATGTGCACCAGACTATTCTAACGTAGTTAAGCCCATTCTTCTGATCGGATCAGGACTAAATTTATCAAGCGCAGTCAAGCACTTATTACACCTTAACTTCTCTTTAATCAGGTAAAGGCGCTTGTAACCGATTGCATACATTTCTAAGTGAAACTACTATAGACAGTTGTCTGGATTGATGCTGTAATCACCTAATTCTATTTATGACAATTATAATTACATAACATGCCGAATTTATACCTGGAAAATCAACTCTGTTTTTCACTTTACTCCGCTACACACGCACTGCTACGTTCTTATAAGCCGGATCTTGATAAACTCAATCTGACCTATCCGCAGTATCTGGTGCTGGTGGCTTTGTGGCAATTCAAGCAGCTTTCTATCAAAGAGATCGCCGAAAAATTGCTGTTGGAACCAGCCACCATCACGCCGGTGGTCAAACGCCTGGAAGTTAAAAAACTGACTACCCGCACCCGCCAGAAAAGTGACGAGCGCGTGGTGATAGTGACACTGACCGAAGAAGGCAAGAATTTGCGCAGTAAATTGTCAGAGGTTCAAAAACGGGTCGCCTGTGACACCGGCCTCTCAGATGGGGCTTTCCAGACCCTGAACAGCACCCTGAGCGAGCTGACCAAGAACGTCAGCGCCAAGCTGGCTGACTAGTCGCTGGCCTGCTCATTAAAACCGGGCTTGCTGGCCAGTGGTGCGTCGCAGATAAGTAAGACCGCCTGCGGCATACAAAAAGGCAATGACTGTGAGGTCATTGCCTTTTTTAATGGGCGCCAGACCCAGGTTATCAGGCGTTTTTCAGCTGGCGCATAAAGGCTTCAAATGAGCCTTTGGTCGCTTGCAAGGCATGCAGCTTGCTCACTGATTCTGCCAGAGAGTCGCTCATCATTTCCAGCGCATCTTCATCCAGACGCAAACTCATGGCGCCTATCTCCAGTTCTACTGTGTGATGTGTTTCGCAATAATGCACACGAAAGCCGGCCTGGCCGGATAACAAAATCTTCTTACACATGGAATGCTCGCTCATGATGGTTCTTCATTCAATTGGGTTAATGAGTGACTGGCCTTGGCTGGCAACGCAGATTGTTCGTGCTCATTGACCAGCAGCGTCCATTGCACACACATGCGGCGCGAAACACGACAGACCAGGTCCGAATCTGCATACTCGGGGGCAGTCAGGGTTTCAGCCAGCCGCAGTGCCTGCTTGGCCAGTTCGTAGGTTGGTTTTTTGATATATAACGTGGCTATGTAAAGCAAAGAGGCCATGACAGACTCAGCATCAGGCAATGCCGGGTCGTAGCGCATGGTGTTGAGTGTGACTGCTTGCATGATCACCCTTTCAAACGCTCATTTCTATCTCGGTTTGCATCACTATCCTGGCGGCGGCTTTACGCAACATCTCGTTCATCACAATAAAGCTGCCGGCCTCGAACTTGAGGGTGGTGCCACCGACTTCGACTTCAACCATATCCGAAGATTTATGATAAAGCACTTTACAAGCCGTTTTCCCTGCCAGCATGGTCTTGCCTACTACAGTTTGATGCCTCATCATGGATCTCCTATTCGTTAAACGACAAGTAAATGATAATTATTATCATTTAGGAAGTCAACCATTATATTTGCGTCTTTATCGCAGGTATCACAGCAAGGGTATAGGAGTTACCCGGCCTGGGTTTAACTCTAGGCCGGGGTTGCAGCAAAGGAGTGACTTATCGGTGCTTGAGCAGGAAAGTGGTGGCCTGGTCGCTGGGCATGGGCTTGCTCAGCAGATAACCCTGGATCTCGTCGCAGCCATGCGACAGTAAAAAGGCTTTTTGTTCGGCGGTCTCTACGCCTTCGGCTATGGTTTTCAAGCCCAGGCTGCGCGCCAGATGGATGATGGCGATGACGATGGCTTTGTCTTCGTCATCGGTAGAAATATCGCGCACGAACGACTGGTCTATCTTCAGCCTGCCGACCTTGAATTTCTTCAGGTAACTCAGCGAAGAATAGCCGGTGCCAAAATCGTCTATAGACATACGTATGCCCAGCTTGTCCAGCGTATCCATCATATTCACGGCGCCTTCCGGGTTCTCCAGGGCCACACCTTCTGTCAGCTCAAGCTCCAGAAACTGCGGCGCCACATCGTAACGCTGCAGTATCTCCTGTATCAGCGCCGGCAAACCGGGGTTGCGGAACTGGACACTGGATAGATTGACCGACACACACATCGCGTCTATGCCGGCCTGCTGCCATTGTCTGACCTGCTGCACCGCCTGCTCAAGTACCCAGCTGCCTATAGAAATGATCAGGCCACTGGATTCTGCCAGCGGGATGAATTCGGCCGGCGAGACCGCCCCCAGGGTAGGATGCTGCCAGCGCAACAGCGCTTCAACGCCGACCAGCTTGTGCGTGGCCAGGTCCATTTGCGGCTGGTAATACACGGCCAATTGCCCCAGCGCAATGGCTTGCCGCAAGGCATTCACCAGTTGCAGATGCCGCGCTGTCTGGATCTGCATCTGGTTACTGAAGAAGCGATAGCCATTGCGGCTCTCTTTTTTGGTGCGATACATGGCGACATCGGCGTTGCGTTGCAGGCTTTCCATATCCAGCCCATCCTCAGGATAGATGGCGATGCCGACCGAGGCCGTGATCGTCAGCTGGTATTGATCTATCACCAGCGGCTGCTCTATGGCCTTGAGTAATCGCTCAACGATCTCCTGGGCGACATCATGCCCGGCACCCGCCAGCAGAAACACGAACTCATCACCGCCCAGCCGGCAGATGGTGTCTTCAGGCCGCACCAGGCTTTGAAAGCGCTTGGTCAGCTCTACCAGCAGGCTGTCGCCATATCTATGCCCCAGGCTGTCATTCACGTCTTTGAAGTGGTCCAGGTCGAGGAACATCAGCGCGAACTGGCCATCTTGTGCCCAGGCTCGTTCTATCTCTACCGTGACACGTTCTGTGAGCAGATTGCGGTTAGGCAGGCCGGTCAGCGCATCATAATTCGCCAGATACTGTATGCGCTGTTCAGCCTCTTTGCGCAAAGTGATATCACGCAAAAAGGCACTGTAATAGCGCTCGCCACTGCGCTCTATCTCGATAATGGTCAATTCCACCGGGAACTCCGAGCCATCGTCACGCATGGCGGCGATCTCGATCGAGCGGCCCAGCAGCCTGGATTCACCCGAGCGCTGCAGCCGCTGCAGACCCTTGTTGTGCGCGTCTCTATAAGCAGGCGGCACAATCACCTCGCCCAGACTCCTGCCGACCACGGCCACCCGTTTGTGGCCGAAGATACGTTCGGCGGCCAGGTTCCATTCGATAATAAAGCCGGCGGTGTCCATATTGATAATGGCGTCCAGCGCGTTCTCCATCACCAGCTGCGCTCTCTGTTCACTGGCCAGCAGGCTTTTCTGATAGCGGGTGCGTTCCTGCTGCACCGCAAAACGGTCCAGCGCGAAATCGATATTGGCGACCATATCTATCAATAAGCGCTGGGTGTCAGGGTCGAATGCCTGCTCTTCCGAGGTATACAGTGACAGGCAGGCCACTACCCTGGCTTCGCAATGCAAAGGCAGGAAAGCCGCCGCTTTCCAGGAAAACTCAGAGGCTGAGGCATGCCATAGCGCGGCGACCGGGTTAGTCTGGAAATCCTGCACCCAGTAAGGCTGATCGTTGGCGATCGCCAGCCCGCACGGGCCTCTGCCGTTTGGTGTGTGCGGATCTGCAGAAATGGTGATCTTGCTGAGGTATTCAAGCCCGCTGCCAAACGCGGCGGCGACCTTGACCTGTTTTGATTCTGGCAGCACCTCGCCTACCCAGGCCAGTTTAGCGTGACCAAAATCAACGATGATACGGCAGATCTTTTCAAACAGAGTCTGCCTATCATGGCTTTGCACTATCGCCTGGTTGCACTGGCTGAGCGCCAGATACAACTGCGTCAATTGCTGATGGTGCTTGACAGTCTGCGACGTACTCATGACATCACTCCACTACACGCATACCTCTACACACTGCTAAAGCCTGTGCAGGGGGATGCCGTTTTTATCTGCCTGTATATAGGTCAGCGCATGCTGGCTAGCCTGCTACGCCACTTTGCCATCATATTGAATAACTTACAAACATGAGTGCAAATATAATCAACGACCTCACTATTGTATGAGACAGCCTGATATGCAAAGCGTTGAAAAAGTGGATAAATCTGTGGTGATTGTGTGATTGCTGCCGCAACCGGGTCGGCCATTGAGAAACTGCCTGCACCAGCTACCACTGGAAAGCGTCGCTCGCTCAGCTGGTTTCCAGCTCAGCAGCTGCGGCCCAGTAGATCTGTCCGCTGTCCAGCAGTTTGGCCTGATACATGGCCTTATCAGCGGTTGAAAGCAACTGCTCTATGCTGTCACCCTCGCGGCAGATGGCCAGCCCGATAGACGCCCCCAGCCGGCACTCCGACGCCTGTATCATAAACGCCTGCTCAAACACCATCAGGCATTTGTTGGCGACCATTTCTACTGAAGCATTCGGCTGCCCTTGCAGATCGGACAGCACGATGACGAACTCGTCACCGCCCACCCTGGCCAGGGTATCACTGCCGCGTATCACTTTGCCCAGCCGGCGTGAGACTTCTATCAGCGCCAGGTCGCCCGCCTCGTGCCCCAGCTGGTCGTTGATGGCCTTGAAACCATCCAGGTCCAGGTAGAGGATGGCGGTACTGGTCTGTTTGACTTTGGCGATCTCCATGGCCTGCAGCATACGCACTGCCAGCAGTTTACGGTTAGGCAGGCCGGTCAGGATATCGTGATGCGCGACATGGTTGAGCTCCAGGTTCTGCGCCGAGATCTTCTGGTAAGCCTCTTTCAAGGACCCTATCAGGTCCTCATTCTCAAAGCTGATGCGCTGGGCCTGCCGTAAAGACTGATTGAATCTGTAGGTGACACCTATCATCAACAAATAGAAGATCACGCTGAACACCGCCATCACGGCATTGGGCACACTGTTGCCGGTGGCAAAGATCACCACGGTAGGCAGCATGGCCGGCAGGCTAAAGGCAAAAAAAGCCGGAATGCAGGAAGCCATGGTCACCACACCCCCCATCACCATGGCCTGGATGGCGGTGATGACGATGATGACTGTCATCGGCGGTGCATCGGTGATCAAAAAGCCCAGCGTGCCCCACGCCAGCCCGGATAAGGCGATGGTCAGGCAATACTGGAAAGCCAGCCGCGAATTGAAACCCTGTTTGGCCAGTTTGTTTTTGCAGCGGTATGTCAGCCACCAGCGAAAGGCGATCACCACATAGACCAGCAAGGTCCAGGCAAAAAACAGATCGCGGTCAGCAGAATCCAGCTGCGAGATGCTGATCAGCAGACCACCCAGGGCACTGCCTATCAATGGGATATGGGCGCTAGCCATCAGCCGATGAAACAACGCTTCGTCAATACGCCCGTCTAAACTCATCGAATCTCTTCACCCTGAAATGATTGCCGAGGCAATTTAATAGCATCAATATATCGGGGCCATGCTAATACAAGCATGCAAAAATAACCAGTTCCCCATCAGGGGTTTTCAATTCATTACAATCGCGCTGGCCCTGCACCATCGCACAGGCCCAGCTGGCACATCACCAGCCCGGCAGCGTTCAATGCACTGCCGTGCTCAAAACACTCAGGCAGGCTTGACGGCGACCGCGTTGATCAATGTTTCCTTGCGTTCCTGAGGCACGGAGAATCCCAGCCATTCCAGCATGCCGCAATCGGGACGGCTCCACCACAAGAATGGCAGCGAGATACGCTCAGGCGGCAGCGAAAAGCCGGCGTTGCGTATGATGGCGGCATATTCATCTGCCGTGCGCTGCACTTCCATCGGGTGGCGGAACAGCAAGCGTATCTGCAGGGTCTCGATGTAATACTTGGTCGATTCAGCAAACACCAGCAGACCGTTAGGTTTCAGTATGCGGAAAAACTCCTGCATGGCGGCTTCCTGCTCGACGATATGGTGAAAAGTCTGGTGGCAGAAGATCATATCTACCTGGTTATCTGCGATCTCGTGCATAGCGGCCGCATTGGCATGGCACAAGCGCACCGGCGTCGAGCAACGCTCGGCAGCAGCCCCGGCCCTGGCCTGGATATCAGGGTCGGCATCCACCCCTATCAGCAAGGTGGGCGAGAAACGCCGGCTCAGACTTTCAAACGCGTGGCCAAAACCGCAGCCTATGTCGAGTATGGTCTCAAACTGCGTTTTCTCGGGCGGGATAAAACGCTGCACATCATTGAGGGCCCGTTCCAGTACGCGGATCTTCCACATATCGGTGTTGAGGAACCAGTCGCCAAAACGGGACTCTTTGACGAAAGGAAAAAGTTGCGTTGTCATTTTAATTTAACCACTGTCCCTTTTAATGCGACACCTGACATCAGTGCACCGCTACCGCACATATATTCTGTATCACTCACTGTTTCAATATCTTTATAGTTGCTCTTGATACGAACGACCGCGTTACCGCCCTCTTTTCTGGCGCGCTCCTGCAATTCGAGCAGCGCACTTAAAAAAGTCCATTCACAGGCCACCTGGTCAGTCTTGTTAAAGCCGTTGGTTTTCTTGTTGGTTTTCCATTCGCCAAACTCTTTTTCGATTGCAGCAGTTTTTTGATTGCCAAACTGCAGGCTGATAGACGGGTCCAGCTTGCCTTTGGCTTGGTCGCTGGCCAGCGCATCGGCGATTGGATACATTTTGCGGTCATCTCTGGCTTGCGCATGCGAGACCAGGATGAGTGAAGCTATACATAACAACATCGCGACCTTAGGTTTTTTCATTTTTATGACCTTTGATGAATAACAGTAAGAAATCAAGCATGGTATCGCTGGAGGATAATGCTCACGTTGGTACCGCCAAATCCAAAGCTGTTGGACATGGCACATTCTATCGAGTGATCCCTATTCTGCTCGACCACAGGCAGGCCGGCCGCTGCCGCATCCAGGCGGGAAACGTGCTGGCAGCCGGCAACAAAGCCGTCTTGCATCATGGAAATCACATAAATCAGTTCGTGAGCGGCCGAGGCGCCTATCGGGTGCCCGGACAGCCCTTTGGTCGATGAGATCATGGGTATGCGCGGCGCAAACACCTGCCTGATCGCCTGCAGCTCGCTGACATCCCCCAGCGGCGTCGAGGTGGCGTGGGCGTTGATATAATCCACAGCCACGCTGGCGGCTCCACTGGCCTGGTGTTCAGCCAGCGCCAGTTTCATGGCCCTGGCTGCACCCTCTGGCGAAGGCGTCACCATATCCGCCAGGCCATCGGATGAGGCCCCAAAGCCGGTCAGCTCGGCATAGATCCTCGCACCTCTGGCTTGCGCATGCTCCAGCGACTCCAAAATCAGCATGCCGGCCCCGCCCGCAAAAACGAATCCATCGCGGCTTTCGTCAAAAGGGCGTGAAGCCGTCTGGTCGGGGAACTGCGTCGTCAATGCACCCATGGCATCAAACATTGCCGCACTGGTCCAGTTGGCTTCTTCGGCGCCCCCCACCAGCATGACATCCTGCTTGCCGAACTGTATCAGCTGGCTGCCATAACCTATGCAGTGTGCCGAGGTGGCACAGGCAGAGGTCATGCCGCAACTCAAGCCTTGTATACCGAAGGCGGTCGCCAGGTTGGCAGACACGGTACTGCCCATCACGCGTGGCACCACATAGGGCAACACCTTGTGCAGGCCGTGTTGCTGTAGCAACTGTGTCCCCAGGTGATGCTCGAACGGCGAACCTACACCAGAGCCGGTCACCAGGCCGGTGCGCTCAGAAGTCAGCTGGGCAGGCGTCAGGCCGCTATCGGCGATCGCCTGCCGCGCGGCATGGTATGCATACAGCGAGGCATCGCCCATAAAGCGGCGCAACTTGCGCGGCACCTCTGGCAAGCCGCTGATCTCCGGCTTGCCGGAGACGACGCTGCGCATGCCATGTGCGGCATACTCGGCGTCATAACGGATGCCGGAGCGGCCAGCGCGCAAGGCAGACGTGACTTCGGCAAGACTATTACCCAGACAGGAGGTGATACCGACACCGGTGATGACAACACGACGCATGTTTACAGCTTGCTGAGTTCCTGATCTATGCTGTTTTTCAGTATGCCTACCCATTTGTTATAAAAAGGGTGGATATACGCCTGATCGTACTTGGTCTCATACTTCATGTTCACACTGTCTTTATACAGAATGGAATAGGCAGTGGCATCATAGGTGATCTCGATACGTACCGTGTGTTTTTGGCGCACTTCCAGCGTGGCTTGTATCTTGCCTTCAGTGGCAGAAGTCACTTTCCAGTCATTTTTTTCGGCGGCAGTGGTCACTGCCTGTTTCACCTGGGCCAGGCTCAGAGTCTTGCCACTGGCCGGCTTAATGGCTTCTTTCTCTATGGTTTCAACTGGCACGGTATTGCGGGCATGCGCCTGCATGGGCAACATGGCGACCAGTAACAATGACATAACGATGGGCAACAATCTTTTCATTTTTTTCTCCTTTTTAAAAATAATCAACCAGTGAACTTCTTGAAAATAAGCGAGGTATTGATCCCGCCGAACGCGAAGTTATTACTCATGAAATACTCGATATCCAGCGTTCTCCCGGCACCTGTCACATAATCCAGCATGGCGCAGGCCGGGTCAGGCTGCGCCAGGTTGATGCTGGGCGCAAACCATTGCCGCCTGAGCATTTCTATCCCCCACCAGGCCTCTATGGCGCCACACGCACCCAGGGTATGCCCGAGGTAGCTTTTCATGGAGCTGATAGGCACCTGGCGGCCCAATACTTTTTCCGTGGCGTGGCTTTCGGCCACATCGCCTCTATCGGTGGCGGTGCCGTGGGCACTGACATAGCCTATGGCTGAGGCAGGCAAGGCGGCGTCATCCAGCGCCTGCTGCATGGCCACCGCCATGGTTTCCATTTCTGGCTGCGTGATATGGGTGCCATCGGCGTTACAGCCAAAACCGACGATCTCGGCATAGATGGTGGCGCCGCGCGCCTGGGCATGTTCCAGCTCTTCCAGCACCAGCGTCGCCGCACCCTCGCCTACTACCAGACCATCCCGTTCACGGTCGAACGGACGCGGCGTGAGCGCCGGGGAGTCGTTGCGGGTGCTGGTTGCAAACAGCGTATCAAACACCGCCGAAGCAGGTGCTGACATCTCCTCTGCTCCGCCTGCCACCATCATCTTCTGGCGGCCATATTTGATCGCTTCATAGGCATAACCTATGCCCTGGCTACCTGAGGTACAGGCGCTGGAGGTGGGGATGATGCGGCCTTTGAGGCCGAAAAACAGGCCGATATTGACCGCCGCCGTATGCGGCATCATGTGGATATAACTGGTGGAGGTGACATTCTGCATATCGCCTTTTTCCAGCATGGCGGCGAACACTTTCACCGGCTCTACACTGCCTGACGATGAACCATAGGCGATACCCATGCTGCCATTCTGTATCTCGTCGCTATTCAGCAGCCCGGCTTGTGCCAGTGCCGTTTCTGTCGCTGTCACCGACAGCAGCGCCACCCGGCCCATAGAGCGGGTCATCTTGCGCGAGAAATGACTGGGCACGCTAAAGTCATCGATAGGCGCAGCGATACGCGTGTTCAGTGCGCCTATATAATCCCACTCCGGCATCTGTCTGACCGCATTCTGCCCGGCGCGCAGCCGCTGCTCGATCTGTTCCCACTGCGAGCCCAGTGCCGTGACCCCGCCCATGCCGGTGATAACAACGCGTTTCATTACACCATCCCGCCATTCACGCTGAGTACCTGCCGGGTCATATAGGCTGCATCATCCGACAGCAGGAACGCCACCGCGGCGGCGACTTCCCTGGTATTGCCCATGCGGCCCAGAGGGATCATTTTCAGCATCTCGTCCAGATGTTCCAGCTGCCCTGTCATATCGGTCTCTATCAAGCCGGGGGCGACACAGTTGACGGTGATCCTGCGGCTGGCGAGTTCGACAGCCAGGGCTTTGGTCGCGCCTATCAGGCCGGATTTGGCGGCGCTGTAATTGACCTGGCCACGGTTACCCATGATGCCGGACACAGAAGCCAGGGTGACGATACGCCCGCCCTGTTTCATCCTCACCATGGGCATCACCAGCGGCTGCACCACATTAAAAAAACCGTTCAATCCGGTATCTATCACCTGATCCCAGTCCTGGTCAGTCAGGGCAGGGAAAGCGCCATCGCGCGTGATACCGGCATTGCAGACCACGCCATAATAAGCACCATGGGCGGCGACATCCTCTTCCAGCACTTGTTTCACATGCGCACGGTCGCAGATATCGAAGGTGAGTGCATGCGGCTTGCCCGCCTGAGCCTGGCCATTAATGGCTGCGACCTCGCCGGTAACCGCTGCCAGTGCATCGCTGGCGCTCCTGCCATGCAAAGTCACTGCGAACCCGTCGCGCGCAAGCCGCAACGCGATCTCCCGGCCTATGCCCCGGCTAGAGCCTGTTACCAATACCCGTCTGCCACTCATGCCCCGGCCCCTTGTAAAAATTGTTGAAAATCGTCTGGTTCAAATACTTTCAGTGTGGCGCTGGCAAGCAGCCCTGGCGTCTCGCCTGCCTGCTGTTCAGCGCGCTGATCCTGCTGCCCCGCATGGGCAAGGGCGGGATCAGCTGGCTCGCTGATAGTGCAATCACTGATAGTGCAGTCATAAGCAGCCAGGCCGCTTTCATCGCGGAATATCATGGTCGCATGTATACGCAATTGCCGGTTGCCGATAAACGCCGGCACATTGGCCAGATAACGCCGCGAACCCAGTAACACGCCCTGCTTGGGCGCTTGCTGTTGCAGGCGTTTATTCAATGCCACATGGCAGCCTATCGCCTGCGCCATCAGTTCTATGCCTATCCAGGCCGGCATATTGCCATCGCCATCTGCATACCAGGCTTGTGTTTGCGGGGTATACAGCATGGTCACGGACTCGGCATCAAACTTCTCCACCTGGTCTATCAGCAGCATAGGTGGCCTGTGCATCAGCAATTCGGATACATCAGGCAATGCCTGTATCGCAGAGGTATTCATAGCCCGGCCCCGAGGATGACGCTGGCATTACTGCCGCCAAAGGCGAAGGAGTTACTCATGCAAATGCGTGGCGCCTCTGTGTCGGCACCGGTGGCGGCAGTCACCAGGTTCAAGGCTGGTATTTCAGCATCGGCCTGGCCATCCCAATGATGCACAGGCAGTCTGCCCGCCTCTATGGCCAAGGCACAAATGGCGATCTCGGTGGCACCGGCTGCGCCCAGCGTGTGCCCGGTGTATGGCTTGGTACCGCTGCAGGCCACGCCCGCGCTAAAGATCTCGGCGACTGCCAGGCTTTCCATGGCGTCATTCTTGGGGGTGGCGGTGGCATGCAGATTCAGGTACCAGATATCACGGGCAGACAAGCCTGCATCCTGCAAGGCATATTGCATGGCCTGCTTGGCGCCGGTGCCCTCAGGGTGCGGCGAGGAAATATGCCAGGCATCACTGCTTTCGCCTATGCCGAGCAGCTGGAAAGCAGAGGCGTTGCGGCTGAGGACGAACACCGCTGCCCCCTCGCCGATATTGATGCCCGAGCGGTTGCTGCTCATAGGGTTACATAAGCTGGACGAGATGGATTCCAGCGCATGGAAGCCGTTGAATGTCAGGTGGCATAGCGAATCTACGCCGCCAACAATGACGGCATCACATAACTGGTGGCGTATCAGATTGCGTGCCGACTGGAATGCTTTGGCGCTGGAAGTGCATGCGGTGGAAACCGTATAAGCCAGCGCGGTCAGGCCGAAATATTCAGACAGAAAACGCGAAGGCGAGCCGAACTCGTGCTGGGCATAATCATAAGCTGCCGGCAGTTCACCGCTTTCAGCCAGCACCCGCAATGCCTGTTCGGTCTCTGCGATGCCCGAGGTGCTGGTACCCAGTACCACGCCTACTCTATGGCTGCCATACTGCGCGATCGCTGCTTCTATATCAGCCTGTATCTGCAAGGCTGCCGCCAGCAATAACTGATTATTGCGGCTGTTGAACCGGCGCAGATGCGCGGGGATGTCCGGCAGCTGACCTTGCGCGCGCCCGACCGGGATGCTGCGCTGCGGTATCCAGCCGGTTTCTTCCACCATGCCGGAGGTATCAGCCTGCCACAAGGCGGAGGCCACAGACTCGCGGCCAGACCCTAGCGCATTGACTAGTCCGGGATTAGATAAATAGAGTGGGGCTTGCTGCATCGGGATCGTTACTTTTATGGTTGGTTATTCTAGTGTCTCAATGTCCATCTGCATACCCAGTGCAGGAAAGCGGACGATCAACTTCTGATAAGGATTATCCTCAAATTGGAACTTAACATCAATTATCACATTACCATTTAATAATATTTCTCGCTGCATGGGGCTGTCGTGCAGTTCAGCATTTCTGCTTAATCCTTCGCGTACCTGGCTGGCTGGCCAGCGCGTCACCTGCAATAAAGCCAGCAACCATCTGGCATCCCAGTGCTTACCCTGCTGTTCGACCTGGATAGCGCCTTCATTCGGCATATTGATATTGGCCAGCGTCTGCCCCAACGGCGACAACATCACCATACGCACGCCTGCAGCATCTACCTCGGTACTGGTGAGCAGGGTCTCCTGCGTCTGTTTCATGGTCACCGTGACTTTCTGCTGCCCGGCAAAAGGGCTCACCTGGGTCGTCGCTTGCAAACAATACTGCACATTGTCCGGCAAGGCAGTACAGCGTGGCGAAGAGGGTCTGCTGCAGGCGGCCAACAGCAGGCAGGCAGCCAGTATCAACCATTGTTTAAGCATGTGCAGCCTCCGGCAATCGCGTGCCCAGCAAGCTGAGCGGGGCACAAATGACACTGACGCCTATGCCTATCAGCAGGGTGGCGCCAAAGCCGGACAGTGCAGGCATATGGCTTAACGACAGCAGCCCGAAAGAAAGCAAAGTGGTGGCGGCCGAAAGCAGCACACCCACCAGGGCCGAAGGCTGGCTCCAGCCGCCTTCATACAAGAATATCGCGTAATTCACGCCCACCCCCAACACCAGCATCAGCGCCATCATATTAAACAAGGTGAATATGATACCCAGATAACCGAGCACGCCTATGGTGACGAAAATGGCCAGCAGTGGCGGCAACAGCATCAGCAATGCGCGGCGCCAGCGGTAGCGTATGCCCAGCAGCAGCAGGATCAGGGCAAACGCCCCCAGCAGCCAGAAAGCGCTCCATTGCCGGTACTGTGCCAGCAGCTGGCTGACACTGGCCGGCTTATCCACCAGCACCACCCCGGCCAGGTCGCGGGTGGCCAGTTGCAAGGCTGGCATATCCTGACTGCGCTGCAATTGCACGATGGCAGCATAGCCCTGCCCTTGCTGGCCCAGCCATAAATGCTGCACCGGCAAAGAAGCCGGTGACTGCAGCCAGTCTGCAACCGTCAGCGGCGGTGCCGGCGCAGTCACCGCTTGCAGCCAGTCGCTGATCACTTCATCGCGCAGGCCTGCTTCGGACATGATATGTGCCAGCTGTTGCTGTTGCGCTTTCACCCGCGATTGCAGTAACTGCTGATGTTCAAGCTGGCTACGGCTGGAAGGCACCATGCTGGCGATACTCTGGTAGCCGGATAACTGCCGCTGGCTGACAAACTGGTCCAGCACCGTTTGCAGTTGCTCTGCATGCTGCAATACCTGCTCAGGCGTGTCGCCTTGCACCAGAAAGAAAGCGGTCTCGGTCTCCAGCCCCACCAGTTGCCTGACTTTTTGTTCCTGCTGCTGCAGATCCTGCGATCTATGCACCAGGATACGGATATCGTCGTTGGCCTGTATCATGCGCCAGCCAGGAATCATCAGCACAGCCAGCACCAGCAATGCGCCCAGCATCTTTTTAGCGTTCAGCCGGTTTAACAGGCGTGGCAAGGCCTGCTGCAACTGCACAAAATAAGCCGGGGTCGCGATATTATGTGGCCGCGATAGAAATACCGGCAGCAGCAGCAAGACGCTGGCCCAGGTCGCCACCAGCCCGACCATGGCGAACATGGCGATCTGCGACAACGCCGGGAAAGGCGCGCCCGCCAGCGCGGCATAGCCTAGCAGACTGGTCAGCAAAGCCATGGTCAATGCCGAGCTGATCTTGCGCACCCCTGAACGTGCCTGCCACTGCGCACCGGCAGCCATGCGCGCAGAAAAGAACTGTATGCTGTAATCAAAGGCTTCGCCTATCAGGCTGGCGCCAAACACCAGCGTGATCAGATGTATCTTGCCGTAGACCAGCAAGATCACCACCAGCGCCGTCAATATGCCCCAGGCCACGCTGGCCAGGCCTAGCAGCAAGGGGCGCACGGTGCGATACACCACCAGCATCAGCAGCAGGATACCGGTCAATGACACCACCCCTATCATATCGACTTCGGCACGGGTGCTGGCTTGTGCATCGCTGGCATAGAACACCGCGCCGGCCTTGAGCAGCTCAGCACCCGGTAATTGCTGCTGCAATGCGTGCTCTGCCTGCTGCAACGCCGCCAGGGTCTGTTCCTGGATAGTGGCATCATATGAAGAACCTTTGAGCAGGATACTCACCAGCACCCAGCTGCGCGAGTTGCCGTCTGCCATCGCCTCCTGCGTGGTCAGTACGCCATCATTGATCACCAGCTTGCCTGGATTCAACATGCTTTGCGCCAGCCAGCGGTCACCCAGGCCGAACGGGTCTTGCGCCAGCGGCACTGTCATGCCGAATGACAACGGGCTCATCAGCTTTTGCTGTAGCTGCGTCTGCCAATCCAGCTGGTCTTGCCGCAGGGCTTGCGCATCGGCATGCGCCAGCAGGCTGCTGCGATGGGCAAGGTAATCCTGCTGGATCTTCTGTATATCAAACGCTGGCACTTCGATATCCACGCGCTGAAAAACACCGGCCTGCTGCAATTGCCTGGCGTAGTCACGCGCGGCAGCCAGCAGTCGTGCGTCATCTGGCGGCTGGTCTCTGCCTGACTGGACTCTGCTTGACTGGGGCACAGGCGCGCCTATCAGCACGAATACCCGGTTGCCTATCAGTTGCGACAAATGCTGCACGGCAGTTTCAGCCACCGCATTACGTTCCGTCTTGGGCAGCAGGTCCAGCAGGTTGGTCTCTATGGGCAGCCCTTGCCTGAAGTCATGCACACTGCAGACGCGCAACGCCCCTGCCAGCACCAGCGCCGCAAACAGCAGCCACAGCCATAAGCGCTGTTTTAATGACTTATGCATGCCTGGCTTCATGTGCGATCACTCAATGGCATCTGCATATCACGCACGCGCATCACTGGCCTGAACCAGCTGCGTCAGCATTGGGTGATCCGGCCGCTGGCCGATTGAAGAAGCGGATGTCGGTACGGTCGCCATTGGCTTCGTCTATATGCACCGCCTCTACCGTCTGCTTGCCGCTCAGCACGATCTCTGTCATCGCTTTGCGCAAATAAGCCGCTTTTGGCGTTAAATGCATCTCCCATTTCTGCATGGAGCCGGCTGCCGTCAGCGTAAAGTGCTGAGCCAGCAGCGCCTGGTCGGCGCTTAAAATGGCTTTAAAGATATTGCTGATCTGCGCGATGGCAGGCGAATCTTCTGCTTTTCGCTCACGGCGTTCGCCGGCAGCATTGGTTTCAATGATAGCCTGGCCGTTAAACTCATAGCGCACCCGGTAAGGCGAGGTCAGCTGCCAGATGACGCCGTCAGTCCTGTTATAGAGTAGCTCGCCTTTCATCACCAGCGGTTTTTTAAGCGCCGCCATCTGCTTGGTCTGGATAAAATCCACCTGCAAGCTGGTCTGTTTGGCCAGTTGCTGGCTGATCTGCTGTAACAAAGCTTCCGAGGGCTCGGCAGCCACGGCAGGCATCAGCCACATGGCCAGGCATAACATCACGCTTAAACGACTCATTTGCTTTTAATTTCCTGGTTTTATGTCTGGATTAATGTCTGAATTGAGGCTCGCGCCGGCTTGCAGTTGCCGGTAAAGCGACTCTATTTTCTGGTACAGCACCGGCGGTGAAACGAACTGTAGCTCCAGGGTGTCCGCTTGCAGCGCCACCTGTGTGGTGCTGGCCTTGGTCAGCAGCTGCCCGCTATGCCGGTGTGTGATCTGGTAAGCCACTTTGAGGCGATTCTCGTACTCCAGCAGCGTCGCCTGCACCAGCAATACATCACCGTAAAACGCCGACTTGAGATACTTCAACTGGCAATCCACCACTGGCCACAGATAGCCGGAAGCAGTCGTTTCTGCGAAGTCAAAGTCAAACCTGCGAAACAGGGCGCAACGCGCGATCTCAAGGTATTTCAGGTAATGCCCATGCCAGACCACATGCATCTGGTCTACATCATGAAAAGCAACTTCAACTTCTACAGTTGCAGTAATGACAGGAGTGGAGTCTGCGCTGAGCACGGCCTATTTCCAGAAATTGAAAAAGTTGAACCATTGCAGAGGATACTGCCTGCAATAAGCTTCCAGCCGGTGGGCATAGCGTTGCGCATAGTCGGCCACAGCACGCTGCCGCTCTTTTCTCGGCAGCAGCACTCGCTCGGCAAACGGCTCCAGGAAGATGTGGTGCTCCAGCGGGCCGGGCACACAGAACATCAGGTACACCGGGCACTCCAGCAAACTGGCCAGTATCCATGGCCCCTGGGCAAACGCTGCCGGGTGGCCTAAAAAGTCGGCGCTCACTATGCGGCCATTTTCGGCAGGCGGCGTTCTGTCACCCATGATGACCACCATTTCACCCTGCTCTACCTTCTCTTTCAGCATCACAGCGGTGTCTGGCCCAAACTGGCTCACCTGCAGCAGATTGACGCCGAAATCGCTGCTGGATTTAGCCAGCAAAGCATTAAAGCGTTGCGCATGTTCAGTGTAAACCACGGCATTGATGGTCAATTTGCGCTGTACCGCCAGCGCCCTGGCCATTTCGATATTACCCAGATGCGCACTGACTATCAGCGCGCCCTGCCCGGCGGCAGACTGTTCCGCAAGCGCAAGATGTTCAAGCCCGTGCAGTGTCACCCGCTCAGACGGGATATCGCCTATCCAGGCAGAGAATTTATCCAGGGCCGAACCGGCAAATGTCAGCATATGCCGGAACACCGCCCAATTGCCATGTGCTATCGGCTGGCTGCTGCTCTGGGACAAGCGCTGCAGATACAAGCGGGAAGATCGCCGGGCTGCCTGATTGGCCAGGAAGAAATAAAACACGATAGGGTAAAGCATCAGCCTGGCGACCGGCTTGCCCAGCCAGCGGTAGCTGGCAAGCAACACAGCCATGCCCAGGCGGCTGCCGCGCTCAGGGGTGCTGGACCAATGCGTATCTGTGCCGCTGGCTGGCTGCTTTAGCGAAGCCGGCAGCAGTTTGCGGGCCAGCAATAATGGCAAGCGCCACAGCATGCCCAGGCACAAGCGGGTGTGCATCTTAGTGATACGCACATTGTCATGCCATAGATCAAAATGTGACAGACCATCTTGCGGGTACACCACTCTGGTCGGCAGATTGACGAAGCGGACGCCCTGCCACGCCAGCCGCACAGCGATGGCAGTGTCGAAATCCATGCGCTCGGGCAATCGGGTATGCGCCAGCAGGCGCTGGACTGCGGCTAGCGGATATAACCGGAAACCGCACATGGAATCCTGTATTTCGAACGACAGCGTCTCCAGCCAGACAAACACATGCGTGACATAACGGCCATACAGGCGGCCCCTGGGCACACTGTCATCATAAACCGGCTTACCCGAAATGACTGCCTGCGGCGAGTGCTGGCCAGCCGCCATAAAGCGCGGCACATCTGTGACCGCATGCTGGCCATCGGCATCGATCTGCAAACCATGGCTATAGCCAAGTGCATGTGCCTGCATCAACCCATGCACGACGGCCGCCCCTTTGCCGCGGTTTTGCGGCAAGCGGTATAGCGTGACCAGGTCACAGCTGGCTGCCAGTGTTGCCAGGGTAGCCTGGGTCTGCGCATCGCTGCCGTCATCGACGATCAATATCGGGTACTGATAGGCTGTGAGTTGAGCGACAGTGGCGGTGATGGTGCGGCCATGGTTATAGATAGGGATGATGATGCAGGGTGAAAAAACCATTAAATGCCACCCAGTAACAAACGGCCTGCCGAGTACTTTTTCTCTGCCGATGCATATTCAAAACTTAACACATGCTTGTCTGCCTGCCAGTTGAGCGTCAGGCACAAGCGCATCTCCGGCAGTACCACCGCCAAAAACTTGATGTTCTCCATAGACAGGAAAACGCCGGCAGCATCCGTATATTGCTGGCCATACTGCATGGCCCAGTGCAATTGCACCACACCGGGCAGGATAGGCAAGCCGGGGAAATGCCCGGTAAAAAACGCCAGCTCAGGCTGTATGCGCATATCGATGCGGCAGCTGCTGGCACTCTCGCGATGTATGGCTAATATCTCGGGAAGATTCATGGTATCAATGTGGCGTCGTCGACATAAATAATGCCTGTACGGCAGAAAACTGCACTTTGCCCCTGTCATTGACCGGCAACTCGGCGACAAAACGCCAGTAACGCGGCAATAGCACAGCGTCATAAAACTGGGCCAGATACTGTTTGATCAGTTGCGAACTCGCGCGTTGCGACAAGCCTGACTGTGCCTGCTTGCCCTGCTCACTGAGCACGATCACCGCACCTACCGATTGCCTGCGGCGCGAGACTGCAGAGATCGCCGCATGACTGATCCACGGATGTTCTATCAGGCGTTGTTCCATTTCAGGCAGCGATAAACGCTTGCCCTCAACTTTCAGGATACGGTCCAGGCGGCCGACCAGCCTGAACTGCTGCGGGGCGACGGCCTCAATCTGGTCTTCCAAGCGCATTTCATGGCGGTCAGGGGCAAACGGCGACTGCAACAACAATGCGCCATCCGCATCTGCACGCACCTGCAAGCCTGGCAATGCGCGCCAGACATCTTCGCCTTGCCGCTGCCGCCAGGCGATGGCGCCGGTTTCAGTGCTGCCATAGATCTCTAGCGGCGCGTGATTGAGCAAGCCGCTTAAACGTAGCGCGGTATCAGCCGGCAGCACACCGCCGGAAGAAAGCACCATAGTCAGCTGTTGCTGACTAAGGGTCAGATCCAGCAGGTCAGGCAAGCGTAACAGATGTGCCGGGCTGGAGACCAGCACCACCTTAGGCAGCACGCGCAAGCGCTCCATCAGCATATCCGGTGTCGCACACAAGTGGTTATCAAAGCGGCTACCCAGTACAAAAGGCAGAATCAGGCGAAAGGTAAAGCCATAAAAATGCTGGTGTGGCACGGTGCTGACCACCGCCACCTGGCGCAAGCGCTCGCCCAGCACCTGTTGCAGTGTCTCCAGCTCGCACTGGATCTGCTGCAGTGTTTTTTCTACCGGCTTGGGCTGCCCCGAGGAACCCGAGGTATAAAACACGATAGTGGCTTGTTGCGCCACCAGCGCAGCTAATTCAATACCGGCATGGCTGCCGCCCTCAGGCATGGCTTGCAGCGTCGCATCACAACTTTCGCTCAGTAATTGCATGGTGCCTGGCAGCGTGTTCGGCGGCACAATGACTGTTTTATTGGCGTAGAGCAAGGCCAGCATGCCTATCAGGAACTCCAGCGGTTGCGACAGGGCCAGCATCCATCGCTGCGCCGGGTGCGCAGCGAAAGTTTGCGCGGCAGCGGCTATGCGCTGATGGCATTCTGCCCAGGTCCATGCCCGGGTGCCGTCTATACAGACGATATGGTCAGCAGCAAAAGACTGTGCATGCAACTGGCTTAAACAGAGTGGGCGCTGCATGTTCAAGCTGCCCGTTGTAACCAGTAGCGCCGGAACAGCCACTCACCGGCAAACAGTGCGCCCATGGCCAGGTAGGTGAAAAAGCCGTTATACCAGGCCCAGAACGCTTTGCTGGCATAGAGTGCGGTGTAGAGTGAAAAACAGGTATTCAGCAGCAGGAACACACTCCATACTCTGGTCACATTGCGTGTATACGCGATCGCGCGTGCTGGCAGATCAGGCTGTTGCATGCGGGCAAAGATCTCGACCATGGAAGGCGGGTAGCGCAAAGACAAGGTGAATAACAGCCAGACACCGGCATTCATCGCCGCCGGGTACAGACGCAGCAACAACGGATCATTGGACACCAGCACACTGCACAGCAGCAGACCCAGACCCAGCATGATGACCAGATAAGGGCGGGGGAAAGCGGAAAACAGGTGCTGGATGGTGGATCTGGTCCTGAGCAGCAAGACGACGAGCAGGCCCAACCCTACATAGCGTGGCTCAAAATAAACCAGGCCAAACAGAATGATAAAGGGATAAGCCAGCATGGAGATGGCGGCCAGTACCTGCATCCATGAGAACCTGGCCTCGTGGAGCTTCATCAGGGCTTTAGCCGGAAATCAGCTTGCGCACGGCAGCAACCACATCATTCACCGTTCGTACAGATTTGAAATCTTCCGGTTTGATACGCTTGCCAGTCATGGTCTGCAATTTAATGGCGAGGTCCACTGCATCGATACTGTCGAGATCGAGGTCATGAAACAAATGTGTTTCAGGCTTGATACTCTCTGCATCAAGGTCGAACGTGTCCTTGAATACTGTTTTTAATCGCCCCAAAATTTCCTGATCAGATAATTCTTGTAGCATCACCCTCTTAATCCTATCCCTGTTTTAATTATAGGAAGCCCTGATTCAGGCTTCCGGTTGTTGCGCATCCAGTTGTCGCGTCACAAACTCAGCCAGATTACGCACTGACTGAAAGTTGTTACGGTTGTCGCTATTGGTAGCTTCAATCTGGATCTGATATTTTTTTCGTAACGCCACGCCGATTTCCAGCGCATCTATAGAGTCCAGGCCCAGGCCGCTGGCGTCAAATAACAGCATATCATCGTCAATATCACCTGTGGTCACATCTTCAAGATCCAGGGCGTCTATCACCAGCTGTTTGATTTCTAAAGTGGAAGGCATGTTTACTATTCTATTGATATTATTATTTTAATGGTTAAGTACAAGCTAGCGACCAACTGCGATCTGACTCACAAAATAATCTTCTAGTTTTTTGGTGAGCTGGCGGGCGGAATACCCGTCTGCATCCCTTTCAGCAGCCATCATCACCTCTGTGATGCTGATGGCAGGCTGCACCTCGACAAGCAAATTTGCCTTGGTGCGCGGGATTTTATACCACTTCTCTCCTTTTGTTAATGTGCTGGGCCAGCACTGTATGATGACAGGCGTCAGCATGGCTTTGCTTTTTAACAGGATATGCGCGGTACCACGCTTGAATTTCAGCGGCTCTCCCGGGCGGCTGCGTGTGCCTTCAGGAAAGATGATCAGGTTATTGCCGGCCTGCAATGCCTGTTCGCACTGGTCTATCAGGCTTTCAGAGTCGGAGTTACGTATGTAGTTTGCCGAGCGCACTACCATCCCGACAAAAGGGTTATTCCATAGCTCCTGCTTTACGATGCAATTGACATTCGGCATATAGGCGATGATGGCGATCACATCGATCAAGGTCGGATGATTGGCCAGTATCAGTTGCCCGCTGCATTCAGTCAGGCGTTGCGCCGACCTGATCTCAAATTTGAGCACCCCGGTGAATTGCATCAGCCACAGAAACATGGCGAATGCGGTCTGTATGGTTTTTCGCGCCAGCGACGTACGATATTGACCGGCAAACAAAAAATACAGCGGAAAGATGATGACTGTCATCACCAATGCACCCAGGCCGAACAGAAAGAAACACAATGCAGTGGCAAACAGGCGCCAGGCATAATCAATGCGCTGCATGTTGAAACTCCCATTGCCATGTGCGCCCTTCGCCCTGCCAGGCCGCCGCCTGTTGTTGTTGCATGCTCTGCACCCAGGCCAGCGACATGGGTAACAGCGCTGGTGAGGCAGTCGTCGCTGCGGCCTGCATGGCGAGTTTGACCTTACACAGCGGTGTGGCATCCGACAGCAAGATGCCTACCGCATGCGGCACAAAGGTGCCTGCATCGTCTGTGCGATAAAACGCCGGCGGCGTATCTTCGGCATATAGATAAAGCACCGCTTGTTCTGGCTGGCTCTGCCATTGCAAGGCGGCCTCGAGCAAGCCCATGGCGAATGTATGCTCGCCGGCAGAGATCGCCGTCGAAGGCCAGATGTTTTTCGCCTGCATGGAGTAAACCCCGGTGCTGGCATTCAACACCGCCATACTGAATGCAGTCGGCGACAACGGTTGCGCCGCGACGATCTCCTGCAACATGCCGGTCGTTCTTGCCAGGTCGCCATGCCGCGAGGCGAATACCACGCGCAGGTGCGGATCATAGCCCGCGCACTCATTGGCTACGTGCAGGCACATTTTTGTCAACAGACCCAATTTTCGCCTGATGGAAAGCTCCATAAAGCTCACATCCGGGCTGGCCGCCTGTTCCCCCTGTTGCTGCCAGCTTGCCCACTTTGCAATAGGCAGGACTACTGGGTCGCTATTTTTATTATCTTTGTATACTGTTATCATATGTTAAGAAATATTATCACAAAAACTTTACCAGACCGCTGCCAGCACCACCCCCTGCAGCGGCAAAAATTCTACATGCGTCTTCCATCTGGCCAGCGGTAAAAATGCTGCCGGCGCCCGCTGCAGCACATGCTCGCGTGAAAAGCAGAATTCAGTCATGGCGACCTCTGTTTGCGCAGGCAGACACTTATAGCAGGCCTCTTTTAAACACCACAAACGGTAATAGTGCAAAGGCTGATCCTCCGGCGCTATTTCCGCCATCCAGGCTTTTTCTTCCACATGCAGGAAAAGGTCTTGCCCCACAGCCCAATCCCTGGGCCGTAGATACTCGATATCGACCCCTACCTGCGGCCTGCCAGACCAGGCACAGGCAACGAAATCGCCGCTATGCGAGAAGCTGATGGCAGGCACAACCGCACCGGGTGCAGAAACCGCCTGCGGTGAACAAACCAGCAGCGGCTTGCCATTCTTGAGCGCGCTCAATGCATAATGCTGTACCTGCTCACGACCTAGCGCCCCTTGCAGCGCATGGGCCAGCAACTGCCTGGCCAGGGTAGACTGGCGTGACCTGCGCGCGTGCCTGTCAACTGGGGCATCCAGCATACGGCCTATGCTGATATGCACCGCATGCTCGCCATCACCTGCATCCAGCGCATACACCTGGTCCAGCTGGGTGCTTACAGCGGTATCGAGGTAGTTGAGCATCAGCTTATCTGCACCTTCAGGCCCATAGCCGCATTTTGGCTGCACAAAGCCGGAACCAGCGCTTTTATCGACCGCAGCCGGGCACAGCATTGAAACACATTCACATGTACAAATTGAGACAGCAGCGTATGCCTCAGCGCAGATAAAACAGCGCCGGCCTCATACAGGTGGCATAGCGGCAAGCTGGAACAAGATGGGTCAGGTTTCATCTGATCGCGGAGTGCAAGATAGTTGACTGAAAGAATGTCGGCTAGAGTAGCAGAAATTGCCTAAAATTTACTGGTGGCGTGAACCAATCGCTAGCAGGCAATCAAACCTATCAAATATCGAATCACGACTATCTAATCACGGCTATCTAATCACGGCATCGAATCACCACCTAAAAATGACACCCAGGTTATCCGTACTTGATCTTTCCCCCATTGCTGAAGGCAGCGTAGCGGCACAGTCTTTTAAAAACACACTGGCGCTGGCGCAGCATGCCGAGCGATGGGGCTACCATCGCTACTGGCTGGCAGAACACCATGGCATGCCAGGGATAGCCAGTGCAGCCACCTCTATATTGATAGGCCATGTCGCTGCCGGCACCAGCAGCATACGCGTAGGCGCTGGCGGCATTATGTTGCCCAACCATTCGCCGCTGGTGATCGCCGAGCAATTCGGCACTCTGGAGTCTTTATTCCCCAAGCGCATAGACCTGGGCGTAGGGCGCGCACCAGGCTCAGACCAGGTCACCGCGCGCGCATTGCGCCGCAATCTGGATTCAGATGCGGATGCCTTTCCGCAGGATGTGGTGGAGTTGCTGGATTATTTCGCCACTGACAGCAGGCGCGCGGTCAAGGCCGTGCCGGGCAGCGGCTTGCATGTGCCGGTATGGATACTGGGCTCCAGCCTGTTCGGTGCCCAGCTGGCTGCCGCCCTGGGTCTACCTTTTGCATTCGCCTCGCATTTTGCACCGGCGTATATGATGCAGGCGATAGAGATTTATCGCGACACTTTCAGGCCATCGCAATATCTGGATAAACCCTATCTCATGCTGGGCTTCAATGTGTTCGCAGCCGATACCGAGCAAGAAGCGGTGTTTCTGGCTTCTTCCATGCAACAGGCATTTATCAACTTGCGCAGTGGCAACCCGGGCCAGTTACCGCCACCCGTGTTTGATCTATGGAATCAATTAGGCGGTGCGGAGCGGGCGATCCTCAATCAGGTGCTGTCTTGTTCAGCCATAGGTAATGGGGAAAAGGTGCTGGCAGAGATACAGGCATTTATCGCCAAAACCGGCGCTGATGAGTTGATGGTCACTTCGCAGATATTCGATCAGCAGGCCCGGCTGAGGTCTTATGAGATCACTGCCAATGTTTACAGGGCAGCCTTGCACGCCTGATGCCGGTTAAAATCGAAAGCCCCCTGCACATATCGCCAGGGGGCTTTTTTCGCCTGCAACTATTAGGTTAGTGAGTTTAAAGACTGATAACCCTCTGTCCGCATCCATGCCAATGTTACTTTGGCCTTATTTCATGCCATAGCTGATATCCACGCGTCTATCCCTTTTGTGGCATTCCTCATCTGCGCAATCCTGGCTGGCTTGTTGATTGCCATAGCTGATCGTTACAAGCTGGGCCTTTTTCACCCCATGGTCGCTAAACGCATTCTTCACCGCCTCGGCACGCCGCTTACCCAGCTCATAGTTGTATTTGGCGGTGCCTCTTTCATCGGAGTGACCCTGCAACAGGATCTTGGTCTGCGGATGTGACAACAGGTATTTGGCATGCACGGCGATCAGGTTTTGATATTCCTGCCTGAAAGTGACTTTGTCATATTCAAAATAGATCTGCCGGTTTGAAAGATAGGCTGCATACACGTTCTCGGCATGCGCGGCCTTGTCACTATTGTCTTTAGACTGCGCTTTAGCTGCTGCCGGCTTAGTGCTGGCACCCTCGGCGCTGGCAGCCTCTGTCTTGGCCGGGCTGGTCGGTGCACTTTTACACGCACTTAATAACAATGCCAGGGCAACGATTTTCCAGAGATTATTTTTCATGGTTTGTCCTCATTTTATTAGAAGCTTTTTGTTAGAAGTGAGTCGCTCTCTGCTGAAAAGCGCTCAGGATGCAGTGCTACAGACTCTCAATCTTGGTCTGCACTAGTTAACCATGAGTTCAGTGCTGGTTGATGGAGAGACATCTTTCGCCCTGGTTAGAGTCACTAGTCTGCCGGTGCAGACATCGACTGAAAATCACAGTCAGGCCGAAATTTACTGTTTCCCATATGTCTACAATTTCCGCATTGATCACGGCGTTAAAGCACAGATGTAACCGCTGGCCACTCTCAATCCATCCCGGGCTGATACTCCTGATCCCAGTAAGGCTGTGCGCCGAACCGCTCGGACAGATAGTCGATAAACACCCGCGTTTTCAAAGGCAGGTTGCGTTTGGGCAGATACAAGGCATAAACATGTTGCTCGATCGGCAGGTACTCGGACAATACCGACTTCAGCCGTTTGGCCTGCAAGTCTTTACCAATGATAAATGTAGGCAACAGCGCCAGACCAAAACCACCCAGCACCACCTGCGACAACGCTTCATCATCATTGATGCGCAACCTGCCGGACACATTGACGGTGACTTCACCCGCAGGGCCGTTAAAGCGCCATAAGCCTTTATCGCCCGAGTGTATGTAATCCAGGCAATTATGATGCACCAGATCTTGCGGGATATCAGGTACGCCATACTTTTCAAAATAGGCTGGCGTGGCACACAGGTTACGCCGTATAGGCGCCAAACGTTTAGCCACCAGGCTGAGCGGCAAATCCCTGGTCACGGAGATCACGACGTCATAACCCTCCTCCGTCAGGTCCACCAGGCGATCGGTGATGGTCATGTCGATCTCCAGTTGCGGATACCTGTGCATGAACTCAGCCACGGCGGGCGCAATATGCAAGGTGCCGAAAGCGACCGAGGCAGCCACTTTAAGCATGCCGCGCGGTTGCGCGTTCAGGCTTTCTATCATGTGATGCGCCTCTTCGGCTTCAGCGTTGATGCGCGTGCAATAGTCATAAAAGCTGGCGCCGATCTCGGTCAGGCTCAAATGCCTGGTGCTGCGGTTGAGCAGACTGGCACCCAGGGCCAGCTCCAGCTTCGCTACCGCTTTACTCACTGAAGACTTGCTCAGACCCATCTTCCTCGCGGCGGCCGAGAAACTTTGCTCACTCACCACATGAGCAAAAATAATCATCAGATTTAAATCATACATGACTAGATTGTATCCCAAATGGAAACAGTCATATGCGAGTTGAAGGACTAATTTTATATTTAGAAATGGTTAACATACGACATAGCTGAACTTCGCCCATAAATCATAAACAAGGCCATAAATCATAAACAAGGAAGGTGCGCCATGTACAAAGCATTTGCCAATACCAGTTTGTTTACGCTGACTTATCTTATCTGTCTGCTGCCGACCTACTATTCAGCTTATTCAGGCATGGCAGAACACGCCAGTTTCAGCGCGCCTGCAATACTTTATCTGCTGTCTATGCTGGCCATATGGGGGATCTGTCTGATCAGGGGCGCCGTCATAGGCAAAAACTGGCTGGTGCTTATCCCTACCGTCGCCTTCATATTCAATCTGACACCGGCGCTGACCGCTATCCCTATCGTGCCTTATGCCTATCATTTCCTGGCCATACTGTTAGCGGCAGTCTTGCCCTCTGTCGCCCTCACGCCTGCCGACAGTTATGAGATGAGATAGTCAGGCCCATGGCAAATTTTGCAGACACAGCGGTTGAGCACGCAGGAGTTAAGCGCTTGCCAGGCGCAAGCCTTTTAGAGCTGAGGTGAAAAGCTGAAAAGCGGGATTAGAAAATCTGGCAACTGTGATGCTGCCTGAGCAGATCACCTGGCCATCACAGACTGGATCAGGGTCTTATGCTCCGGCGGCAGGTTCATGAATTCCAGTTTGGTCCTGAATCCTTGCATGCCACATAGCGATGAGAAAATTACCCGGCAATCAAAGCGATAATGCCTGAGTGTAGCGTCAACAAATACCGGCACATTCACTTTGCAAAGTTGCCCGGACTGATACTGCTTATCGGCAAACAGGCTCATGCCGGTGTGTGAGATATCGTGGGTGAAAACAATATATTCACCACCCGAGCTATCGACCAACTGAGATTTTTTTTGCCATGAACGACGGTTACTATCGATGGCGGCGCTTTGCATACTACTGGAAGACATTACTGACCACTACTGACCCTGACTGCATATCTCGTATTATATGCTGTAAGCCTGGTCATCGGCATGCTTCAAGCTCCGTTTAGCAAAACTTTAAAGATGCATTATTGCTGGAATGATCACCTGCCCACACAAAAAACTACCCGCTTTTTAAACAGGTGCGTTTGCCATATTTCAATCCAGACCTGGATTAAAAAAGGATCGCTGCTGCGATCCTCTTTTAACTAGCGGGTTGAAGCGCCCGGTGCCGGCTCTGCGTCAGTAGGCTGTAGCGGATTCTCCTCAGCAGTGCCCGCTTTCTGGTGATTATGTTTTGCTTTCTTGTTTACATGACTACGTTTTTTAGCAGGCTTGCCTGCAGTGGTATCACGGCTATTTTTAGTTTGATCCTGGGCTTGTGGCGTTTCATTCGTACCAAGCTCTGCACCGTCAGTCTGTTTATCAGTGTCGGCGGCAAAGGTTGTCATGGCAAATGCGGAAAATAATAATGCGATTAATAGTTTGCTCATTTTGGTGTCCCTATAAAAGTGTGTGACTGGAAAAATTAGAAGTTGTGTAACTGGATATCTTTTCTGAACTGCCAGTGAATTAGATGATTTATTCACGATTTAAGTTATCCGGCACAATCCCATTCGAGTGTAGGACGGGGCTGACTAGGCCGGGCACACAAGCACAACAAACTGACAGGCATTAATCAGACTTGACAGTCGGTTGCGCAAAATTCTGCGGCTCCCTATCATTGATAGGCAGCGGAACGGCCTGCTCTGCTGTTGACATGGACTCTACCGCGTCACTCAAAGGCTGGGCGGCCGGAGGAATATCGGAGGCATTCCAGCTGATCAGCAACACACCGGCCACCAGCATACCCAGCAGATAAAAAACGACAGTCGCGATGCGCCTGAATTGTTTATTGGTCATCTGGGTACTCCCACATTGAGGACAGCACGCCACCAGTCTGGCAAGTGTTTAAATGCCTGCATCCGGGTTACTGATATCGTTAGCAAAGGTCTTGTTCCTGTCATCGATATTCTGTTTATTCAGCGCTTTATCTTCAACACTGGGTTTTGTACGGCTTCTTTCATATCCGCGCGAATCATCTGCCGGGTCAGTATTCGCCGGATCAATAGAATCAGGGTTCAAGGGATCAAGCCGACTTTCATCAATATGATGCACACTGTGCACATTAGTGTCTTTGTTCAAGGCCATATTTTGCTCCTCAGGAAAGCTTGCAAATATACATAATGGCCTGATTACAATGCGTGCTGTATCCCTGTAAAACTGAAATCCCTGTAGGAAGAATCGTACCTACGAGTCACCCAGTAAGCCCCTCCTACGCACAAATAAGATTTCGGAGGATATGTTTGCAAGCGGCAAAGTCGTTAAATAGTCTACAGGCTAAAAATCATTTCCAGCCGCACAATTTCAATTACCTGAAGGACTTAAAATGAAAAAATTCTTATTTTTGTTAGTGTTGTCAGCCGTTGCCCGTAAAGTGCTTGCTGCAGTTCAAAATAATCAACCAGGGGCTGCAGAAGCGAAAACGAATGAAACCCTGGCTCCATCAGCGCATTAACTGGAAAAGGGGTTCTAGCAAACCCTGCCCCTAGAAAATGCCGGATAGCTGTTGACCTCTATCAAGTGGCAACAAGGCCAAAGTGATCGAGAAACGAAAAGACCCGGGCATACGCCTCGGGTCTTTTTTAAATGGACGCTACTTATGTGAATGACTTACGTCACTGGCTTAGGTGACTGGCCCCTGATAAACAAGTGGACCATACTGATGTTCCACCTGATTGCATCTATAAAAAACCATTCTTTCTTTTATATCAGCTGAAAATCGTTTATTCGCATTGCTGATATTTGGTACCCAGGCATGTTGCTATCATTTTTTCGACCTGGCTCTTTTGTTGGGTGCTGAGTTTGTTTGCGTATGAATCTCTAAAGCTATTTTCAACGCCGTTGCCAAAACTGATGTTCTCCCACATCTGCGCTTTTACATAATCTCTTTTGATGCCTTTGCCCTCGCTGTACAAGACACTCAGATTATTTTGCGCATCCGTATTGCCTTGCTTGGCCGCCTTCAGATACCAGGAATGTGCTTTTTTATAATCGATCGCAGTGCCATGACCGAATTGATAAATGATGCCCAGATTTAATTGAGCCACTGAATTGCCCAGCTCTGCGGACTTGCTGAACCAATGCGCAGCTTTTCTGTAGTCTTTATAGGCGGTATCGTCATTCGCATAAAACAGGCCCAGGTAAAAGCCGGCCCGTGCATTATCTTTCACTTCTGGCCTGGTGAGCCATTTGATGGCCGCTTTGGGGTCTATAGGGTGCAACGTCAGCAGCAAATACCCCAGCCCGAGGATAGAATCAGGGTCGCCCTGGTCCGCTCCTTTCTTATACATTTCATAAGCCTGATCCCGGCTTTGGCTGACACCGTTGCCCAATCTGTATGCATCACCCAAACTGACATAGGCTGGTACATAATTTTGCTCGGCAGCCCGCTGTAACCATTTCACAGCATTCTCGGGGGTGCGGGAGACGCCTGCACCATCCCAGTAAAGCAGGCCCAGATAATACTGCGCCCTTGCCTCACCCTGCTCCGCTGCCTTGTATAACCAATCCGCAGCCTGAAAGTAATCCCGCTCTACACCATCGCCATGCACGTACATCTCGCCCAGTATCATTTGCGCAACCGGGTGCCCCTGCTCACCGGCCTTGGTGAACCAGTAGATGGCTTTTTCTGTGTTGCTGAAACGACTGTTATTTTTATAGTAGGTCAGGCCCAGGTTCATCTGGGCGGCCATCACTCCTTTTTCTGCAAGCGGCGTATACAGTTTGAAAGCGGTTTCGTAATCACCTTTGTTAAAAGCCGTATTGGCATCCTCTAGCGTTGGGGCATTGGCATTGGTATTTGATTTTGATTTGCGCTTTCTGATCGCATCGGCCAGCGGTTGTTTTACCGATTCAAATGAGCGTATCTCTACTGTTCTCACGTCTAGCAACTCAATAATATGCCAGCCATAACGGGTTTTGATGGGTGCGGGAGAGATTTCCCCGGGGGATAAAGAGGTAAATCCATTCGCGAACTCCTGATACAACGCGCCAGGGAAGACCCAGCCCAGTTCTCCACTCATATTGTTTGAACCCGGATCTATGGAGATCGCTGATGCCACCCTGCCGAAGGTCTCACCCTCATGCAGTCGTTTCAAAGCGGATAGCGCCTCATTTTCGGTAGCGACCAGTATGTGCCGGACCAGAAACTCTTTGCCGGTAAAGTTCTGAACATATACCTCATAGGCGATCTCCAGCTCTTTATCTGTCACCTCGATAGGCGCTTCTTCCATGGGCGTAATGGCAAATGCTGCTGAAAGGCTGAATATCGATGCAAAAAGCATGAGGACGATAGGTAAGAACGGCTGTTTCTTATTAATATGCCCATTACAACTAGCAATCATGAGTTTAATCCCACGTAATTATTTTTAATCATTGTAAATAAGAATTTAGCGCATTTCAAAATAAAAAACCAAGGCGACCCTTGAGCTGCCATTGTGACCTATGCCCTGAGCGAGCATACACATCGCCAGGCGCGGCGCTGCTGTTTACCAGGGATGGTTGTAGATATTCACTTGGGAACAATTTGGTTGAATGCGGAAGTCATGGCTTTAGTCAGCATCTCATTCAGCAGTTCGGTGGACTTGGACTGCATCAGCGGGCCTATCTCGTTCTGCCTGGCTTTAAGCTCACCTGAATATTTAGATGATGGCCCTTCATCCATTAAGGATTGCAACTTTTCAGCGTTGATCACCTGAGCATAGGCAGAAGCTAAATTCTGATCCCATTTCTGTTGATATTGGGGGATGACTTTATCAATTTCACTTCTGACCAGTGCTTGTGCTTTTTGCTCACCAACCTTATTGACGATCATTTTATAGGTTTGAGTTTGAGCTGAGACTTGATAGCTGATCAGTGCCAAGTTTTGACCAAAGTGATACTTCTGGACCAGCTTCAACGCAATCTCTTCAGAATCAGCCGCGATCACGGCCGTTGAAAGCAAGCTTGAAAGCATCAGGGCGTAAATTATTTTTTTCATTATTCTCTTCAAATGACCGGGTTAACAAGCCTGATACTAGCAACACCTTACAGGCTACAGCTTGCGCTTATTGGATAAAAATCAACTGCCATAACACGCCAGCATAACGCCGAATTATTTCACTGTGATTTCCAGCCTATCAATCTATGCTCGCTCACTGTTTTGAGCTATGCTGTATAAAAAAATTTAGTTATATATATTTGATGTAAAACTAAAACACTTAAATTATCTGACGAAAGGTGACAACATGAAAACGATATTTCTACTCATCTATCTAGCGCTTTACCCATGCTTTGGCATTGCAGCAACAGCTCACGCTTCTTTAAGTAATTTCAGGTTTGAAATCATATCCGGTGAGGGTGCGACATTCGTTCCAGACAGCTTTTATTCACAAGTCATCTCCACCGTCCATACTCAGTCCCGCGAAGAAGTTCAGGATAAGCTACCTGCACCATACATATATGATATCTCTGCGGTCACGACAGGAGGTCATGGGCAGGCAGTGACTAACATCAGCTACGCCCCTGGCTCCACTCCGGTCTTCAGCTCTGATGCAACTGCGACACGCGGTACTGCAGACAGCTATGGGCAGACATTTTTTTCTCTGAACTATATCGCAAACAGTGTCATAAAAATTTCTGCTGATGCGCATGTCAGCGGTACTGCAGGCGAAAAAGATATCGTAACGACTATTGCGGCTATCCGTGGAGCGAATATCGGCCCCAATGGCGGAATAGCTAATCACTTCGAACCAAACATCGGATATGCCAGCTATCCGTACGCCTTTGATGGAGACTGGAGCTTTTCGAGGACCCTGTCGTTTACTTTCAGCTACCCAACTGACACGATTCTGTATTTCGCTTCAAAAACCTATGCCTCGGTTGAAATTAATCCATACATCCCTACCCAGGTGCCAGAACCGCAGAGCTACGTCATGGCATTTTTAGGATTAATGATGCTTGCTGCTAAAAACTTCAGGGCACTCAAAGCACGTTAACGCGAGCGATGCCTAATGCCCATCGGTGTTAATACTTAGACCATGGGCTGCCAGATAGCGTGCTTCTTTACGCATACAAAACGAAAAAAGACCCAAGGCGTTAACCTTGGGTCTTTCATTTTGCATGATCCAGTGCAGATCTGAGCGTCGCGTAAACCTTTAAATCATTACTCGACTAAAACTCAATCATTTATTCGGACCGACTGTTCAGCTGGGTATCAGACAGATTCGCGGCATCAATGCCCCTGGCCACTCTTCAGGATATCGGTATTGAAACCAAGCACCTTACCCGCCCAGATAAACACCACCCACACCAGCACGCCAAAGGGCAAATAGCCTGCAAAGCCCAGCAGTGGCATTTCAGCATGCAGATGAATCACATTCACATAGGGGATATCGTAAAGCCAGTAGTTGGGGTTGGTGACCGGCAATACGGGATGCGCGCTGCCGTAGTTCCAGATCTCCCAGAAGAATCCGTTAAACAATGAGCTGAGTGCCATCAGCAGTACCGGGCTCCAGTTACCCTTGGCGACATCGGTGAATGGGGTCCAGATACCACGCATCATCAATATGCCGGAGATGCCTATCAAGGGCGCGATCCACATTGCCCAGAATAAAGGGTAAGGCCAGAACGGCACGGCGGCAAACAACACAAAACTCAGATATAGCATAGGCTTTGCCGGGAGCGCCAGTGCCGGGCCCTGGGCATAGCGCCCTGCAATCTTGGGAAAAGCATTCAGCAAGGTATACCACTCAAAAATGGCAGGCCAAACGGTGGAATAGGCAAAAATAAATATCCACACTATGGTGGCATGGCTTAACCCTGGGATATCAGTATTGGGGTAATACCAGTTGCCTAAAGCAAAATAATCGAAATATTCAAAGAAATACCAGCCAAAAATCGAGACGCCGGCACTGATAAGAAATGTCTTTGGACGGCTGGCAAACAGTGAGTAGCCACCAGAATAGCGAAATGCCAGGCCATCAAGGACAAAGATAAACCCCCACCACATGGGAGTAAAAGCGTAATAAACCAGATCACCAAACGGTGTGGTTCGCGTCCACATCAACCACCAGAAAAACAGGGTGGCCACCAGGCCGGCCCAAAACCACCAGGGTAATGCGCGCAGTGCAGGCCGCGGGGATGGGGCGGCTGGCTTAAAGCCAAACCATTGCGGGAATATTAAAAAAACCGCAAATGCGGCTTCGAGCAAAGCGACCGCTATAAAAACCAGCAGATTAAACCCGGGCGGGTCTTCAACAAACTGTGGTGGAAAAACGCCGAAACCTGGCGGCAGATGCGTGGATGGGTAGGCGAACCAGGACGCTGCTAACGGAATCAGTAGCATCGCGACCACGGCCATCACCAGCGCAGAACGTGTTGCAGTTGCAAACATAAACTCTCCCTTTTTGATTTATATACGATGTGTTGCTCAAGCATGAGCTGTTATTAAGTATCGAATCATCCCTTTGCAGGAGCCAATAATATAACCTACAAAATAAAAAAGACTCAAGGCGGTAACCTTGAGTCTTTTTGCAGTGGTGGCTGCTCTGTGAGCCTGCTAACAATCATCACCAAATTCAGGAAGCCTATCAGGCGATTCTAATCGCCTGACCATAGATCAAGAGCAGTTAATCTGGATAGTGTTTGCGGCTGCGACCGCCTGTTTTAATTTGTCTGCTGCAGATAAATTCAGATTGAATTCATCTGGCAAAACTAAACTGAATACGATCAGAACAACTTTAAGACAAGGCTGAGCTAGATGACAAACAGAGATCCATACTGGTATTTTTGCTTATGCATTTTATTACTGGGCATCAGCGCCCAGGGATGGGCAGGGCCGCAGGAAGATGGCGGCTACTGGTATACCTTGCGCTTACAAGGCAAGTTGCCTGTGCAGAATTTGTACTGGAACATGGATATTAACCCCCGTTATCGTAATGAAGGTGCGCATATTGATTACCTGTATTATCGCCCGGCCATTTTTTACAAACCTGATCGCAAAACCAGCCTGTGGTTAGGGCACGACACCATCATTGGCCATCCGGCCGGGAGATCCGCTTATCACGAGAATCGCTGGTGGGAGCAATTTCAGTATCAGTTTGACGCAATCGCCTCAACCACCCTGAGCAACCGCACGCGTTTTGAAGAGCGCGAACGGGCAGGTTTCCACGATGTGGGATACAGGTTACGTGAAATGATCAAATCCTCTACCCCATTCAAAAATCACCCCACTCTGTTTTTTATCGTGTCTGACGAGCTGTTTATAAACCTGGGGACAACTGATTGGGGCGCAACACGCGGTTTTGACCAGAATCGTTTTTTTGTTGGCATAGACTGGAAAATCACTGAGCGCTGCAGCATGGAAACAGGTTATTTGAATCAGTTCGTTCACAAAACCACTTACAACCAGGAAAATCACATCATCAATACCGCACTGAGTTTTAAGTTTTAAGGTATCAGGTGCAAATTAATATAGGATGCAGGTCAAATATAAGGTTCAGGTCATTCGCATTTAAGCACTGGCTTTTTGACGAATCATCTCACCCAAAGCAAAAGACCCAAGGCGTTAACCTTGAGTCTTTTTATCAATCATCGCTTCTGCGCGAGCCATTCACCCCAACAACGGGTAGGAGGTCAGCAGTTTGAATTCAGACTTTTCCACCTCGTCAGTATCAGCGCTCACGGGCTGGCGACAAACGATTGTATTCACCAGAGGACCTTAGTGTTTGCCATCAGCCTTAATTAATTACTGATCGGGTTGCGATCATTGAGGTCTGGTGGCGGTGCATAATTCACCTCAGTCGGTTTAGGCGGGCTCATATCAGGCAGACTGCTGTCAGCAGGGCTGGCCGGTAATGTTTCGTGGGCTTGAATCTGATAGTTCTGGCTGGATAAGGGCTTGTCACTGACAGTGTCCACCGCTGGCTTGTGCTGTTTTTGAGCGGGTGTGATATGAGATTTTTTCACATCCGATCTGCCTTTATTCGCAGCATGAGCTGAAAAAGTGCTGACAGAGAATATGCAGATCAGTAAGGTCAGAAGAAGTTTGCTCATGATATTTCCTTAAAATATTAGGCGGTAGACTAATAACTGTTTGGTTTTATCAATTTAAGCGTTATCTGGCCAATATTAAATCAGCACAAATCTGATTATTCAGTCAGAGGAGACTGACGAGCTGGATCAAGACTTATCGAAACATAGATGTTGAGAAGAGAAAACGGCTCGCATTTCTGCAAGCCGTGTTTTTGTGTGCTGATATTAATCAAGCTTTATTTAACGCCATAATTGATATCTACACGTCTATCGATTTTGTGGCAATGCTCATCAGGGCAATCGCGGCTGGCGAATTCATTGCCATAGCTGATAGTCTCAAGTTGCGCGTTTTTAACACCTTGCGCATTGAATGCATTTCTAACAGCCACTGCGCGGCGCAAGCCTAGATCCTTGTTGTAATCGCCCTTGCCTCTTTCATCCGAGTGGCCTTGCAATGAGATCTTGCTTTGCGGGTGATTCAATAAATACTTGGCATGCACAGCTACCAGGTTTTTATATTTTGGATTAAGGGTATCGCTGTCATAGTCGAAATAAATCTGGCGGTTTGAAAGATAAGCGCCATAAACTTTGTAAGCCCTGCCAGCATCATCGGTATCAGAGACTACATGCTCTGCTGCCACCTCCTGCTTAGAGGTTGGGTTGGCTGTGTGTGATAAATCGGTTGGTGTGCTTTTACAAGCAGGTAGCACTAATGCGAGTGCGATGATCTTCCAAGTATTTGCCTTCATAACGTCTCCTTGTTTTTCTTCAAATATCGAATCATCTGTGTATTTGACAGACTGTAATGTTAATAACCAGCGTAGGGCTCACTAGGATAGAGGCTTTCTTGGTACCAACAAGGCCAGAGTAACAATTGCTAACGAAAACGTTTATCGGAAGATTTCTATAAACCGTGTAGGAATTCTCTGGCCTCAGTCAGGCTAGTGCTGACGATTGCGACTGCGTAGCGTGATCTATCCGTAATAGCATTCTATAAAATCATTAAAAGAATAAAACAACGGTTGTTTTTGATCAGCATGCAGCCTATAAAGCAAAAAGACCCAAGGCACTCTCCTTGAGTCCTCCATGATGGCTTAAAGCCTGAATTTACATTGCTTGGTTTGCAATGATAGTGCAAGCCATTCATTCGATCCCTGGGTTTAACTATTCTCAAGCAAATAATCTGATGTTGACAACAAGACAGGTCTGTCTATAATAAAACCACGCTATTCTCGTATCCTGTGAATCTTGAAATAGCGGCCATTACTCAATTGTACGAGTAAGCTTTTTTAGTGGTACGACGACACATTCAATGTGTTTATGAATTTCCAGTTGCACCCATCCATTCATCCTGAAAAATCGTAGGAGGTAACAAATGGCTTCACTATATTCGCCGGTACACCGGGAGTTACAAGAGGAGTTTGAAACGACCAAGCTCGCAGAGCTACTGGATAATGGCTGGATACATGAAAAGATCAGTGAAGAAGAAGCCGAATTCATCTCATCAAGAGATATGTTCTTCTTATCTACTGTGGATCCAGAAGGATGCCCTACCGTGTCATACAAGGGAGGCCCGGTAGGAATGGTGAAAGTCCTCGACGAATCAACATTGGTGTTTCCAGGCTATGACGGCAATGGCATGTTTTATTCAGTCGGAAATATTGTGGCCAAATCCAAAATCGGCATGCTTTTTATAGATTTTGAAACTCCGCATCGCATCAGAGTACAAGGGAATGCTCGTCTTGTTCGGGAGCATGCGCTGATGGCTGATTATCCAGAAGCCCAACATTTGATTTTTGTTGAGGTGACCAAGATATGGATCAACTGTCCACGCTACATTCACAAGTACAAAAAACTTGAGGCGTCTAAATATGTCCCGGAAGTGTGTGAGATTACGCCTATCCCAACCTGGAAACGCCTGGACATTGTGCAGGACGCCATCAAGCCCGAGGAGAAGATACTTGCCGAGCGACAAGGGATTGTTAATCTAGAAGAATATGAAGAAAAAGTTAAACGTGGCGAGGGCTGATTAACCGCCCAACTGGGAGTCGGCAAGAACCGCTGTTACTGGAATTAGCGAAAAACTGAACGTTGGCAGACTGAAAAAAAGACGGCTTACATTTCTGCAAGCCGTCTTTTTTTATATTTGGCAGGGTTTGCGGGGGTCAAACTCAGGGCACACGAGTTAAAACATAACAGGGGCTAATTTGCGCCCCTATACAACCACCCTATTGTGAGTATAACGTTAACTAGCGTTTTTGGACTTTCTATATGCAATGAACGCTAAACCAAACATAAACAAAGCATAGGCATTGGGTTCCGGGACAATAGCAATGGGTGCTGAAAACTGAAGATTTCTAAGAACGCCCCCACCCTGGATCTCAAATGAATAGATATCAGCCTGAGTGCGACTGATCCCTCTAAAAGCCCCGCTATTGATCTGATCAGTAGTACGGATAGGCGCATCACTTTCAAGCTTGTATGACTCAAGGACTTGTCCATTGATGTCTAGTGCTTTTATTGAGAAGATTTCCGGGTCGTAATAAGGATTGTCGCCACTAATGAACACATAATTCATGATCCCGCCCACCATTGAAACGGGACCTGCCTGAAACGTAAAGCGTAAAGTTGAATTTAGCCCACCCTCTTCGTCGCCGTTTATCGCAGCGAAAGTGTAACCACCCTGGCTAGGATTAGACCACACTCCATTTTCACCCAAGCCGTATATCACTGAAGAAAAACCGGCCACTCCAAATGGTTGAGTAGCAGTAAAAATGACGTTTGATCCATTTGAAGCAGTCAGTGCGACTGGCCCCAACGTAAATTCCTGATCGGGGTACGCATCAAAATTTAAGTTGGCTACCCCTGAAGAGATCACTGGATCAGTGATTAAAGCAGCGTGCGCTATATTCATTGACAGAGTTAAACCCAAGAGCAACATGGCTCTAGAAGCTTTAAACGAAGTTAGTTTCATTTTTATTGTTATCCAAAGAAATAAATTAAAAATCCTAATCAGAAGTTTGACTTTGTTCTTCTGACACAGTCTCTACATTCGTCGTCATATTAGTATATTTTTATAGCGGTGCATTAGTCCTTTTGGGTAGTAGCAATAAAAGATTCATATTCAGAAAGCTTAAACATATGAAGGTCTGTCTCCAAGTGCGGCATCTAAAAAAGGAAAACCGATCAAAGCTATTTTGCATCAAACCTGGCCTCACTCATTTCAGCCTGATCCATTCAATGATGTTGTGCATTTAATTGAAAGCTAAATAATTTATTCAATCTGGATTTCTCGTCTGCAGTTTGAGGAATCGCATAACTCAGTAAAACGTAGACGATCACATTAAAAGGTAATGCGATCACTCCTGAAGTCAGCCCAAGTGGCAAGACATCTGCATAATAGACTTCCAGTATAGTTGCCAGCAGAAATCCAAAACTCATGCTGTATACAGCCGCATATTTGTTGCCACGCTTCCAGAAAATCCCTAGAAACTGGGGGACTGACAATTGAATAATGCCCTGATAGGACAATACCGCCAGTGAAAATAACGAAGGTAACTCCAGACAGGCTAACCAGGAACAACCCAGTGTGATAATAAACATGAATATTTTTGAAATGATGATCAGGCTGCCAGAAGATTTAACACCAAAGCTCTTAAATATGTCGTTGGCTATCTGAGCGCCTGTCGCCTGAATATGCCCATCAATATGCCCCATAGACGCCGCCAGAACCACGACACCGGCGATGCCCAACAAGAAATATCCCCCAGCTTGTTCTGCAACGATAAACCATACGCCTGCAGGATCTTTCACCACCTCAGGCAAGCCAGAAGCCAGTATGCAAAACATTAACAGTGAGGTAGCGAAGGTAAAAGAGATTGGAACAGTTTGGGCTGCTGATTTTTTGATTGTGGCTACATCTTTTGCCGTGAATAACCTTATAAAGATATATGGCCAGCACCACCCGCCCAGCGTACCTGTTAGCACGATACTGAACAAATACAATGGGCCATGTTCGTCACCTATGTGAGGCAAGTGGAAATGAGATGCCGGTAAAGCATCCCACCCAATATTTTTCGAAAAGACCAACCACCCGGTCAATCCAAGCAACATGGCAGTGCCAAATATATAAGCCACTACGCCCTGGTAAAAGTCGGAAATGATGATCCCTTTCATCCCGATTTTTATTGTCCAAAATTGGCGGGTGGCAATCACAATCACGCCGACAAATACGGATTGAGAGAATGTTAAATGCCCCAGTGAAAGAAACTTAAAAATCTCACCCAGTGCCTGCATGCTCAATACCAGCATGGGGATTCCGGAAATGATGCCAATAATGGCGGTCACAATACAGATCTTGTTTGAGTGGTATCTGAGGGCAAAGAAATCTGGCTGCGTTTTTAAATCATGCGCCTTGCCCCATGTCCACACTGGCTTAGCCATCACGTACATTAATATCAGCGTCAATAGACTGTAATTCAATACATAAAATGCCATCACTCCATTTGTAACAGCCATGCTGCCCCAGGCGGTAAACATTGCGCCGGGGTACCAGGTATTCAGGAGTGACATTGTCTGGTATTTGCTACCAAATGTTCGATTACCGATGACGTAATTGGAGAAGCTGAATGATTCAACGCCTATGCGTTGCAATATACAAACGAGAAACACGAGGGCTACTAGAAGCGTGCCGAAGGTAATAATCATTGATCACCTTCTTTCAACTGCGTTTGTGTAGATGATGCTCAATCCACACGAGGCACTGACAACAAGAAAATAGAACAGAGTCACCGGCAATCCGACGACACGTATTTTCTCGTCTAGCAGCAAATAAAGCGGAGGGAACAGTGTAATAAACCCATTTATCAGAAACCAACTCTGGGTGATTCGTTTATGGTTTACCTGCACTTGGCCCCCTTGCTACATCATCATGTAAACACTAGTATTAATGACAAATGCTGATCTTGAGATACCGAACTTATTAACTGCATATTCACGGACTTCTCTTTCACACCATCAGCAATATTAATCAGTAACTTCCCATCCAGTCTTGCTGCATTGCCTTCGGCATTCACCTCAAGGATCTGCCGTACTGTGTCAGTGTCAAATAGCGAGGATAAAGGCGACTCTTTAACCGACTCGCGCTGCACATTGGCCAGAGTGGCCAGATGCTCATTGATACGCTGAATACCAGTTTGGTTAAAAGCAAGTACGCCAAACGAGCCTTGCTCATAAATTAATTGCAACTCCTCGTAACTTTTTCTTAACTCTCTTTCGGTCAACTTAAACTCGGTAATGTCCTGGTTGACCTCGATAGCACCTATGATCTCGTTATCGTTATTCAATAATGGTGTCGCATACATGATGATGCTTCTGTTTGCACCGTCAAATGCCTCAATGTTCACAACCTCTGCTTCACTGACCTCTCCTGTTTTCACCGCTCTGGCTAGCGTCCAGTCGTCTTTGGTGAGCGCTTCACCATTCTTTTCCCATGTTCCCTTGTATAAGCCATAATTATCCAAGCCTACATATTTTGCACCGCCCCAGATACGGACTACTTCCGGGTTTGCCAGATTGATGACGCCATTCTCATCGGCAGCCCAAAGTCCGACAGGAATAGTTTCAATAATCTTTCGCAAGGTATATTCACTGCGCTCCAAAGCAAACTCAGCATGCTTACGTTCGTTAATATTGGTAGTCACGCCAATGATCTGAATGGGCACATTCTGCGTATCAACGATCAATTTAGCTCTTGAAGAGAACCAGTTAAAACCTTTCTCAGTATTCTTTAACTTAAAGTCCCAGAAATAACTTTGCTGGTCGCCAAACAGTTCCAGCAACTTCTCTAACGGCAGATCTGCAAACGGTGCAAAGGTAGATCTGATTGTCTCTGGTTTGCATCCAAATTCAGTCTCAGCATTCGCCGAGAAGTTGAACGTGCCGGTAATCGTATTCCATTCCCAGTTCACAATCTGTGCCATCTCCAGCGCAGTCTTCATTCTGTTTTCATTTGCCATGATCTGATCTAAATAGTCTCTTCTAAGATCAGTCTCGGCGACGTTACTGGCTAATGAGCCGCTTGCTGAATGGATCGCCTCATCTCCGTAGCGCAACCATATCCAGTTAACCTCCAAAAAGCTTGCGAGCGCCAACAGGTTCTCATACTCGATCTCCCCTCCTTTGGTCCATCGGTGTACAGACGTAGCTGTCGTCCCGGTAGCCTGGGCAACCTGTGCCAGGGTCAGTTTCTTTTGATCAATAAGCGCTTTTAAGCGATCTGAAAATCCATTTTTTTTCATGCAAATACCCAAAAAATATGGTGGTTAAAAGGCTTTACGCATTGCCTTTATAGAGTCAGATCAAATCTTAACACGCAGCTCAAACGCAATTTCAAAACAACAGTTGTTACTTTACACGTAATTTATAACTTGACAAGTAATTTCTTTGAGCCTATAAATGCGGCTGTCAGGGTTAAAACCAGACTTATTGCAGTTATTTCTTAGTGGTAATTGCATTTTATTCACTTTAAAAAGGCAGAGATATGATGAAAAAAACTCTATTAATCAATGCATTAATAGTCACATGCGGCTTGGGCATAACGGCAAGCAGTTTTGCGCATGGCGGTGACGTCAAGCAAGAAGACAAACAACTGAAGTACTTCAAAAACGCAGGAAAAATGCCTGTGAAGACGCAATTAGAGCAGGGAGTGAATGCTTATTTTGATGACGTTGTTGGATCTGGCGATCCACAAGCACCACTTTCATGTGGCTTATTCCGCATCGATAAAGGCAATCCATTGGTTTACACATACGACTATGACGACATTAAGTATGTGATCAGCGGATCCATCCTGTTTAACGATGGAAAGCAAACAGTTGAAGGCAAAAAAGGTGACGTTTTGTTCTTTCCAAAAGGCGCAAAAATCACTTTCTCAACCAAATCTGCAGGATTAGCCTGGGCTTGCGGCCAACGAAAATTGTTTTAACTCTTAACTCATTCACTTAAAGATAAATCGATCAGGAGATGAATAGAAATGAGTAAGAGAAAGCAAAATTTAGCGGCGGCGTTCTCCTTCTGCATTGGTGTCATTGGCGAAAGCCATGTCAATGCAGGTGGAGGAGTCAACCTTCAGGACTTAACTAACGGAGACCCATTTTTTTATACCAGCGACCAAAACATAGCCCCCGGTGACAAGATGGAAAAAGTGCTAGGCGTGGGCAGGCCAAATAAAACGCACTCGGGCATCCCACATTTGCCGGTTTATTCCGGCTACATGAATACGAACTCTACATACAGGTTCGTCAACGTGACCGAGCAGGTTTTCACCATGATAGGTGAAGGCAAGCATGGATTATGGCGTGCCCAAGAGGCTGGCTTTGTCAGGGAATACCTTAAAAAAGGTCAAAAAGGATTAGCAGCTGGTAGTGACTTGATGGCTGCTCAGAATCAGAAAACGATCAATGAGAAATATGCAGCAAAATTGCCCGATGAGAGTTGGGATGGTTACAAATATCCAGATCAGAATCTGGCGGCCGATGGCACATTGAATTACGTCGACTTGCCAATCACCCACCCCAAATACCAGGGCAAGTACACGAATCACGCACCTATAGACTTGCCCACATGGTATTGCACGATGTCTGAAAATGATTACCCCTATGCCCAACAGGCCATGAGCTTTGCATTCGTCCAGGAAGGGGCCAACAAAATCGGGCCCCTCGGAAAACGTGCTGGCCTGGATGTGAAAGAGAACTACTCAAAAGTACTCAGATTAAATCAATTTTCTGATGCCAATGCCTGGGTAAACGTGGGACAAGAAGGCAAGGATCAATTGCATGCCAAGTGGGAAGCAATCAATGCGAATAAAACTAAAGCTGAGTTTTATGTAGTAGAGAGAAACTTCTTCAATCGTCCATATCTGTTTGTAATGACCATTTTTGATAACGAAGACAATCAGGATTTTCGTTACCTAAGACCTGATGGCCCTTACTACGAATCGATCAAAACCCGGATCAATCCAGCAGAAGTGAAGACAGAGGTCACTGCACAACCAAGGTTCTGGTTAAACGACGGCAGCCTTTCGAAAGCAGTTGGATTACCTATCTATGGCGTTCACCACCCGGATAGAGCTTCATATGGTGCCGGCGGCGCTTGCCCATTAAAAGGTGGCGATTGGGGACGTTATCCAAACGTATCCGGGGGGTCAGGCTGGCCAACGCAATATGAGGAGGTCACCCCACTGTGCGATGCCGTACTTGTGGATATCAAGTTCACAACCAACCTGGATGGTCGTGACTGGAATGACCCGAATAAATACCTGGCTAACGCTGGCAAAGGGACACAAACCATCACATACAAAATGCAAGCAGGTAAATATGGCGAATTTACAGATCCGTATAACAAAAAAAGAGGTGCTGTTAATGGCGATAGCACGAATGTGCCTGCGACGATAAACCTTACTTTCCCGACAGTAAGTAAAGCGGTTGATTACGTGCAATTACCAAAGCTGCATGGCATGGCTGGTCCTGTACCAACCGAAGCTTCAACATGTCGTCCAGTGATCTCTCAAGCGTCATTTGATAAAGGGGTGTTAACAAAATGAAAAATACAATGAACTGTTTAATCTGTGTCGCGCTGCCTGTCTTTGCGCTAAGTAATGCAGTTGCAGAACAATCGTCTGAACGTGGTGCAGCAGAAGGGATGGTCGAATACGGCCCCTCAAAAGCCGCGAAGCAATCTATAGACATCGCGGATTATCTTGATGGCGATGAATTTCTGGGTGGTAAATTTTCCACCTGGCTTGAACTCGCTTCTGACTACGTGTATCGGGGCACCTCAGAAACCAGAGATGGAAAGATCCCATCGATCAAAGGTGCGATTACCTGGACTCACACTTCAGGCATATATCTTGGTTTGTACAGCGCAAACAACTTATTCCCGGGCAACGGCCCCAGAAACAACAACTCCAGTATCAATGCTTTATGGGGGCCTTACATAGGGTACAGCACTAAAGACATAGTTGGCACCGGCATTAACTATAACGGCATGGTATTCCAGTACATGTACCCGGGTTCAAGCAATAACAACTATGCGGAAGTTTTTAACTACGTTGATAAGCAATATGGAAAGTGGAATCTGAAAGCCGAGTTTACACCAACCATCTCAGACTGGTTTGGCGTTAAAAGCTTACGCTCCTATAACGTAGCCTTCCTCCCTAGTTACAGCCTTCCATATGGCGTGACCGTATCAGGCGGCATTGGTTACCAGTGGTTCAAGAATGATGGCCCAAGAATCGACTACAACGGCGATGGCCGTCAAGACTTGAACTGGATGCATTGGAATGTTGGTCTTAACCGTAAAGTGTTTGGCTACCTGGTAGATTTGCGCTACCACGATACAAACATCAAGAAAGGTGAGCATGACCTATACGGTAATACTGACCCCAGCTGGAAAACAGTCAACCAGCGTTTGGTGATTGCAGTTTCAAAATCATTCTAAGCTATCTCATTCTTTCATAGGTCGATCTCCTAATCCTGACCCACCCTCCTTATGGAGGGTTTTTTTTATAAAAATCAGCAATCAGAAATTCAAGTCGGATCTTGTGTTTATGCTAAATCACTTCCACCTCAACTCGCAGCTTAAGCCTTCATTACGGCCAACGATTGCCACCTGGATTACTGTTGCATCAACCAACTCCTAATTGCGTGGCTATGGCTCAAGACGCTTGACTAGGGACATGAACTGGGACTGAGAAGAGTGAGTTTTGGCTTCAGATGTTGGACAGTCCTTTTAAGTATTTAATATTAAAGAATAATCATAAATATAAATCATTGCATTTGATTAGCTGCCTAACTATAATGTACCTAATCATGGCCTTGGCAGTTTGATATCCCTGAATTCACTTGCGAATCCAGTTAGGTTTGATGCTTGGGCGATGTGACTTTAAGCGACGTACTTAACTCGCTTCTTAGTTTTTTGTATTTCGAATACTTCATTAAAAGGATAGTCCCCCATGAAATCAATCATTAAATCCACATTAGCTTTGATGGCCTTTAGTTTAGTAACAACTGCTAGTGCATTTGCTGGAGACTCAGCTGCAAAAGCAACAATTGAGACATTGAACAATAGCTGGAATAAAGCTTTCAACAACTCAGATGCAAAGTTACTTGCCAGTTTGTACGCTGAGAATGGTGTACTTTCACCTGGCAACGGCAAGGCACTAAATGGACGCGCAGAGATTGAGGGGCTGTTCAAAAGTTTTTTTGAGGCAGGTTTGAATAATCATAAACTGGAGATAGTCACAGTCGATGGTGATGACAAAACGCTATATCAGGTCGCAAAGTGGAGTGCCCGTGGTGCTGAAAAAGATGGTACTGCAACAACTTACGGTGGCATAACGACCAGTGTTTATAAAAAGGATGCCAACGGTAAGTGGGTAGCTCAGGCTCACGTCTGGAACGCTGGCAATTAACCACTCTTCAAGCCAGCGCCTCATTCTGGTGAATGACAAACCCTCGGTCATCATTGATCGGGGGTTTATTATTTGTAGATGGGAGTATCTCACACCGAGCCAACATAACGACCAACGATTGTCACCGGGATTACCGTGGATCAGCCAGCCCCTGATTGCTTGGCTATGGCTCAAGACGTGTGCCTACAGGCTGGTTAGCAACCGGCGGGTGGATGGGTTTCGGGAATGGGCAGCTTGAAACCGCAAAAATAGTGAAATATTGAAAACTGAAATCAGGAATACTGAGTCGCCGTTCGGTATTGAGAAATAAAAAACGGCTCACATATCTGCAAGCCGTTTTTATATTTTAGTAGAGCAAACTTGATTCTGACTCATGAATCCAACTACTGGCAGTCAGAAACATCTTTAATTCTTTTGTCGCCTCCATAAGAAGATGTTCTTCCTACGTACAACTTAGTCCTCGAGCCAGAGCTATTGTTGTCAATGTCCACAACGTACTTAACATCATCCGCAACATAAAAAATAACTCGGTGTCCAGATTCAGTTTCACGAGCACTCACTATGGGCAAAATCCCAAAATCTTTTGTTTCTTCCCATTTAGGAGCGATGCACTTAACAATATCTCCACTACTTTTTGAGCTTGTATAAGTGCTTAATGGCCCCTTATCAACTACCTCTTTAGGTGTCATGGCATACATGCAGCCACTAAGAAAAACAATTGATGCAATTACTAATAATCTTTTCATTTTCAATACTCATTTTATTTTTAATATTTATTTAAATATATCACGTCATTGGGATTGATGAATGAGTAATTTGAAAGAATTTAAACCTAAGATAACTCTGAGTCGACATTCGGTATAGGGTAAAGATAAACGGCTCACATTTCTGCAAGCCGTCTTTTATATTTTGGTAGGGAGTGCAGGGATAGCAACCACGACAAACTCTTTACCTGCCCTTCCGTCTTTGAATCAAACGGATCATACCTAAACCAGCCATTAACATTCCCAAGCTCCCTGGCTCTGGTACAGCAGTTATAAATCCTGGAGTGATTGCCCAAGCATAATACAAATCAGCACCACCTTTTAAATAAGAAAGTTGCATGCCATTACGCGTGTCAAAGTAGTAATTTAAATTCCCATTGGTAGCAACTTCGGTGCTAGTCGCAAATGCAGGATTGTATTCTTCATTATCAAATGTATTCGTTTGCGGCATACCAGTTCCGGGATACAACATTCCATTTATAAACTGACGGCTTTGGCCACTAAGCTCATGAAAATATAGCTCTGCTAATTCATTCCCTGCAGCTGCTCCATTTCCTTGGAAAATAGCATCATATCCGCAAACCGAAGAACCGATATCCGGAACACAATTGGAACTCTCTAAAACCATAGCGGCAGGTAATTGCCAACGACTACTCCCACCATATTGGATACTGTTTAAGTAATTCACAAAGGCTACTGCACCGTACCAGCTGACATATCCGTCAATAAAATCATCTTGGCTAAGTGTGTAATTTCCAGTTGGTGCATAAGAGGAGCTAGGTAGTGATGTCACTGTCGGAGTAACATTAATAATCGCATTAACCACATAATCGTAACCATGCGTTGCGATCATGCTCCCAAGAAGATTGGCATCTTTCGTCCAGGTAACATTGCTGATAGAGCTATACACTAAATCTTTACCATCAGAAGTGTAGCTGGTGAGTGTCGCCTGAGCAGTTTGACTGAAAATAAAAAGTGCAGAAGCTGAAACCAGACAGGCTTTTAAAGAGATTGGGTTGAGCATAGCCGGTACTTTCTTTTAGTTATTTGTGAGTATCCAATGTTATAAGTATTACAAAAGCGATGGAGATTGTAACTTGGTTTTTACAATGAAACTAGGGAACATACTCCTCTGCGATTAGCCCAAACGGGTAGATATAAAAAAGAGCCAAGCCCGTGATTTTGATGGAATGCTGAGAAATCGAAGTCTGGAATGCTGAAAAGAAAAACGGCTCACATTTCTGCGTGCCGTCTTTTTATGTTTGGTAGGATGTGGGGAAATCTCTTCAAAAAGCACTCTGTAAGTTTGGCGAAATTAGAAAAATATAAAAATGAAATATATTCGAATTTCTTCAGTAATCATTTGTTTCCTCCTCTTCGCATTCATGTTAAGTGCGTCAAATGCTCATTTTTATCATCCGCAAGAATATCGAAATTTGAAGGTTAGTAAGGGCCAGTTACATTTTGGTATCCCCAATCCAAGATATGCAGCAAGAATCTATCTAAAGCAAGATAAAAAGCGCTTTGAGATGAGTTGTCAATTAACTGACAGCTATGGTTTTGGTTGCGGTCTGAAAACTAAAGATAGAAAGTTTTTAGAAGGTAAATATGCCACAGTGCGCTGGCAGGAGTTCCCAGGCTTTCATCTGACGTCGAAAGTCCTTTTGTATGAATTGGAAGTTGATGGTGAGACAGTTATTTCTTACCCAGAGCAATTAAGACAATATGCATTCGTGAATGGATTTGCTTTCTATATTTGCTTAATTAGCTTTTTAGTCATGATCGTAGTGTGTGTCGGATTGTTTACTAATCATTTAAATAAAAGCAGCCTCAAACGCTAAAATAAATAGAACTCTGAAACTCAACCACTTTTTTTGAAATTAGCGGAATACTGAAATCTGAAACACCGGTAGGCATTGAGAAAAGAAAAACGGCTCACATTTCTGCGAGCCGTTTTTGTGTTTTGGTAGGGTGTGCGGGGATCGAACCCACGACAAACGGATTAAAAGTTGCATTAATTTATTGATTATTAATGATATTTAACCGCCTACGCTCGCCAATAATCGTCAGCATTTCTAAACAAGTTTTCGGCTAGCCCACTCAATAACATCTTTAGAGTGCTGTCCAAAATAAGGTGCTTTCACATTAAATATTAGGATAGTGTCATAAACATCAAGAAAAGGTTTAATTTTTGCATAGACTTGGTGTGGGGTCATGTTAGTGTCCATGGCATAACAAGACTCAGAAAATTTTGCCCAATTCTTTTCGCTCTTAATGACACCCAAAACATTTTCATATTTTTGGGGTGAGTCTTCATTTTTTAAATCATACGTTACAAGTAAGATTGGCATTTTTTATTTCCTATTCAAATTGAGACTTTAACTAACCAGCAACTTGGTCTGGTTTAATTAAAACTTCAACTATTGGTAACTCTCTACTAGCTGCATCTAGCTCCTCTACAACTGGTTCAGGAATGTTAGTTCCATCAGACAACTCTGTCTGATCTGGCAATGCTATAAGAATTGATATTCCAGTTCCTTCATTAATCCATTGGTTACAGGTAACGTTGATGGATTTACCCTTAGGGTCCACATCAAGATAATACTTTGCTCCCACAACAAATACGGCATTTGATTTTATGAACAAATCCTCATCGCAATGAAGGTGTAACTTGAACCCATCAGTGGGTTGAAGAGCTTTAAAACTAAACAGAAATGAATTAACGCTACCATATTCAATTACGCGAAGCTCTACATCTAAACAGTCATGCCCTTTTCCAATCTCTGCAATTGGAATTGTTGCCCTCTTAGAAATATCACCACCATCGTTAAACTCTTTAAAATCGAGATCGCCTTCAACAAATTTAGTTCTGTGACCATCAGGAGTGCATATAGTTAATAATTCACAACTATTACTATTTATACCTTCTAATTGCCAGCCGACGATAATATCCTGAAAACCTTCAGAACAAGGGTATGCTCGGTAACTGTAGGTGGCATCTACTGCAATATGATTATTCTTCTTATCTACAAATGCTCTGGCATTGATTTGATAGTTGCTTCTAACACTACGCTTAGCGATTTCTAAAGTTTTACTAATAAAGTATCCGTAATAATTTCCAATATTTGGATACTTATTAATTTCACTATCTGACGGTTGAATAAGTGATTTCAATGCTTCTTTTTTACTTTCAGGATCCATATTCCCCAAAAAGTTTCTTTTAATAATTATATCTTCAAGCAATCGTCTGATTTTCTCCACAAAATCATAAGTGGTTGAAGCATAAGAGAATATCGAGGCAATCAATATTGAAGTACCAACACCCTCTAAAAGTTTGATTACAATTTCTGTAAAAAGCGTAGGCCTCTGATAATATAAATCCAGAATAATAGAGTAGAGAAGAAGTGCTACTCCTAACCATAAGAAATTGAAAAAGAAACCAGTCACCCAAAAAGACAGCCCTTTTAGATATGTTTTCATTTTTTCCATAGCTTCCCCTTATCTCCCACTCAGCAAACTAGTTTAGTTATTCGTTTATATTATAAATACAGTACACATACTAAGACTTAGCATCAGTCGCTCTATGTAAGCTCTCCAGCTTGAAATAAATGCTTTCTTTAATTCTTCGTAATCATTTTAGCATCGTAAAAAAAATCAAATACCAAGAATCAATTTTATTATTAAATTGATTTGATAGAAAACTTGCTGTTTTACCCCGGTCAAGTATGTAATCCTCCCACTCTGGGGTATATTCAGTTTTATCTAAGCTCATTTATTGCCTTCCACCTAATTAGCTTTATTGAAGTTCCCATATGACTGTAGCAAATAATAATTTCTCAAAATTCACGCCTGAAGAATTACGGTTTTTATTGAGACATTTTGACACTTTAGACCATGATTTAGGATCGGTTAAATCTGACATCGCACAAAAGCTTAACGGATTCAGTATGTCACAGTTACCGGATACCTTTTGGGCACCAATGTACGAGCTGAGTTTTATAGAGTGCTTAGGCCTACTTACACACACATTTGGCATTTCTGATAAATTGAAAGAAATTGGTCAAATAGCAACAGCTCAAGGAAAAATCTCCAATATAGCTAACTTACTAATAAACAATCTCAATGAGGAGCTTGAAGAAAATCCAGAGGACTCTAGAAAGTTTGCACTTGGTGTAATGTCATTTTCATATGTGCTAATTGCATCTGTTCAATCACTTTCAACTTACGGTTGTTACATAAATGATTTAGTGAAGGTTGCACGTGAAAGTGATAGTCGCGAGATTGCCGACTCCGCATTGATCAAAGCAATAAAAATCGACCCCTCAGTGGCCGCATGCCCTACAACAGCCAAAAGGCTCAGTTTTGCTGTGCTCTGTAATGATACGAGTTTTATTGGAAGGTTTAAGAAAGCCCTGTCTGGTAAATTGGGAGTTCGAGAATCAAAGAGCTATCAAAAAATGCGTTTTATTCTTCAGGTTCTCCATGAAGCAGATGCGCTGAACTTATCTGATAAGGAATTGAAACAATTATTCGTTAACGAGTTAAAAATTTACTCGGACTCGCAAAGTACATCCGAAAAAAATCTCGCAGAATTCACTAGGAAGTTTAAGGCTCAAAAGTCCACCATCTGAAATCGTCAATTTTGAATGGAATACATAATTATTGTTGAAGCATAAATTTCATATCCGTTGCAGCAAGCGAATTGCATGGCTGCCGAGATAAAGGAATTTATGTATGTCCAAATCTACGGATAATCCCCAAGATAACAACCTACCTTCGCCGGATCACGGGCGAGGCGCGTGCAAGCGCGCGGCGTCGGGAGACGGCGAAGGGGTAGCGGTGCCTAGTAACACAGCTACCAATAACAGCATTAATGGTCTTGATCTTAAATATCTGCGCTATGGTGTAGATAGTCTTTATTTGTCTTATCAGGGCGAAGTTTTTAAGGATGTAGACACCAAGTTAATTGAACTGAAACGATTAGCCCGATCAGAAAACCCAATCGAACAAGCTAAAGCACAATATCGCATTGGGGATCACTTGTTTGAAGTCAAAGACAAGGGTTCGTCTATGTTTGCATATGTCTTGGAAGATAACGCATTCAGGATATCCCTATCACGCCCCAAGAAAGCCGTGCCTATGGCTTATGTGAAGATTTCAAGCGAATACCTGACATACAAAACACCCGAACAGGTAGAAGCCCATTTAAGAGATATTCTGAGTCATTTGGGTGCTGTGCAGTCTGTCGCCAATGTGAGTCGGATTGATCTGTATTTAGATTTTTCTACTCATCAGGCTATGGATGAATGGGGCAATGATGCTTGGGTAACTCACGCTGGCGCAATTAATACTTATTCCATAGATAGACACTTCACCGGCTGGGCGGTCGGCCTAGGGAGCGTCATTGCCATGCGTCTGTATGACAAAGTGACCGAGATTATCAAAAGCGGTAAAAACTATCTAATTCCATTATGGCAACAAGCAGGCCATCAAGTGGGCGAGCCTATCTGGCGATTGGAGTTTCAATTCAAACGTGACTTCCTAAAGCAGAAAGAGATTCAACAACTAGATGCATGTTTAGCTAACCTTGGCGGCTTGTGGTCATATGCAACGACTGAATGGTTAAAGCTTACTATCCCCAATGATGCAGACCAGACACGCTCACGCTGGCCTATTCATCCGCTATGGGTGGCTTTAGCGAGTGTGGATTGGGATAGTAATGACTCACCGCTCAAAAGTCGCTTTAAGAACGATAGAGCACCATCTAAGGAAGCCTGCTTAGATCGTGGCTTTAGTGGATTAACCACTTGGATGGCTATTAATGGCATAGATGACCATCAAGAAGCATTAATCAAATATACATCGTCAGTCAGTAGGCATATTTATGCAATCGCTGACCGTATGAGCATTCCTGTTGATGAACTCATTGCAGGCAAAGTGGCGTTCAAAGCTCGCCAGTTTAATACGATGAATAACAACATGGTCGAAGAAGACTTGGATTATCTGGCTAATGCATATCGTCGTGCATCGGATGGTGAATAACAATGAATGAGACCAACCTGCCTTTGCCCGATAAGCGTTGTTTGTCCAAAAAAGAAGCTGCCTATTACCTAGGAATAGGGTTAACGCTTTTAGCTGAACTGCACATTCCTTCTATAAAACTTGGTCGCCGATTAGTCTATGACAAAGTTGACTTGGATATGTGGTTAGAGGAATATAAACAACGCGAGCGGAGGCTGGTTGGAAAGGCAGGACTATGGACCAACAAACCTCACGAGGAATCTACCGAAGAAATGATTCAAACTTCTGGTGGATTGATACAACGCTCCCTAACGGCAATCGACTACGTCAAAGCACTGGGACTGAGGACAAATTCGAAGCAGAAGCATTACTCTCCAAAATAAAATTGGATAGTTATCGCGAGCATCATTTTGGAATCAAGCCCCAAAGATCATGGCAAGAAGCTGTTGTTCGGTTTTTAGCTGTTAAAGGCACCCTACGCGATATCAAGGGCTATGTAGGTATTTGTCGGCGTTTAGATGAATACCTAGGCGACTTGATGCTTAACCAAGTTAATGGCGACATGATTTGGAATATCGTGCAGGGTGAATTGAAACGTGGCAATAAGGTTGCAACCCTTAACCGACACTTGGCAGTCACACGCGCAATTTTGCGTATGGCCAGAGATGAATGGCAGTGGATCGATACTGTACCAAAAATCCGTTTATTGTCTGGTGAAGTGGAACGCGATCGCTGGCTAACACGAGAAGAAGCAGAAGCACTACTCTCTGCCTCCCCTCCTCACTTAGCCGCCATGATTCGGTTTGCTTTAGCGACTGGATGCCGAGCTAGGGAGATAACAGGCCTTGAATGGAAACGTGTAGACCTTGATCGAGGTACTGCGTGGCTAGACAAGACCAAAAACGGAACGCCGAGAGGCGTACCACTGAATGCAGATGCAATCGAAGTATTGGAACAACTGCTGGGCGATCACGATCAATACGTGTTTACTTATCAGGGGCAACCAATTAAACGAGCGATTACCAATCATGCTTGGTATACCGCAGTAAAGAAAGCGGGATTATTCGATCTACGTTTTCATGACCTGCGGCACACTTGGGCATCTTGGCATCGTCAGGCGGGAACGACTTGCGACGAGTTGAAAGACTTAGGCGGCTGGAAGTCTCGAACGATGGTGGATCGCTATGCGAAGTTTGCAACTGAGCAGTTAACTGTTGCAGCTTCTAGGATTGAATCGAAACAACAATCCAATGTCGTGGATTTTGCGTCACGTTTACGTCACGCCACTAAATGACAAAAGCCTATGATTTCTCATAGGCCTTTGATTTATTTGGTAGGGTGTGCGGGGATCGAACCCACGACAAACGGATTAAAAGTCCGCTGCTCTACCAGCTGAGCTAACACCCCAATGTTTTCTTGTCTGCTGCGCTGTTTTGCGTCAAATTTGAAAGAACGCGATTATGGGGGATTTACGGGGATTGGTCAATGCTGTTTTTGCTTTTTTGTATAAAAAGTTTATTTTGACAGAATCCCGTTTTCGTGGATTTACATTCCCGGGAATTTACCGCCCATCATGCCACCCATGCCGCGCATCATCTTGGCCATGCCGCCTTTGCTGAACATTTTCATCATCTTTTGCGTTTCTTCAAACTGGTTCAGCAGGCGGTTGACGTCTTGCACCTGCACGCCGCTACCGGCTGCGATACGCTTTTTGCGTGTGGCTTTGATGAGTTCTGGCTTGCTGCGCTCATCTGGCGTCATGCTGTTGATAATACCTTCGATGCGGCGCAGTGATTTGTCTACGTCATCGGTATTGATTTTTTGCGCCATGCCGGCGATTTGCGAGGGCATCTTATCCATGAGTGAGGCCATGCCGCCCATTTTGCGCATTTGCAGCATTTGCGATTTGAAATCGTTGAGGTCGAACTTGGCGCCTGACTTGAGTTTGTCGGCGACTTTTTTCGCTTCGTCCAGATCGACTTTTTTATGCGCTTCTTCAATCAGGCTCAGCACGTCGCCCATGCCCAGGATACGCCCGGCCATACGGTCAGGGTGGAAAGGCTCTAGGCCATCTACTTTTTCACTGACACCGATAAACTTGATCGGCTGGCCGGTCACATGGCGCACGGACAAGGCGGCACCGCCACGTGAGTCGCCATCCAGCTTGGTGACGATGACGCCGGTGAGCGGCAGGGCTTCGCCAAAGGCTTTGGCGGTATTGACGGCATCCTGGCCTTGCATGGCGTCGACCACGAACAGGGTTTCGGTCGGTTTTAACAAGGCATGCAGGTCTTTGATCTCGGCCATCATGGCTTCATCGATCGCCAGGCGGCCTGCGGTATCGAAGATCACTACATCGTAGTAGCTCTTTTTCGCTTGCTCCATGACCTGGGCGGCGATCTCCAGCGGCTTTTGCTGGGGGTTGCTGTCGAAGCAATCGATATCCAGCTGTTTTGCCAGGGTCTGTAGCTGGGTGATCGCAGCCGGGCGGTAAACGTCGGCACTGGCCAGCAATACTTTTTTCTTTTGTTCTTTGAGCAGTTTGGCCAGTTTGCCGGAAGTGGTGGTTTTACCGGCACCCTGCAGACCTGCCATTAAAATGACCACTGGTGGTACGGCCGCCAGGTTGAGGCCGACATTGGCTTTGCCCATTAGCTCGGTGAGTTCGTCATTGACTACTTCTATCACGGCTTGCCCCGGGGTCAGGCTTTGCAGCACTTCGCGGCCATTGGCGCGCTCTTTGACACGGGCGATAAAGTCTTTCACCACCGGCAGCGCCACATCGGCTTCCAGCAGTGCCATGCGCACTTCACGCATGGCATCGGCAATGTTGTCTTCGGTTAAACGTGCTTGGCCGCGCAGGTTTTTAATCACGCCTTGCAGGCGGCCGGTCAGGTTTTCCAACATGGGTAAACTCTCTTTAAAACAGGTCTGGGATAAGGTAGGGATTTTACATCATGCTAGGCGAATACGCCGAGTTTTGCCATAATGTGGCGCATGATTCAACATCTTATTCCCTACCTGGTGGTGGCATTTATCTATACGGCAGTTGCGATGGATTACTGGCGTATCGCCAGGCAAAACAGGCCCGCCAGTGAAACGCAGGCGTCGTTTCAACTGCATAGCGCCATGGTGGCACTGGGCGTGATCCTGCATGGCTGGCTGTTATATAGAGATATGTTCGCTGTCGGCGGCTTCAACCTGGGGGTGTATTACGCGCTGTCTGCCATTTTGTGGCTCACGGTGCTGATTTACTGGATCGCCGACCTCAAGCATGCCTTGCACAGCTTGCAGGCGTTTGTGCTGCCGCCAGCGGCCTTGTTTGTGCTGATGCCCGCCTTTGCCATTAAAGATTATTACGTGAACACTGAAGGGCTGACGCTGTTCAGCCTGCATATCGTGATCGCTATCGTCGCTTATAGCCTGTTTACGTTTGCCGCGTTGCACGCCTGCCTGATGCGCATGGCTGAGCGCGCATTGCACCAGAAGAACAGCTGGCTGGCTTTGCCTGGTTTCCCGCCGCTGATGGTGATGGATGCCTTGTTATTCAGGGTATTGCATATAGGCTTTGTGTTACTCACCATCACCCTGGTGAGCGGCATGCTGTTCAGTGAGGAGATCTTCGATAAGCCTTTGCAGCTCAACCATAAAACCGTTTTTTCGATCGCTTCATGGTTTATCTACGCCTGGCTGCTGTTTGGGCGCTTTAAATATGGCTGGCGCGGCAAAACCGCCACGCGCTGGACGCTGATCGGCTTTGTGCTGTTGCTGCTGGCATATATAGGTAGCCGCTTTGTGCTGCATGTGGTGTTAAACCGCTAAAGGGTAACAGTGTTAAATAAAAAAGCAGCGATATCGCTGCTTTTTTACATGGTATACGCGAAAGAAGCTCGTCAGCCATCAATGCGCTAACGATATGCCTCTAAGAGAGTTCAATCACGCAGGCTGATAATAGGCCAGCCTTGTTCAGTGGCATAGCTAGTCAGGGTAGGGTCTGCATCTACCGCAACCGGGTCGGTGACCAGTTTCATCAGTGGCAGATCATTGTGTGAATCGCTGTAAAAATAGCTCACCTCAAAGTCTGCCAGGGTTTGCCCACGCGCGGCCAGCCACTCATTCAGGCGCGTCACTTTACCTTGCTGAAAACTGGGCGTACCGCTCACGCCGCCAGTGAATTCACCATTCACCACTTCAGGGTCGGTACCTATCAGGTGTTCAATGCCATAGGCAGTGGCGATAGGCTTGGTGACAAAACTGTTCGTAGCAGTAATCACCATGCACAGGTCACCATTGGCTTTGTGCTTATCCACCAGCGCCTGTGCTTTTTGCGTCATCATAGGGCGGATCACCTCAGCCAGGTATTTTTTGTGCAGCTCATCCAGAAAAGCTTTTGGGTGCTGCGACAATGGCTGTAACTGAAACGCCAGAAAGGCATAAATATCCAGGTTGCCATTTTTATAATCCAGGTAAAACTGCTCGTTGCGCGCTTTGTGCGTCTGCTCGTCGAGTAAGCCTTCACCTATCAAAAAAAGGCTCCAATTATAGTCACTATCCCCCGCCAGCAGGGTGTTGTCCAAATCAAATAACGCCAGGTTTTGCTTCATATCTTTTCTTAAATCACATGATTAAACAATCGTTTCATCCGGCACCGCTTCTGTCGTTGACGTCAGCACCAGAAACACGCCGACCAGAATCACAGCCAGCGCGATATATTCCATGACGTGGATCTGCTCAGCGGCGAATAAAACGCCGACCACAAATGCCACTATCGGATTGACAAAGGTATTACTGCTCGCCACCATGGGCCGCACATTGTGCAGCAACCAATGGTAAGCAGAAAACGCCACCATGGAACCGAGCACGATGAGGAAGGCAATCGCTGCCCAGGAGCGCCCCGTGATGTCTGTGGGCCACTGCTCACCAAAAGCGGCACTGAATAGCAGCGCGATCAAGCCACCACAGAGCATCTGGCTGGCGGCACCCATCAGGCCGGCAGGCATCGCCATATGCTTGCTCCACACCGAGCCCAGCGACCACGAGGCCGCAGCAAACATCAGTAAAAACGCACTCAGCCAGTCACCCTGCAAACTGCCACGGGTGTTTAACAACAGTATCCCGACTAGGCCTATGGCAATGCCCAGCCACTCGCGACGGCTGATCTTGTGCCCCCACAGGCTGGAGAAGATCGCCATCCAGATCGGTGCTGTAGCAATCGCCAGGGCCGCCACACTGGATGAGACATGCAGTTGCACGTGGGTGACCGTGCCATTGCCCAGCACCGGCAGCAACAGCCCGACCAGGGCTGCGCCGCGCCATTGCACCAGCGTAGGTGCTGCATGCCCCAGGCCGCGTAATATCACATACAGCAATGAGCCGGCGACGGTGAAGCGCACGCCCACCATGATAAAGGGCGGAAAACTCTCAATGGCGTATTTGATCGCGAGGTAGGTAGAACCCCAGATAAGGTAAGTGCATGTCAGTGCACTCACGATCAACAGCCACCGATGCTTAGCCGGCATTCAATACCCCTACCTTCAATTCATGCAAAATCATATGGAAAACCAGCGCATATGCGGCACACTGATCCGCATATGACGACTTAGCCTGAGGGTGATCCCGGGCCAGGCATAAATCACGGATTGCAGAAAAATCTGCCAGATCTGCCATGGTTAAAGTGTGTTTAACGCTTTGCCCGGATTGAATCTACTCTACCTGGGGGTTCAGTTTTTCTGCCTTGGCATAAAGCTTGTTAAGCGCATTCAGGTAAGCTTTGGCAGAGGCCACCACGATATCGGTATCTGCGCCCTGCCCGTTGACCACCCGGCCGCCTTTGGCCAGGCGTACCGTCACTTCACCCTGGGCATCGGTACCGCTGGTGATATTGTTGACTGAATAAAGCAACAACTCGGTCTCGCTGTTGACGACGTTCTCTATCGCCTTGAACGTCGCATCCACCGGGCCACCGCCAGTGGCTTCCGTGCGTTGCTCGGTGCCATCACGGTTCAGCGTCAGTACCGCATGCGGGATCTCGCCGGTTTGCGAGGCTACTTGCAGGTAAGTCAGTTTGAACAGTTCGGCGGTGTCCTGCACCACTTCATCATTGACCAGCGCGTGCAGATCCTCATCAAAGATCTCTGACTTTTTATCGGCCAGCTCTTTAAAGCGGGCAAAGGCGGCGTTCAGTGCGTCATCGCTTTCCAGCTCTATGCCCAGTTCTTTCAAACGGGTACGGAAAGCGTTACGGCCAGACAATTTGCCCAGAGTCAGTTTATTGGCACCCCAGCCCACATCTTCGGCACGCATGATCTCATATGTCTCGCGGTGCTTGAGCACGCCATCCTGGTGGATGCCAGACTCATGCGCGAACGCATTGGCACCGACGATCGCCTTGTTGGGTTGCACCGGGTAGCCGGTAATGGTGGAAACCAGCTTGGAAGACGGCACGATCTGCGTAGTATCTATACGCGTGCTCAGGTTGAAAATATCGCTGCGGGTCTTGATCGCCATCACGATCTCTTCCAGGCTGGCGTTGCCGGCACGCTCGCCCAGGCCATTGATAGTACACTCGACCTGGCGTGCGCCGTTCATCACCGCTGACAGCGAGTTCGCTACCGCCATGCCCAGGTCATTGTGGCAGTGGGTAGACCAGATGACCTTGTCGGCGCCTTTGACGCGCTTGATCAATTCGGCCATGCGTTCGCCCCACACCGAAGGAATACTGTAGCCTACTGTATCTGGCACATTGATGGTTTTGGCACCGGCTTCAATCACGGCTTCAAACACACGCACCAGGAAATCAATCTCGGAACGCACGGCATCTTCGGCAGAAAACTCGACATCCTTGGTGTATTCAAGCGCCCATTTCACTGCCTGCACTGCACGCTCGACCACCTGGTCTTCGGTCATGCGCAGCTTGTTGACCATATGGATCTTGCTGGTGGCGATAAAAGTGTGGATACGGCCTTTGGCCGCATGCCTGATCGCCTCGCCGGCACGGCGCACGTCGTTCTCACTGGCGCGAGCCAGTGAACATACGGTGGAAGTTTTAATCACTTTGGCGATTTCAGAGATGGCATCGAAATCACCTGGGCTGGCCGCAGCAAAGCCGGCCTCAATCACGTCTACGCCCAGCTTTTCCAGCTGGCGCGCGATGCGGATCTTTTCTTCTTTGGTCATCGCTGCACCCGGGCTTTGTTCGCCGTCACGCAACGTGGTATCGAAAATAATAATTTGTTCCATGAATGTATCCTAACCTGGTAGCCGGAATTTTACCTGCTTGCCCCACAATTGACTATAACAGTCCGGCGGGATTCGTGCGCCAATAAAAAACGCGCCAGGGTTGGCGCGTTTTTTATTGGCATGGTTTAAGTTTTATTTTGTGCCGCCATGCGGTCGCGCGTCCATAAGTAATAGCCAGACAAGGTATAAACGAACACCACGCTGAACAGCACTTCCGGCGGGCTGTACGAGATCAGCACGAATGCCAGCACCACCGCCAGGATAGCCACGAAAGGCACCGAGTGCCGCAGGTTGATATCCTTGCCGCTGTAGAATTTAAGGTCAGACACCATAGAGCCTGCAGCAAAAACCGTCAGGCACCAGGCGATCCACTTTACCTGCACGGCGCCGAAAAAGATCTCGCGGCCATCGATATTGTATTCGTAAGACACCCAGACAAAACCCGCCAGCAAAGCCGCAGCCGCCGGGCTGGGCAAGCCCTGGAAATAGCGTTTATCCTGAAACGGGTCATCGATCTTGGTATTGAATCTAGCCAGGCGCAGGGCGGCACAGGCACAATAAATAAAGGCCGCGATCCAGCCCAGCTTATTCATAGGTTGCAAGGCCCACACATAAACGATCAGCGCAGGCGCCACGCCAAATGACACCATATCCGCCAGGCTGTCATATTCGGCGCCGAATGCACTCTGGGTATTGGTCATGCGCGCTACACGGCCATCCAGCCCATCCAGCACCATGGCGATAAAGATCGCGATCGCAGACTGCTCAAAATGCTGGTTCATCGCCTGCACAATGGCATAAAAGCCACCAAACAGCGAGGCAGAGGTGAATAGGTTAGGCAGCAAATAAATGCCACGCTGACGCAAACTGGTATGTTCTTCACGTCGCGACAGTCTGGTTTGTGGTTCAGCCATAGGAGGGTTCAAGAATGCAGATATGTGCATTGTTGCGGGCAATCACAAAAAATGCAAGCGCATACAGGCAATATAACCGGCAATACAAAAGCCAGTACACAGGCACCGGGTGCATCATAGGGCGCATGATAGTGCTGTGATAAAATGCGCGTTTATTTCAGCTAGTTATCGCCATTTCATGCAGTTTTCACTACACAATACTGATGGCCTCGCCAGACGCGGCACCGTTCACCTCCCTCATGGCGAAGTACAAACGCCGGCGTTTATGCCAGTGGGCACCTACGGCACTGTCAAAGCCATGTCGCCACTGGAACTGAACGAGATCCAGGCGCATATCGTCCTCGGCAATACCTTTCACCTGTGGCTGCGCCCTGGGCTTGAAGTGGTGGCGGCACACCAGGGCCTGCATAAATTCATGGGCTGGGAAAAACCGATACTTACAGACTCGGGCGGCTTTCAGGTATGGAGCCTGGGAGATCTGCGCAAGATCAGCGAGGCTGGCGTCAAATTCAAATCACCTATCAATGGTGACAGCTGCTTTCTGACCCCGGAAGAGTCCATGCGCATACAGCGCGTACTCAATAGCGACATCGTCATGATCTTTGACGAATGCACGCCCTACCCCGCCACCCACCACGAAGCACGCCAGTCTATGGAGCTCAGCCTGCGCTGGGCGCAACGCAGCCGTGATGCATTCAATGTCTACCAAACGCAGACTATCCCGCAGGCCATGGCTTTAACAGGCGGCGAGGGTGAAGTGCAGCAACTGCTAGGGCAAGCCAGCAAAAACGAAGACCCGGCACAGGCAAGCCCGCAGAAAAACGCATTATTCGGCATCATCCAGGGTGGCATGTTTGAAGACCTGCGCGATGTCTCTCGCCAGGGCCTGGAAAAAATAGGCTTTGATGGTTATGCGATCGGCGGCTTGTCAGTCGGCGAACCTAAAGAAGACATGCTACGCATTCTGGCGCATACCGCACCGCAAATGCCAAAAGACAAACCGCGTTACCTGATGGGTGTAGGCACGCCAGAAGACCTGGTGGATGCTGTCAGCTACGGCATTGATATGTTTGATTGCGTCATGCCCACCAGAAATGCACGCAACGGCTGGCTGTTCACGCAATATGGCGACGTTAAAATCAAGAATGCCACCTATAAAACCGATACGCGCCCTCTGGATGACGAGTGCGCATGCTATACCTGTCGCAACTTCAGCCGCAGCTATCTGCACCATTTATACCGCATAGGCGAGATCCTGGGTGCGCGTTTAAACACTATTCATAATCTGCATTACTATCAGTTTCTGATGCAGGGCATGCGTGCGGCAATTGAAGAAAACAGGTTTGATGCATTCAAGGCAGAGTTTGCCAGCAAGCGCGCGGAGAAACGCTAGTCGCCTGTTCCAGAGCTGCATTCTCCAGGGCAGGCACACACGGCAACTGCCCGTTATTCCGGCCTGGGCCGGAATAACGTCTTTTTAACAGGCCGGGCTTTCGCATCATTCCACCTTTCCCAGACGCACAGCACCCCATGTCGCTGCCTCCCCGGATCAAGTCGCGCAAAACACACTACCAATTACAGCTGAACCCAGTTCAGCACCGCTGCCAAAAACAGCTGTTTTCACCAGCTTCACCGCGCCCAACTCACCCTCACGTTTATTCTTCTCCTGCCTGTGCTAAAATCGCGTGTTATTTCGTAGATAGATTCAGGAAGAATACATATGTTGATCAGCAATGCCTATGCAGCCTCTGCAACAACCAGCGATATCATGAGCTTTGTGCCCATGATAGTGATTTTTGTGCTGTTCTATTTCATGCTGATCCGTCCGCAAGTCAAACAGGCAAAACAACATAAAACCATGCTGGAAGCATTGAAAGCCGGCGATGAAGTGGCAACCACCGGTGGTATCGTCGGCAAGGTGACTAAAGTAGGTGACAGCTTTATCAGCATTGAGATCGCTGCCAGTACTGTGGTCAATGTGCAAAAACATACCGTACAAACTTTGTTGCCGCCTGGCACCATCAAGTCCATTTAATTACAAGTGACCTTTTTCCGGTCCTTTATCCCGTATAAGAGTTTTCTATGAACCGTTATCCATTATGGAAATACGTGCTGATCGGCACAGTCTTTGTCATTGGTCTGCTTTACACCATCCCCAACTTTTTTGGTGAATCGCCAGCGGTGCAGATCAGTCCGGCCAAAAGTTCTCTCAAGGTAGACGAGAGCCTGCTGCATAAAGTGGAAGACGCTTTAAAACTGGCTAACATCCCTTTTGATGGCCTGTTTCTGGACGCCAGTGGCGTGAAGGTGCGCCTGGCCAATACGGATACCCAGCTGCTGGCAAAAGACAAACTGGTGGCTACCCTGGGCAAAGACTACACCGTGGCACTCAACCTGGTGCCGCAAACACCAAACTGGCTGCAAAGCATAGGTGCCAAGCCTATGTATCTGGGCCTGGATCTGCGTGGTGGCGTGCACTTTCTGCTGCAGGTGGATATGAAAGCCGCGCTGGATAAGGCGGCCGAAAGTACTGTTGGCGATTTCCGTATGTCTTTGCGTAAAGAAAAAATCAACTACTACGGTATAGAACGCCAGGGCCAGGTAGTGGTGGTCAAGTTTGAGTCTGAAGCTGAAGCGACCAAGGCACGCAACCTGCTGGCAAAAGATTTCTCTGACCTGACCTACAAGGTCTCAGGCGGCGATAAAGAGTTTAGCCTGACCGCCAGCATGAGTGCCATGGCGCAAAAGCGTATTCAGGAATTTGCGCTCAAGCAAAACCTGCAAACCCTGCATAACCGCATCAACGAGCTGGGTGTGGCCGAGCCTATCGTGCAACAGCAAGGTGTAGACCGTATCGTCGTGCAATTGCCTGGCGTGCAGGATACCGCCAAAGCCAAGGAGATCCTGGGCCGCACGGCGACACTTGAGATCCGCATGGTGGATGAAGAAAAAGCCGATATGGCGACTTTGCAAAAAGCGCAAAGCGGCCAGGTACCGTTTGGTGATGAACTGTATTTTGACCGTGACGGACGCCCGGTACTGGTCAAGAAAAGTGTGGTGCTGACTGGTGACCGTATCACCGATGCCGGCCCTGGCGTGAATGGCCAGAACGGTTCTTCTGTGGTCAACGTGACCCTGGATGGCCGCGGCGCCGGTATTTTCAAAAACGTGACCCGCGAGAACGTCGGCAAACGCATGGCGATCCTGCTGATTGAAAAAGGCAGCACCGAAGTGATCACCGCCCCGGTGATCAATGAAGAGATCGGTGGCGGTCGTGTGCAGATCTCCGGCATGGCCAACGCGCAGGAAGCAACTGATATCTCATTGCTGCTGCGTGCAGGTGCGCTGGCAGCGCCTATGGAAATCATTGAAGAACGTACGGTCGGCCCTAGCATGGGTGAAGAAAACATCAAGCGCGGCGTGCACTCTACGCTGTGGGGTTTTGCCGCGATCGCGGTGATGATGATCCTCTATTACATGGTGTTCGGCGGTGTCTCGGTGATGGCTTTGGGTGTCAACTTGCTGTTGCTGGTGGCTATCCTTTCCATGCTGCAAGCGACTCTGACCCTGCCTGGCCTGGCGGCGATCGCGCTGGCGTTGGGTATGGCGATTGACGCCAACGTGCTGATCAACGAGCGTATCCGTGAAGAACTGCGTAACGGTAACACGCCGCAAGCCAGTATCCATGCCGGTTACGACCGCGCGTTCGATACCATACTCGACTCCAACGTCACCACACTGATCGCCGGCCTGGCGCTGTTTATGTTTGGTACTGGCCCGATCAAGGGCTTTGCCGTGGTGCATGTACTGGGCATTATGACTTCGATGTTCAGCGCTGTGCTGGTCTCTCGTGCCATCGTCAACCTGTTGTACGGCTACAGACGCAAGATAGAGCGTCTGCCTATCGGTTAACCGGCCAGGCACTAGCGATCGCTGTCACAACCTATTTGAGAACAGATTATGGAATTATTCAGAATTAAAAAAGATATCCCGTTTATGAGTTACGGGCGTCTGACCACCTCGATCTCGCTGATCACCTTTATATTGGCGGTGTTCTTCCTTATGCACAGAGGCCTGCATTACGGTGTGGACTTTACTGGCGGCACGGTGATGGAAGTGCACTACCCGGCCACGGCCGATATCAGCAAGATCCGTGAAGTCATAGACCAGACTGGTCTTAAAGATGTCACGGTGCAAAATTTTGGCTCCAGCCAGGACGTGCTGATCCGCCTGCCGGTGAAAAAAGAACTGTCGATCGCGCAACTGTCAGAAAAAATCTCCACCTCGCTGAAAAATGCAGATAGTGGCGCCGAGATACGCCGCGTGGAATCAGTGGGTTCGCAAGTGGGTGAAGAGCTTTACGAGAACGGAGCCCTGGCTTTGCTGCTGGTGTGTGCCGGCATCATGGGCTACCTGGCGCTGCGTTTCGAGTGGCGCTTTGCGGTGGCGGCGATCATCGCCAACATGCATGACGTCATCATCATTCTCGGTTTCTTTGCGTTTTTCCAGTGGGAGTTCAACCTGACGGTACTGGCGGCCATTCTGGCGGTGCTCGGTTATTCGGTGAATGAATCCGTGGTGGTGTTTGACCGTGTGCGCGAAAACTTCAAGAAAATGCGTAAAGCGTCTGCCGTGCAGGTGATAGACAACGCGATCACCCGCACCATGTCACGTACCATCATCACCCACCTGATGACCCAGACCATGGTCTGTTCCATGCTGTTTTTTGGTGGCGAGACCCTGCATAACTTTTCGCTGGCGCTGACCATTGGTATTTTATTCGGTATCTACTCCTCGGTATTGGTCGCCTGCCCGATCGCCATGTGGCTGGGTGTGAGCCGCGCCAACCTGATCGGTGACTCGGAAAAGAAATCGAAAGAAGACGAAGCGGCACTGGCACCTTAAGCACTCACAACTCACGGAAACTCGTCATAAGCGAGCGATTGAAGTGCAAGGCGCCCGGAAAGCAGAACCGCAATCTACAAGTAGTACATGATGATTTCGATTACCACGCAACACAGCAATTCGCCCGCGTAGCCACTTAGTACGCGTTTCCCTTGGATTTTTAGCCACTGGTGGTTACACTAGTGGCTTCTTGTTTTCAGCTGCACTCCCTTGGACAATATTCCCTTAAGCTGGCAGATAGGCCTATTACTTCTGCTACTGTCACTCACGGCATTTTTCTCTGTCGCCGAGACCAGCCTGATGTCGCTCAACCGTTACCGCATGCGGCACATGGTTAAAGAAGGCCACCGCGGCGCCAAGCTCGCCAGCCGCCTGCTCGCTCAAACCGACAAAACCCTGGGCGCCATCCTGCTTGGCAACACCTTTTGTATCGTAGGCTCGTCGACGCTGGAAGTGATCATCTCGGAGCGGCTGTTTGGCGAAGGCGATTACGTGCTGATGTGGGGCTCGCTGGCCATTACTTTTGCCATCCTGGTATTCAGCGAGATCTCGCCTAAAGTCATAGCCGCCGCACATGCGGAAAAACTCGCCTACGCCACCAGCTATTTACTTTATCCCCTGATCTGGTTATTCAACCCCGTGGTCTGGTTCGTCAATCTGTTCGTCAAGGCATTCGTTAAGCTGCTGGGGGTGCGCGTCAACTTTGACCAGGCACAATCGGTGACCACAGAAGAGTTACGCAGTATAGTCAGCGACGCCGGCCAATACATCCCCTCGCAAAACCGCACCATACTGCTCAACCTGCTGGACCTCGAGGATATCCTGGTCGATCACGTCCTGACGGCGCATACCCAGGTAGAGTTTGTCGACCTTGACCACCCTATAGACCAGATCATGGAACAGCTGGCCAATAGCCGCCATTCCAGACTGCCGGTCCGGCAAGGTGACCATGAGGACATCGTCGGCATCGTCCACGTGCGTAAGGTACTGCCATTATTGCGTGACTTTTACATAGGCAGAGTGCCGACCAAAGACTTGTTGCAGGCGGCGATCAGCCCCCCTTACTATATTCCGTCTGGCACACCGCTGTATACGCAGCTGCAGCAATTCCAGAAACATCATGAACGCATCGCCCTGGTCGTGGACGAATATGGTGAATTCAGGGGGCTGCTGACGCTGGAAGATATCCTGGAAGAAGTGGTAGGCGAATTCACCACCCAATCGCCTGAACGCACCAAGGATTTCCAGCAGAATGAAGATGGCAGCTGGCTGGTCGATGGCAGCAGCCAGTTACGCGACATTAACCGAAAATTGAAACTCTCCCTGCCGATTGACGGTCCACGTACCTTGAATGGCTTGATTCTTGAGCATTTTGAAGACATCCCGGAACCAGACACCAGCTTCAAGCTCGGTGAGCACAGACTGGAGATCGTGGACGCACAGGATCGCATCGTCAAGCTGGTCAAGATTTATCTTTGATCTACCCCCCATCTGGCACTTGAATTTTTTCATACAAAGCGCAAAATAAACTTAAGATCAGGTATGCAAAATTATGGTACGACCCAAGCGTGATGGTGATTTGGCACTGGACCCACAAGTTGCCAAACCTAAGCCTCCAGAACTATATAAAGTGTTGTTATTGAACGACGACTACACCCCTATGGAGTTCGTCGTCGCCGTGATCGAGCGTTTTTTTTACAAATCTCGCGAACAAGCCACGCAAATCATGCTCAAAGTACATACTGAGGGCGCCGGGGTGTGTGGTGTTTACCCGCAAGACATCGCTGAAACAAAAATGCACCAGGTGCTGGAATCTGCACAGGAAGCACAGCACCCCTTGCAATGTGTGATTGAGGCCGCTTAAGCAGCGCAAGCTGCATCAACAGAATATAGAGGGAATAGTATGACATTCCCGCGCTTCAAGCTGACCCGGGCAGTGATAGCATAGCTGATGAAGATGGTAGCCAGTTCAGTCTCACCCCCAGCAGATGACCGCTGATCAAGCATAAATAAAAATATGTCACAAATAATGACTGATAGCTCAAACGTACCATTGAAATTTTTGCATTTAAGCACGATATTAATAAACAGACACAGGCGCACTGGTGTACATTAATAGCATCTGTGAACATAGCGTTTTTCCTAGTGTATTTTTGTAGTGTAGTGTATTAAGGAAAGTCATCATGATTGCTCAAGAACTTGAAGTTAGCCTGCACATGGCTTTTATGGACGCGAGACAAAAGCGTCACGAATTGATCACAGTTGAGCATCTGTTACTGGCTATGTTGGATAACCCAACTGCCGCAGAAGTGTTACGCGCTTGCGGGGCTAAATTCGATACCCTGCGCGGCGAGCTTACCCAATATATTGAAGAACACACTCCCACCGTGGCGGGGACTGACGAGGTTGATACCCAACCTACGCTAGGTTTTCAGCGCGTGATCCAGCGTGCCATGCTGCACGTACAATCTTCCGGCAAAAAAGAAGTGACTGGCGCTAACGTGCTGGTCGCCATTTATGGCGAGAAAGATTCGCATGCGGTGTTTTTCCTGCATCAGCAAGGCGTGACCCGCCTGGATGTGGTGAATTTTATTTCGCACGGCGTGGCCAAGATCCAGGAAAGCGAGCCTAAAGCGAGCAATACCGAACAGGAGACCGAAGGTGAGAGCGTCTCTACCGGCGCGCTGGAAAGCTTTACGCTTAACCTCAACGCGCAAGTAATCGCCGGCAAGATTGATCCGCTGATAGGCCGTAGCCTGGAGCTGGAACGCGTCATCCAGACCTTATGCCGCCGCCGTAAAAACAACCCGCTGCTGGTGGGTGAAGCCGGCGTGGGTAAAACCGCGATCGCCGAAGGCCTGGCCTCACGTATCGTCAACCGGGAGATCCCCGAAGTGCTGCAAGATGCCACCGTCTATTCTTTAGACATGGGCGCACTGCTGGCCGGTACCAAATACCGTGGTGATTTTGAGCAACGCCTGAAAGCGGTGATGAAGCAACTGGCAGAAAAACCCGAAGCGATCCTGTTCATTGACGAGATCCATACCCTGATAGGCGCTGGCTCAGCCAGTGGCGGCACTCTGGATGCCAGCAACCTGCTGAAACCCGCCTTATCCAATGGCTCGCTCAAATGCATAGGCGCGACCACTTACCAGGAATACCGCGGTATTTTTGAGAAAGACCACGCCCTGTCACGCCGCTTCCAGAAGATCGATGTGGCTGAACCTAGCGTTGCCGAAACCATAGAGATACTCAAAGGCCTGAAAACCAGGTTTGAAGAGCATCACAGCGTCAAATACAGTGCCAGCGCGCTGACAGTCGCTGCCGAGTTGTCGGCGAAATACATCAATGACCGCCATCTGCCGGACAAGGCGATCGACGTGATCGATGAAGCCGGTGCGGCGCAACGTATCCTGCCCAAGAGCAAGCAGAAGAAGATCATTGGTAACAAAGAGATCGAAGATATCATTGCCAAGATCGCGCGTATCCCGCCCAAAAACATCTCTACTGATGACCGCAACGCCTTAAAAACGCTGGAACGCGATCTGAAAGCAGTGGTATTTGGCCAGGACAAAGCCATCGATGTGCTGGCTTCAGCCGTCAAAATGGCGCGTAGCGGCCTGGGCAACGGTAACAAACCTATCGGTAGCTTCCTGTTTGCCGGCCCTACCGGTGTCGGCAAGACTGAAGTCGCCAAACAACTGGCTTATGTGCTGGGCATTGAGTTGCTGCGCTTCGACATGTCCGAATACATGGAACGCCACGCCGTTTCGCGTCTGATCGGTGCGCCTCCGGGCTATGTCGGCTTTGACCAGGGCGGCCTGCTGACTGAAGCCGTGACCAAGCAGCCATATTGCGTGTTGCTGTTAGACGAGATTGAAAAGGCGCACCCGGATATCTTCAATATCCTGCTGCAAGTGATGGACCATGGCACGTTGACCGACAACAATGGCCGCAAAGCGGATTTCCGCAATGTGACCATCATCATGACCACCAATGCCGGGGCCGAGAACCTGTCCAAAGCCAGCATAGGCTTTACCAACAGCAAAGACGTCACTGACGAGGCTGCTGACCTCAAGCGCTTGTTCAGCCCTGAGTTCCGCAACCGTCTCGATGCGACAGTCTCGTTTGGTGCCCTCAACCAGGAGATCATCCTGCGCGTGGTCGACAAATTCCTCATGCAGCTGGAAGATCAGTTGCACGAGAAAAAAGTCGATGTCACATTCAGTGATGAGCTGAAGGCCTACCTGGGCAGAAAAGGGTTTGATCCGTTGATGGGTGCGCGGCCGATGGCACGTCTGATCCAGGATACTATCCGCAAGGCACTGGCCGACGAGTTACTGTTCGGTCGCCTGAACGAGGGTGGTCAGGTGCACATCGATATTGATGAGAATGACCAGATAAAACTTAACTTTAAAGAAGAAACCATTTCGGCCTGATTACCCGGATTAGGCCGATAGCAACTATGCGACCACAGCGACATCCACTATAATGTCGCTGTGGTTTTGCACTTTAAAGGTGCAGAGCTTGTGTCATACGAAACCACGATTTACGAGCAGCCTGGTTAAATCATTTAAATCAATAGGTTACACACACATTCATCACTGGTACGGTAATTGCTAAGATTAGTTGTCACTTGCAATCACATTCAGTCTTGATTTTGTCCATGCAAAAACTTTTTTATTTACTACATTTGTTGTGCCTGGTGTTCGCATTGCAGACCACTGCTGCCGAACCGGTAGACACAACACCGCTGCTACAAACCGGCACCCTAGGGGTGATTCTCTCCACTCCGATTGATGACGCCTTATCTGCGGACTTTGTAGAGGTGATCGGTTTTGTCGACATGCTGCAAGTCCCTGAAGTCGATGTCGACAAGATCCCCTTGCCGGCTTTTAGTTATCCTTTACGCCGGGCCAGCCATCACGCGCCTGAACACAACTTACCTGACTACCGTATCCTCTTCCCCTTCTGGCTAGACCGGCCGCCGCAACTCGCTTAGCAATATCCTCCCTCTTTCGGCCTGGCTGTCAGAGTGTAATTTTAATTATTAATTAAGGTGGCTATGTCATGATAGGCAAAGTCATCTGAGAAGGATTGTTATGTTAAGTCATACCCGCTGGCGAAAAGCGTACAGACTACTGTGCTTGTCTTGCCTGATATCGCCGATAGCGTTTGCCGAACCTACGTTTGACCTGAAGACCCTGCTGGATAAAGCCGTCGCCGAAAACCCGACCATGGCTGTCAGCCAAGCGCAGATTGAAGCTGCCATTGCTGGCATCACCATTGCCAGATCTTTTGCTAACCCTGATCTAGAACTCATGGCAGGGCCGGCCAGGTACCGTGGTGTACCGACACCAGGCGCCAGCGAAAGAAACTATGGCGTCACCGTTTCACAACCACTGGAATTTCCCGGCACACGCGCGTCACGCCGCGAACTGGCTGAACAGCAACTGACTTATGCCGAAAAAGGCATAAAAACCACCAGCTTCGATTTACGCAACCTGATCAAGCAGGCGTATTTCACGGTGCAGCTTCGTCAGCAAGTACTGGAAATGTTTGGTGCCAACCTGAAAGTATTGCGGGAGATTCAAAGCAAGATCAAACGCAAAGTAGACGTCGGTGAAGCGGCCAGATATGAACTGATCAAGGCCGATACCGAATTACTGGTAGCCGAGCGGGATTTTGCCAGTGCACAAACACGCATTGATGAAGCCAAAGCCATCTTACGCGGCATGATAGGCAATATGCCGGATGACTTTGAGATCAAACCTGAACCACCGGTCATCAACACCTTGCCAGACATCAACACCTTACGCCAGTCTGCCGAGAACAACCCTTATTTACAGCAACTGATCACCGCCAAAGACGGCGCAGAAGCCAAGTTAAAACTTGAGAAGGATTTGCGCTTCCCCGGCCTGACATTAAAGTCTGACTTTACTCAGGACCCCGACCTGAATACGTTCAGGGTGGGTGTGGTCGTGCCATTGCCGGTCTGGAACCTGCGTGATGGCCAGATTGCCCAAGCCGCGGCTGGCATAGATGAGGCAGATGCCAACATCAGGTTGCAAAAGCAGGTGCTCCGCAAGGAAATTGATAGTGCCTACCAGCGCAACGTCATTGCCAGCAACCAGCTTAAGGTATTTGAAAATGGCTTGCTGCAACAATCTGAAGCCACACTCAGCCGTGCAGAAGCAGCTTATAAGTTCGGAGAACGCGGCATCCTGGAATTCCTCGATGCACAACGCGTCAATCGTGATGTCAGGCGTGACTATCTGATTGCCAAATTCGATTATTTTTTCAGTGTATTGCAAATCGAACGTTTCATCGGTTCGGATTTGGTTCAACCATAAGGGAATGGTCATGTCTCGTATTTTATATTCAACTTTATTCACGGTCGCACTGGCGGTGATGTCCACTGCGTGTTCCGAAAAACCGGCACCTGCCGCAGAAACCAAAGCCGTTATAGACCCTAACCTGGTCGCACTCACCCCTGAACTGGAAGCCACTATCAAAACCGGCGCGGTCAGCGAGATACAGTTTGTCGATACCCTGCGTATCCCCGGCCGTATCCAGGTCGATGAGCAGTACGAATCCAGGGCTGGCGCTTCGATCACCGGCCGTATCAGCACACTGGATGTCAACCTGGGCGATGAAGTCAAGGCAGGCCAGCGCCTGGCGACCATCAAGAGCACCGAGCTCGCACAGTTTCAGCTGAATTACATCAAGGCCAGCCAGCAGGTGCAACTGCAGACCAAAGCGGTCGATAGAGCCAAACAGTTGCTGGAAGCCGATGTCATCAGCCAGGCCGAACTGCAACGTCGCGAAGGCGAACTGCATGCTGCCAACGCCGAGGTCAACGCTGCGCGTGACCAGTTACTGGTGCTGGGTATGGCGCCTGACAACATCTCCAAGCTGGGTTTGCAGAACAGTGGCATGTCCACCAGCCAGGTCAACTCCAAGATCACCGGCACTGTGATCGCGCGTAAGGCCAGGTTGGGGCAAGTCGTCGCCCCGGCAGAAGAATTGTTTGTCATCGCCGACCTGTCGCATGTGTGGGCCGTGGCAGAGATCCCTGAGCAGCAGATCGCGCATATTAAAGAAGGCCAGTCTCTGAACATCGAAGTACCGGCGCTGGATGACGCAGAACTGACCGGCACTCTGGCTTTTGTCGGTGACATCGTCAACCCGGCCACGCGTACGGTGATGGCGCGCGCCAATATCAGCAACAATAAAATGCTGCTGAAGCCTGACATGCTGATCACCATACTGCTGGAAGCCAAGCCTGAAACTGTGATCGCTATCCCGTCTACCGCTGTAGTGCGTGAGAACAATGCAGACCATGTCTTCGCCCAAACACTGAAATCCAAACAATACAAGCTTTTACCTGTGACCCTGGGCCGTACTTATGACGGCCAGAAAGAGGTATTACAAGGTTTGCAACCTGGTGATCAAATCGTGCTGGACGGCGCTTTCCACGTAAACAACGAGCGCAAGCGCAAGGAAATGGAGTAAAAGCATGATTGAATCAATGATTCGAGGGGCGCTCAAGCAGCGCCTGATTGTATTGGTACTTGCCGTTGCACTGGTGTTCGCCGGCTTGTTCGCAGTTAAAAACCTGTCAGTGGATGCTTTCCCTGACGTTACCAATGTTCAAGTACTGATCGCCACCCAGGCCACAGGCAAATCACCTGAAGAAGTAGAACGCTTTATCACCGTGCCGCTGGAGATCGCCATGACTGGCTTGCCAGGCCTGGTGGAAATGCGCTCGGTGAATAAAAACGCCTTGTCACTGATCACACTGGTGTTCACCGATAGCACTGATGTGTATTTCGCACGTCAACTGGTGATGGAACGGTTGATGGAAGTGATGGAGCGCATGCCTGATGGCGTGATGCCTATCCTGGGCCCGGTATCAACCGGCCTGGGCGAGGTGTACCAGTTCACCCTGGACAAACCTGGTGATGGCAAAAAACCATTGAGCCAGGCTGACCTGACCGAACGTCGCGCGATACAGGACTGGGTAGTACGCCCCTTGCTGCGCGGTATCCCCGGTGTGGCTGAGATCAACTCGCAGGGCGGCTACGTCAAGCAATACCAGGTGCTGGTCAACCCTGACCGCATGACGCACTTCTCGATCAAGCTGAAAGATGTGTATGACGCGCTGGCACGTAACAATGCCAATAGTGGCGGCGGCATTCTGCAACACCATGCCGAACAGTATCTGATACGCGGTGTAGGCCTGGTGCAGAACCTGGACGATATCCGCAATATGGTGCTCAAGGAAGAGAACGGTATCCCGGTCTATATCCGTGATGTCGCCGAAGTAACCATAGGCCATGAAGTACGGGTCGGGGTGGTGCTTAAAAACGGCGATACCGAATCAGTAGGCGGTATCGTCATCATGATGCGTGGTGGTAACGCCAAAGAAGTAGTCAGCCGTATCAAAGCCCGTGTAGAAGAGATCAACAGCAAGGGCATGTTGCCACATGGGCTGCAGATCGTGCCCTACTATGACCGTAGCGAGCTGGTAGACGCTGCGCTGCACACCGTCACCAAAGTGCTGATCGAAGGCATTATCCTGGTGGTGGTGGTGCTGTTCCTGTTCCTGGGCGACATACGCTCCAGCGTGATCGTGGTGGGCACCTTGATACTGACGCCTTTGATCACCTTTATGGTGATGAACCACTACGGCATTTCGGCCAACCTGATGTCACTGGGCGGCCTGGCGATCGCCATCGGCCTGATGGTCGACGGTTCGGTGGTGGTGGTAGAAAACGCTTTTCACCATCTGGGTCACCGCAAGGATGAGAGCAAGATCCGCGTAGTGCTGGAGGCAGCCAGCGAGGTCGCCACCCCGGTGTTATTCGGCGTCGGCATCATCATCCTGGTGTTTTTACCGCTGATGACGCTGGAAGGTATGGAAGGCAAGATGTTCGCGCCGCTGGCGTACACCATTGCCATCGCCCTGTTCGTGTCGCTGGTGTTATCGCTGACCATGACACCGGCCTTGTGCTCTTACCTGCTGAAAGGCGGTAGCGGCGAAGATACCAAGTTCATCCAGGCGATCAAACGCCCCTATCTGAAAGCCCTTAACTGGGTGCTCAACAACGAGAAAAAAACCATCATCGCCTCCACCCTGCTGTTTATAGGCACCATCGCCCTGTTTCCTTTCCTGGGGACGTCGTTTATCCCGGAAATGAAAGAAGGTTCTATCGTGCCTGGTATCAACCGCGTGCCGAATATCTCGCTGGAAGAATCCATCAAGATGGAAAACAAGGGCATGAAGCTGATCATGGAGCAGGTGCCAGGCGTGAAATCGGCCATCTCCGGCCTGGGCCGCGGCGAAAGCCCGGCGGATGCGCAGGCACAAAACGAGTCTACGCCTATCATCAGCCTGAAACCGCGGGAAGAATGGCCGGCAGGCTGGACCCAGGACGACATCGCCGAAAAAATGCGCGAAGTGCTGGAGAAATACATTCCTGGCGTGCAGATCATCATGGCGCAACCCATCTCTGACCGTGTCGATGAACTGCTGACCGGCGTGCGTGCCGATGTGGCGGTGAAGATCTTTGGTGAAGACCTGGACACACTGAAACAGAAAGCAGACGAGATCGCCAGGATAGCGGGCACCGTGCAAGGCGCGACTGAGATCAAGGTGGAAAAAGTATCCGGGCAGCAATACCTGAATATCACCATTGATAGGCAAGCGATCGCCAGGCACGGTATCAATGCCGCAGATGTGCATGACGTGATCGAAACCGCGGTCGGCGGCAAGATCGCCACCGAGATCTTCGAGGGGCAACGTCGTTTCTCTGCCGCAGTCCGCTACCCGGAATCTTTCCGTAATGATGAGGAAGCCATACGCAATATCATGCTGACCTCTCCCAATGGCTCACGCGTAGCACTGGATGACCTGGCAGATATCGAGATCAAGGATGGCCCGGCGCAGATCAGCCGGGAACTGGCCAAACGCCGCATCGTGATCGGCGTGAACGTCAAAGACCGTGATCTGGGTGGCTTTGTGACCGAGATGCAACAGGTGCTGGACCAGAAGCTGCAATTACCAGATGGTTATTATCTGGAATACGGCGGCCAGTTCCAGAACATGGAACGCGCCATGGGTCACCTGATGATCATTGTCCCGGTGACCATTGCAGCCATTTTCTTCCTGCTGTTCTTACTGTTCCAGTCCATGCGTTTCGCCACCATGATCATTCTGGTATTGCCGTTTGCCTCTATCGGTGGCGTCATCGCCTTGTTCATCACCGGCGAATACCTGTCGGTGCCAGCTTCAGTGGGCTTTATCGCGCTGTGGGGTATCGCCGTGCTGAATGCGGTGGTGCTGGTGTCGTATATCCGCACCCTGCGAGATGAAGGCAAGAGCCAGCTGGATGCGATCCTGCAGGGATGCGCCCAGCGTTTCAGGCCGGTGATGATGACAGCCACCGTTGCCATGCTGGGTCTGGTGCCTTTCCTGTTTGCGACCGGGCCCGGGGCTGAAGTGCAACGTCCGCTGGCGATCGTCGTGATCGGCGGGCTGATCACCTCCACCCTGCTGACTCTGATCGTGGTACCTACGCTGTATCGTAAGTTTGAAGAAAGCAAGATCGAGGCATAATGCCGCCCAGTGATTGAGCGCTCGAAAGGATATTTTATGAAAGAAATCAAAGCCGTCATACAACCAGCCAGACTAGCAAAGATCCGCTCGGCACTGCGTAATATCAAGGGCTTTCCTGGCATGTCGGTCAACAAGGTCGAAGGCTGCGGCCACCACTTGCAAAAGCCGAGCATAGGCGTGCGCGAAGAGCTGACCGACTACAGCCCTAAAGTGTATTTATACATGGTGGTGCCGGACGAGCTGGTAGAAGGCGTTTTGCAAACCATAGTAGAAGTCGGCCACACCGGCAATATCGGCGACGGTATCGTCTGGGTGACGCCGGTGGAACGCATGATACGTTTATCCGAACAGATCCATGTGCTGGATTAACACCTGCCTGCCCAAGCGCTGACGGGTCAAGCAAAGACCTATAAAGTTCGCCAGTCCAGCCCCTGCTGTTGACTGGCGATTTGCACCCAGTCAGCTGCACATTGTAATACTTCACTTAACGCCTGCTGTGCCAACGCAGGCGTATTATTTTTTTCGCTCAGGTGCGCCGCCACTAAATGTTTCAGCTTGCTGTTATCCAGTTGCGCCAGCAGTTTGGCACTGCTCTGGTTATCCAGATGCCCCAGCCAGCCCCCTACACGTTTCTTGAGCGAGTGCGCATACGGCCCGGTGCGCAACATCTCCAGATCATGATTACATTCGAGCAGCAGGCCGTCGCAGCCTTGCAGCATGGCCACAATATGCGGCGTCACACTGCCGACATCAGTCAATACGCCAAATCTGCGCGCACCGTCGCCGAACACGAACTGGGCCGGCTCCCGCGCATCATGGGGTACCGGATAAGGCATCACTTCAATCTCCTGCACGGCGAACCTGGTATGCGCGTCTATGATATGCACAGTCAGCGGCTGCGCAGGCAGATAGCGCTGGCACATGGTATAAGTGCCATAGGTCGTCCATACCGGCACCTGGTAGCGCGCCGCCAGCTTGAAGGCCCCACGCGCATGGTCGTCATGTTCATGGGTGATCACGATCCCTGACAGCTGCTCCGGCTGCAGGCCGAGCCGGTTCAGGCGCAGCACGGTCTCTTTGACACTGAACCCGCAGTCAAGCAAAAGCCGGGTCTCCCCGGCTTCCACCACAGTGGCATTTCCTGCACTGCCACTGCCTAACGATGCAAATCGCACGCGAGTCCCCGCTTATTTCAACTGTTCATAGAGCAGTGACACAATGCGGTTAGCCGTGGTTGAAGTATTGCGCTTGTTATCTGGCGTCAACACATACACATCGGTGGTGTCGTCAGCATTCTCCAATACCTGGATATGGTACTGTTTGCTGGCTTTGTCGCCTTCTGCAGTGCCCTTCCAGAACTTGGTCTTATCTCCAGATTTGCTTTCAACAGAGCCCTGGGCTTTGTCGTCATCGTCACTGCCCCAGAACTTCAGGCGCTCCAGCAAGCCTTTTTTCTGCTTGATCGGGTCTTCGGCATCGGTGTCTGCATAACGCACATAGAAGATACCCTCAGAACGGTTTTTATCTTCAGTGACAAAACCGATACGGTCCAGGGCCAGCCCGACACGACGCCAGGCGCGATCAAACGGTTCGTTCAGCTTCAGCGTCACACTCTGGTCCGGCTCTTTCACCACATCAGCATGTTTGTCAGAAGCGGCCTGGGTAATGACCTGATCGGCTTTCTGTTCGTCCAGGCCCAGTTTGACCATCATGCGGCGCAACAACTCGGCATCGAGGTCGGCATCAAACTCCTGGCCGGCGGTCACCTTGTTGTCTGCAGCATTGATACGGTAACCCGTATCTATCTTACCCAGCTGGGTATTCACGTAGTTCTTGCCATCATCCGGCGCACCGGCGACAGTCCTGTGCGTCATGTAAATCTCGGTCGTGCCCTCTTTTTCACCGCGCTCCAGCCGGGTGCGGAATTTGCGTCTGTCGGCAAAACCGGATAATTTATCCAGCCAGGCATCAAACTTGTCGCCGTAGCCACGGTTATCTTCTTTAGGTTTGATGGCATCTGACTGCAACCACTCGGTTTCAATCACGCCGACCTCAGGATTCTCGACTTTGACTGCAAAACCCTGGTCCAGCCAGAAATCACGCACGATAGGCCAGATCTTTTCCGGCGGCGCATTGACCACCAGCCAGCGCTGGGAACCGGCTTTCACCATGCGCACGTTCTTCATATCGGCCAGTACCGGCGCAGGGCCATTCTGCTCCTGCACTTCCTGATTCTGGCTATAGGCAGAATAGCTGGTGCTGCCAGGCACGTTATAAGTGCCACTGGTGCGCACCGAAGTCAGGTCTGGCGGAACTTCCAGCGATTTGGAGCGGCCAGCGCCCTTGTAATCAGAACTGTTATTCAAAAATGGTATCGAATCGCAGCCAGCCAACACGACAACCAGACCTATCAGCAGCGCACGCTGTAAAAACACATTACTCATGTAATTCATTTCCCTCATTTAAGATGCGATCTCCGCCTGTTTCATGGCGTGACGCAGCACTTCATGATATTGGGTTGAAAGATTGACCAGTGGCAAACGGATACCAGCCGCAATCATTCCCATTTGTTGTAATACCCATTTCACCGGGATCGGATTAGCTTCTACAAACAATTTCTGATGCAAGGCAAACAGTTTGGCATTTGCCGCCCGTGCATTCACCACATCGCCTTTGAGTGCAGCAACACACATTTCATGCATCAGGCGCGGGGCCACATTGGCAGTCACAGAAATCACGCCTTTGCCGCCCAGCAGCATCAACGCCAGTGCACTGCCATCGTCACCGCTGTAGACGGCAAAATCAGCCGGCACCCGCAACAGCAGATCGGTACCACGTTCGATACCGCCGGTCGCGTCTTTGATGCCGACGATATTGGGCACAGCCGCCAGGCGCAAAACGGTGTCGTTAGTCAGGTCACAGCCGGTGCGACCAGGCACATTATAAAGAATCTGCGGAATATCGACGGCTGTCGCCACTGCTTTAAAATGCTGGTACAAGCCTTCTTGCGATGGTTTGTTGTAGTAAGGCGCCACCAGCAAGCAGGCATCAGCCCCGAGTGCCTTGGCTTTTGCCGTCAGTTCTATGGCCTCAGAAGTCGAGTTCGCCCCGGTACCGGCGATCACCGGCACGCGTTTGGCAACATGCTCAACCGTGGTCTTGATCAGCACACAATGCTCATCCACATCGACAGTCGGCGACTCGCCGGTGGTGCCGACGATCACGATGCCGTCTGTCCCGGCGTCTATATGAAAATCGATCAATTTCTTGAGCGCATCCAGATCCAGACGACCATCTTCAAACATGGGGGTAACGATTGCCACCAAACTACCCGTTAACATACTTCTGCCATTCGATAATAAAGCGATTATTTTAACTGATTATGCGCCTGAACGCCAAAGAAGCGCGCTGCATTAGCGCAGTGTATCGCCTCAGGCACGGCAAGCAGCAGCAATAAATCCGCCCGCCGGTGTTGCGCGCAAAAAAGCAGGCAAAATCGGCCTTACGCTGCGCCACTCCTACAAGCCTATCGACGATGTCACCCGCTGGATTCGGCTATAATAACCATCTTGAAAAATTGACGGTGAGAAACGCAGCTTGCGTGTGATTTCATGCAACCTTTTAGCCATGATGCGATTGCGCCCATGACAGACGCCAGCGGCCAGCAGCGCCCGGGTATTGAGCACACTGCTGTGGTTGAACGCGCTGACCTGGTTGCACGTATAGACCAGCTGCTGCCGCAAACCCAATGCCAGCAATGTGGCTACCCTGGCTGCAAACCATACGCGGCCGCCATCGCCGGGGGAGAGGCCAACATCAACCAGTGCCCTCCCGGTGGCGACAGCGGCATACGCATGCTGGCAAAACTGCTGGCCCTGCCCTATTTGCCGCTCAACACCGCGCACGGCATCACCAAGCCCAAAGCGATCGCCATGATAGATGAGCAACGCTGCATAGGCTGCACCCTCTGTATCAAGGCCTGCCCGGTGGATGCTATCCTGGGTGCCTCCAGGCAGATGCACACGGTGATCAGCCATGAATGCACAGGCTGTGAGTTATGCCTGGCGCCCTGCCCGGTCGATTGCATCATCATGCAACCGCTTGCGCCTGCCGAAACTACATTCGCCGATGCCGCACAAGCGGGAACTGCACATGCAGCCGAGGCTGCAGATCGGGCACGGCAACGCCATCTGCAGCGGCAGCAGCGGCAAGAACGCGCAAAACTGGCGCGGCCGCAAAGCGGCAGCCAGAAAAAACAGAGTCTGACTGCCGGGCTTAAAACAGCCAGTGCACCAGGCACAGACGCTATCAAGAAAGCAGCGATCGCAGCGGCCATGGCACGGGTGCAAGCCTTAAAAACCAGCACCCGCCCGGCAAAAGACCATGAGTGACTTACCATTTACCAGCTGCTTGATTGCATGCCAGCAAGCCAGCGATTGTTGATATTGCCTTTATGAATGCACAAAAAAGACTCGCCATTTTTGAAAGACTGGCTATTGCCATCCCGCATCCGGCCACAGAACTGGAATACAGCAGCACGTTTGAATTGCTGATCGCCGTCATCCTGTCAGCCCAGGCCACAGATAAAGGCGTCAATATCGCCACGCGCAAACTGTTCAAGGCCGCCAACACACCGCAAGCCATAGTCGATCTAGGCATAGCGGGGCTGGAAAGCTATATCAAGACCATAGGCCTGTACCATGCCAAGGCGCAAAACGTATTGAAATGCTGCATGCAACTAATCAGCCTGCACCAGGGTCAAGTACCTGACAAGCGTGAAGCACTGGAGGCGCTGGCGGGTGTGGGTAGAAAAACGGCCAATGTGATTTTAAACACCGCGTTTGGTCAGCCGACCATTGCCGTCGATACCCATTTGTTTCGCGTCGGCAATCGCACCAAACTGGCCACTGGCAAAACCGTGCTTGAAGTCGAACAACGTTTTTTAAGCAGCACACCCCGGCAGTTCTTGCAGGACGCACACCACTTGCTGATCTTGCACGGCCGTTATACCTGTACTGCGCGCAGCCCTAAATGCGGGGTCTGCTGCATAGTCGATTTATGTGAATATCGTGATAAACAGATACACCCGGTGTTACCACCGGCAGGAAGCTAACCATGGCCTTATTCAACCCCAGCCGCGATGAAGTACGTCAGTTTTTCTTTGATGCCTGGGCCAAGTTCCGGCAACAGCAGGGTTTGACCGACCTTGAGAAAATGGCGGTCGGCATCATGCATCTGCACCCTGAATACCAGGCCATCCTCGATGCGCCGGATCAGCATCTGCAGCAAGCCTATTACCCTGAGATGGGTGAGACCAATCCCTTCCTGCACATGAGTCTGCACCTGTCTATCCAGGAGCAGATCAGCATCAACCAGCCGACCGGCATCACGCAGGCCTATGGCAAACTATGCACGCGCTACCAGGAAGAACATGAAGCCCAGCATGCCCTGCTGGAATGCCTGGCAGAAACCATCTGGCTGGCGCAACGCAACCAGACCGGGCTGGATGCCGCGCATTATCTGCAACTGATAGAGCAACGCGCCGGCATTGCTCCCTCAACTTAAGTTGTGTTTCAATAGCCAGTAGCCATCGCTATGCAGCTGAACACTGATTAGTTTTTACACACAGGCAAGTCCACTTTTATCACTGTTAATTAAGGAAACCAATATGACTACCCATAAAATCGCTGCCATTTCCAGTGCGCTTGCTTTATCTGTGGCTGCCGCTGCCGCCCAAGCCGCAGAAAATCCGTTTGAACTGAAAACCCTGGGCCAAGGCTATCAGGTGGCAGATGCCGAAAAAGCCAAGGAAGGCAAATGTGCCAATGGCAAGTGCAGCGCAGACAAGAAAAAATCCAAAGAAGGTCATTGTTCTGCAGACAAAGCAAAAGATGGCAACCATCACCATGATAAGGCTAAAACAGACGCCGATGCGGCTGACAAGTCAAAAGAAGGCAGCTGTTCGGCCGAGAAGATGAAAGAAGGCGCCTGCCACGCCAGCAAATAATGGCTAACGCTGTTTAAAGCATGGCACAGCTGTCTGATATTGCGGGTACCGGGCTAGGGCTGAAACGAGAGCTCATGCAGCCGCTCAAACAGCATCATGGCCTGGCCCTGCTTGAGCATCTGCAGTTTGTAGAGATCGCCCCTGAGAACTGGATAGCGGCCGGTGGCAGATATGCTGCCGACCTGCGCTGGTTTGCCGAGCGTTACCCTATGGTTTGCCATGGTCTGTGCTTGTCGCTGGGCGGGCCCGACCCGCTCAATGTCGGTTTTTTACAGCAAGTGAAACAGTTTCTGGCTGACTTTGAAATCCCCCTGTATAGCGAACATTTAAGCTATTGCAGTGACAGCGCCAATGGCTATATCTACGACTTGCTGCCTATCCCGTTCACCGAAGAAGCGGTGCATCACGTCGCGCAGCGCATACGGCAGACGCAGGATATCCTAGGGCAAAGGATAGCCGTCGAGAATGCCTCGTTCTATGTGGCTGCGCCCATCTCCGAGATGGATGAAAGCAGCTTTATCAATGCCGTGCTCAGTGAAGCAGACTGTAACCTGCACCTGGATATCAATAATGTGTATGTGAACAGCGTGAATTTCGGCTTTGATGCCTGCAGCTTTATTGACCAGATGCCGGCCGAGCGTATCGTCTATGGCCATATCGCCGGCCACCTGCAAGTCGCATCCGACTTACTGGTAGATACGCACGGCGCAGCCGTTATAGACCCGGTGTGGCAACTACTGGCCTATGCCTACCAGAAGCTTGGCGTCTTCCCCACCCTGCTCGAACGCGACACGCATATCCCGCCATTAGCAGAGCTGATGCAGGAAGTCGACACTATCCAGCGCATGCAGCAACAAGCGATTCAGTCATCCCCACACAGTGTGAACCGGGTCGCCTGATGAAACCAGCGCTGTTTCAGCAATATCAGGCGGCGTTTAATGCGCACCTGCGTAATCCTGCGCAACAGCCCAAACCGCAGGGGGTGGATGCCAGGCGCATAGCTATTTACCGCGAAATCGTGTTCAACAACTTTTCCGCCAGCATCAGCGCCTGCTTCCCGGTGCTGCTTTCCATATTAGGCAAGCGTCGTTTCAACCAGCTGGCGAGACAATGCTTTCAGCATCATAGATTCACCAGCCCGTTATTCGCGGATATTCCCAAAGCGCTGGTCGATTATCTGCAAACGCTGGATCTGGCTACACACGACTTGCCGCCCTACACGTTTCAGCTGGCCCATTACGAATGGGTGGAGTTATATCTGGCTAAGCTGCCAGATGCAGCACCCTCAGCATCGCCAGTCACGGATATCCACCAGGCAAGCGACCTGGCCGGAGCGGTTTTGCAGCTAGCGGCGGCGCACATGCTATTGAGCTACGATTATGCGGTGCACCTGCTGTCTAAAAAGCATGCACACCTGGCAGCCTCGCCAACTTATTTGCTGGTATACAGAAAAGCGGATTTCAGCATCGCGTTTAGCGAGCTCAATGCGAGCAGCTATGATTTATTGCAACGCATACAATCACAACCAGCCATTGTCAGCCAGCATCTTGTGCAACTGGCGCAAGAAAGCCTGCCGCATTTATCGGTGCAAAGCGTTTCAGAATTCGGATTACAGCTGCTATACAGCCTCTACCAGCAGCAGGCTATCGCCCATAAATATACATAGCCATCAATGCTTGTCGTATTTTTACAACAATTAACAATCCTTTCTTTACTGTTTTTTGCCGTGGCTGATAGCAGCCATACCCATCAGCGCACCGCCCTGGCTCAAGGCCGGGTAAAATTCAAGTACGCTTTTTCTGGCGACTTTCAGCCAACTAATTAACGCAACAATAATTATCCAGAAAGTTTTTTTCCTGTCCGCATGCGCTTGTTGCTCATTTCTTTCTAAAGAAACTGATAGAATGTCAACAAAGAATTTAGAAATATATTGATTATGCAGAATTCACTAGCTAAAGAAGCACTTAAACAGTTCCGTATTATTTTTGGGGCGGTGAGACAGCATTTCCGGGAAATTGAATCAACTTGCGGTATTTCCGGTTCGCAGCTTTGGCTGTTAAACGAGATCGCGACGCATCCCGAACTTGGCGTCTCAAGATTGGCAGAGAATCTTTCCATACATCAATCCACCTGCAGCCTGCTGGTTGAAAAGCTGGTCAAGAAACAACTGGTCAAAAAACAGCGTTTGACTGAAGATCAGCGTAAAGTCGGTTTACTGGTCACACCATCCGGGCATGCCATACTCGCCAAAGCCCCGCAACCTGTAGATGGCATACTGCCGCAGGTGCTGGCGACCATGGAGATGGACGCTCTCAAAAACCTGAAATCCTCGTTAGAACTGGTGGTTTCACAGCTGGATAGCAAAACATCTACCCTGGGTAATCATCCGATGGCAGATCTGTAAATAGCGAACAGTACATAATAAACATGTAAAACAAAAAAGCCGGCTATGCCGGCTTTTTTGTTGCGTGCTGTTAAAGATCAACTGGCGTTAATCGCCAAATACTGCTGCCTCACGCGCCGCTGCTTTTTTAATCACTTCGGATTTGGCAGCGTTGTCCATGTCCCACCACTGCCGGATCTCTTCCAGGGTACGAAAACACCCTTCACAGTAACCACTGCCTTCATCCATGCTGCACACGCCTATACAGGGCGAGGGAATAATAGTCTGATCAGACACTGCAAGCCTTTCGTACGGTTAACTCAATGTACTCTTAACAATCGTTGCATTTAACTGAATGCGCTCTATAACCGGTGCATTTAACTTAATGCACCGTGGCAATTCTTGTAACGTTTACCAGATCCACATGGACATGGTTCATTACGGCCCACGCGTACGCCTTCCGGCAAGTTCAACGGCTGTTTGTCTGCGGCGGCCTTACCAGTACTGCTCAGGGCATTGTCATAGTCGGTGTGCTGATATTGCACATTGCCGACATCGGTAGCACGCAATGCCTCTTCAGCGCGACGCTCTTCGGCTTCCAGCTCTTCGCGTGAGCGGACTTGCACTTGCATGGTAATTTTAGTGACTTCAGTTTTGACTGTATTCAGCAATGATTCAAACAGTTCGAATGCTTCGCGTTTGTATTCCTGCTTGGGATTCTTCTGCGCATATGAGCGCAGATGTATGCCCTGACGCAGGTGATCCAGCGCCGCCAGATGCTCACGCCAATGGTTGTCCAGGCTTTGCAGCATGACCGCGCGCTCGAAATTGCGCATGTTATCGTTGCCAGCCAGGGCTTCCTTGGACGCATAACTCTCATTGGCCGCCTCGACGATGCGGTCACGCAAGGTTTCGGCATGCAGGTCGGGGTTGCCTTCCAGCCACTCGGCGACCGGCAGGGTCAGGTTGGCATCTTCACGCAACGCCACTTCCAGCGCTGGTACATCCCATTGCTCTTCTACACTGCCAGGGGGAATATGCGTAGCAAACAGGCTGTTGACCACGTCTTCACGCATGGCACGTATGGTCTGCCCCACATCTACCGATTCCAGCAGTTCGTTGCGTTGCTCGTAGATCACTTTACGCTGATCATTTGATACATCATCGTATTCCAGCAATTGCTTGCGGATATCGAAGTTGCGGCCTTCAACCTTGCGCTGTGCGTTTTCAATCGCACGCGTGACCATGGCATGCTCTATCGCCTCGCCTTCAGGCATATTGAGCCGCGTCATGATCGCTGCCACGCGCTCGCCGGAGAAGATACGCAATAACTGGTCTTCAAGTGACAGGTAAAAACGGCTGGAGCCCGGATCGCCCTGGCGACCAGAACGGCCACGCAACTGGTTATCGACGCGACGTGATTCGTGACGCTCGGTACCTATGATATGCAAGCCGCCTGCGGCAAGCACTGCATCGTGGCGTTGCTGCCATTCAGCCTTGAGCTGCGCGACTTTGCTGGCCTTGTCGGCATCACTCAGACTGGCATCCTCATTAATGGCGTGGATCTCACCTTCAGAGTTACCGCCCAGCACAATGTCAGTACCACGACCGGCCATATTGGTGGCAATGGTGATCATGCCAGGGCGACCGGCTTCAGCGACAATGGTCGCTTCGCGTTCATGCTGTTTGGCGTTGAGTACCTGATGTTCCAGCTTGGCCTGCGTGAGCAGTTGCGAGATCAGCTCGGAGTTCTCGATCGAAGTAGTACCGACCAGCACTGGCTGGCCTTTGGCCTGACATTGCTTGATATCTTCAATGACCGCTTTATATTTCTCCATGCCGGTGCGGTAGACCTTGTCCATCGCATCGGTACGCTGCACCGGCCTGTGGGTAGGGATGACCACGGTTTCCAGCGCATAGATCTGGTTGAATTCATAAGCTTCGGTATCCGCCGTACCTGTCATGCCGCTCAATTTCTGATACATGCGGAAGTAGTTCTGGAAGGTGATAGAAGCCAGCGTCTGGTTCTCTTTCTGGATAGCCACGCCTTCTTTGGCTTCCACTGCCTGATGCAGGCCATCTGACCAGCGGCGGCCAGGCATCATACGGCCGGAGAACTCATCGACGATCACGATCTCATCATTGCGTACGACATAGTGCTGGTCGCGGTGATAAAGGTTTTGCGCGCGCAAGGAAGCATACAGATGATGCACCAGCGTAATATTGGCCGGCTCATACAAACTGGAACCTGCAGGCAGCATGCCGGCTTGTTCCAGCAATTGCTCCGCATGCTCATGCCCGGCTTCACTCATGGTCACACTTTGCGCTTTTTCATCTACCCAGAAGTCGCCTTCACCTTCTTCTTCGGTCTGGCGCACCAGCTGCTTGGCGACTTCATTGATCGCGCCATACAGGTCAACGCTATGCTCGGCCTGGCCGGAAATGATCAGTGGCGTACGCGCCTCATCGATCAGGATGGAGTCAACTTCATCCACCAGCGCATAATGCAAAGGCCGCTGTACGCGCTCTTCCTTGCTGAACACCATATTATCGCGCAGGTAGTCGAAACCGAACTCGTTATTGGTACCGTAGGTGATATCCGAAGCATAAGCCTGCTGCTTGGCATCATGCTGCATCTGCGAAAGATTGATGCCTACGCTCAAGCCGAGAAAGTTATACAGCTTGCCCATCCACTCGGCATCGCGCTTGGCCAGGTAATCGTTGACGGTGACCACATGCACGCCTTTGCCGGTCAGCGCATTCAGGTAAGTGGGCAGCGTGGCTACCAGCGTTTTACCTTCACCAGTGCGCATCTCGGCGATCTTGCCTGCATTCAGCACCATGCCGCCTATCAGCTGCACATCAAAATGACGCATGCCCAGGGCGCGCTTGCTGCCCTCACGCACCACGGCAAACGCTTCCGGCAATAAATCCTCCAGCGTCTCGCCCTGCGTGTAGCGTTGTTTGAACTCTTCGGTCTTTGCCCGCAACTGCTCATCGCTCAAGGCCTGAAACTCTGGCTCCAGCGCATTAATTTGTTTGACGGTTTGCTGATATTGTTTGACCAGGCGGTCATTACGGCTACCAAAGAATTTTTTAAACAACGAGGCTAACATGAGTCACACCGATATCCGCCGCAGCGGGGTTATAAGAAATAAACTAGGATTGTATAAGATATACAGGCGAATTGTCTTGATTATTGCATGCCGGCAACTGAATTCGGTCAGGAATGGTTCCTGAGGTATTCCCGCGGGTCTAGCGGGTTGCCATTCAGGCGTATCTCGTAATGCAGATGCGGCCCGGTAGAACGGCCTGTGCTGCCTATGAGTGCCACTTTCTGGCCTTTGGTCACCCGTTCACCGGCTTTGACCAGCAATCTGGAGTTGTGCGCATAGCGCGTTTCCAGCCCGGAACCATGATCTATCTTCAATAAATTGCCGTAATCAGAAGTTTGTACGGCGGTGCTCACTATGCCGTCAGCCGCAGCGTAGACAGGTGTGCCGGAAGCCGCCGGGAAATCCAGCCCCTCATGAAAGGCGCGGTGGCCACTCAGCGGATCTATACGCCAGCCATAGCTGGAAGAGCTGTAAGCCGCATCGACCGGGCTGCTGTTAGGCAGCATTTCGCGCAGCACACTCTTTAACAATAACTTAGCCTCTATCTTGCCCTGGTACTCATCACGGAAATCAAGATCAGCCGACATCTGCTCTATGGTGGCTTTCAGGTCTTCTTCAGACAGCGGCGCATCTTTCACCAACGGCCCGCCCTGGCCTATGACTTCATTGACAGAAGTACGCTCATTGATAGGCTCGGCACTGGTTTTGATGCCTGCCAGTTTGGATAAACGCTGATTTTGCGCATCCAGGCGCAGGATACGCGCCTGTAACTCGCCGATTTGCTTGGCATAGGCATCCAGGTGACTTTGTGTGGAAAGCATGGCGCCTCTTAAATGCGGCGGTAAAATCGCTTTCACACCCTGGGTCTTGATGACTTGTTGCGGGGTGATGAACAGCAAAGTCAACACCACAGGCACCAGTATCAGGGCCAGGACCACGCCCAGGCTTTCAAAGATACCCAGCGTTTTCGGCTTGGCCATTTTTTCTGAAACAATAATGATATTAATCATGCCACGAACTCTCGCTTTTAACCGATTGCCCACAGGAGTAGCCCGTGAGAATAACCGGTGTAGTACAATATTCAAGCACTCTGCGGACAACCACGCATTTTAGACAACCACGAATTTTAAACACGCACTACCAAAAACCCACGCATGTTAAAAATCAATCGGATCTTCACACAACATCAAGAACTCAAGCCGTTATTAGACGAAGCTTACGATCGTCAACAATTACAGCAAATGTGGTCTGCGGTTGCCCCGGAACTTTCAAAACTTTCCCAGGTGCTGGCGGTAGAAAACGGCATACTCACCGTAGCCGCGCAATCAGGCGCAGTCGCCAGCAAAATCCGGCTACTAGAAACCGGACTGATACAAAGAATCCGGGATTTTTGCCAAAATTCCCAGAAAATCAAAGGGTTAAACCTTAGCTCAATAAAGGTCAAAGTGCAAGTAAAATCTAGGCCAAAACCCAGGCAGAAACGTATCCAATCACCTTCAGACCAAGCGTTGAACACGCTGCAAGCCTGCGCTGACCAGATCGAAAACCCGGCACTTGAAGCAGCTTTACGCCATTTTATCGACCGCCAGCGCGATTCATGACCCTGCCTTTTCCCCGCGATTAAAAGGCTTGCCGCAGTGGCATCTTGCGGCGCCTGACACGCCCTGCGCACTCTACTTGTGCGCATTCTTTAAATAGTGCAATAATGCACCACCCTGTTACACTTTATTTACAACTGATCATTTACCTGAAGGATACGCAGCCCAGCATTCACGATTCAACTTTTACAACTTGAGTAACAGGTATCAAGTAGTCATTACGTTCAACGCAGTTTCACCAGGAACAGGAGAACACATGTCAGTCGCATTAATGTTGGCCATAGGCGCAGCAGTTTTAGCGGTACTTTATGGCGTAGTAATGAGTAAGTGGATTTCGGGTTTACCTGCAGGCAACGCCCGCATGCAAGAGATTGCAGGGGCGATTCAACAAGGCGCGGCCGCCTATCTGGCCAGGCAATACAAAACCATTGCCCTGGTCGGCATCATTCTGGCTGTTCTCATAGGACTTTTTCTTGGCTTATACACCGCCATAGGCTTTGTCGTCGGCGCCGTGCTGTCTGGTGCCTGCGGCTTTATCGGTATGAACGTGTCGGTAAAAGCCAATGTACGCACCGCGCAGGCAGCGACCAATGGCATAGGCGCGGCTCTGGATGTCGCCTTCAAGGGCGGTGCCATTACCGGCATGCTGGTGGTCGGGCTGGGCTTGCTAGGGGTGACCGGCTTCTATATTTTTCTGGGTGCTGAACAGGCCACCGATCTGAACCCGCTGATAGGCCTGGCGTTCGGTTCATCACTGATCTCGATTTTCGCGCGTCTGGGTGGCGGCATCTTCACCAAAGGCGCCGATGTAGGGGCTGACCTGGTAGGCAAGGTCGAAGCTGGCATTCCTGAAGATGACCCGCGCAACCCGGCGGTGATCGCCGACAATGTAGGCGATAACGTCGGCGACTGTGCCGGCATGGCTGCCGACCTGTTTGAGACCTATGCGGTGACCCTGATCGCCACCATGGTGTTAGGCGGCCTGATGGCGGCTGAAGCCGGGGCCAATGGCGTGCTTTACCCATTGTTGCTGGGCGCCGTGTCTATCGTTGCCTCTATTATCGGCTGTTTCTTTGTCAAAGCCTCGCCCGGCATGAAGAACGTGATGCCTGCGCTCTATAAAGGACTGGCTGTCGCCGGGGTGCTGTCGCTGATCGCATTTTACTTTGTCACGCAATATGCCTTTCCGCAAGGCTACACGCACGGCGAAGTGACGGTTACCAGCCAGGCATTGTTTGGGGCCTGTGCCGTCGGGCTGGTACTGACCGCCGCACTGGTATGGATCACCGAATACTACACCGGCACCGATTACGCCCCGGTCAAACATGTGGCACAAGCCTCCACCACCGGCCATGCCACCAATATCATCGCCGGCATAGGCGTGTCCATGAAATCTACTGCGCTGCCGGTGCTTTCTGTATGTGCGGCTATTTATGTCTCGTTTCACCTGGCCGGCCTGTATGGTATCGCCATTGCCGCCATGTCCATGCTGAGTATGGCAGGCATAGTCGTGGCACTGGATGCATATGGCCCGATCACAGACAACGCCGGTGGCATTGCCGAAATGGCGGAATTGCCCAGCAGCGTGCGTGACGTCACCGACCCGTTAGACGCCGTCGGCAACACCACTAAAGCGGTGACCAAAGGCTATGCGATCGGCTCTGCCGGCCTGGCCTCGCTGGTGCTGTTTGCCGATTACACGCACAAGCTGGAAAGTGCAGGCATCACCGCCAGTTTTGACCTGAGCGACCCCAAAGTCATCATAGGCCTGTTTATCGGCGGCCTGATCCCTTTTCTGTTTGCGGCGATGGCGATGGAAGCGGTCGGCCGTGCTGCAGGCAGTGTGGTGGAAGAAGTACGCCGCCAGTTCCGCGAGATCAAAGGCCTTATGGAAGGCACAGCCAAGCCGGAATACGGCAAGGCGGTTGACCTGCTGACCACGGCGGCGATCAAGGAAATGATGATCCCTTCATTACTGCCGGTGGCGGCGCCTATACTGGTTGGCTTATGCCTGGGCCCGGTGGCACTCGGTGGCCTGCTGATGGGCACCATAGTCACCGGCCTGTTTGTGGCGATCTCCATGTGTACCGGCGGTGGTGCCTGGGATAATGCCAAAAAGTATATTGAAGATGGTCATCATGGTGGCAAAGGCTCGGATGCGCATAAAGCGGCAGTCACCGGCGATACTGTAGGTGACCCATACAAAGACACCGCAGGCCCGGCTGTTAACCCTTTGATCAAGATCATCAATATTGTGGCGCTATTGATAGTGCCGCTATTGCATTAAAAATACACTGCGCAAAAACAAAAAAGTCGGCCTGGGCCGACTTTTTTTTATACTGCATGTGCCGCTAAAGTTGAGCAGACAGGGATCAGAAGGCAGGTTTCACTTCTAAAGCGTTGTAACGCGCAACGCCATCCATGATTTCCGCATGCGCCTCATCCACACCGGCCCAGCCCTCGATCTTCACCCATTTGCCTTTGTCCAGATCTTTGTAATGCTCAAAGAAGTGGGCGATCATGTCCAGACGCCATGGGGAAACATCACTCAATGTTTTCTGGTAAGCGTAAAGACCGCATACTTTTTCGATAGGCACTGCCAGCACTTTGGCATCGCCACCGGCTTCGTCAGTCATTTTCAGCATGCCTAAGGCACGGCAACGTACAACCACACCAGGCAACAATGGTACTGGCGTGATCACCAGCACATCCACTGGGTCTCCATCATCACCCAGCGTGTGCGGAATATAGCCGTAGTTACACGGGTATTGCATGGAAGTACCCATAAAGCGGTCCACAAACAGTGCACCACTTTCTTTGTCTACTTCGTACTTGACCGGGTCGCCATTGGCTGGGATCTCAATAATGACGTTAAAATCGTTCGGCAAGTCTTTGCCGCTTGCTACCAAATTCAAAGACATCTTTTCAAACCTATTTCACGAAAAGCCGCCATTATAGGCGATTAACATAAACCTTTGTTTGCAAACCGCATTATTTTTGATCCTGCGCAGATTCCACTGCATCCCGGCATGCCTGTCGCACTGCAACCGGGGTGAATTTCAGCGCCAGGTAGAGCAATAAGGGGATGATCACCAGCTCATCCAGCTGCCCTATCACCGGGATAAAGTCGGGGATCAGGTCAAACGGCAACACCAGATAGCCTAGTGCCAGCCACAACAGTATTTTTGCAACCTTGGGTGTGAGCGCATGTTGCTGTAGCGCACGGTAAAACGCGACTTCCTGTTTGAAGCGGCTGGCCAGTGTCGCCAATTGTGCGCGTAAACCCATATTATTTCAGTGATGCCGGCGCTGGGTTCGCACTAGTCGACCTGCAAAGTGCGGCCGGTCAATTTGGCAAACGCTTCCATATATTTGGCTGAGGTGCGTTGCGCTATCTCGGCAGGCAAAGCAGGACCAGGGGCGGTTTTATTCCAGTCGCAGGTTTCCAGCCAGTCCCGCACATATTGCTTGTCGTAGCTGGGAGGATTGGCACCCACCTGATACTGATCTGCAGGCCAGAAGCGGGAGGAATCAGGAGTGAGTACTTCATCCATCACATGTAATACACCTTGCGCATCGACACCGAACTCGAATTTGGTATCGGCGATGATGATGCCTTTGGTCAGTGCATATTCTGCCGCTTTGGTGTAAAGCGCGATGGCGGCTTTTTCCACTTGCGCGGTCAAGTCTTTACCGATCAGCGCTTCGACCTCGGCGATGCTGATATTTTCATCATGCTCGCCTACGGCGGCCTTGCTGGAAGGGGTGAATAATGGAGCAGGCAGTTTTTGCGCCAGTTGCAGACCAGCCGGTAAGGCGATATCGCATACCGTGCCTTTGGCCTGGTATTCTTTCCAGCCACTGCCGACCAGGTAGCCGCGCACTATGGCTTCCAGCGGCAAAGCCTTCAGTCTTTTAACCACCACGGCACGGCCTTTGACTTGCTCCACTTCATCGGCGGCAACCACAGATTCAGGCGCGATACCAGTCAGGTGGTTGGGCACCACATCGGCCAGCTGTTCAAACCAGAAGTTAGCCATTTGCGTCAGCATAGCGCCTTTGTGCGGTATGCCGGTAGGCAGGATCACATCAAAGGCACTCAGGCGATCGGTACTCACCAGCAACATGGTGTGGTCGTCGATAGCATAAATATCGCGCACCTTGCCTTGATGCAATCTCTTCAGGCTTTTAATCGAGGTTTCCAGCAAAGGCGCACGCATAATATCTACCGCAAAGTAAAAAGCGATATTATAAATGCGCTACCCTGTTGCGGGCGAACAATTTAGCAGTCATGGCACTGCATGCACAGTCGGCCTAAGCGGCTACGGCTTCCTGTGACGGCTGATGGCTGACGGCCAGCTGGGCATGCGCGACATATTGCGACAGGCGTAACAGGTTGCAGGTATAACCATATTCGTTGTCATACCAGCCTATCAGTTTCACAAACGTGGCGTCCAGCATGATGCCGGCGCTGGCGTCAAACACACTGGCGGCCGGATAACCGCGGAAGTCACTGGACACCACCTGCTCTTCGGTATAACCCAACACGCCTTTCAGATCACGTTCAGAGGCATATTTCATGGCGGCGCAGATCTCGGCATAAGAGGTCTCCTCCAGCAGTTCCACAGTCAGATCCACCACAGACACATCCGCCGAAGGGATACGCATCGCCATGCCGGTCAGTTTTTTGTTCAATGCCGGAATGACTTTACCTACCGCTTTGGCCGCGCCGGTGCTGGAAGGAATGATGTTTTCAAACACACCGCGTCCACCGCGCCAGTCTTTTTTCGAGGTGCCATCCACGGTTTTCTGGGTAGCCGTGGCGGCATGTATGGTGGTCATCAATCCACGCTTGACCCCAAAATGGTCATGCAGCACTTTGACGATTGGCGCCAGGCCATTGGTGGTGCAGGAAGCGGCAGAAACAATATTTTCGCCACGGTAATCATGGTGGTTCACACCATACACATACATAGGGGTGTCATCTTTGCCCGGTGCAGACTGCACCACGATACGCGCGCCACCGGCAATGTGCGCGGCGCAGGATTCCTGCGTCAGGAATACGCCGGTACACTCGATCACCACATCGACATGATGTGCTTTCCAGTCTATATGCGCGGGATCGGTATGCGCCGTCAGACGTATCCTTTTACCATCCACCACCAGAAAATCGCCCTCTAAGTGTGCATCATAAGCCAGCCTGCCGTGCACAGAATCGTATTTAAGCATATACAACATATGCTCGGGCTCTTCGATACCGTTGATGGCAACGATGTCCAGTTCTGCGAACTCTGCCTGATTTAATGCGGCTCGCAGCACCATGCGCCCTATCCTGCCAAACCCGTTAATGCCTACTCGAATAGCCATGTTGGTCTCTTTCACTGTTGAATGCTTATTTGTAAGCAATTTTAATGCTAATTTACATCCTGAAGGTTAGACAGCCGGTTTACGCTTCAATAGAATAGGGTGTGACAAGCACTTCCCGTTGTAAATTTCAGCAACCTTGTTGGATATTTTGTGGACATTGCAGAACAATTACTGAATGGCATTTTGGACACATTGCCACTGCAGATCGCAGTGATCGATGAGACCAGCAGTATCATCTACGTGAATCAGGCATGGCGTGCATTCGGCTTGTTCTACGGTCTGGAGATCAATACCGACTGGTTCGGCATCGCCTATCTGGATATCTGCCGTGCCAATGAAGACACCAACCTGCCGCCATTGGTGAAAGGCATAGAAAATGTATTAAGTGGCAGATCAGGTCACTTTAGCATGGACTATCTGTGTCACACGCCGACCAAACAGCCCACCTGGCTCACCCTGAGTCTGCAACCCATGCAGACTGCACTGGCAGATAACAAGTTATTCCTGCTGTCGCTGACCAATATCACGCATCACAAACAGGTTGAAGATCGTATCTCTGCCCTGACCCACACCGACCCGCTGACCGGCCTGGCCAATCGCCGCCGTCTGGAACAATTCATGCGCGATGAATGGTCACGCGCCATCAGGCATCAATCCAGCCTAAGCGTGATGATGATAGATGCAGACCATTTTAAACAGCTGAACGACAGCATGGGGCATGCCGCCGGGGATGAATGCCTGCGCAAGCTGGCCGGGATTTTAAAACGCTACAGCAACCGGCCTGGCGACATGGCTGCGCGTTATGGCGGTGAGGAGTTTGTGCTGATACTGGGTCAGACCACGCAGCAGGAGGCGATCAAGATCGCCGAACGCATACGGCAGAAAGTCATGGAGCTGGATATACGCTTCGCCGGGCACAGGTTGATGACCATCAGCATAGGCATTGCTTCGCTGGGCATGCACCAGTCTACCAGCCACAAAGAACAGCATGCGCGCAACCAGTCATTGAATTTCAGTGAGGACGGCGACCTGCTGATCGAACAGGCAGACAAGGCGCTTTACGTGGCCAAAAAACAAGGCCGGAACCGGGTCGAAGTCTACGACAAACACCACCGGCTCACTGTACCGCTCACTTTTTAGCTGACTGCCGTTGTTAACAGCCGTGACCGGCTGCACAAGCCGGCAGGGTATACACTTGATTAACCGGCCCGCTGTTCCAGGATAGCCACTGCCGGCAAAGTCTTGCCTTCCAGAAACTCGAGGAAAGCGCCACCCGCGGTAGAGATATACGAGACCTTGTCATAGATATCATATTTTTGAATGGCAGCGATGGTGTCACCGCCACCCGCCAGCGTAAACGCCTTGGTTTCGGCAATGGCATTGGCGATGGTCCTGGTGCCGTCGCCAAACTGGTCAAATTCAAACACGCCTACCGGCCCGTTCCACACCACTGTGCCAGCCTGCATGATGATCTCAACCAGCTCGGCAGCTGATTTTTCGCCTATATCAAAGATCATGTCATCGGCCGCCACCTCGCTGGCTGGCTTTTTAACCGCTGGCTCGTCCGCGTCAAACTGCTTGCCTACCACCACATCTTTGGCGATAGGCACACAGGCGCCGCGCGCCGCCATTTTCTCCATCAGCTTGCGTGCGGTATCCACCAGATCGTCCTCACACAATGACTTACCCACTTCATGGCCATCGGCCTTGAGAAAGGTATTGGCAATACCGCCGCCCACCACTAACTGATCCACTTTATCGGCCAGGCTTTCCAGCACGGTCAGCTTGGTCGAGACCTTGGAGCCGCCGACGATAGCCACGAATGGCCTGGCAGGTGCCAGCAAGGCCTTGCTCAAGGCATCCAGCTCGTCGGTGAGCAGGATACCGGCACAGGCCACTGGTGCGAATTTGGCGATACCGTGAGTAGAGGCTTCTGCACGGTGCGCGGTGCCAAATGCATCCATGACGAATACATCGCACAGCGCGGCATATTTTTTTGCCAGCTCGTCATGGTTTTTCTTTTCGCCGACATTGAAGCGACAGTTTTCCAGCAAGATCAGCTCGCCTTCGCCAGTGCCCAGGCTGTCAGCCGGCGCATTCGGCGCCAGCCAGTTTTTCACCAGGCGCACTGGTTGGCCCAGCAACTTGCTCATCACATCAGCCACCGGCTTCAGGGAGTTTTCTTCTGAATACACGCCCTCTTCGGGACGCCCCAGATGCGAAGTCACCATGACTTTAGCGCCCGCTTTCAAGGCAAACTCTATGGTCGGCATGCTGGCCACGATACGTGCGTCGCTGGTCACGACACCATCTTTCACCGGCACATTCAGATCGGCACGGATAAATACACGCTTGCCACGCAAGTCGAGGTCAGTCATTTTAATGAATTTCATACACGTACTCCGAGCGATATACCGCTTAAAAAGAAATCAGAATGGAATGTAAAAACGGGGCCATCAGCCCCGTCTCATTAAGCAATATGCTGCACCAGACGCAACAGGTTGCAGGTATAACCGTATTCGTTATCGTACCAGCCTATCACTTTGACAAAGGTCGGGTCCAGCATCAGGCCGGCATCGGCATCAAACACGCTGGCTGCCGGGCTACTGCGGAAATCGGTAGAAACCACTTTGTCGGCAGTGTAATCCAGCACACCTTTCAATGCGCCGGTGGAAGCCTGTTTCATCGCCTCGCAGATCGCTTCGTAAGTCGTTTCCTTGCTGAGCTCTACCGTGAGGTCGACTACGGACACATCAGCAGAGGGCACGCGCATGGACATACCCGTCAATTTCTTGTTCAGTGCCGGGATGACTTTACCCACCGCCTTGGCGGCGCCAGTGCTGGAAGGAATAATGTTTTCAAACACGCTACGGCCGCCGCGCCAGTCTTTCTTGGAAGTACCGTCTACCGTCAGCTGAGAGGCTGTCGCCGCATGGATAGTGGTCATCAGGCCACGCTTGACGCCAAAGTTGTCATGCAGCACTTTGGCAAGCGGCGCCAGGCCGTTGGTGGTGCACGAAGCCGCCGAAATGATAGACTGGCCTGCATAATCCTCATGGTTCACGCCATACACAAACATAGGAGTGTCATCTTTACCCGGGGCAGATTGCACCACTTTTCTGGCGCCGCGGTTCAGGTGTGGCTGACAGCTTTCTTCAGTCAGGAAAGCCCCGGTAGATTCGACGATGACTTCTGCCCCGCCCTTGCTCCAGTCTATATTGCTGGGGTCGCGTTCGGCGGTCAGGTATATGCGTTTGCCATTGACGACCAGATCACCGTTATCGGCTTCTACACTGCCCTGAAAACGGCCATGCACCGAATCATACTTGAGCATGTACATCATATATTCGATGTCATACGAGCTATTGATGGCTACCACTTCAATATCATTGAACTCGGCTTCTTGAACGGCTGCGCGCAGCACCATACGACCAATACGTCCGAATCCGTTAATTCCCAACTTGACAGCCATATTTCTCCCCAGCGAATACAATAGAACTAAAACTCAGCATTTTAACCTAAACCTCATATACTGGACAGTTTGTAAGTGGTTGATTTGATAAGCCACATCGCGCCGGAATATGCCTGCGTTTGCTTTTGGCTGTTTACCCACCTTTTAAAGAGAGATTTTTAGTATGTCAGACAAGATAATTCTTGCGGGAGGCTGTTTCTGGGGCATGCAGGATCTGATCCGCCAGCTGCCAGGCGTGACCAGCACGCGCGTCGGCTATACCGGCGGCGATGTGCCTAACGCCACTTACCGCAACCATGGCGACCATGCCGAGGCGATGGAGATCGAATTCGATGCTGAGCGCATCAGTTTGAGGCAGTTGCTGGTGTTTTTTTTCAAGATTCACGACCCCACTACCCTGAACCGCCAGGGTAACGACCTCGGGCCGTCATACCGTTCTGCCATTTTCTACCTGGATGCCAGCCAGAAACACGTGGCCGAACAATTGATCAGCGAAATGAATGACTCTGGCATCTGGCCAGGCAAAGTAGTGACCGAAATCACGCCTGCCAGTGATTTCTGGGTGGCCGAGGCGGAGCATCAGGACTATCTGTTACGCTACCCTGAAGGCTATACCTGTCACCGTATCCGGCCGGAATGGATAATGCCGCGCGATCTGGCACTAGCAGTTTGATGTTTGTTGGAGCGGGCTAGTCGTTAGCGGGTTAGTCATTACCCAGGCTAGGCAATGGCGTAGTCAAGGGTTTGCGCGTCTTGCCGCCATAGCGCTTGGCCGGATGTCGCAAAAAAGTGGAGAGCTCATTCAGCGCCAACTGGTAAACCTCACGCTTGAACTCGATCACATCCGCCAGTGGCACCCAGTACTCACTCCAGCGCCAGGCATCGAATTCAGGGTGCTCGGTGGCGCGCAATGACACATCCGAATCGCGGCCTATCAAGCGCAGCAGGAACCAGATCTGCTTCTGGCCTTTGTAGCTGCCGCGCCACTCGCGCTTGATCCAGCTGGTGGGCACTTCATAGCGTAACCAGTCACGGGTACGCCCCAGGATCTTCACATGGTCGGGTCTAAGGCCAACTTCTTCCATCAACTCGCGATACATGGCCTGCTCGGGAGTTTCACCATATTTGATGCCTCCTTGAGGAAATTGCCATGCATGCTCTTTGATACGTTTTCCCCAAAACACCTGATTGTGGGTATTACATAAAATAATCCCCACGTTAGGACGGTACCCATCACGATCTAACATAAAAACTGCCTTGAATATTTACTGCAATTTTTTCACACTTTACAGTTTAATGAAAGGATATCCATGACGACCTGCCCGAAAACAACAACGGGCAATAAAAAAGCTCACCTCAGGTGAGCTTTTAGATAACTGCTGCTGATCAGGATCTCCTGCGGCGCAGTGCCAGCGCACCCATAATGGACAAGCCTGCAAACACCATGCCTGAGCTATGCGCTTCAGGCACTGCCGTCACCGCAAGACTCACCAAAGTATAGTCAGTCTGGTTGTTGCAGTGATGGCAAGAATGCTTGGCCACACCGGGGGCGGCACCGAACTCTATGCTGGTCACAGCACGTGTGCCAAACGGGTCAGTCAACTGCCAGGCACCGGTACCGCCATTCACCGCCCCACTACCTAGCGACAATACTGAGCTCGCACCACCCGGACCTGTCCAGCTCGCAGTATGTATCCCGGTCGCTGTCAGATAATAGGTGTCTGAACCACCATCAGAAAAATTCACCAGAAACTTGGCTACTTCCTGCACATCGTTGTATTCAGGGCCATCAAACAGCAAACCCACTGTGATCGTCGAAAAAATCACTGCTTTTGAAAATGTCCCGGTCAGCTTTTCTCCAACATCTATCTCGCCAGCTGTCCTGCCGCCAGAAATACCTACACCGGTCATACCATCCTGTGTTTTTTTCTCGAAGGCACGACTACCCTCGAATGTAGCTATGGTGCCATCCGAGAAAGTCTGACTATAACTTGATTGCCCATTCACAAAGTCGGTGCCAAGCACAGTACTTGTGGTTAACGCATATGCAGATTGCGTTGCAGCTAAAAACGATAATGCGAGCATGCATTTAAAGCTTATGTCCAATAAACTTCTCATCGTAGTTCTCCTTAGTTGAGGGCTTTTCCCCACAATCATTGTAGGGAGATTTATGCATTTATATGTGTGCCAGCATACATAACCCTGTTAAAAACCCTTTTTTTTCATACATTTACAAAACAAGCGTGTGATTTGTTGCTTACAAACAAAATTTTCTGCACACTCTGCTGTCAACCTGATTCAATTCAAATCGTTTTCCAGCCATGCACCTAGTTTTAAACACTCCCGCCCCAGTAGAAAACACCTATCACCACAGATTTAAATTCTGGCGACTCAGCCTGAGCATGTTGCTGGCGCTGACCTGGTGTGTGCATTCAGTGGCGGGCAATCTTGCCTACATCACCAATCAGGGCAGCGACAGCGTCTCGGTGCTGGATATAGCGAGCAAACAGGTCACGCACACCATAACGGTGGGCAAGGCGCCGGTCGGCGTGGCGATCGCCAGCAAACAGCAGCGCGTTTATATCAGCAACGCCAATAGCCAGACCGTTTCTGTCATCAACAGCCGCAGCCAGCAAACCATACAAGAGATACCAGTCAAGATTCAGGCAGTGGGCATCACGCTCAGCCGCGACGAGAAAACGCTGTTTGTGGCGGATTGGGGTGGCGCGCAGGTGATTGCGGTCGATACTGCGCACCCGGAAAGACAAAAAGCCTTTAAGGCAGGCAAAACGCCATCCGGCATGCTGGTCAGCGCAGACAATAAAAAACTGTTCATCGCCAACCGCGATAGTGATGATGTGACCATAGTAGACACGCGCACGCTGCAGACCATCGCCCAGATCAAGGTAGGCATACACCCGTTCGCCCTGACACTCAGCCCGGATGGCAAAACGGTTTTTGTCGTCAATGTCGTCAGCAACAGCCTGACCCTGCTTGATACCGAGTCATACCACACCAGCACCATCAAAACCGGGCAGCACCCGTATGGGGTGGCTGTCAGCCCGGACGGCCGCTGGGCCTATGTCAGCAACAACCATGCGGAAAGCGTCTCGGTGATAGAGATCGCCACCGGCAAGACAGTCAAGACCATAGAAGTCGGCGAGTTTCCCGAGGGCATCGCCTATGACAAAGCGACCAAGCAAGTGATCGTCGCCAACTGGGGGTCGGATACCGTTTCTATCATTGATGCAAACAGCAACACGGTAACCAATACCATCGCCAGCCCCAAACTCTGCCGGTCGTTCGGGCAATTTATTCTTGAAGCAAGGTAATACAACCATGTTGCTCCACTCCCCTTTTTTAGTTTTTTCACAGGATCACCCATGAACTAGTCGCAAAGAGTCGTTTTTTTAGGTAAAGTCACGGGTTATTTTAAAACTCAAAAGACTGATTACTTTTAAGCTTTAAAACATCTGTAAATATCAGGAGATTGAAATGAAAAAAATATTTGGCATCATTGCCGTTTCTTTATTGCCATTGATTCCATTAACGGCAGCTGCACACGGTGCCGCGGCATTGCGCTTTGAAAAAACAGTCACCATCAAGGCACCGGCAGCAAAAGTCTGGGCTCTGGTAAAAGACTTTGGCAATGTACAAGCCTGGCATGCCGGCGTTGAGTCTACAAAAGTAGAACAGAAAAAAGACGAAAACGGTGATGACACGACTTACCGCACCGTCAAACTGAAAAACGGCGGCACCATGTACGAAAAACTGCGCTCCATCGACGATGCTGGCATGCGCCTGAAATATGAGTACATCCTGGATAAAAGCACATTGCAACTGTCAAACTTTTACCCGACTGTTTCTGTGACTGCCAAAGGCAACGAAACTGTGGTCACGGTCAAAGGCAGCTACACCCGTGCCGATTCTTCCAATATCCCTAAACCGGAACAAAACGATGATGCCGCCACCAAAGCCATCAACGACTTTTTTGATCCAGGTCTGGAAAGCCTGAAAAAGGTAGCCGAATCGGGAAAGTGATCAACCAGGGTTCTGGAAAAACCGCGCAAGGCAACAGTAAACCCTGGTGGAAGTTCTGGTAAGTCTTACGTCGTAATAGTCAAGTTTTTGCAAATGCAGTCCAGGCCAAAAGTCTGACACTGTCACAAATAAAGGGATTGTGTACCACACAATCCCTTTTTTGCAGGCTGGCCGGGCAGATAGCCAGCCAATACCCTGACAAAAAAAATCACTTCTGCTGCAAAAACTGACCAATACTGTCATTTGTGGCAAATCAACTATCCCGCCCCTTACCTTTCAGACTTGCTTATCAAATCGTTGAAATAAGGCATAAAACCTGGTTAATTCTTTTTTATCAACAAGTTACAGATCATTTTTTTCAGATGGCACACCTATTGCTTATAGGTTCTCGAACACTGTTAGAAAAGCAGTGACTAAAACAGAAGCTGTTCACTTTAAACTTTGACTCTGAAGGAAACATGATGAAAAAACACGTACAACAAGGTTTTACCCTGATTGAATTGATGATCGTAGTAGCCATTATTGGTATTTTGGCTTCTGTAGCGATCCCGGCTTATCAGGACTACACTCGCGAAGCTGCAGATAATGCATGTTTGTCTGAAGCCAGCTCATACTCTAAAGCTGCTTTAGCGGCACTTACTTTGCAGAGACCAGTACCAACTCACGCTGGCCCTGCTTGTGAAGTCATTGCCACACCTACTGAGCCTAATGGCGAATTTACACCTGTTCCAGCACGTCCAGGCGTGGTTGGCTCAGTGATCACTTGCAACATGGGCACTGGCTCTTGCACTCGTACAGTTCCATAAGCTTAAATCAGCTTAATGATTGAATAATTTAAGCCCTGCACTGCAGGGCTTAAATTTTAGCAGGCAGCAAAATCACTTAACGCTGAATAGATTCAACATTCTTAACACATTTGCAATCTGTAAAGGCAACTGAGAATGCACAAACACAATGGATTTACCCTGATCGAATTGATGATCGTAGTGGCCATTATTGGCATTCTGGCCTCTATCGCGATTCCAGCCTATCAAGGCTACACCCAAGAAGCCGCCAACAATGCTTGCATGTCAGAAGCCAATGACTATGCCAGACGAGCGTATGCCGACATTCAGCTAAACAAAGCTGCCGCGGATATCCCCGCACCTGTGGCAAGCGCCTGCAGCGCCATCAATAATGGGGCGCCAGTGGTGACTATGACCAGCTTTGCTTCTACCGCCAGATTGCCTGGCAACGCCACCATCACTTGCGACCTGAATGCAGGCACGCCTTGTAGCATCACCGCGCTGGCACCTTAAAACCTTAGTTCTGGCGCTGACCTCTGCGCAGTCCCGCAAACCATCGGTTCAGTCCGCGCTCACTGCTATACTGCAGACCTGTTCAACCTGAGCCAGGATACCCATGCTAGAAAACATCGTCGTCAACCATCAAGCAAATGCCTCCGCAACCGTCATCTGGATGCACGGCCTGGGCGCCGACGGCCATGACTTTGAACCTGTGGTGCAGATGCTGGATCTGCCGCATATCCGCTTTATCCTGCCCCATGCCCCCTACCGCCCGGTGACTTTGAATAATGGCTACCAGATGCGGGCATGGTATGACATTTTTGGGCTGCAGCCTGACAGTGCTCAAGATGAAGCCGGCATTCAGGCCATGCAGCAAACCATCAACGGTTTGATAGACAGTGAGATAGCCAAAGGCATACCCAGCCAGCGGATCTTATTGGCAGGATTCTCCCAGGGTGGCGCGATGGCACTGTATACGGCGACACGATATAGCCAGCCGCTGGCGGGCGTACTGGCACTTTCCACCTATTTACCGTTAAAAAACAAGCTGGTCAGCGAGCAGCATGCGGCCAATCGGCAACTGCCTATCTGGATGGCGCATGGCAACGCCGACAGCGTGATCGCCCTCTCTACCGCCCAGGCGTCCAGAGAGGCATTGCAAGCTGCCGGTTACCCGCTGCAATGGCAGGAGTACGATATGCCACATAGCGTGTGCGAGCAGGAGATTGCCGATATCCGTCGTTTTCTGTTACAGGTATTGCCTGCCTGATTACTGACAAACGCTTGAGATTAATCCCGCAAGCCTGGTGAGTTTTGTTAAAATGGCAGGCGTTTTAACAGGCTGACCTTCATGAGTGTTCCAAAAAAATCTCCCGCCGCGGCAACTGATACGCAAAGTTTTGCGCAGCGCCTCGCGTCGCTGGAGACCATAGTCAGAAACATGGAATCTGGCGAGCTGCCTCTGGAAGCCGCGCTGACTGCTTACGCTGAAGGCATGCAACTGCTGCAAGCCTGTCAGGGCGCTTTGCAGCAGGCCGAGCAGACCGTGGTCATGCTGAACCAGCAACAGCAATTAGTCCCTTTTGACCCTGAGTGAGTCGCCTGAACCTTCACTTTTCGTCATGACCACTACATCCATATTATTCGAGCAATGGGCGACCGTGCACCAGCAACGGGCTGAACAGGCGCTGGCCAGCGCCCTGCCAGCGGCAGACACGCCACCGCAAAGATTGCATGCCGCCATGCGCTATGCCGTGCTCGGTGGTGGCAAACGTGTGCGCGCACTACTGAGTTATGCCGCAGCCGAGCTGGTCGGCGCGCCAGCCAGTGCGGCTGATGCAGCCGCAGTAGCGGTAGAACTGATACACGCATTCTCACTGGTACACGACGATATGCCGTGTATGGATGACGATGATCTACGCCGTGGCAAACCCAGCTGCCATAAGCAATATGGCGATGCCACCGCCCTGCTGGTCGGCGATGCACTGCAATCACTGGCATTTCAATGCATCGCAGATACCCAAGCACCGCAGGCATTGACCCAGGTGCAGATACTGGCACAGGCCACCGGCTCACGCGGCATGTGTGGCGGGCAGGATATCGATCTGCAAAGCACAGGTCAGTTGCTCACGCGTGACGCTCTTGAAACCATGCATCAGTATAAGACAGGGGCACTGATACGCGCCGCTGCCTTGCTGGGGGCTTATGCCGCCGGACACACTCAAGCGCAGCATATACAGCTGCTCAATCAATACAGCCAGAATATGGGCCTGGCTTTCCAGGTGGTGGATGACATTCTCGATGCGACTGCAGATACGCACACCCTGGGCAAAACCGCCGGCAAAGACGCCTTGCAGGAAAAATCGACTTACGTCAGCCTGCTGGGTATAGACGAGGCAAAAACACTGGTGAAGACCTTGTACACGCAAAGTTTGCAATCACTGGACGGATTCGGTCCACAGGCGGACGCACTGCGCGGGATCGCCAGATTTATTTGTGAGCGCCCTTTCTGATCATGACCTCCCTGTTGTCCCGTATAGACTCTCCAACTGATTTGCGCACGCTAGACCGCTCGCAGCTAAAAGCGTTGGCTGGCGAGTTACGGGCCTTCCTGATTCAAAGTGTGTCGCAAACCGGCGGCCACCTGGCCTCTAACCTGGGCGTGGTAGAGCTGACGATCGCATTGCATTACGTTTATCAAACGCCGGACGACCGTGTGGTATGGGATGTGGGTCACCAAACCTACCCGCACAAGATACTGACCGGCCGCCGCGAACTGATGGCCTCTTTGCGCAAGGCAGGCGGCATCGCCGGCTTTCCCAAACGTGATGAAAGCGCCTACGACACATTTGGTACCGGCCATTCCAGCACCTCTATCTCAGCAGCACTGGGTATGGCGGTCGCCGCCAAAGCTTTGGGCACCAATCGCCGCAGTGTCGCCATTATCGGCGACGGCGCCATGACTGCCGGCATGGCGTTTGAAGCGCTGAACAATGCCGGTGATATGGACACCAATCTGCTGGTGATCCTCAATGATAACGACATGAGTATCTCCAACAATGTCGGTGCGCTGAATAACTACCTGGCACGCCTGATGTCCGGCAAGCTGTATGACAGTGTGCGCCGCAGCGGCAAAAAAGTGCTGGATATCATACCGCCAGTCAAGGAATTCGCCCGCCGCGCCGAAGAGCATGCCAAAGGCATGGTCACCCCCGGCACCCTGTTTGAAGAATTCGGTTTTAATTACATAGGCCCTATCGATGGTCACGATATCGATACGCTGGTTGATACCTTAAGCAACATCCGCCAATTGCAGGGCCCGCAGTTTTTGCATGTGGTCACGCAAAAAGGCAAAGGCTATACCCCGGCTGAGGACAACCCGAACAAATATCATGGCGTCAGCAAGTTCGACCCGCAAAATGGCCATTGCCTGACGCTCAGCGAGCGCCCTACCTATACCCAGATCTTTGGCGACTGGCTGGTGGACATGGCGGCGGCCGATAGCCGACTGGTAGGCATCACGCCAGCCATGTGTGATGGCTCCGGGCTTAACCGTTTTGCAGAGGCTTACCCGCAACGCTATTTTGATGTCGGCATCGCCGAGCAGCATGCACTGACTTTTGCCGCCGGCATGGCCTGTGATGGCCTGAAGCCAGTGGTTGCCATTTACTCGACCTTTTTGCAACGCGCTTATGATCAACTGATACACGATATCGCCCTGCAAGACCTGGATGTACTGCTGGCGGTTGACCGCGCCGGGCTGGTAGGCGCCGACGGCCCCACCCATGCCGGCAGTTTTGACCTGAGCTTTTTGCGCTGCATCCCCAATATTGTGATCATGGCGCCCAGCGACGAGAACGAATGCCGCCAGATGCTCACTACCGGCTATCACTACAAAGGCCTGGCCGCAGTGCGTTATCCGCGTGGCAGCGGCATAGGGGCAGCTACATCGGCTACGCTGGAAGCACTGGAGATAGGCAAGGCCCAATTGCTACGCCAGGGCAAGAAAGTGGCTATCCTGGCGTTTGGCAGCATGGTGCAGCCAGCCCTGCAAGCAGCGGAGTCACTGGATGCGACTGTGGTCAACATGCGTTTTATCAAACCATTAGATACAGCCATGCTACTTGAAATATCCCGCAGTCATGACTATATAGTGACTATAGAAGAAAACGCGATCATGGGTGGCGCCGGTGCGGCGGTGATGGAATGCCTGCAAGCGCACCAGATCGTGAAGCCGGTTGTTTGTCTGGGGCTACCTGACCGTTTTATCGAGCATGGCTCACACGAAACTATGCTGGCCGAATGTGGTCTAGACAAATCCGGCATTTGTTCAGCTATTGAGAAATTGATAGCTGAGTAGTATATTCAACCATTTATCAAATCGCGGGCAACTCCCGCTTTGGAACCCTGATGAATCAACCCGTAATCCCTGCAGTGATTGAAGACGTACAAAATACTCCTGACGTGCGCCGGCTGGACATTAACAAAGTCGGTATCAAGTCTATCCGTCACCCGGTCATTGTCAAAGATAAAACCGGCGGCGAGCAGCACACCGTGGCGGTGTTTGATATGTATGTGCATTTGCCGCACAACTTCAAAGGCACGCACATGTCGCGCTTTGTTGAGATACTCAACACCAATGAAAGCGCCATCTCCATAGACTCGTTTGAAACCATACTGCGCCAGATGGTAGAGCGCCTGGAAGCTGAATCCGGCTATGTGGAGATGCGTTTCCCCTATTTCATCAATAAGGCAGCGCCTGTATCCGGCGTTAAAAGCCTGCTGGATTACGAAGTCACCTTTATCGGCGAGATCAAGAATGGTCAGTTCGAGATCACGGTGCAGGTCATGGTGCCGGTCACCAGCCTGTGCCCATGCAGCAAACAGATTTCGAACTATGGCGCGCACAACCAGCGTTCGCATGTGACTGTGACCGCGTTGCTGAATGAGTTCATGTGGCTGGAAGATCTGATCACCCTGATTGAAGACCAGGCTTCTTGCCAGCTATATGGCTTGCTGAAACGCCCGGACGAGAAATTTGTAACTGAGCGCGCTTATGACAACCCAAAATTCGTGGAAGACATGGTGCGCGATGTGGCAGCACAATTGAATGTAGAACAACGCATCGTGAAATACGTGGTGGAATCAGAGAACTTTGAGAGCATACACAACCACAGCGCCTACGCACTGATTGAGCGTGATAAACGTATCAGCTGATGCTTTTGATCTGCCAATAAAAAACAGCCCGCATGCGGGCTGTTTTCACATCCAGCCATCGTTAATGGCTGAACATGCCGCTCCTGGCATACGGTTGCGCTAAACGCAGCCCGAGCGCAACGATGATCGCGCCCAGCAGGGGGAATAAGGCAGCCAGGGTAAACGTCAGCTGGCCGCCCAGATATTGCAGCGCAAAACCACCCAGCAAGCCGCCCAGCGCGCCGCCTATGCCATAGGCCACACTGTTATAGATGGCTTGCCCTTTGGCCTGGTGACGCCCGGTAAAGTATTGCGTGACTACCTCGACCGCAGCGGCATGAAAACTGCCAAAGGTGAACGCATGCATGGTTTGCGCCAGTAACAGCAGTGCCAGATGATCAGGCACCAGACCCATCATGGAAAAGCGGATCACGCCTATCAGCAGACTGGCGACCAGTATGGTTTTGAGTTTGAAACGCTTCATGATCCAGGGCATTTTCATAAAAATCCCTATCTCGCAGATCACGCCTAGCGCCCATAACCAGCCTATCATGCCTTTACTGTAGCCATGCTCGGCCAGATAGATAGAATAAAAGTTATACATCAGGCCATGCGCCGTCACCATCATGGCGCAGCCTACCAGCAGGGAGATCACTGCCGGTTGTTTCAGTATCTTCCACACCGAAAAACTGTCATTGGCATGCGGCGGCACGTGCGCTTCCGGCAGCTTCCAGGTCAGCCCGAACAACAGGCATTGCACCAGCAGGATAAACCACAACAGGCTGCGGATGCCAAACCAGTCGGTCAGATAGCCTAGCAGCACTGACGCCACGATAAACCCCCACGAACCCCATAAGCGTATCTTGCTGTAATGGCCGTTAGTGCTTGCCAGGTGCGCGAGGACCAGGGATTCTGATAACGGCAAAGTAGAACTGGTGAATAAACTCAGCGCTGCCATCACCATGAACATGGTCATAAAGTCATGTGCCCAGAAGATCGCTGCAAAGCCGAACAGGCCAAGAAAGGCCGTCATGCGTATCCAGCGTACGCGCTGGCGCGTGTGATCGGCCAGCCAGCCCCACAGGTTGGGCGCAATGATGCGGCTCAACTGGAACAGCGACATCAATATGCCGATATCGGCCGGGGAAAAAGACTCAGAGCTCAGGTACAAGCCCCAGTAAGGGACAAAAGCACCGACGAAAAAATAATAGATGAAATAGAAACGCGAGAGATTAAAGTGTAAAGCGTGACTCATGACATACCCGCGTTAAGAATGACGGTGACCGGCTTGCGTGCTGGCATATACAGGCCGCAGATGACGCAGACACAAGCCGCATAGATGGCGCTGACACAGCCGTTTAGTGGATGCGAACGCCAGGCAGCCTACAACCGGGGCACCGTGCTATGCACATCGGCGTTCTGCGCACGGTGACGCAAGGCATGGCCCATCAGCACCAGCGCCAGCATGGCCTCGACGATAGGGGTCGCACGTATGCCTACACAGGGGTCATGCCGGCCTGTGGTCTGCATCATCACCGGCTCACCGGCGTGATTGATAGAACGGCGCTCCTGCGGGATGCTGGAAGTAGGTTTAAAAGCCACATTGACCACGATATCCTGGCCGCTGGAAATGCCACCGAGCACGCCACCGGCGTGATTGGAGGCAAAGCCTTCCGGCGTGAGCTCATCACAATGTTCGCTTCCACGCTGGGCAATCGATTTGAAACCGGCACCTATCTCCACGCCTTTGACCGCATTGATGCCCATCATGGCATGTGCGATATCTGCATCCAGACGGTCAAAGATAGGTTCGCCCAGGCCTAGCGGGACCTGCTGCGCGACCACGGTGATCCTTGCGCCTACTGAGTCGCGCTCACTGCGGATCTGGTCCATATAGGCTTCCAGTTGCGGCAGTATCTGCAGATTGGGTGAGAAGAACGGGTTGCCTGGCTCGGAGATCGCCTCCCAGCTGACGAATGGCACTTCGATCTCGCCGAGCTGGCTCAGATAGCCACGGATCTGCAGGCCGAACTTTTGCAGCAGCCATTTTTTGGCGATGGCGCCGGCGGCGACGCGCACAGCGGTTTCACGCGCGCTGGAACGACCACCCCCGCGGTAATCGCGTATGCCGTATTTCTGGGTATACGTGTAATCGGCATGCCCGGGCCTGAAGGTATTCATGATCTTGCTGTAGTCCTGCGAGCGCTGGTCAGTATTGCGTATCAACAAGCCTATAGGTGCGCCTGTGGTTTTGCCTTCAAACACGCCAGACAATATTTCTACTTCATCGGCTTCGGCGCGTTGCGTCACATGGCGCGAGGTGCCCGGCTTACGCCTGTCCAGATCGATCTGCAGATCCGCCGCTGACAGCTCCAGGCCTGGCGGGCAGCCATCGACCACTCCGCCTATGGCCGGGCCATGCGACTCGCCAAACGAGGTCAGGGTGAACAGCGTACCAATGGTGTTGCCAGACATGCGATTCTTTCATTGAATAATTTGCCCTATTTTAGCATAGACTGGCTTACAGCCTGCCCCTGGCCTTGCCGCCTGTCCTGACTTGATTTCCACACAACGAACGCTTATGCTGGACCCGCACTGTTTATTCGGACAACCATGGCCAAACGCAAACACACCCACCGCAAACACCGTTTACTGGGCACTGCCAGCCCGGTGGCTGCGCCTGAAACCGACACCGTCGCTGAAACAACACCGGCCTGCATCCATAGCATCAGCTATAACGCCACCGAGATAGATTCCAGGCAACTGACCATGCACGATATCGTGGAATGGCAGGCGCCAGCAGCGCATACTTCGTGGATCAATGTGCACGGTGTGCTGGATATCGCCTTGCTGCAGGCGGTCGCCCGCCGCTTCAAGCTGCACCCGCTGGTGCTGGACGACATTTTAAATACCGAACAGCGGCCCAAGCTGGATACTTACCCGGATTATCTGTTTCTGGAAACACGGTTGTTTTATTACGATGCCGAAACCATGAGCGTCAGCTCTGAACAGATCAGCATGGCGCTGGGGCGTGAGTGGTTACTTACCTTCCAGGAAAGGCCTTCCGGCAGTTTTGAGCCGGTACGCGAACGCCTGCGACAAGGCCAGGCCCTGCTACGCCAGAGTGGCGCAGATTATTTATGCTATGCTTTGCTGGATAGCCTGATGGAACGTTATTTCCAGGTGCTGGAAGCCATCAATGAAGATGCCGAACGCCTGGAAACGCATTTGCTGGACCAGCCCAGCCCGGACGATCTGCAGAACATACATAGACTCAAGCATGTCACCATACAGTTACGCCGTGCGGTATGGCCTTTGCGCGAAGTACTCAATAGCCTGATCCGTAACGAGCATGGCTTTTTCAGCCCGCAAACGCTGCCTTACCTGCGAGACCTGTATGACCACACCGCGCATTTCACCGAATCGCTGGAGGCGATACGCGACATGCTGAGTGGCCTGATGGATATTTACATGACCAGCATCAGCCAGCGGGTGAACCTGGAAGTGCGGGCATTGACTGTGGTCGCCATGCTGTTTATGCCGGCCACCCTGATCGCCGGTATCTTCGGTATGAATTTCGACAAGATGCCATGGATACATGAGCTGTATGGCTTCTGGTGGGCCATACTGATCATGCTGGGGATAGCCTCAGTGATGCTGCTGATGTTCTGGCGCCGGCAATGGCTGGGCAACCGTCGCCACGAGCGTTGATCAGGCCATTGATGATGCCAGGCGCGGCAGCTGCTTGATCACATCCTGCAGCTCGAAATAAAGCGCCAGGTGATCACGTGCCCCCGGGCTGCTGGCATCATATTCAAACACATGCTGCCCCATGCGTCCGCATTCGGCGAGGGCGGCATGCTCACCTATCCGCGTCACCAGCACTTCGCTGCCAAACAGGCGGCGCATCTCCTGCTCCACTTCGGCAGTCATCTCCTTGCGTTTATCGGCGCGCGTGAGCAGGTAGCGGCGTTGCACGCGACGTTTCAATACCGGCTCCAGCGCATTCAGCGCCTTATCCATTTTCACCGCCGAATGTATGGATAAATAATCCGCCGACACCGGCACCAGCACCAGGTCACTGGCAAATACCGCACTCAGCGGGATCACCCCTATGCCAGGGAAACAATCCATAAACACCGCATAACCGGCATGTGTCTGATGCAGTTGCGCCAGGCCTGTAGCCAGCCGTTGCAAGGTGGCCGGGCCGCGACCAAACTGCGAATCCAGGTTCATCAGCTCTTTATTGGCCGCGATCAGTTGCAAGCCGTTACGCAGGGGCTGGATCAACTCGGCCAGAGGCGTGCCTGTCTGATAAAAGCGGAACAGATGCTTTTGCATATCCAGGCCGATATGCTTGAAAGTCTCGGTCAGCCGCGCCTGCGGGTCCATATCCAGCAGTAAAACCTGCTGGCGTTGACGTTGCCAGGCAGCCGCCAGATTGAGCGTGGTCGTCGTCGAACCGACATCGGCTTTATGATTATAAATAGCGATTTTCAGCATGATGTGTGTGCAGGATAGCGTTTTGAGAACCAGATGCTGTCAATGAATTGCCAGTCATCATAAACGATGTTGTTGCCAGACACTACCCCGCCGCTGCGGCAGCTTTGGGTATCTGAAACCAATAGGCAAAAAGAAACCCGCTATTGCGGGTTAAAAGGGGGTTTGGATCAGGAGGAAATCAATGCTAGTCGCTGATAAATCAAACAAAAGACAAATCAACCAAGCTAGCCATTAAACAAAACATTTTGTGCCCTGTTTAAAGATGACTCTAGTTTAGGAGAGAGTTATTGCAACAATTTGACCGAGCTGTAACTGAATTGTAAAAATCAAAATTTAATTGTTATTAAATTGTAACCAATTCAATTAAGCGCATCGTCCTGTCCATTAAGACTTAAGACCTGCAAACAGGCCCGCCAGCAAATGATAGCCTGGCAGGCATGTCAGTGCCAACTGCAAACAATCAGCTGAAAAAGTCGCGCGCCTTATCGACCCAGCTTTTGTTCTTGGGGCTGTGCTTGCCGGCATCTGCCTGCGTACTGCTTTCAAATTCGCGCAGCAATTCTTTCTGTTTCTCTGTCAGGCGTACTGGCGTCTCCACCACTACATGCACCATCAGATCACCATGCTCACTGGAGCGCAATGGCTTGATACCCTTGCCGCGCAGACGGAACACACTGCCAGTCTGAGTTTCAGCCGGGATCTTCATTTTGGCAGCCCCATCCAGAGTAGGCACTTCGATCTCGCCACCTAATGCCGCCGCGCTAAAGCTGATAGGCATTTCGCAATGCAGGTTAGCGCCTTCGCGCTGGAAGATCGCGTGTTCTTTCAAGTGGACCACCACGTATAAATCGCCGGTTGGTCCCCCGTTCACGCCTGCTTCGCCTTCGCCGCTTAAACGGATGCGGTCACCTTCATCTACACCGGCCGGGATCTTGACATTCAGGGTCTTGTTTTGCTTGATGCGACCACCACCATGACAGGTAGGGCAAGGTTCTTTCACCATTTTGCCGCTGCCATGACATTTAGGGCAGGTTTGCTGGACCGAGAAAAAGCCCTGCTGCATACGCACCTGGCCGTGGCCGTTACAGGTGGTACAGGTGACAGGGGAAGTCCCCGGACGTGCGCCTGAACCATGACAGGTCTCGCAATTGGCCTGCACCGGGATGCGTATCTTGGTTTCAGTGCCTTTGGCGGCATCTTCCAGGGAGATTTCCAGGTTGTAACGCAGATCGGCACCGCGGTAGACATTGGAGCGCTGGTTACGACCACCACCGGCGCCACCAAAGATATCGCCGAAAATATCGCCGAATGCATCGCTGAAGTTGCCGGAATTAAAGCCGCTGAATCCGCCACCACCCATGCTCTGGTCTACACCCGCATGACCATACTGGTCATAGGCCGCACGTTTTTGCTCGTCGCTTAATATTTCGTAAGCTTCTTTGGCTTCCTTAAAGCTTTCTTCTGCTTTAGGGTTATCCGGGTTGCGGTCAGGGTGAAATTTCATTGCCAGTTTCTTAAAGGATTTTTTAATCTCCTCGTCACCAGCGTCGCGGTTCACACCCAACACTTCATAGTAATCTTTTTTTGCGGCTGCCATAGTTATTCCGTTTTAATGCGCTTGCGCCAATATGAACAAACACACCCGCGATCAGCGTAGTGTGTTTGCCGGCATCATAAACAAGGGCGGGTAGCTACACCCGCCCCTTTTTAAGGTTAGTCTTTTTTCACTTCTTCGAACTCGGCATCTACCACATCGCCTTCCACAGTTTTCTCATCCTGTGGTTGTGCGCCTTCGGTATCGGCCTGCGCCTGCTGCTCAGCGTAGACTTTTTCGCCCAGTTTTTGTGAAGCTTCCATCAGTGCATTGGTTTTGGCTTCTATCACTTCTTTGTCATCGCCATCTTTGGCGATCGCTTCCAGTTCCTTGATCGCGTCTTCGATCTTGGCTTTTTCATCGGCATCTATCTTGTCGCCATGTTCAGCCAGTGATTTCTTCACGCTATGCAATACGCTGTCAGCCTGGTTACGGGCGTCGACCAGTTCACGCAATTTTTTGTCTTCATCAGCGTATTTAGCGGCATCTTCTTCCATGCGCTGAATCTCTTCTTCAGACAAACCAGAGTTGGCCTTGATAGTGATCTTGTTCTCTTTGCCGGTGGCCTTGTCTTTGGCAGACACATGCAAAATACCGTTGGCATCGATATCAAACGTCACTTCAATCTGCGGCATGCCGCGTGGTGACGGTGGAATATCGCTCAGGTTGAACTGACCCAGGCTCTTGTTACCGGCAGCCATTTCACGCTCACCTTGCAACACATGAATTGTGACTGCATTCTGGTTGTCTTCCGCTGTAGAGAACACTTGCGAAGCCTTGGTAGGGATAGTGGTGTTCTTCTTGATCAGCTTGGTCATCACGCTGCCCAGGGTCTCGATACCCAGGGATAATGGCGACACGTCCAGCAACAATACGTCTTTAACGTCGCCTTTCAGCACGCCACCCTGGATCGCAGCACCGACGGCGACCGCTTCATCCGGGTTCACGTCTTTACGCGGTTCCTTGCCAAAAATCTCTTTAACCTGCTCTTGCACTTTTGGCATGCGGCTCTGACCACCGACCAAAATCACGTCTGCAATATCCGCAGGTGATACGCCAGCATCTTTCAAGGCGGTACGGCATGGCGCAATGGTGCGCTCTATCAGGTCTTCGACCAATGATTCCAGTTTGGCACGCGTGATCTTGACCACCAAGTGTTTAGGGCCGGTCGCATCTGCCGTGATGTAAGGCAGGTTGACTTCGGTTTGCTGCGCGCCAGACAGTTCGATCTTGGCTTTTTCAGCCGCTTCTTTCAGGCGTTGCTTGGCCAGCAAGTCGTTGCGCAGATCAAGGCCATTCTCTTTTTTGAACTCATCCGCCAGAAAGTCGATGATGCGGTTATCAAAGTCTTCACCACCAAGGAAAGTGTCACCGTTGGTAGACAATACTTCGAACTGGTGCTCGCCATCGATCTCAGTGATCTCGATGATAGACACATCGAACGTACCACCACCCAAGTCGTATACTGCGATCTTGCGGTCACCTTCCTGCTTGTCCAGGCCAAAAGCCAGCGCAGCAGCGGTTGGTTCGTTGATGATACGTTTCACGTCCAGACCGGCGATACGGCCGGCATCTTTGGTCGCCTGGCGCTGGCTATCGTTAAAGTAAGCCGGCACCGTGATCACAGCTTCTGTCACTTCTTCGCCCAGGTAATCTTCGGCGGTCTTCTTCATTTTGCGCAAGACTTCGGCCGAGATCTGTGGTGGCGCCTGTTTTTTGTCGCGCACTTCTACCCAGGCATCACCGTTATCTGCTTTGCTGATGGTATAAGGCATCAGATCGATGTCTTTTTGCACTTCTTTTTCGTCAAAACGGCGGCCGATCAGGCGCTTTACCGCAAACAAGGTATTTTTCGGGTTGGTCACCGCCTGGCGCTTGGCTGGGGCACCGACCAGGATCTCGCCGTCTTCCTGATAAGCGATGATAGATGGCGTAGTACGCGCACCTTCAGCGTTCTCGATCACACGTGGCTTGCCACCTTCCATCACGGCGACACACGAGTTGGTGGTCCCCAAGTCAATACCGATAATTTTTCCCATATTTCGCTTCCTTAAATTTTGTGAATCACACTAAGTTGTTAATTGATCAAACTATGATGTGATAATTGGGATGCCTGAACAGATTTCAAGCCCCTGTTTATAATGTGGATTATTTTGCCTGTATCACAGTGACCAGCGCCGGGCGCAAGACACGTTCGTTCAGTGCATAGCCTTTTTGCAGCACGCTGAGGACAGTATTAGGTTCGCCATCTGCGGGCACCATGCTGATCGCCTGGTGTTTGTTCGGGTCGAACTTCTCACCCAGCGGATTGATTTCGGCAATATTGAATTTCTCAAATACACCCAGCAACTGCTTGGCCGTCAATTCGACGCCGTTCTTGTAGCTGGCGACATCCGCATTTTCCACGGCTAATGCCGCATCCAGGCTGTCTTTCACTGCCAGCAACTCGCCACTGAATTTCTCCAGCGCAAACTTGCGTGCCTTATCAATATCATCCAGCGCGCGGCGACGTACGTTCTCGCCTTCTGCTTTCACGTATAGCACTTGTGCTTTGGCTTCTTCCAGTGCCACTTCCAGGGCAGCGATACGTGCCTCATGGTTGTCAGCGGACTGCTCTGTATGCACTTCATTGACAGCTGCTTCGTTAGCCGCCGTGTCTACGGATGTTTGCGGATCTTGCATGTTACTCCCCTATGAATTCAAGACTTTTCATTTGACGATTCCACACACATGGGGATGACCCTACTGATTTCAAGGGCAAATAGATGATTTCGCAAAAATTGCTAACGGCAGATCAGGTCTTGTGGTGTGGATCAGCAGTCGTGACCTCGGTCACCGCTGCCATGACGGCTGCGATATCAGGTATCTGCTGCTGGCCGCCCAGATTGATCGCCGCCGCCTGGCGCCCGCCAGCCACGCCGGTCAGGCCGGGGTCAGTATCGGTATATAAAGCCACCACCGGCACATCCAGTGCTGCGGCAAAGTGCGAAAGCCCGGTGTCCACCCCCACCGCGAATCGCGCCTGCGGGATCACGGTCGCCAATTGCTGCAAACTCAGCTTAGGCAACACCAGCGCTTGCGGCACGTGCAGGGCGATGCGCTCGGCGCGATTTTTTTCAGCCGCAGACGCCCACGGCAGGCACATGGTCCAGCCCTGTGCTGCATAATGCCGCCCCAGGGCTATCCAGTGCTGTTCCGGCCATAACTTACTGTCGCGGCTGGTGGCATGCAGGGCGATCCACGCTGGCGGCGGCAAGATGAGCGTGGTGGTCAGCGCACTGGCCGGCTGCACACGCAGGCCATAATCCGGCAGATCCTGCGGTACGGCATAGCCCAGACTGAGCGCCACCAGCGTACGGATACGCGTGACCGCATGCTGCTGGTACGAGATGGCGTAGCGGTGCTGATAAAAGCGGCTAGCCCATGGTTCGCGTATAGAAAGTGCATCATAACCATGGTGCGGGCCGCGCGCCCAACCGGCGATCCAGGCGCTTTTCACCAGCCCCTGCACATCGATCACCGCATCGTAGAGGGGGGCCGCCAATGCACGCTTGACCTGCCTGACCTGTTGCCAGGTGCGGCAGCGGAACAACTGTTTGCGCCAGCGGCGAATGGCGACAGTAAACACCTGCTGCACCTGCGGATGCAGGCGGGGAATATCGGCAAAACCCTCTTCGACCAGCCAGTCTATCCTGGCGTCAGGATAGTGCTGCAAAATATCCTGTACAGCTGGCAGGGCGTGAATCACATCGCCCATAGAAGTGGTTTTGACCATCAGAATCCGTTTCATGGCCGCTATTTTCGCATACAATCTAGCCCATGAAGTTTGCTTTTCTGATATTCAAATATTTCCCATATGGCGGTGTACAGCGTGACATGCTGCGTATCGCCCAGGACTGTGCTGCACTGGGTCACCAGGTGACTATCTTCACCGGGGAGTGGCAAGGCCCGCAGCCCGCTGACGTCCAGGTGCGCCTGTGTGCTGGCAGTGGCTGGCGCAACCACACCAGGCATGCCAGCCTGATCAGCGCCATGCAGCAGGCGGTGCGCGGCGAACGCTACGACCTGGTGGTGGGTTTTAACCGCATGCAACCGATAGATGTCTACTTTGCCGCGGACTCCTGCTTTATTGCCAAAGCGCATGAGGAGCGGCCGTGGTGGTATAGACTGACCAGCCGCTACCGCTGGTTCCAGCAGGCAGAAGCCTCGATTTTCTCGCCGGCCAGCCATACGCATATATTGACGTTGACGGCACAGGAACAAGCCACTTTCCAGCACTGGTACCAGACACCGGCTGCGCGCTTTCACCTGATCCCGCCTATCCTGGACCCGCAGCGGTTTCCGGCATTTGAGCGCGCACAAGCAAAACAATGGCTGGCAGCGACCTTTGGTATCCAGCCCGAGCATACGGCATTGCTGCTGGTGGGTTCCGGCTTTAAAACCAAGGGTGCCGACCGCGCGGTCACCGCGATCGCCGCTTTGCCTGAGCCGGTCAGAAAAGACGTGCGCATGCTGATCATAGGCCAGGATAATCCGCGCTGGTTACAGCAGCATATCCAGGCGCAGGGCCTAAGCCAGCAGGTACAAGTGCTGGGCGGACGCGATGATATCCCGCAACTGATGCAAGCCTGTGACTGGCTGGTGCATCCGGCCAGGCGAGAACTGGCAGGCCATGTATTACTGGAAGCCATGGCCTGCGGCTTGCCGGTCATCACCACTGAGGTATGCGGCTATGCGCCACATATCGCTAAAGCCGCTGCCGGCATCGTGCTTGCCAGCCCGTTCGATCAGGGCGCGCTCGACCAGGCACTGGCGACGGCGCTGTCCTCGCCACGGGAACGATTCAGCCAGGCGGGACTCAGTTATGCTGCACAGTTGATGCGCGATAATCCAGGAAAGGCAGAAGCTCACATACTCACGCAGTTAGCTTCGGAAACCACTTTGCATACACAACAACAAGCAACCCAGTTGCAAGGCAGCCAGCTCTGGCTGTCACCCAGGCACGCGCCGGCATTGCAGGCCTATTCTTTTGAAGATTTTATGGCCTTGCAGGGCTACACCGTGCGCGCGGCGGCCAACCGCAAGACCATGCGTATCAATATCGCCGGGCACTCCTATTTCATCAAGCAGCATGAGGCCACCGGCTGGCGCGAGATCGCCAAGAACTGGCTCAGTTTCAAACGCCCTATCATAGGCGCGATGACTGAAGTGCGTGCCATCCAGGAGCTGGAAAACATAGGCATTGCAACTACGCCTATCGCCGCCTGGGGCATACAGGGTAAGTGTGCTGCCAGCCAGAGCTCATTCTTGCTGACTGAAGATCTCGGTGACATACACTCACTGGAAGATATCTGCAAAGACTGGCAATCACGGCCGGCCACCGCAGAAACGCGGCAGGCGATGTTGATCGCCGTGGCTAAACTGGCGAAAAAATTTCATGCGGCAGGCCTGTGCCACAGGGACTTTTATCTATGCCATATCGCCCTGCAGAAATCTGCGCCGCTGACGCCGGACAGCGAGTTCTATCTGCTGGATCTGCACCGCGTATTGCAAGGCGTTTCGCCGCATGGCACCGCCGTGCGCAAAGACATTGCCGGACTGATCTTCTCCTGCATGGATTTCGGTTTTAGCCGGCAAGACTGGCAGGTATTCCAAGCCCATTACTTGCCACAGACTGACGAGTTCTGGGCGCTGGCCTTCAAGCGCGCCGAACGTTTGCACGCCAAATTCCATAGCCCGAAACAACAGAGCAAATATCAACAGCAGCGGGATGCTACCGACTTGTAGCGTTGTTGGCCGGTAAAGTGACAGGCAGCCGCGCGTGGCGGCTTATTTGGCAGAGCCTGGCGCGGCGCGGCCAGGCATAAAAGGGATATTGCGTAACTTGTCGGCAGCCGCTTTGCTATCTTCACTGCGTTTCAAGGCATAGGCTTTGGCTTGCTCAAGCAAGGGCGCCGACGGCAGGTTGGGGTCATCCGGCAGCGAAGACAGCCTTTCAAAACTTTCTTCGTAGGTAGTGGCGACTTGCTGATCGATCTGGGTCGCCATCTCGTCAAAACTGACCGTACCCTCGCGCCCCTCCAGCATGATGGCATTCCATTTACGGTTGGCCTGCTGATCTATCAGGGTGAATCTTTGTACCTGTTTGCGGATCGCCTGCTCTTCATGCCAGCGGTATTTGGGTTCAGGCAAATGGCCGAGCAGGATGGCGATGCCCAGCAGCCAGCTGATACCACTGATAAGACGCCAGCGTTGCAGATGCTTATGCCGGGTGGCAGTGGCCGGCAAGCACAGCACGGCAAACACGGCGCCGGTCACAAAACCGCCGATATGCGCAGAATTATCTATGCCGGGGATAATAAAGCCCATGCCTATGGTCAGGGCTGAAAAGGCCAGCGCGCCCCAGAACAGCCAGCGGAACTCCAGCTGTTGCATCTGGTGCCTGGTGTACCAGACGTAAACCAGCAGGGCGCCATAAATGCCAAAAATCGCGCCCGAAGCACCGCCAGACACGGCCTGGTTACCCTGTATCACCAGTGACAACAGGTTACCGGCAATGCCGCTTATGATATAAATACCCAGAAAACGGGCGGCACCGAACATGCGTTCTACCAGTTTGCCGCCATCCCATAGCGCCAGCATATTCATACCCAGGTGCAATGCACCAAAATGCAGGAACATGGCGCTAGCCAGCCGCCACCACTGCCCGTCTGCAGTCGCCGGTGCAAAGTTGGCGCCCCAGGTCAGTTGCACATTATTCGGCGAATGCCAGAAACCGGCACCACCCCACAACATGAGCACAAACACCAGCAGGTTAAGTGTGATCAACAGCCTGGTGACCGGCGGCACAGCCGCACGCAAGCCGATCTGGCTTAGCGGTGCTTGCTGCTGTGGTGGCTGTGCGGTCATTTAAGCGGGTCGTCCTTGATAGGGCAGGTGCAACAGCGGCGGTTGTTGCAGCCAGTCTGTCAGTGTTTGCAGGTTTTCGTCCTGCATGGCCATGTGCGGATCGATCTGGTTAGCCACCCAGCCACAGCAGGCGATCTGCCGCTGCTGTAACAGCTGTGCAGTCAGCAAGGCATGATTGATACAACCCAGCCGCATGCCCACCACGACCAGTGCCGGTATCAGCAGTGCCTGCACCAGGTCGGCAATGCTGTGTGTGGCATTCAGCGGCACCAGCAGACCGCCCGCGCCTTCGACGATCACCACGTCGGCCATGCCGGACAATGCCGCAAAAGCAGACTGGATCACATCCAGCCGGATCTCGACGCCAGCTGCTATCGCTGCCAGGTGCGGCGCGATGGCTGGTTGAAAACAATAGGGGTTCACCAGTTCCGGCGGGGCCTGCACGTTAGACGCAGCGGTCAGCCGCATCACATCTTCGTTTTGCCAGCGGCCATCCAGCCACTCGCAGCCGGAAGCGACCGGCTTCATACCCACCACTTTTAAGCCTTGGGCGACAAATTGCTGTATCAGGTGCTCAGTCACTGTGGTCTTGCCGACGCCGGTATCGGTGCCGGTGACAAACAAATGGCGTGGCAGGCTGGCGGTGTCCATTTATACTCCTGCGCCTGCCTTGCGCGGCATCAACTGGACAGGGCTGGTACCGGGCGCGGTATATGGCTGGCTACTGGTCCAGGCATGCACGAATACCACTTCATAGGTCGCCGGCAATTTGCCCTGCTGGCGAAAGCCTTCGTACCCCTGGCGCAGCTTTTGCAAAAAACCTTTTCCGGTCAGGCCTTTGGGCCGGCCGGCAGTGGCATTGTGCGCGCCTATGGCTTTCAGGTCGCGCATCACCGATTCAACGCTATCGTATGTCAGGGTGTAATGCATCACGTCCAGCACCGGGGCATTGAACCCGGCGCGGGTCATGGCATCGCCAATGTCGTGCATATCGATAAAACGGCTGACATGGGTATGTTCTGCACCAGAAGCAGCGCGCAACTCTTTCAAGGTATCCGGCCCCAGGGTGGCAAACATCAGCAAGCCATCCGGGCGCAGTACACGGCGGAATTCCTGCAGGGCGGCATCCAAATCATTGCACCATTGCATGGCCAGGTTAGACCACACCATATCGACGCTGCCAGTGGCCAACGGTATAGATTCGATATCGGCACACACGAAGCGCGGCGATGACTGCCAGAACCGATACCAGGGGAACAAGGCACGGCTGCGTGACAGCATGCCTTCGGCGATATCCAGTGCGATACCCTGCGCAGCGCGATAGTGCCCGAGCAAGGCATTCAGGCCATGGCCGGTGCCGCATCCGGCATCCAGTATCACTTTGGGCTGCAACTTGACCACATCCAGCCGGCTGAGCATCTCTTCACGCACCTGGCGCTGCAAGATGGCGGCGGCATCATAGTGTTTTGCCGCCCTATGGAACGACTGCCGCATGCGCGACTTGTCTATTGAGTATTCATCCTGCATTCAACTCTCCGCGACAGTGCGCACGGCAAACTCGTCGGCCATAAAGGTCTCTACCGTTTCGCAGAAAGCATCCGCATGCGACAGGAAAGGGGCATGCGCCGCACCGGCGATCACCCGCAATTTTGCGCGTTGCAAATGCATGGCCAGCCAATGCGCGGCACTCACGGGTGCCAGGGTGTCACGGTCACCGTGTATGATCAGGGTGGGCTGATACAAGCGGCTGATCTCTTCGCGCAGATCGGTCTGCAACAGGATATCCAGCGCCTGGTTCAGGCTCTCTTGCGTAGGTGTCGGCTTGGCAGCAAACGCGACGCGCAGCTGACGTACCGTGCTGCGGGTATCTTTGGCATGCATGCATTGCAGGGTGAGAAAATTGAGCAGAGTCGCCTGAAAGTCTTTTTCAAAACGCTCGTTGAATTGCTGAAAATGCCTGGCTGCTATACCGTGCGGCCAATCCGGCTTGCTGACAAAACTCGGGTTGGTGCCCACAAGAATGAGTTTTTCTACCCGGTCCGGCTGATTCAATGCGATCTGTTGCGCGATCAGGCCACCCAGCGACCAGCCCAGTATGGTGGACACACCAGGGATCTCTTCTGCCACGGTCTCAGCCAGGCTGTATAAATGGTAGGGGTTGACCGGGCGGCTTTGCCCCATGCCTGGCAGGTCGACCAGGAATAAGCGGTAATTGGCAGAAAGCCGTTTGGTGATGCGCTCCCAGACGGCGCTATTCATACCCCAGCCGTGCAACAGCACCAGCGGCTTGCCTTGGCCCATGATCTCTATAAAGCAACTCATGCTGTTTCCCTGGCTGGTGGAATCTCACGCTCGGCAGCCTGCAAGGCTGCGATCAAGGCACGCACGTCCTGTTCGCTATGGGTGGCAGAGAGTGAGATGCGTAATCGTGCGGTATTCACAGGCACAGTCGGCGGACGGATGGCAGGCACCAGTATGCCGCGCTCCTGCAGGTACTGGCTGAGCGCAAGTGCTTCAAAATTGTCGCCGACCACCAGTGGCTGTATCGCCGTTTCTGAAGGCAGCAAATGCCAGCGTGTCAGTGACAACTCGCTTTGCAGCAAGCCTATCATGGCAAACAATTGCTGCCTGCGCGCATCGCCGTGCTCTATCTCATGCACCGAGGCCAGTAACGCTGCCGATAACGGCGGCGGTGCCGGCGTGGTGTAAATATAGCTGTTGGCATGCTGGATCAGATAATCGATCACCACCTGCTCACCGGCAACAAACGCGCCGGCGACCCCGGCGGCTTTGCCCAGGGTACCCATCATGATCAGGCGCGGCGATTTCAAGCCCAGATGCTGCAAAGTGCCGCGGCCCTGCGGGCCCAGCACGCCAAAACCATGCGCATCATCTACATAAAGGTAGGCATCGTAACGTTCGCACAGTGCCAGGTAGGCGGCCAGCGGCGCGATATCGCCATCCATGCTGAACACGGCATCGGCAGTGATCAGTTTGTGGCGGGCGCTGCTGGCTTGCAGCAGCTTTTCCAGCGCGGCGACATCATTGTGCGCAAAGCGGTGATGCGTGGCGCGTGAAAGAAAAGCGCCATCGTTGAGGCAGGCATGGTTCAGCTTGTCGGAAAACACCGCATCGTCGCGCCCCATCAGGGCGCTGATGACACCGATATTCGCCATATAGCCGGTAGAAAACAGCAAGGCCGCAGGCTGACGCACCAGTGCGGCCAGCGCGTGTTCCAGCTGGTCGTGGTATCGGTGATGGCCGGTGATCAGGTTAGAGGCACCACTGCCTACGCCAGCCTCAGACGCCGCGTGTTGCAATGCGGCCACCAGCGCAGGGTCATTGGCCAGCCCCAGGTAATCGTTGCTGCAAAATGACAAGAACCGCTGACCATTGGCGGTGATATGTTCAGCCTGCGGCGAATCCAGTAAGCGGCGTTGCCGCGTCAGGCCTAGTGTTTTACGCTTTTCCAGGTCAGCGTGCAGAAAGTCCAGCATGTGCGGCCACTTAAGTTTTCTTCAGGTTAGATTTTCTTCAGGCCAAGCTTGGCAAACAGCGCGTTGTCGGCATCTGCTTCCGGGTTGCCCGTGGTCAGCAGTTTTTCGCCGTAGAAGATGCTGTTGGCACCAGCGAGGAAACACAGCGCCTGCACTGCATCGCCCATGCTTTGCCTGCCGGCAGACAAGCGCACAAAACTATCCGGCATGGTGACGCGGGCGGCGGCGATAGTGCGTACGAATTCCAGCGGGTCCAGCGCCTCGGTACCATGCATGGGGGTACCTTCAACCTGGGTCAGCAAGTTGATAGGCACGCTCTCGGGCGGTTGCTCCATATTGGCCAGTTGCGCCAGCAGGCCGGCACGCTGGGCACGGCTCTCGCCCATGCCTATGATGCCGCCACAACACACGTTGATGTCTACATTGCGTACGCGGTCCAGGGTATCCAGTCTGTCCTGGTAGGTGCGGGTGCTGATGACATCGCCATAATACTCAGGCGCTGTGTCCAGGTTATGGTTGTAATAATCCAAACCCGCCTCTTTCAATTGCTCGGCCTGTCCGTCTTTCAGCATACCTAAGGTCGCGCAGGTCTCCAGGCCCATCGCCTTCACTTCGGCGATCATTTTCAGCACAGGATCGAGATCACGCTGCTTGGGTCCACGCCAGGCGGCCCCCATACAGAAACGGCTGGCACCGCTGTCCTTGGCGGCTTTGGCGGCAGCCAGTACATCATCCAGTTTCATCAACGGCTCGTTCTCTACCTCGGTGTGATAACGCGCCGCTTGCGGGCAATAGCCGCAATCTTCAGAACAGCCGCCGGTCTTGATCGACAGCAGGGTACTCACCTGTACCGCATTCGGCTCATGGTGCTCGCGGTGTACCAGTTGCGCCCTATGCAGCAGGTCATTGAACGGCAGTTCAAACAATGCCATGATATCGTCCACAGACCAGCGTTCAACGGTCACATGGTCACAGGCACTGGAGGCTCTCAGGCCATCGAGATTGATGATGGAAGTTTGCGGTTCGCTGTTGCAAGCGCTAGAAGAAGTTTGTTGTTCCATAATGATCGCAGAAGGTTAAAAATGAGTGTTCAATGGGCTGAATTATAGGTTGTTTACCCTCAGGCGTGAAAAAATTTTACAACAGCTTAAATTTTAATCACCTGCATCCATTGCCGTTGCTACAGCACTGGTTAAGCGCCAGCTTGCCCTGCCCTCTCTGTGCTGCGCCCGCACAAAAACAGCCATCGCTATTACTCGCACCACTATGTTCGGACTGTGCCACCGCCCTGCCCTGGTATGGCTCACAGCGTTGCCCGCAATGCGCACTACCGACCACCGGCGGCGCTTATTGTGGGCTATGCCTGCAACATCCGCCGGCATTTGACCGCACACTAGTGCCGCTACGCTATGCCTATCCGCTGGACCGCCTGTTGCAGCAGTTCAAATATCATCAGCAGTTGCCGCTGGGCAAATTACTGGCGCGTACCCTGCTGCCACAACTGACAACCTTAGCATTGGCAGAGCGGCCTGAAGTGATGCTGGCCATGCCCATGCACCCCCAGCGTGTGCGCCAGCGCGGCTTCAATCATGCGCTGGAACTGGCCAGGCACCTGCAATCAGCCTGGCAGATGCCCCTGGAGATCGCCGGCTGCGCGCGCATTCTGGATACGCAGTCACAAGCAGGTATGGACGTGAAAACCAGAGCCCGCAACCTGCGCGGCGCCTTTGCGACACAACAACAGTGGCAGGGGAAACATGTGCTGATCGTGGATGATGTGATGACCACCGGCGCCAGTATGCATGCGCTGGCGAAAGTGCTGAAGCGGGCCGGTGCCGGACGCATCACCGCACTGGTGATCGCGCGCACCTTGAAAACCGGCGATGATTAAAGACGGATGCGGGTGTTGGCCGTGATTGAGTGCGGATCACTCATCACGCGCTTGCGGCGCGCCGCCGAGCTGGCGGATACGCTGGGCGACAAAATCGGCTAATCTGTCGCTCAAAGGCAGGCCTTGCGCAGCCTGTAATTGTTGCAAGGCCTGCGCGTTCTGTCCGCTGGCCTGCAATGAGATAGCATAAGCCACCAGCCATTGCGCCTGCCCTGGCTGCAACACCAGCGCCCGCTCGAAATAGGGCAAGGCAGCCTGGTGCTGGTTCAGTTGCTGATAGGCGATCGCCTGCATCCATTGCGCTTCGGCATCGCGGGCAAAGGCATTGGCATTCGGCTTCAGCGTCTGCAACACCGCTTCTGGCTGCTTGTGTGCCAGCTGCCATTTGGCCAGCGATTTGGCTAACCCCGCCTGTTCAGGATAACGCTTGATACCCGCCTGCAACAAAGTCACGGCTTCAGCTTCCTGCTTGTTTTCAAACAGGTAGGCGGCCAGTAGCTGACGTGCATCTTCAGATTGCGGGTAATTGACCAGCGCCTGGCGCAAGGTAGCCAATGCCTCGCTGAGACGGCCTTTTTGCTCATGGTCCACCGCTTTCTGGATCAGCACATTCACTTCCTGTTCCGGCCGCACATGTTTACTGACCGTGCCACTCGACTCAGAGGTCGCTTCAGAGACTGCCCTGTTTTTGCCAGCACTGGCGGTTTCCAGCGGCGGCTCTATCACCGACACCACGGTCGCCGAGCCATTATTTTCTGCTGGTTTGATCGAGAACTCGCCTTCTACCTGCGGCGCCTTTTCGCTTTTGCCGGCAACCCGGCTGGCGCTGTCTGGCGTAGGAGTGATTTTTTGACGGATGGGCGGTCTGGTCACTGAGGCAGACAGTTCGGCCTGCCATTCGCTGAACAAAGACCTGGTCAACTGCGGATGGGTATCCGGCGTGCTATCCTCAGCAACAGCAACATCAGCTGGTGGCGGCGTGACCACTGGCGCAGCGACAGGCTGGACTGGTAAGGCCGCTGCGACCTGGGCGGGTTTATTTTTAGCGAATCCGTCCAGGGTTGAGCGGTAGAGCAAGGCCAGCTCGGCACTATGCAGATATGCCCACACCCCCAGGCCGGTCAGCACCAGCATCACCAGCAGGCGTTTGATCCACTGGCCGGAGCCGGCAGCCGCATGTGACAAGACAGGTTTGACCTGCTGCCCGGCCCAGCCATCGGTGGTGGTACCACCCTGGCGCGCTTCTACGTCTTTTAATACCTGATTAATTAAACTCACTGCTTTTCCTCAAGGCCAGCTAGCGGCCAAAACCAGCCAATGCTGTGTGTAGGGTCAACCACCATTTAAAGCCATGGCTCCACCAGCGGTGTTGTGCCTTGACGCTGGCCTGCGTATCCAGGATAGCCGCTTTCACGTCTTCGGCAGATACGCCTTGCTGGCCGCGGCCAAAAGCCGAGAGCAGTGATTTATGCGCCAGGATATTAAGTAATCTGGGGATGCCGTTGGCGTAACGATACAGCAGACGCATGCTGGCTGGTGTAAAAATCATGCCGCCCTGGTAGCCGGCCACATGCATGCGATGGTTGAGGTAGAACCCCAATTCTGACCATTGCAGGCTTTTTAACTGGTATTCAAAACTGATGCGCTGGCGCAACTGGCGGATGGATGGGTGATTGAGGCGTTCTTCCAGCTCGGGCTGGCCAAAGATCACCACCTGTATCAATTTGCGTTTTTCGGTTTCCAGGTTACTGAGCAGACGCAATGCTTCCAGGGTCTCCAGCGGCATGGCCTGCACTTCATCCAGGCAGACGATCACGTGCTGGCCTTGTTCGGCATAGGTGAGCAACTTGCGATGCAAGGCATCTATCATGTCATGGTGGGTAAAATCCGGCTTGAAGGCCACGCCAAACTCGGTGGCCAGGGTCATGAGCAAGGCATGCGGGTCCAGATAGGGGTTGGGGATGAAGGCGACCTTGCAGCTGGACTCCAGTGCCTTGAGCAGGCGGCGGCATAACAGCGTCTTGCCGGTGCCGACTTCACCTGTGATCTTGACAAAGCCCTCGCCTGACTGGATAGCGACCAGCAGGGTGTTGAGTGCCTCCTGCAGACTACGTGTCGCATAATAAAAGCTGGTATCCGGGGTGATAGTGAATGGATACTCTTTCAAACCAAAATGCTGCAGGTACATGCCCGCTCCTAGAAACTCTCACCCCTCAGTTTATCAATTCGCTCCTGACTATCAAGCATATCCTGCGCCCAGCTGTCGCCACCGCGGACTATGGTCGACTTCAGCAGGATGACCAGCTCTGTTTTTCTGCTCACTTCATCCTTCTGGCGGAACAGGTTGCCGAGGAATTTAACATCCCCCAGGCCAGGTACCTTGGTACGTGTATTGTCTATGGTTTCTGACATCAGGCCACCGATCGCGATCACACTGCCATCCCTGGTACGCACGATACTGTCAGTTTCATTAATATTGGAAGAGGCGGTTGGAATGGTGTAAGTACCGCCATTCGCTGCAGATAAAGTCACAGTCCTGTTCACCTGGGTCACGTCGCTGACAAACGGGTGTACATGCAGGATGATGTTATCACTTCTATCGATCTGTGGCGTCACATCCAGCGAGATACCCGAAAAGTAAGGTTGCAACTGAATGTCCGGGGTCACGATGGCACCGCCGGTGGTGGTGGTGACGTTGGTTTTCACGTTGGTGACGAAAAACGCATCGTTACCCACTTTAAGCACGGCTTTCTGGTTATTGATGGTCGCGATACGCGGACTGGAGATGACCTCTACATTGCCCTGCGTTTCGAGGAAAGTCAGCAGCGCCGAGAAATTGCCGCCTTGCACCGCCAGCGCGAAGGCCGCGCCACCCAGCGGGATAGGCGAACTATTGGCTAAAAAGCCCGGGCTGGTACTGGACACCGTTCCATCGGTGACAGTGCCGGTAGGGCCGATTGAGCTGTTACCGTTGACATTACCGAAGGTCACATCACGCGAACCTCTACGCAAAAAAGCCCAGTTGATGCCTTGTTGCGACTCTCTATTCAACTGCACTTTCAGGATCTTGGCTTCCAGGATCACCTGTCTATCGACTGTCACCTGCATCAGGCTTAAAAACTTCTCGACCTGGCGGATCTCCTTGGGCATGGCACGTACCATGATCAGGCCGGATTGCGGGTTGATCACGACTTTACGGCCGCTCTCTTCACCTATCATGCTGTTCAGTGAGTTTGCCATGTCGCCCCAGAAATCATTGTTGGTGCCCATGCTGACATCGGAAGCATACACTTGCAGGTTAGCTGCGCCACCACCACTTGAAGCCGGCGTACCAACAGCGGTACCACCTGAAGCAGCCGCAGCCTGTCCGCCACCACCACCCTGGTTGCTGACGGTGCCTGAAGTCACCTTGGTGGCCGAAGTACCCTTGCGTGAACCAGTGATGTAATTGACCTGAAATACGCGGGTCTGTATGGTTTGTGGCTCGACAAAAATCTGTTTGCCAGTCATTTTGTACTCATAGCCATATAGATCACGCAATGCGTTGAGCGCTTCAAACAGGGTCACGTCGCGCAAGTTGATCGAGATATCGCCTTTGAGCTCGGGGCTGAGCGCAATGCTGTATGGACTGCCTGAGACTATGCCCATCAACACCTGGGTAGCAGGCGCCTTGTTCACGACCAGGTCGAACCTGGGCTCGGCACGTTTGGCCAGCGATTTTGGCGGCTCTATGCGCAGCGGCTCGAACAGCTCATCGGTCACCTCCTTGGGCGGCGGCGCGACTTGCGCCTTGGCCTGGGCGGCAGATTTGCTCAGTTCGCTCTGAATTTTAGGGTTGATCGATACATTACTCGGCGCAAACGGATTGCTGTTACATGCAGCCAGGCCGGCGCTGATCATCATCAAACCCAAGGTATTCACAAAAGTTTTCATAGCAGTCTCTCAATGTGTATAAACCTGGATGTCGAACAGATTCAACATGCAGGTATGTATTACTTTATTTTTTTACTTTACCGGTCTGTCTGGTGGTTTTTGCTTTTGTTTTCACTTGCGGCCGGGCTTCAACGATATAACTGGTCAAACCCAATCCGATCACTTTTTTCTCACCTGTTTTACTGATAAATACTGCCTGCTGGTTGTTGACGGAAGTCAGCTTGAAGCCGTTGTAGCTCTCCCCCACCTGTACCATCTGGCCATTCACCACCGCAAATCCACTTTTGCCATTGTGCTGCAGAGCAGATAGCTCCCATGGCTTCTCTACCTGCGATTCCGCATTCGGCAGATACTCCAGCACAGCAGGCGGCGGCTTGGTCGGATCGACCAGTTCGGCGTATGCATGGCTCTGTGCCAGCCCTAACATCAACACTACTTGTATCAATACGCGCATGCTAAATCCCCAACCATGCATTTTCACCACTCAGGGTATACACCTGAATCGTCAATTCATTTTCCGGATAATCCGACTTCAGTTCCGCGGTTTCCCATGCGACGCGCTGACCCAGAGCTTTTAAGGACTGCGCATAATCCATCAACGCGAAATATTTGCCTTTCAGCCTCACCTTCACCGCGTGCTGGTAAACATGCGGCACATTCAGCCAGACATCTTCGCTGGCGGCAGCCGGCACACCGCTGGCAGGGGCAGTTTGCTCCTGGATCAGCTTTCTTTGCTTTTCAATAAAATCCGTCACTGGCAGCGATTGCATTTCAAGCACTTGCACATCGGTATGTTTCTGCAGCAGCTTTTTCAATAACAGCACCATTTCCTGCGGCGGCACCATATAGGCAGAGATCCTGACCAGATCCGAAGACTGGCTGGCGATCTTTGCATTCACCGCCTCTATATCCTGCTGAAAAGCATTGCTTGCCGGCTGTGGTGCGGCCTGGGTGGCAATGGTGTTCATCTGCTCGGTCAGCGTCGTCGTATCATTCTGTATCTTCAGGATCTCTTCTTGCGTGCTGTTTAACTTGGCACGCTGCGGCTCCAGCAAAAAAGTATCCAGCAAGCCGACCACCGCAAACAGACCTGCGCCAAAAATCATCCAGCGCTCCCGCTTGGAGAGTGCCAGCCATTTACTGTTAAGTGTGTGTAACTGTTCGAATCGCATGCGCGTCACTTTCCTATGGCTGCTTTACTTTAGGCCCGGTTTCTTGCGGCCTGGCTTGCGCTGGCTGCCCGGTCTGGCGGACAAAGTCATCCCAGCTCAGCGTGCTCACCGGTTTGCTTCTGTCGCGCATGTCCTGGCCTTTTACTTCAAACGTATACACCTGTAATTTCACCGGCACTTCGACCACCGGCGTCGTTGCAGCAGCAGGCGCGACTGGTGTCGCCGGTGCGGCTGCCACTGCGGCGCCCTTGGCACCCGCCTGCGGCGCTGGTGCGGTCGCTGCCACTGGTGGCGCAGTCGCCACCACGGCTGCTGGCTGAGTCACCGTTTTTTGCAGTTCTACCTGTTTGAATTGCAAACCGGAAAACTGTGTGCCTTCAAATACGCGTTGTGCTGACAACAGATCCAGGTACAAAGGGATATCTTCAGTCTGCAAGGCCTGGCCGGAAAGCGATACATGTTGTGCCGCCGGTTCTATCTTGAATCCAGTCAGCCATAAGCCTGCCTGCTGTTGCCCGGTCAGGGCGCGCATATAATCGATCAGGTGATAAGCCTGCTCGGAAATGGATTGCTGGAAAATGGCCAGCATCTGCGATTGCATCTCAAAGCGGGAATTCAGTTTTTTCAGCTCGGCTTCCAGCTTGCTGTTATCCACTGGTGTCACTTTCTTTGCGAACTCATCGACCTTTTTCTGCATGGCATCATACTGGGCAGTCGCCTGGTCGCGCTGTGTCAGCAACTGCGCATTTTCGGCCTCTATGCCGGTGTAGAAATAAACCATCGCCAGCGCCGCCAGTGCATAGACTGCGCCAACCAGGGTCAATGTGAACCAGTCTTTGGACTTGACCAGCCCACTCTCAAACAGGTTGACTTGCTGACTCATGCCACCGCCTCCTGACGCAAGGCAGCACCGAGTGCCGGCAGTAACATGGCTTGTTTTTCCAGGCTGGCAAAATCCTGGTTAGGCGGCAGATCAACGATATCTTCCAGGTTGAATACATTCACCGGCACATACAGGCTGGTACTCAGGCCTGTCACCAGGTAATCGCGGTTGGCAACCGGGGCCACCACCAGGCGATTGAGGCTTAGGTAGGGGAACTGGCGGTCAAAGCTATCCAGCGAGCGTTGTAACTCCAGCACCAGCTTGTCAAAGTTGCTTTGGTACAACTCACCCCTGTCATTGAGGAAATCCTTGTCCAGCTCTATCAGGCGGGCATGGTAAAGCTCGCCCTTGGCGGTGAATGTCAGCAAACACCCTCTGGACAGCATGGTCAGCATGACCAGGGCACGGTCTTCGGTTTCCAGCAGTTTGGCGATGTTACGCTGCACCAGCGCATGCACATCGATAGATCTCAAATTGAAACCGGCTTCTACGATCTGGTTACCCACCTGGGTCACGGTGGCTTTTTTGGCGCAGATCGCCAGCATGGCTGGCTGGCGGTTGGCGTAGGCGGGGTCAACCGGCACGTTCACACCATCTACTACTGCTTGTTCCACTGAATAATCCAGCAGGTCTTTGACTTTCCAGCGCAATGCCTGCTTGATCTCGGATTCTGGCATGGTCGGCTTTTCGATCTGCAACACATTGTATTGGTCGACATTGAGCATGACATTACAAGGCGTGGTTTTTAAGTCATTTTTGGTCACAAAGTGACGCAATGTGGAGGCTGCCTGCAAAGGCACCTGCTGAATAGTCGCTAATGAGACGGTTGGTTTGGCGCCATCCAGCCCAGGCGTTAAAGCCACGGTGCTCACATGCATGTCAGTGAAGCTAACCCCCACCTGCTGCTTGTTCTTTTGTCGTTTAAACCAACTCATAGACATGCATTTACTCTCTATAAGAAATTATTATTTAAAATCAATGTATAGCGCTGAATTTTTAAAGCCAACTATAAAGCATCAAATCGCAAAAAACCACTTTTTATGGCGCCGGGCGCGTCTGTGCTTCCGAAAGTTTTCAAACTGTGCTGTATTAGTTACAAATTCTGTCAACAAATACGCTGCTGATAGGTAGTAGCAACTTTAGTGCCTGATATGACGCTTCAATCCGGGGATTAAAACAACAAAACCACCTGTTCAGGTGGTTTTGTGTGCATCAGGGACCAAAGTTCTCTCGCATATAGATGATGGGGGCCTTATAGATGCCGAAGGAGGCACGGCCCGAGGGGTCGCTGGTTCCAAACCAAGGCAGCGAGCCATCGTTTGAATTGCTTTCTGCCGAGCCGGTACACACTCTTTCTGTTGGCAGCGGCGGCGCGTCTTTGGCAGCAAGATTCACCTCCAGATCGACACTGCCGGTATTCGGGCTGTTACCCGACACCCCGGGAGCGCTTAAACGCATTTTAAGCACACCACTCGCCATGGCTGACGCCACACTCAACTGGGTTTCACACGCATTCAGATTGCCTTTATAGTTTTTCATGACAAAGGTCTGAATAGGAATGGTGGTGCAAGCGTCTGTCGTACTGCGAATAAAAGCATTACTGCCATTCCAGAACTGTGCTTCCACCGGCACCGTCAACGGTAGCAACTCTGAACCATGGGCAGGCGCGATCGCCAGGCGCCCGTATCTGAAGGGAATGCCGGTAGACGTGATCTGGGTGGTGGCCGAAGTCACGCTATCGTCATCCACCGGCCTGGCAGAGACCAGCACATTTTGCGGGGCGGTATTGATATTGGGACGGCTAAGCTGTAGTTTGGCCTTGACTCTTGCTTCACCTTTATTCCAGGTGGCGGGGGTATTTGGGGGGGCATTTAAAATGGTACTTTCAAAACTTGGCACCAGCGGGCTGGCACTCAGGCTGGCTGCATTTGGCGCATTTGAGCTGAAGTTATAGCTGTTGAATTTACTCAGATCCAGCCTGGCATAACTGTTGCTGCCATAATCGCCGTGATAGTTTTGCGTTTTTACATTGGCCACATTTTCTGCAGTGATGATGAAGGGCACGTTGAAGCTGGCCATGGTGGGTGTAAATTGCCCATAATAAGCAAAAGTCGAGCAGGCAAAATTATCAGGCGTACCTTGCGTCTCCTTGAAATGGTCGGGGATAAAGCGACCAAAATAACTGCTGGTGACACTGCCTACCTTGCATCCATACATTTTGGGCGTGCCACTACCCAGATTATCAAATTCTGTGGCTGTCGCTGAGCTGCAATCCCCTTTTGCCCTGTCTACTTCAGCAAAATTATCGTCGTAAACGCTGTTGGCCAAAAACTGGAACAAGCCTACTTCACTGTATTTAAAACTGGTGGCGGCGCTTGTACCCGCGATGGCGGCAGGCAGAGTGCCTGCTACCGGGCCATCGACAGACTCATAAGTCAGTATACCGACAGCAGGTGCGCCAGTATGCGCCGTGATGGCTGCGATCTTGGGGGTGCCATTGTAAGTGCTCTCGCCAGTCACCGCTTGCAACTGAAAGTCAGTGCCCGCTTTACGGATAAGTGTGGAGGTCGGTCCAGCAGGTATGGTGGGTGTGGCATTGCTGGAGGTCAGTGTGAATGCCTGCGGACGGACCGCAAAGTTATCGCTTGAGCAGCCGTTCTTGTTTAAATTGCTATCGACCACCCGGCAGCGTAAATTCGGATACGCGTTAGGCACATCGGCCGCGCTGAATGAGATGGTTTTCTTTCCGACATCGGTGGCCGTGAATGAAACCGTCTTTCTTGCCAGAGGTGTGATGCTACTGCCACAAGTACCGCTGGCCTCATTCACCAGTTCGACGGTGACACTATCTGAAGCAGAGACATAGCCGGTCGCCTTGGCACCATTACTGGTCAGTGCATAGACATCCAGGTCAAAGGCGCGTCCAGCCAGCTTGGTATAAATAGGATTGCGGGTATTGGCGGCGTAGGTCAAGCCACTTTCCATACATTCAAACGTGCTTAAACAAGGTGTGTTATTAAAGGTAAAACTGCAACTCTGCGAATTAGTGGCGGTGTTCAGACATTTAACACCATTTAATGGCAGCCTGGCTAAGCCACTGGCTCCCAAGGTATAAGTTGCAGCCGCAGTACCCTGCAAAGTCACAGTATCGATCTGGGCATTACCCCCGACCTCAAATGATGAATTCGGCGAGGTGACTGTAGGCGTTGATGGCGAGACCGTCAAATCCCCGGTTAAAGAGCCAGAACTTAAAATCTGGGAAGCCGGGCAAGGCACAGTGGATGACAGGCATGCCAACACCTGGATATCCACCGGACACAAGGTACTGGTACCAGGATGCCGGATCTCCAGGTGATCATAACTGGGGACATAGGTCGAACCAATCACAAAATCGTAACTGAAGGTGTATGTACCAGGTGAGGTGAAGTCATACTCGACTGCAGCACCAGTATCGATGTTGGTAGTTGAGATGCTATTACTTAATGCATTGGTTTTACCTATACCGCAAGCGTTATTCTGTGCATCATAAGTCCAGAATGTGTCCCACCTGCCCACACAATAGCTGCTGAATCGGCCTGATCGCTCACGAAAAGACTCTACGATATCCAAATTTGCCGGCAGCGTAGTGCTTGATGGGCAATTGCCATTGATCACTGGATAGGTTCCAACCACCTGTCGACCATTAGTATCTACGTAACGTATGCCACATCCATTGTCATTACCACCAAGGTAGGTATCGACAGCGTGATAATATCTGAAAGGATTACTGGTACTGACTGGATACAATAGCGGAATATTGACTGTCACCTCGGCCGTGACATATGACAATGGCAGGGTATATTTCCATACCACTGTCACTTGCGGATTACCCGACGTCAGGCTGGTATTCGGCAGCGTAAGTCTGGAGGTCGTCTGTTGCACTTGTCCGCTGGTAGCTGTGGCTGGAGTGAGAGACAGATCACCCGTAGTGGTATAAGCATTCGGGCTGGCAACACCGTTTCTGGCAAATACAAAATGATTAGGGCCATACAGACTTCTGTTAGCTCTGATATAAATGCCATTATCCAGTCTGTTTCTCGCTGCATTGGTGGTGGGAATCTGGAAGTCTTCGAACAATTGCCCTTTGATCGCGCCATCACTGTTGGCCCTGATGATCTGGATCTGGGTACCCCGGTGAATATGAATGCGCAAGCCATTACCATCTGCACCACCACCCGAGTTTAAAATCACATCGTCAGGTGCGGCGGCCATCACCATTGATATGCCGGACAGAAGAAAAAGGCAGATCAACAATGGCAGTATTTTATTTAGTACTTTGTACACGACATTTCCATGTTAGTTACATTCCTCGCCTGGGGGATTGTTATAGATGCACCGGCTCAATGTCACTGTGATCCGTCGCTCTATGTAATCCTGTGACCCTGCCACACCAGATGACGCTGTGGATGTGATGCTGTAAATACGGATATCCTGGGTGTTACCCTTGTCTTGCCATGGCGTCATCCCACAAGTCAGCACGATATTAAAACCATTGAGGGTGAATGGTGAGGGCGCAGTCGGGCAAGCGGCCATAGCAGCAGGCGTTAACACCTGAAAAGCGGCCCACTCTACACCTGCTCTGGCAGCCAGATACGCCTGCGCACCCCGCACGTCCTGAATCGTGCCCATATTGGCCAGCATTGCCAGTCGCATGGCATAACCCACCAGCGCCGCAAGGGTGACCAGTAGGAATATTGCCATAGGCAACATAAAACCTTTTGCGCGATAAGCAATGTGTTTCATGGCGAATTCACCACATTGATCAGGTTGACCAGCCTGACCACCCCGCCATTTTTAGATAGCTCCAATTGCGCAGTGACCACGCTCGAGTGCTGCATCACGCCTTCGGTGTAGGTAAAACTGCAGCCGGTGACATCATCGGCTACCACGCGCGCAGTCAATCCATTAAAGTTGGCCGGATGTGCCGAGGGGATAGCCACATTGCTATACATCAGCAGGCGGCGGTTAGCCAGGTCGCACACATAAAACACTGCGCCGTTCACGATATAAAAACGGCTGGCAGGAGAAAGCAGCGGGTAAGCCGCTCCGGCAAACTGCACCTGGGTTAAATTACTGCCCGGCGCGCTGCTGATGGTGCGTATGCTGTCGCCAGCGTAGACATCGGCACCCGTTATACCCAGGTTATAGATGACCAGCTGATCACCCGCTGTTACCGGCACAGGCTCGCTCAGCACACTAAAAATATTGTCAGGCCTGCCAAAATCATCCTGCCGGTAACGACCACCCGCCCGTATGGGCACAAACTCGACATAATTGCCTGTGGCAGAGACCCAGACACTGTTAGGCAAGGCATTACGCACATCACGCGACATACGCCGCAAGGCGACATCGGCACGGTCAGCCAGCTGGTAATAGGCTTCAGAATTCACATAGGCCATTACCGAATGCCGGATAAAAGTGGACGAGATACCGCCTATGATGGCCGTTACAGTGATGACGATCACCAGCTCTACCAGCGTAAAACCGCGCATGGTCGCGCCAGGTGTTTTAAACTTTGGGCGCATAGCGAACCTTGAAACCAGTCAATCTGATGGTGGTGTTGGCCGGGCCGTTGACGGTGACAACGATCTTTAAAACTGCATCTGCAGCCATGCCGGTAAACGGGGCTACGCCACCCGCCTGGCTGATCGCCACGGCAGCGTTATAGGCTGTCAAACCAGGGATAGAGGTGGTGTTGCCGATACGGCAAATGCTGGCACAGCCGCCGCCCGGCATGGTAAAACCGCCATAATCCGCCACATTATCGAAAGGATTACTGGCACTGTAACGGCTCTCGTTTGCCGGTGTAGGCCCATTCAGATTGGCACTCTGTGAATTGGTGCAATTGCCGGCGCTGGTCGCGGTGGAAGCATTCGGGTCGTCAGGATCACAGAATGTGAAAGGCATCTGCTGGATCTCCTGCATCAGCGATTCAGCGATGGCGATGGCTTGCTTGCGCGCCAGCGGGTCTGCCGAGTGACCGCTCATCCAGGCCAGTGCACCAACCACACCCGCAATCGCCGTCGTGACGATCACGATAAAAACCACCAGTTCTACCAGCGAAAATCCGCGATTGCGCTTTCGGCTGTGTAGACTGGTGTGTTTGTTTTTTTGATTGATAGTGTGCGTCATATGCTGTTACCGCCAACCAGGGACGGTCAACGTATATAGCCTGTATCCTGCTCAATATTTACTGTGATCGATTGCGTACCGATCTTCTTGTTAGCCACTACATAATTGGCTGATTCATTGGGTATGGGTCGCCCAAGCGAGTCAAACCCCAAACTGTTATTGAATGCGTTCACACTAACACTTTTTGAAAAGGTGAATACATAAGCAGCCCCTGTTTCGGGGTTAATGACGGTTTGAGCACAAGCAGCATCGAAGCACAAACGAACGGTGTTAGGTGTCACCGCAGCATTGCGGATAGCATATACATCCCGTCGCTGGGCGATGGCGGTTTTTTGCGCATAACGCAGCGTAGATGAAAGCAAACCCGCGTCGCCGCGGGTTTCAAAGATATCGCCATTTGCAAAGCGTGGCGTAGCTACTGCTATCATGACTCCAGTTAATGCGATGACAACAACCAACTCAACGAGCGTGAACCCAAGAGTCTGCTTCATCACTCATTAACCACATCTTGCAGCTTGTAAGTTTCCAGTATTAACGACACCTGTAGCCTCAGTGTAGGTGATAGTGCACTGTGCAAATGTACCCACTTGAAAAGTAGAAACACCACCGGCATGAGTAGGTACGCCAAACTGTGCATCCAGAGTCTGTAGCGCGGCGATGATGCCAGCGACGCTGGCTGTTGGGTAGCCAGTGGCATTCACTGCGACCGGTTGACCATCCATCATGACCTGCAATACACCAGCATCACTGCCGTTAGCCACCCATGAGGCACGCGCAAGATTTGCTGCCGAACGTAAAGAAGCAGCCAGGCCGTTACCAGCCGCGACCCGCGCATTCGCCTGCACATTCACAAAACGAGGTAGTGCCGTTGCCGCCAAGATACCCAGCACTGCAATGACCACTACTAATTCAACCAATGTAAAGCCAGCTTGTTTTTTCATTACAAAGACTCCTAATCAAAATTTCCCGCCGTTATCATCACAGTGGCGGGTTATACCTGCGTTAATTACAGTCCAGCAAAATCCGTGCCAGACAATTTTGGTCCATCCTCAAGATGGTGACCGTTAATCGCATTCACTCGATTTAAATAAGTTTTTGCCCATCACTACCGGCACAAATTTATTTAAATCTAAAAATGCTTTTATTAGCCGTTTTTAAGCATGACAGAGCTCATATCCCAGATCGGCAGGAATACGCCCAAAGCCAATACCAGCACCAGCGCGCCCAGGAACATGATCATGATAGGCTCGATCTGGGCTCCTAATGTTTTAACGTCATATTCCACGTCAGCTTGATACATATCAGCGATTTCTTGCATCAATTCATCCAGCGAGCCGGATTCTTCACCTACCGCGATCATTTGCAATACCAGAGGATTAAACACTCCTGTTTGCGTGGCTGTCCTTAAAATGGTCTCGCCACGCTCTATGCCGGAAGACATGCTTAGTATCTTTGCCGAGATATAATCATTCTCGACAGTTTGTGACACCAGGCGCAATGCAGAAAGTATGGGCAAGCCACTACGGGTAGAAAGCGCGAAACTGCGCGCAAACCTGGCCATGGTGCCTTTGAAGATGATCTTTCCGGCGATAGGGATACGCATTTTGAGTCTATCCCAGTTTGAGCGCCCGGCAGCCGTGCTGACATAGGATTTAAATGTCCACACCGCCCCGACCACCATCGCGATCAGCACGAACCAGTAATTACGCATAAAGCTTGAGAAACCGATCAGAATCTTGGTGATGAACGGCAGGTCGGTGTGCATGCTGGCAAACACTTTCTCAAACTGCGGGATCACCATGATATTGATCACGATGATGGCGATCGCCATCGCCGTCATCACAAACATGGGGTAGCGCAAAGCAGATTTGATCTGCCCGCGCATAAAGCGCTCAAATTCGATATGTTCTGCCAGCCTGGCAAAAATGTTATCCAGATTACCAGTCGTTTCGCCCACGCGTATCATGCTGATATAAAAGCTATCAAACACTTTGGGATGCTCGGCGAGGGCGAGTGACAATTCGCGCCCTGAATCCAGGCTGACCCGCAACTGACCGACCACGCGTGCCAGTTTGGCATTGCCGACCGAACTCTGGATGCCGGTGAGCGCGCGCATGATAGGGATACCGGCCTTGAGCAGGGTGAACATCTGGCGGCTGAACAGCATCACGTCCAGGCTGGTCACTTTTTCTTCAAACAGGTTGAGGGCGACGGCGACGGCAGCTCTTTGCTTGATCTCGATCGGCGTGATCTTTGACAGCATCAGGGCAGAGCCCAGTGCGTCAAGGTCCGAGGCTTCCTGTGTGCCGGAAACCATCAGGCCATCTTCGCTGCGTCCTTTGTAATCAAATACTGGCATGGTCCTTACCCTTCAAACTGATTATCTACACGCATGATCTCATCCAGTGTAGTTTTACCATCTAAAGCGAGTTGCAAAGACTGGTCGCGCAAGGTTTGTCCTTTGAGCTTTTCGCGCGCTTTGGTGATAAACACATTGGTATCCGGCATGTTAGCCGCCAAAGCCAGCTCGTTGGTCATTTCTAGCAGTTCATACAGGCCGACACGCCCCAGGTAACCTGTGCGGTTGCAATGCTGGCAGCCTTTGCCATGCTTGAAAAAAGCCGGGATTTCTTCTGCTGGCAACACCTGGCGCAACCAGACCCGCTCAGTCTCATTCGGGACATGCTCAACGGCACAGTGCGGGCAGATCAACCTGACCAGGCGTTGCGCCATCACACCCAGCAATGACATGGCCACCATAAAGCGTGGCACCCCCATATCGATCAGGCGCACCGGGGCGGTGGAGGCATCGTTGGTATGTAGTGTGGATAATACCAGGTGACCCGTCATGGACGCGCGCAACCCGGTCTGGGCAGTTTCTTCATCGCGCATCTCGCCCACCAGGACGATATCCGGGTCTTGCCGCAAGATAGCACGTAATAATTTGGGGAAATCCAGCTCTATCTTTTCACTGACCTGGGTCTGGATGATGCCGGGCAAACGGTACTCCACCGGGTCTTCAACAGTGATGACCTTGGTCTCAGGCGTGTTGAGTTCACTCAAAGCAGAATAAAGCGTAGTGGTTTTACCGCTACCAGTAGGGCCGGTGACCAGCACCATGCCACTAGGCCGGTTGATCATTTTGCGGAAACGTTCCAGCAATTCTGGTGGCATACCCAGTTTATCGAGCTGGAAATGCGCAGTGTTCTGGATCAGCAAGCGCATGACCACGGTTTCGCCATATTGGGTAGGCATGGTGGAAATACGCATATCCACCGCACGGCCTTTGACGGTAAAGCCAAAACGGCCATCCTGCGGCAAGCGTTTCTCGGAGATATCCAGGCCGGCCATGATCTTTAAACGCATGATCAGCGCGGAAACGATCTTCATATCCGCCTGGGTCTGAAAATGCATCACGCCATCGATGCGAAAACGGATCAGCAGTTTATTCTCTTGCGGTTCTATATGCACATCAGAAGCGCGCACCTGTACCGCATCTTCAAAAATGGTCTGCAGCAGCTTGACCACCGGGGCATCATCAATGCCTAGGTCCACACCCATCAGGCTGGCGAGATCTACATTGCTGGCGGCCAGGTCTTCCTGCAGTTCCAGCGCCAGTGAAGAGATCTGTTCGGTTTGCCGGTATGACCTGTCTATGGTCTGCATCAGCAGACTTTCCTGCACCACGACGATATCAATATCGCGTTTGAGCAGGCGCACCAACTCATCGTAGGCGTAGACATCCGAAGGGTCTACCATGGCGATCAGGAAACTATCGACACGCTCTTCCAGCAGGATGGCACGGAAGCGCCTGGATTGCACCTCAGGCAGTTTCTGCACCTGTTTGGCGTCGAGTTCGTACTGACCGAGATCGAGGAAAGGGATGTTCAGCTGATGTGCCACTGCCTCGGCAATTTGCCGTTCACTGGCAAAACCTTTGTCGGCAATGACGCGACCCAGCCGACGGCCTGTCTTGCGCTGTTCTTCCAGCGCTTGATCAAGCTGAGCTTGGGTCATGTAATTTTGTCTGACTAGAATTTCACCTAGTCTAATTTTTTCGGGACGAGCCATGGCGTTGTAATTATTTATCGTAGTAGACTTTCTCGTCTATCATATCACCATCATTCTAATCTTACATTTGTAAACAAACCGCTAAAAATGTTTCATATCGTGCTTTTTGAACCAGAAATTCCTCCCAATACCGGGAATATCATCCGTTTATGTGCAAATGCCGGGGCCAGCCTGCACCTGGTGCGACCTTTAGGCTTTGAATTATCTGACAAACACCTTAAACGTGCCGGGCTCGACTACCACGAATATGCGGCATTAAATGTCTACGAAAACTGGGCTGCCTGCCAGCAGGCACTGCAGTCTAAACGCATGTTCGCCATCACCACCAAAGGCAGCACCAGGCATACCGACCTGGCATTTCAAGACGAGGATGTCTTTGTTTTTGGGCCTGAATCACGCGGCCTGCCTGAAGACATCCGTGCGCAATTCACGCCTGAGCATAGAGTCAGGCTACCTATGCTGCCACATAGCAGGAGCTTGAACCTGTCAAACTCTGCCGCCATCCTGTTATACGAGGCCTGGCGCCAGACCGGCTTTAGCGGTGGCGTTTGAAACGGACAAAAAAAGCCCCGATTAAGGGGTAAATCGGGGCAACAGGCCTCATCGTAAAGGCTTCCGCTCAGGGAGGAAAGAAGCGGAAAGATGATTCATCATCATCGTATTTGTATGAGTGCGCTCAAATTCAAAAAGTTCCAGCCGATTTATTTATGCTCATGAATACCGATTTGATGGCGCGGGAGTGGCTGCTCAAATGCCACATCATGCGATAATAATGCCATGCAATCTGAAATCGATCTATTACAGGGCCTGAACGACAAACAACTGCAAGCGGTCACCCTGCCGCATGTATCGGCGCTGATCCTGGCGGGTGCGGGCAGTGGCAAGACCCGCGTACTGACTACGCGTATCGCCTGGCTGATCCAGACCTCGCAGACTTCGCCCATGGGGCTGCTGGCGGTGACCTTTACCAACAAGGCCGCCAAGGAGATGCTGACGCGCTTGACCAGCATGCTGCCGATCAACACGCGCGGCATGTGGGCAGGCACCTTTCATGGTTTGTGTAACCGCATGCTGCGCGCACATTATCGTGAAGCCGGCTTGCCCAGCACTTTCCAGATCCTGGATACTGCCGACCAGCTTTCTGCTATCAAGCGCGTGATGAAAACGCTGAATGTCGATGACGAAAAATACCCGCCCAAGCAAGCCATGGGTTATATCAATGGCTGCAAGGAAGAAGGTCTGCGTGCCGATGCCGTAGACGCCTACGATGGCCATAGCCAGAAACTGCGCGAGATCTATGCGGCCTATGACCAGCAATGCAACCGCGAAGGCGTCGCCGACTTTGCCGAACTGCTGTTGCGCTGCTACGAGCTGTTACAGCGCGAGCCGCATATACGCGCGCACTACCAGCAGCGCTTCCAATATATCCTGGTGGACGAGTTCCAGGATACCAACCGCCTGCAATACCTATGGCTGAAGCTGCTGGGCGGTGCGCACAACAGTATTTTTGCCGTGGGCGACGATGACCAGAGTATTTACGCTTTCCGTGGCGCACGCGTCGGCAATATGTCCGATTTCCAGCGTGACTTCAAAGTCGAGAACATCGTCAAGCTGGAAGAAAACTATAGATCGCACAGCAATATCCTGGATGCGGCCAACGCCATCATCACCAATAACAGCAATCGTCTGGGCAAGAATCTGTGGACTTCGGCCGGCAAAGGCGAACCTATCCGTATTTATGAAGCGTATAACGATACCGATGAATCGCAATTCATCGTCGATGAAGTGAACATGCTGCAAAGCGAAGGCGTGCCACTCAGCGATATCGCCTTGCTCTACCGCAGCAATGCGCAGTCACGCATTTTGGAACATTCCCTGTTCTCGGCCAATATCCCCTACCGCGTCTATGGCGGTTTGCGCTTTTTTGAGCGGGCTGAAGTCAAGCATGCGCTGGCCTACATCCGCCTGATCGCCAATGCCAATGACGATACCGCCTTGTTGCGCATCATCAACTTCCCGCCGCGTGGCATAGGCGCGCGCGGGCTGGAACAGCTACAGGAAGCCGCACGCCAGAACGAATGCAGTTTATGGCAGGCAGCCACCAACAAGGTAGGCGAAGGCATGCTGGGCAGCAAAGGCCTGGATGGCTTTGTCGCGCTGATACGCCATATGGTAGACCAGACCTACGGCATCACTCTGGGCGAAGTGGCAGAAATGGTCATCAACCTGAGCGGCTTGATGGCGCATTACCAGAATGACAAAGAAGGCGAAGACCGGGTAGAGAACTTGCAGGAACTGGTCACCGCTGCTGTCGCCTTCAGCAAACAGGATCTGGGCAATCACCATAATATGGAAGAAGATGCTGACCTGATGACCCAGTTTCTAAACCATGCCAGCCTGGAAGCCGGTGACCACCAGGCGGATGTCGGCCATGAGGCATTGCAGTTAATGACGGTGCACGCCGCCAAAGGCCTGGAGTTTCATAGCGTGTTCATAGGCGGGGTCGAAGAAGGCTTGTTCCCGCACGAGCAGGCGGCTTATGAGAACGGCGGGCTGGAAGAAGAGCGTCGCCTGATGTATGTGGCGGTGACGCGTGCCCGCCAGCGCCTGTATCTCAGCTACGCCCAAAGCCGCATGCTGCACGGCCAGGTGCGTTATGGCATCGCCTCACGCTTTATCGATGAGATCCCTGAAGATCTGACCAAACGGCTGAACAGCAAACCGGCGGCCAAGACCTACGCCACCGGCGGCCAATATACGCCGGCCAAGAGCACACAGGCCAGCTACCCGTTCAAGATAGGCCAGGGCGTGCGCCATGGCAAGTTTGGCGAAGGGGTCATCGTCAGCTATGAAGGCAATGCCAGCGACCTGGCGGTGAAAGTCAATTTTGGCAGTGCCGGCTTGAAAACGCTGATGCTGGAATATGCCAGGCTGGAAAAGATTTAAACCACTACGCTGGCCAAAGCCGGGCATGCAACAATAAAAAAACCGCCGGTCACGCGACAGGCGGTTTTTTAATGCACAGGTGTTTTTTAATGAAAGGTCTGGCGCAAACCTTATTCATGCAGCACGGGCGCAGCCCTGAACACATCCTTGTAGCTGATATACTGGAATGCGAACATCAAGGCACTGATCACCAGCAAAGCCGCAAACACCAGCAATGGCATCAGCAACTCAGCCAGCATGGGGATCACAGCACCCAATATGCCTATGACCAGACCCAGGCCCAGCATCACCACCAGCATGCCTGCTATCATCACCAGCCAGGAGATGAGCATGGGCACAAAATATTGCAGAATGCCGGCAATGCTTGATTTGATCGCTTTTGGCAGATCATACCCATTGAGGGCGATCAGCATGGGCGAAAACCAGGTGGCGATAAATAATGGCAAAAGCAGCAGTATCAATTTGACGATGAATGACAGGGAGCCTTCGAGAAACTTGGTCATCTGTGACTCTGTCATTCCGGCCTTGGTGGGCGCATGTGCGACCAGTTCAGCCAGCTCGCTACCCAGCAGATATGTCGCCAGCAATGCATAGATCAGGCCACTCAGCCCGAGTAGCAGCAATGTTTTAAAGTTGGTCTGCAGCTGCTGCCAGACAGTGCGCGGAACAATCTGGTTCTGCAAATCCATCTGCCGGTACAACATGACGAAAAAAGCCATACACGCGGGCCAGATCACCACAGTCACCAGTGCCAGGATCTTGTCCAGTGAAGGCAGCACCCTGAAGATCATGATATAAGCCAGTGCCCAAAGCATCCAGACATGCGGCTGCGTCTTGAACAAGGCCAGACTTTCGCGCACCCAGCGCAGGCCCTGTTGGGTTCCGGTTTCTGTCATGATTCTCCCTTTTTTATCTTTTTAAGTGAAAGCTTTGCGGTTAAGCAGCACCCGCTCAAAATGGGCGGGGTCTTTGGCATGGGTGAGTTCACCCGCGACCGGATAATGAAAATCATACAGGCGCGATAACCAGAAACGCAAGGCAGCCCGCCTCAGCAATGCCGGCCAATGCGTTTTTTCGGCAGGCGTAAAGGCACGCACAGACTGATAGGCATTCATGAATACTGCCAGTTTTTCATCGACAAAATGTCCATTGGCGTCTACGCACCACTCATTGACAGCAATTGCGACGTCATAGGCCAGCACATCGTGGCAGGCATAATAAAAATCAATAAAGCCGCCCAGCGCATCGCCGTCAAACAGCACATTGTCGCGGAACAGGTCGCCATGGATCACACCGTGCGGCACATCGGATAGATCCAGGCCGTGCTGAAATTCCAGCTCTTCCTGCAATAAATGTTGCTGTACGGCAGTCAGTTTGGGCATGACCTGCTGGGCCGTCATGGCGCGCCAGCCTTGCCCGCGCTGGTTGTGTGACTGTTCATTGAAATCCAGCCCGGCAAAATGCATGCGTGCCAGCGTCAGTGCCACTGCTTCTATCTGCGCCAGGTTGGGCTGGTCTACATCGCTGCCTTTCAGGCAGCTGACCATCAGTGCCGGTTTGCCGTGTATGCGGTGCAGGGCGACGCCATTGCTATCGGCGATCGGTCTCGGGCACAGCACACCATGCCGTGACAGGTGCGCCAGCAAATGGACGAAATACGGCAGCTCATCAAAATCATTTTTTTCGAACACCGTCAGTACATAGCGCGCCTGGCTGGTTTCGACAAAATAATTGGTATTGGTGATCCCGGCAGCAATGCCGCGCAAAGTCTGCAACTCGCCAATATTAAAAGGCGTCAGCCACTGACGCACTTCTTCCAAACTCAGGGTGGTAAAAACAGACATGTGATTTACAGGCCCGCCCATTTCGGGCAGACCTCAAAGATTAGGATTAGAATCGGAACAGTGTCCATTTAGGCACGGACAGCGGGCGGGTCGGGCCATCATTCACCCAGTCTCCATTGCGGTCTTCGCGGTGCAGATAATAAGGCTTGCCGCTAGGCGGTGTCACCTTGACCATATAGACGTCGCCATTGATGCTGTATTCCTCAAGCTCATTTTCGCCATCCTTGCGTTTTGTGATGGTCGGCTTGTCTATCGGCTGGCCCTCAATGATCTTTGGTGGCGAAGGGACTTCCTCCAGCAATTCCGCATCGCCCGGGGCGGCTGCCCAAACCGGCAATGAAAAACCGGCAACACATACAACAGCAAGCAAGAAACGGGGAAAGTCACGCATGGATAACTCCTTAATCAGTGATTGCTATTCTAGCAAAAAGCCGCCACTCGGCGACAACTGCAACCACAATAACCGCGAAATAAATAACCAAATGAATCAAATACACGGGCGCGGTGCATGCACTGATGATGTTTTAGCCAAAAAGCGTTACAAATAAAGCTGCAGCTTGCGTTCGGCAGGCGTGAGCTCGAAGCCGGTCGTTTCATAATGCTTGAAGATGGCATCCACGATCTTCTGTGGCTCATCAATAAGCTGGATCAGGTCCATATCGGCCTCTGACGCCATCCCCTCGGCCACCAGCGTATTACGCAACCAGTCGACCAGGCCAGCCCAGTACTGGCTGCCGACCAGGATGATAGGCAGCTTGCGTGTTTTGCCGGTTTGCACCAGCGTGATCGCCTCCATTAATTCGTCCAGCGTGCCGAAACCGCCCGGCATGACCACAAACGCACTGGCATATTTGACGAACATGACTTTGCGCATGAAGAAATACTTGAAGCTGATGCCTATATCCTGATAGGGGTTGCCATGCTGCTCAAAAGGCAGCCGGATATTCAGGCCTACACTGGCACCACGCCCGGGGAAAGCCCCTTTATTGGCCGCTTCCATGATGCCGGGGCCTCCGCCAGACAGCACACTGAAGCCGGAATCGGAAAGTAACCTGGCGATCTCTTCGGTCTGCTGATAGTAAGGATGATCGGGTTTGGTACGCGCGCTGCCAAAAATCGACACGGCAGGCATGATGGCTTTGAGGTTCTCGGTCGCCCCCACAAACTCAGCCATGATCTCAAAGGCGTGCCAGGATTCATGGCTGGCATCGGCACCGTTGAGCAATTCAGGCTCAACCATGCTGGGCAGCTTTTGGTTGTTCATACATCAGTCCTTCAAATTACAAACAAAATTAGTGTACATGAAGTGGCTTTGAATTGCGTAAAATACGCCTGTGAAATGTTTTTGACTGTCAGCAATGGCATCAGCCTGTTGAATTGAATCTGTTCAATTCGACCCAAACAATGAATCCTTGAGAACTTAATAATGAAGACCCTGCTCCTGGTTGACGGCTCCAGTTACCTTTACCGCGCTTTCCACGCCATGCCTGATCTGCGCAATTCGGCCAATGAGCCGGTAGGGGCGATACAGGGCGTGCTCAACATGCTGCGCCGCCTGCACAAAGACTACCCTTCCGATTACAGCGCCTGTGTGTTCGATGCCAAAGGCAAGACTTTCCGCGATGATCTTTATCCGGAATACAAAGCCAATCGTGTCAGCATGCCGGATGATCTGCGCGTGCAGATAGAGCCTTTGTATGAAACCATACGCGCCATGGGCTGGCCGCTGATCATTGAAGAAGGGGTTGAAGCCGATGATGTGATCGGCGCCCTGGCCAAACAGGCAGAAAAAGAAGGCATTAAAACCATTATCTCTACCGGCGACAAAGACATCACCCAGCTGGTCAACGCGCATATCACCGTCGTCAACACCATGCGGGATGCTTTCCGTAAAACCGATGACGTGCTGGATATCGCAGGCGTGGAGAACAAGTTCGGTATCCCGCCTGACAAGATCATTGATTACCTGATCCTGGTCGGTGACACCTCGGACAATGTCCCTGGTGTGGAGAAAGTCGGCCCCAAGACCGCCGTGAAGTGGCTCAAGGAATACGGCTCACTGGATAATATCGTCGCCAATGCGGACAATATCAAAGGCGTGGTCGGCGACAACCTGCGCAAAGCCCTGCCGTGGTTACCGACTGCCCGCGAACTGATCACCATACGCTGCGATGTCGGCTTATGTGAAAAATTTGATGACCTGACCCAGCAGGCGCCGGATGTAGAAAAACTGCATGGCCTGTTCGATCACTTCGAGTTCCGCACCTGGAAGCGTGAGCTGGATAAACTGACGGACGGCGCGACCGAAAGCCCCTACCCTGCAAGCCCGGCAGCACCAGTCGCGATCAAAAACGATTATGTGCCTGACACCCGCCGCCAGTACCAGACCATTCTGACTGAGGCAGCGCTGGATGACTGGCTGCCACGTCTGCAGCAGGCAGAGTTGCTGTGTTTTGACACCGAGACCACCTCGCTGGACCCGCTACAGGCCAAGATAGTCGGCGTGTCATTCAGTGTCACGCCAGGCGAGGCCGCTTACGTGCCGCTCACCCATGATTATTTTGACGCCCCTGCCCAGCTGCCGCTGCAGGCCACGCTGGACAAACTGAAAGTCATACTGGAAAACCCGGCCATCAAAAAAGTCGGCCAGAACCTGAAATACGATATGCATGTGCTGGCCAATCACGGCATACACCTGCAGGGCGTCGCCCACGACACCCTGCTGCAGTCTTATGTGTTTGAGAGCCACAAAGGCCATGGCATGGATGAACTGAGCGAGCGCCATCTGGGCATCTCTCCTATCCCGTTCGAGGCGGTGGCAGGCAAAGGGGCCAAACAGGTGGGCTTTAACCAGGTCACCGTGGAACAGGCCAGTGAATACTCGGCCGAAGATGCAGATATCACCTTGCAGCTGCATAGAGCGCTGCACCCGCAAGTGGCCGCATCATCCAAACTTGAATTCATCTACCAGCAGGTTGAAATGCCCAGCATGCTGGCGTTGCAACGCATGGAGCGCCACGGCGTGCTGATAGACAGCCACATGCTCAACCGCCAGAGCAACGAGATCGGCCTGCGCCTGATGGAACTGGAAAAACAGGCTTATGAACTGGCAGGCCAGCCATTCAACCTGGGCAGTCCCAAACAATTACAAGAAATATTGTTTGGAAAACTGGGCATCAAGCCATTAAAGAAAACGCCTTCAGGTGTGCCTTCTACCGATGAAGATGTACTGCAGGAACTGGCGCTGGATCACCCCTTGCCCAAAGTGCTGCTGGAATACCGCGGCCTGGCCAAACTGAAATCGACCTATACCGACAAACTGCCGAAAATGATCAACGCCGCCACCGGGCGCGTGCATACCAACTACAACCAGGCCGTTGCGATCACCGGCAGGCTGGCCAGCAGTGACCCCAACCTGCAGAACATCCCGGTGCGTACGGCAGAAGGTCGTCGTATCCGTGAAGCATTTATCGCCGCCCCCGGCAGCCATATCGTATCCGCCGACTATTCGCAGATCGAGCTGCGTATCATGGCGCACCTGTCGCAGGACGCAGGCATGCTCAGTGCATTTGCCAATAATGAGGATATCCACCGCGCGACTGCGGCTGAAATATTCGGCGTAGAAAAAACCAGTGTCGATAATGAACAGCGCCGTTATGCCAAAGTGATCAACTTTGGCCTGATCTATGGCATGAGCGCATTCGGCCTGGCGCAAAACCTGAATATCGAGCGCAGCGCCGCACAAAGCTATATAGAGCGTTATTTCGCCCGTTACCCCGGCGTGCGCAAATATATGAGCGACACGCGCGAGCTGGCCAAACAGCAAGGCTTTGTAGAAACCATTTTTGGCCGCAGGTTATGGGTGCCGGAGATCAACAGCGCCAATGGCAATCGCCGTGCCGGCGCCGAGCGCGCCGCCATTAACGCCCCCATGCAAGGCACGGCCGCCGACCTGATTAAACTGGCCATGATCGCAGTGGATAAATGGCTGACCGAGGAAAAAATGCAAACAAAACTCATCATGCAGGTGCACGATGAACTGGTGCTGGAAGTGCCAGAGGCAGAGCTCGCATTGGTCAAACAACAGTTACCGCTGCTGATGCAAAGCGTCGCTACGCTGGATGTACCGTTACTGGCCGAAGTCGGCGTGGGCAATAACTGGGAAAGTGCCCACTAGCGAGCGGCACTGGATGGATGCAGCACTGGCTGGCCGCAGCGACTCACCGCAGAGGATACAAAAACCAGAGCCATAGTCGACTGCCAACCAGGCCAAGCGCTGCATGCATGGGAAAAGCGCGCACGCTATGTTAAGGTAATGTTTCATTCAACTAAATAAGGGGCGGCAGTATCATGAAATCATCTCTCATCATCGGTATCATCCTGATCGCACTTGGCTCTGCCGGTCTGATCTACAAAGGCTTCAGTTATGAAAGCAAAGAGACTGTGGCAAAAATCGGTTCGCTGGAAGCCAGTGCCGATATCACTAAAGATGTTGAGATCCCGCAAGCACTCAGCGTGATCCTGATCATTGCCGGCGCAGGCATAGTATTGGTAGGCTTGAAAAAATAAACCGAGGGGATTCCAGTATCAGCCATTTCTGACAAGTTTTTCCTACAAGCTCTGACAGATGTAGCATGCCGTAACAATTAATATGGCTGCTCAAACATTTGATAACAACAATGAGGAATGAACTATGATTTGGACCATCGTAATTGGAATTATTGCTGGCTGGTTGGCAGGTTTGATTATGAAGGGCGACGGCTATGGCCTGATCTGGGATCTGATCCTGGGTATCGCCGGTGCAGTAGTAGGTAGCTGGCTGTTTGGCTTATTGGGCTTGAGTGCCAGTGGCGGTTTGATCGGCAGCATAGTGGTCGCGACCATAGGTGCGATCTTCCTGATCTTCCTGTCGCGGGCATTGCGCAAAGGTTGATGCGTAAGCGCTGACCCGCAGCCAGTAGCTGGATAATGATGTGAAGTGGCGATGACCTGACAGTCATCGCCATTTTTCTTTCGTGCTGGCTTGCTGCATTGCCGACTGGCGCAGAACTAAATATGCCGCAGCCAGCGGTATAATAGTTTGCATCACATCATTTGTTTTACTCACTATGCAGTCCTTTGGCATCTATATCATCGGCGACGAAATACTGTCCGGCAAACGCCAGGATGCGCACCTGAGCAAAGTCATCGCCTTACTTTCTGCGCGCGGCCTGCAGCTAAGCTGGGCGTATTTTATTGCGGATATCCCCGAGCAGATCACCAGCCACCTCAAAGCCAGCATGGCGCGTGGCGAAGTGGTGTTCAGCTTTGGCGGCATAGGCGCTACGCCGGATGACCATACCCGCCAATGCGCGGCAGAAGCAGCCGGGGTGCCGATAGCGCGGCATGTTGGTGCGGTCGCGAATATAGAGGCGCAATACGGCGCAGGCGCTTACCCCAAACGGGTGCTGATGGCCGACTTTCCACTAGGCTGTGAGCTGATCCCTAACCCTATCAACCGGGTCGCCGGGTTCAGCATCAACCAGCATTATTTTGTGCCTGGCTTTCCTGAAATGGCGCACCCTATGATCGAATGGGTGCTGGATACCCATTACAGCCATTTATTTCATACGCTGGATTATCTGGAGCAAGCGATCGTGGTGACTGAAGCAGGCGAAAGCGATTTGATAGACCTGATGAACCAGATGCTGCTGCAATACCCCATGCTCAAGCTGTTCAGCCTGCCACGCACCAACCAGCGCCGTACCACAGAAGTCGGCATGAAAGGCGAAAGCGGCCTGGTTGAACAGGCCATGCTGCACCTCAAAGCCGGAGTCACGGCACTGGGTTATCCGTGGGTGGACGTTTAAGCATATGCAGTGCCGTCCGCAATGCGGGGCCTGTTGTATCGCCCCTTCTATCACCAGCCCTATCCCCGGCATGCCAGATGGCAAACCGGCGGGGGTCGCCTGTGTGCAGCTGGATGAGCATTATGGCTGCAAATTATTCGGCAAGCCGGAACGCCCGGCGTTTTGTGGCGGCCTGCAACCCAGCCTGGAAATGTGCGGTACGCCGCAGCAAAGCCGCGACTATGCCATCACCTGGCTGAATGCACTAGAGCTGGCGACGCAGCCCGCATATTGATCCGGGGTCAAGGTTTGCGATAAGACCAGCGCAACATGGCCAAACCGGCCACTATCATGGGCAGGCACAACCATTGGCCCATGCTCAGGCCTAGAGACAACAAGCCGAGGAAACTGTCTGGTTCACGCGTGAACTCGACCAGGAAACGGAAGCTGCCATAGCTCAGCAGGAAAACCGCCGAGACCGCGCCTATCGGCCGTTTCTTGCCCGTAAAACACCACAAGATCACAAACATGGCGACGCCTTCGAGTGCAAACTCATATAGCTGTGAAGGGTGTCTGGCCAGGGCGTCTACTTGTGGAAACACCATGCCCCAGTCAGCCTGGGTAGGCCTGCCCCATAGTTCACCGTTGATAAAATTACCGAAGCGGCCTGCGCCTAAACCGACAGGCACCAGCGGGGCGACAAAATCCATCAGTTGCAACCAGATCACGCCGCGTTTGCGCGCAAAAAGCGCCATCGCCACCATCACGCCGATAAAGCCGCCGTGAAAAGACATGCCGCCCTGCCATAAGGCAAATATCTCCAGCGGGTGCTGCAAGAAATACAGCGGCTGATAAAACAATACATAGCCCAGACGGCCACCCAGCACCACACCCAGCGCGATATAAAACAGCATATCGTCAGGGTCTTTGTGCTGCCAGGGCGAGTGGGGGTCGAGCTTGCGCAGGCGCTTGACCTGGTATTGCCCCAGCCACAGCCCGCCAAAAAAGCCCACCAGATACATCAGTCCGTACCAGTGGATGCCAAAACTGCCGATCTGCAACGCGATAGGGTCAAACCCGGGATGGATAAACATACTCAATGGCTTTGCTGTAAAAAAGCTGCATTATACCTGCTGCGCTAAAACTTCAGTCATGCACGCACTCTTGTGGCCTGATCTGCCACACTGCCCATGCGCTGATAGCCGCCATCACCGACATATACCAGCCCACCCAGCTCAAGCCGCCCTGCTGCACCAGATACTGCGCGATAGCCGGTGCGAATGACGCACCCAGGATGCCGCCCAGCTGGTAGGCCAGGCCAGCACCACTATAACGCACGGCGACCGGGAACTGCTCGGGTAAAAAAGCGCCCATGGGGGCAAATGTCACGCCCATTAAAAACAGCGCCAGAAACAGAAACAGGGCGATCCAGACCAATTGCCCGCTGCCCAGCATAGGTGCCAGGACAAAGCCTAGCAGCAGCGCCAGCGCCTGACCGGCCAGCAAGACCGGCCGCCTGCCCGCACGGTCTGCCCACCAGGCAGCCAGTGGGGTCGCCAGCGCCATCCCCAGCACTGCCACACATAACAGCAGCAGGAATACCGGGCGTGAGATATGCAATGCCTGCGTGCCATAACTCAGGCAGAACACGGTAGCGGTATAAAACAAGTGATAACACACACTCATGGCCAGGGCACCCAGCACAATGGCGCGGCCATGCTGTAACAACAGGCTTTTCAGTGGCCAGTGATGCAAATGGTGTGCGGCCTGCGCTTTTGCAAACACCGGGGTTTCAGCCAGCTTGAACCTGACATACAGGCCCACCAGCACCAGTGCCGCACTGATGATAAAAGGCACCCGCCAGCCCCACAGAACGAACTGGGCTTCGGTTAACCCCAGGCTCAATGCCAGAAACGTCAGCGTCGCCAGCAAAAAACCTATCGAAGGCCCCAACTGCGGAAACATGCCATACCAGCCGCGCTTGCCTGCAGGCGCATATTCAGTCGCCAGTAACGCCGCCCCTGCCCACTCGCCGCCCAGCCCTATGCCCTGGCCGAAACGCAACACGCAGAGCAACAGCGGCGCCCACATGCCCAGCGTGTCGTAACCCGGCAACAAGCCGATCAGAAAAGTAGAGGTGCCCATTACCAGCAGCGAAGCCGCCAGCGTCGATTTACGCCCTATCCTGTCGCCAAAGTGGCCGAACAGCAGTGCCCCTAACGGGCGGGCGATAAATGCCAGACCAAACGTCAGCAAAGCGTTTAAAGATTGTGCGGCAGGGTCGCTGGCGGGAAAAAACACCTGCCCTATCACCAGCGCCGCGGCCATGGCATAGATATAAAAGTCATAGAACTCTATGGCGGTGCCGATAAAGCTGGCAAACGCGATGCGGCTCAGGGAAGGCGCGGCTACTGTGGGTGCGCCTGTAGAGGACGATGGTACGGAAAGTGTGTCTGTTGAGGAGGTATGCATGGCGCCATCTTAGGTGGGCTGGCGTGTTTTGCAAAGCAGGAAACAAAAAAACCGGGTGTGCAAGCTGCTGCACACCCGGTTTTTTAGACTACAGAGTCAACAATTACTTTTTGTAATACTCTTCCTGTTTCACGCTTTCTGGTTTCCAGCCGCCACCCAGGGCCTTGAACAGGTCGACAGTGGCTATCAGGGTGTTCTGGCGGCTTTGTACCATGGCCTGGGTCGCTTCGTTATGGTTACGCTGCGCATCCAGTACTTCCAGATAGCTGGTGTAACCGGCCTGATAGCGGTTTTGCGCCACGGTCAGGATATTAGCGGTGGTTTTCTCCTTGGATTGCGCCAGCGCTTCCTGCTCGCGATACTGGCTGGTATTCACCAGCGCATCGCTGACTTCGGTAAACGCGGTTTGCAAGGTGTTCTGGTAACTGGCCAGGGTCTGCTTTTGCTGCGCAGTCGCCTGCTCTTCACGGGCTTTCAGTCGCCCGCCATTAAAGATAGGCAGGTTGATATCCAGCCCCAGTGACCAGACGCGTGCCGGTGATTTCAGCAAGTTATTCAGCGCGATACTTTCACCGCCATAGGTGGTGGTCAGCGCGATACTTGGGTAGAAAGCTGCTCGCGCCACGCCTATATTGGCATTCGCCGCGATCATGGCCTGCTCAGCCTGGCGTACATCCGGCCGGGCTTCCATCAATGCTGAAGGCAGGCCTGTAGGTGGTGTCAGTGGCTGTGGCATCGCCATCAGGTCACCGGCCGGGATCTTCAGGCCCAGGTCTGTGGTTAACAGTCCCAGCTGATGCTCGCTTAAAGCACGCTGTCTTTTCAGTTCCAGCGCCTGCGTTTGCAGCGTGGTGACCACTAACTCTGCCTGATGTGCATCGAGTATGGTAGACACACCACCCTCAACCCGGCGTTTAGCCAGGTCCAGGCTGTCTTGTGCCGTTTTCAGGTTTTGCTGATTGACCAGCAACTGGCCGTCCAGGCTGCGTATCATCAGATAATTGTTGGTGACCAGGCTGGAAAGTGACCAGGTCACCGCCTCTTTGGCATAGCGGGTCGCCAGCAATTGCGCGCGTGCGGCCTCATTGCCCCGGCGCAGTTTGCCCCAGAAATCCAGCTCATAACTGCCGTTCAAACCTATCTTGTAGGTTTTACGCGGGTTATCGCCAAACACCGGGAAGATGCCGGACTCAGTCACCCGGTTACGTATGCCAGAGCCGGTGCCGGTCACGGTAGGCAACAGGCTGGCACCACTCTCACGCGCAAATGCGTCTGCTTCTTCAATGCGGGCAACTGCGGATTGCAAGTTGTTGTTTTTCGCCAGCGCAGTATCTACCAGCTGGTTGAGCTTGCTGTCGTTAAACAATGTCCACCATTGTTGCAGTGCCAGTTGCTGTTCCTGGGTCAGCTGGCCAGCCTGGCCAGTGGTATATTCTGCAGGCACCACCGGCTCAGGCCGTGAATAAAATGGCCCTAGCACCTGGCAACCAGCCAGTGACATGGTGACCAGCCCTAACAGCAGCGACTGTTGCAATGGTTTTAAAGTCAATTTCATTGTCGGTTTCATACCGATTCCTCTTCTTCAATATGACCGTGGTGACGCACTTTTTTCTCGTTGGTCAACCAGGTAAAGAACAATGGGATAAAGATGGTGGCAATAAAGGTCGCCAGCAACATACCGCCAAACACGCCGGTACCCATAGACTGCCGCGCCGCCGCGCCAGCGCCTGTCGCAAACACCAGCGGCAGGATACCCAGCATAAACGCCATCGAAGTCATCACGATAGGTCTGAAACGCAGACGTGCGGCTTCGAGTGCGGCTTCAGCCAACGGCATGCCTTCTTCCATTTTCTGCGAGGCGAACTCCACGATCAGGATCGCGTTCTTCGCCGCCAGCCCGATCAGCGTGATCAGCCCGATCTGGAAGTAAATATCGTTATTCATGCCACGGGTCAGCACCGCGATCAACGCGCCTGTCATCGCAAACGGGATCGCCATGATCACTGCCAGTGGCAATGCCCAGGTTTCAAACTGTGCCGCCAGGATCAGGAACACCATAATGGTCGCAAAACCAAAGGCAACCAGTGCGGCAGAGCCGGTACGGTTCTCCTGGTAAGCCTGACCAGTCCAGGCGATCTGGTAACCATCCGGCAGGTTCTCCCTGGCGATCTTCTCCACCAGTTTGATCGCATCGCCAGAGCTCACGCCAGGGGCACCGCTACCAAATACTTTGGCAGACAGCAGGCCGTTGTAGCGCTCAAGCTGTTCAGCACCGACGATGTTGCTGACTTTAGCCAGCGCCGACATAGGCACCATATTGCCGTTAGGGCTGTCTTCGGTCGGCTGGCTACGCACATAGACCTTGCCCAAGTCCTCCGGCTTCATCCGATAAGCGGCTTCGGCTTGCAACTGGACGCGGTAAGTACGGCCACTACGGTTAAAGTCATTCACATACAGCGAACCCATGGTGCTTTGCAAAGTGGCATAAATATCGGCGATCTTCACATTTTGTGACAAGGCCTTGGCTTCATCCACCTCGATGAACAACTGCGGCACGGTGGGGCGGAAGAAACTGTTGATACCTGTCAATTGCGGGTTAGCGCGCATGGCATCCATAAAGTTATTCATGACTTGCGCCAGCTTGATGGCATCGGTATCGCCATGGGCTTGCACATAGACTTCAAAACCACCGGCAGAACCCAAACCGCGGATCGCTGGCGGGTTCACCGCAAAGCCCATACCATCAGGCTGGCTCATGCCAACACCGATCAGCTTGCCTACCATCTGGTCGGCATTGGTGGTCCGCTTATCCCAGTCTGTCATACGCACAAACATGGTACCGGCATTGGTTTTGTTGGCACCTGTCAGCAGCTCGAAACCGTTCACCGCAAACTCATGCGCGGTGGCAGGGTCTTTGGCGATGGCAGAGCGGATATTTTCCACGGTCTGTGAAGTGCGTTTCAAGGTCGCGCCGTCCGGCATGACCACGATACTGATCACATAGCCCTGATCTTCTGGTGGCACAAAGCCGCCCGGTACTGCACGGAACAGGAAGATCATGACGATCACCATGCCACCAAACACCACCGCGCCTATGATCTTATGATGCAGGGTCAGGTTCACTGTGCCGGTGTACCAGTTGGTCAAACGGCCAAAGCCACGGTTGAACGCACGGAAGAATCCGTTTTCATGATGGCTGTTTTTCAGGATCATGGCGCACAGGGCTGGCGTCAGCGTCAACGCCACCACACCCGAGATCACCACAGAGATGGCAACGGTTACCGCAAACTGCCTATACAGTTCACCGGCGATACCACCCTGGAAAGCGACCGGCACGAAAACCGCACACAGCACCAGCACGATCGCCACCACCGCAGCCTGTACCTGGGCGATAGACTTGATCGCCGCTTGTAACGGGTTGAGGTTCTCTTCCTTCATCAGACGTTCGGTGTTTTCGAGCACCACGATGGCGTCATCGACCACGATACCGATGGCGAGAATCATCGCAAACATGGTCAGCAGGTTGATGGAGAAACCGAACAGATATAAACCGGCAAAAGTACCGACGATAGAGATAGGGACCGCAATCATCGGTATCAGGGTCGCGCGCCAGCTCTGCAAGAACAGGAACACCACCAGCACCACCAGGATCAGCGCTTCACCAAAGGTGTGGAACACTTCTTCGATGGTGGCTTTAACAAAGTCACTGGTATCGTAAGGAATGTTGTAATCCATGCCCTCAGGGAACTTGGCTTTCAACTCATCGACTTTGGCCTTGATCGCTTCAGCGGTTTCCAGCGCATTGGCACCGGTCTGCAAGAACACAGGCAGCGCCACCCCTGGTTGCCCGTTCAGGGCAGAGGCTACGTTATAGGTTTGCGCACCCAGCTCGATACGCGCCACATCCTTCAGGCGCAGCACGCCGTTAGGGCCTTGCGCACGAATAATGATGTTGCCGAACTCTTCAGGCTCTATCAGACGCCCTTTGGCGGTCACCGTAAACGACAATTGCTGGCTAGGCAGGGCCGGTTCGGCACCTATCTTACCCGCAGCATACTGCGCGTTCTGTGCATTGATGGCGGCAGAAATATCAGTGGTGGAAACACCCAGTTGCGCCATACGGTCAGGACGCAACCAGATACGCATGGAGTAATCCTGGCCACCAAAAATGGTGACATCGCCCACGCCTTTGATACGCTTGAATTCATCCAGCACATTGAGGGTGGCGTAGTTGCTCAGGAACAAACGGTCATGCTCTTTTTTCTTGGAGATCAGCATCACCACCAGCAGGATATCGTTGGAGCGCTTTTGCACCACGACACCAGTCCGGCGTACATCTTCCGGCAGCCTGGGCAAGGCGATATTCACGCGGTTACTGACGTTAAAGGTCGCCTGATCGACATCGGTACCGATATCAAAAGTCGCAGTGATGGTCAGTGTGCCGCTACTGTCTGAACTAGAGTTGAAGTAGAGCAGGTTTTCCACCCCGCTCAACTGCTCCTCGATAGGAGCAGCCACGGTTTTAGACAGTGTCTCGGCACTGGCGCCAGGATAGGTCGCTGTGATCAGTACGGTTGGCGGTGCGATCTGCGGATACTGTGCGATCGGCAATTTAAATGCCGCTGCCAATCCTGCCAACACGATGATGATAGACAGCACGCTGGCAAAGATCGGGCGTGTGATAAAAAATCGGGTCATATCGTTTTTCCTGAAATCGGCCTGAACAAAAGTTGCTCAGGCCGTAAATAACATGATATTCGCTACTAAAAAACCTAATGAAACCGGCTTAAGACTTGGCTTTTTCTGCTGCGGGCTGACCTGCTGGTGCAGCATCAGGTGCATGCGGTGCGACCGGCGCACCTGGACGGACTTTGATCAGATTATCAAGAATCACCTGATCACCCGCCTTCAGGCCTTCCAGCACGCTCCAGCGTTCACCGAACCAGCCACCGGCCACGATAGGGCGAGGAGCAGCAACGGTTTTGCCTTCTTTATCTTTTTCAGCCACGAACACGAACTTGCCTTGCTGGCCGGTCAACACCGCAGTTTGCGGGATAAGGAACACGCCATCACGCTTGCCAGTGGTCAAACGTACGCGGACAAATTGCCCGGGCAATAAGGCGCTGTCAGGATTCTGGAACTCGGCACGTAACTGCTGGGTACCCAGTGCCGGATCGATCTGGCTGGCAGAGAAGTTGATCTTGCCTGATTGCGGATACTCGCTGTTGTCGCCCAGGATCAAACGTACGTCCTGTACTTTACCCGGACGCAGATGACCACCCAGGCTGATCAGGTCAGACTCTGACAAACTGAAACGCACCCAGATCGGCGACACTTGCACTATGGTGCTGAGCAAAGTGGTATTGGCACTTGCCAGCGCACCTTCAGACAGTACAAAGCGGCCAGCGATACCGCTTTCCGGCGCCTTGACGTGGGTATAAGATAAATTCAGCTCGGCTTCACGCAATTGCGCCTGGTATTGCATCATGGTCGCAGTCGCCACTGAGTTATCAGAAGTAGCATTATCGAACTCACGCTGGCTGATCGATTTAGTCTCCAGCAAGCCTTTCAGACGCTGCGCTTCACGCGCAGTCTGGTCTATCCTGGCTTTTTGCTGGGCGATCATGGCGCGCGCCTGGTCTACCTGCAGCTGGAAAGGCATAGGGTCTATCAGGAACATATCCTGGCCAGCCTTGACTGACTCACCTTCCTGATACAAACGTTTGAGCACGATACCGCCGACGCGGGGACGCACTTCTATCTGCTTGGCACCTTCGGTCTGTGCGACCACTTCGGTCTGGATAGGCACTGTTTCGGCAGTGACTGATTGCACACTGACCGGCATGGCTTGCATGCCGCCTGCGGCAGGCCCTTGTTCGTTGGAAGATTTTCCGCAAGCACTTAATACAACGCTCAAAGCCACTAAAATCACTGCACGATGAGGTTGGATACTCTGTGAAATCAACATGTTATCCCTTAATAATTTTCAAAATAAACTTGATTACATACAATCTTGGATGTATATTATATACAAACACGGATGTATGTAAATGGGTTACGCAAAAAATTCATATTGTTTGTCGCATCCCGCAACTTAACCGCTATTATTCTTTTCTTTATTATGGAGTGACGCTTTAGCATGGTACGAAAAACCAAAGAAGACGCCGCAATCACCCGTCAACGCATAGTCAGCGCCGCACGTGAAGTGTTCCTGATCAAAGGGGTAAGCCGCACCAGCCTGGAGCACATTGCGACTCACGCTGGCGTCACACGTGGTGCCGTTTACTGGCACTTTGCCAATAAGGCAGAGTTGTTCCATGCCATGCGCGAAGAAGTTTACCTGCCTCTGATAGACCGCATGGAAGATACCTTGTTAGGTAACCCCGAAGGCGGCAGTTTCGACCCACTGGGTCGCATACGCAAACATCTGGAAAACACCATACAAATGCTCGATGAGGATCTGACCGCACGCGAGACTTATGAAGTGATGATGACCAAGTGCGAATACGTAGATGAGTTCGCAGATGTTTTGAAATCTATTCTAGGCAATTGCAGCGGATTAATCCACAAATTAGAGCAGGCTTACGCCAAAGCGCAGGAAATGGGGCAAGTGGGCACCCAGGCGACTGCGGGTGAACTGGCGCTGGATACGCACCTGTTTTTCTCCGGCCTGTTACATATGTGGGTCAAGGATACCGAAGGCACGCTGTTCCGCGATAACGCCCTGCAACTGATAGATACACATATCAAACTGCGTAAAAAATAAGCAAATTAGTCTTAAACAATTCCATACATTCCGATTTACAGTTAAAATAGTCAGTCTTTTCACTGACTTATCAGAGCCTGCTGATCCTCATGCAAATCGGACCCCATCTCTTAAAGAATAACCTGGTTGTAGCGCCCATGGCTGGCGTCACCGACCGTCCTTTCCGCATGCTATGCAAAAAAATGGGTGCCGGACTGGCCGTTTCCGAAATGGTCACCTCCAATTCTTTGTTATATGGCAGTGAAAAAACCAAACGCCGCGCCAACCACGAAGGTGAAGTCAGCCCGATCTCGGTGCAGATCGCCGGGGCCGAACCAGCCATGATGGCCGAAGCCGCACGACACAATGTAGATAACGGCGCCCAGATCATCGATATCAATATGGGCTGTCCGGCCAAAAAGATCTGTAATGTGATGGCCGGTTCTGCCTTGCTGAGAGACGAGCCGCTGGTGTCACAGATACTGAAGGCGGTAGTCAATGCCGTTGATGTACCAGTCACCCTCAAGATCCGTACCGGCTGGGACAGACAAAACAAAAACGCCATCATGATCGCCAGAATGGCTGAAGATATCGGCGTCCAGGCCTTGACCATACACGGCCGTACCCGTAACGACCTTTACCATGGCGATGCCGAGTACGACACCATCGCTGCCGTCAAGCAAGCCATACGCATCCCGCTGATCGCCAATGGCGATATCACCACCCCGGAAAAAGCCAGGTTCGTACTCGATTACACCAAAGCCGATGCGGTGATGATAGGCCGCGCTGCACAAGGCCGGCCGTGGATATTCCGCGAGACCGAGCATTTTCTGAACACCGGCGAGCATATGCTGCCGCCTACTGTAGATGAGATCCACCAGGTCATGCTCGAGCATCTGCATGATCTATATGCCTTTTATGGTGAGCTGACCGGCATGCGGGTCGCCCGCAAACATATCTCCTGGTACACCAAAGGCCTGGCCGGCTCTGCCGCTTTCCGCCACAACATGAACACCCTGCAAACCATAGACCTGCAACTGGAAGCCATCAACGGCTTTTTTGTCGAGCTTAAAGCCAAAAATGACAGGCTGGTCTACGCTGATGAGTCGACTGAAAACGAAGAAGAAAACAACCAGGAGCTGGCAGCATAATGCAAACCGATGGCAAAATCAGTCTCGCCATCCGCGAGTCACTGGACGAATATTTCACCCACCTTGATGGCCAGCCGCCACATGCCATTTATGACATGGTATTAGGCTGTGTCGAAAAGCCCATGCTGGAAGTCGTGCTGATCAAAGTCGGCGGCAATCAAAGCAAAGCGGCCGATATGCTGGGCATCAACCGTAATACCTTACGCAAAAAAATGGCCGCTTACGGCCTTGAGTAACAAACGCCCTACCCGGCTCTGACGCTAGAGCCAACCACTTTTTATTATCAAGCAAACTCTCAGATCAAATACCATGACAATTAAACGCGCGCTTATCAGTGTCTCAGATAAAACCGGAGTGCTGGAACTGGCACAAACCTTACAGCAATTGGGCGTAGAACTGCTTTCTACCGGCGGCACCGCCAAACTTTTCCGTGATCACCAGATCGCGGTCAAGGAAGTCAGCGACTTTACCGGCTTTCCTGAAATGCTGGATGGCCGGGTCAAGACCCTGCATCCCAAAGTACATGGTGGCTTACTCGGCCGCCGCGATCTGCCTGAGCATGTCGCTGCCATGCAGGAGTATGGCATAGAGAATATAGACCTGCTGGTCGTCAACCTCTACCCGTTTGAAGCCACCGTCGCCAAAGCAGACTGCACGCTGGAAGATGCGATCGAGAATATCGATATCGGTGGTCCGGCCATGGTGCGCTCTGCGGCCAAAAACTGGAACGACGTGGCAGTGCTGACCGATGCCGCACAATACGCCGAAGTCACCGCCGAGCTGAAAGCCAACCAGGGCGCAGTGTCCAAAGCCACACGCTTCAAATTATCGGTAGCGGCGTTCAACCGTATCGCCCAATACGATGCCGCCATCAGCAACTACCTGTCTGCGATTGATTTTGCTGCAACAGAAACTGCGGGCAAACCGGTGTTGAGCCAGTTTGCTGGCCAGATGAACAGCAATTTCATCAAAGTGCAGGATCTGCGCTATGGCGAAAACAGCCACCAGCAAGCGGCTTTCTACCGTGACCTGTATCCGGCGCCAGGCAGCCTGGCCACCGCCGAGCAACTGCAGGGCAAGGAATTAAGTTATAACAATATCGCCGATGCCGATGCCGCCTGGGAAGCAGTAAAATCATTCGACACCCCGGCCTGCGTCATCGTCAAACACGCCAACCCATGCGGTGTGGCCATAGGCGCCCATGCATTTGAAGCCTACAGCAAGGCCTTTAAAACCGACCCTACCTCGGCTTTTGGCGGCATCATCGCTTTTAACACCACCCTGGATGGCGCCGCTGCCGAAGCGGTAAGCAAACAGTTTGTAGAAGTATTGATCGCGCCTGCGTTTACGCCAGAAGCCCTGGCTATCTTTAGCGCCAAAGCCAATGTGCGTGTGCTGAAGATAGACTTGCCCAAAGGTGGCAGCAACGCCTGGGAGCAAGGCCGCAATGCGGTGGATTCCAAACGCGTGGGCTCCGGTATCCTGTTGCAATCTGCCGACAACCACGATCTGCAACTGGCGGATATCAAGATAGTCACCAAGCGCCAGCCAACGCCTGAGCAATTGCAGGATCTGCTGTTTGCCTGGAATGTCGCGAAATATGTAAAATCAAATGCCATCGTCTTCTGCGGCAATGGCATGACCCTGGGCGTAGGCGCCGGCCAGATGAGCCGCGTGGACAGCACCAAGATCGCCGCCATCAAGGCACAAAATGCCGGACTCAGCCTGCAGAACTCGGTGGTCGCTTCCGACGCTTTCTTCCCGTTCCGTGATGGCGTAGACGTACTGGCCGACGCCGGTGCCAGCTGTGTGATCCACCCGGGCGGCAGCATGCGCGATGAAGAAGTGATCGCAGCGGCAGATGAACGTGGCCTGGCCATGGTAGTGACCGGCATCCGTCATTTCAGACATTAAATTTTTGCCACAGAGGACACAGAGATCACAGAGTAAAATGCTTTGTAATCTTGAAGTTCTCTGTGTGCTCTGTGCCCTCTGTGGCTATAACTTAGGCAGTTAAATATGAAAATCTTAGTGATTGGTTCTGGCGGCCGCGAGCATGCCCTGGCCTGGAAAGTATCACATAACAAAGCAGTCAGCCGCATATTTGTTGCGCCTGGCAATGCTGGCACCGCGACTGACCCGGCCATGACCAATGTGCCCATCAGCAAGATAGCTGACCTGGTGAAGTTTGCGCAAGACGAGCAGATAGACCTTACCATCGTTGGCCCGGAAGCACCGCTGTCGCAAGGCGTGGTCGATGCTTTCCGTGTCGCTGACCTGAAAATATTCGGCCCGAGCAAAGCCGCTGCGCAGCTGGAAAGCTCCAAGGATTTTGCCAAGGCGTTCATGTACCGCCACAATATCCCTACCGCCAAATACCAGACTTTTAGCGACGTCACCGAAGCGCATGCTTATATAGATGCCAACGGTGCACCTATCGTGATCAAAGCCGATGGCCTGGCCGCTGGCAAAGGGGTAGTGGTGGCGATGACACTGCCAGAAGCGCACGCCGCCGTGGATGCCATGCTGGCTGACAACAAACTGGGTGATGCCGGTGCCCGCGTCGTGATCGAAGAGTTCCTGCAAGGCGAAGAAGCCAGCTTTATGGTGATGGTCGATGGCAAGAACATCTTGCCACTCGCCACCAGCCAGGATCACAAACGCTTGCTGGATGCTGACCAGGGCCCCAACACAGGTGGCATGGGCGCTTACTCACCGGCGCCGGTAGTGACCCCGGAAGTACACGCCAGGGCCATGCGCGAAATCATTATCCCGACCGTAGAAGGCATGGCGAAGGACGGTATTCCTTACACCGGCTTTTTATATGCCGGCCTGATGATCTCACCAGCGGGTGAAGTGAAGACGCTGGAATTCAACTGTCGCATGGGTGACCCGGAAACACAGCCTATCATGATGCGGCTGAAATCCGACCTGGTGGCTTTGGCTGAGCATGCCGTAAATGGTACGCTGGACCAGGCCACCACAGAATGGGATAGCCGTTTTGCTTTAGGCGTGGTCATGGCGAGCGCCAACTACCCGGAAACACCGAAACTGGGCGATGAGATCACCGGCCTGCCTGACATTGTGCAGGATGGGCATGTGTTCCATGCCGGCACCAGCCTGAAAGATGGCAAGGTCGTTACCAGCGGCGGGCGTGTATTATGCGTGACAGCACTGGGGGCAGACGTAAAAACAGCCCAGCAAGCCGCCTACCGCATCCTTGAAGCCATCAAGTTTGAAGGTGCGCAACATCGCCAGGATATCGGTTACCGCGCTATCAGCCAATAAAGAGTGAAGCCATGACAGACACTATCCAGCCGCAAGCCGTTTACGATTTCCTGCAAGGGTTGCAGGCACGCATAGTCGAGGCGGTGGAGCTGGTAGATGGCAAGAACTTCCTGCAGGATAGCTGGCAAAGGCCGGAAGGTGGCGGCGGTAATTCCTGCCTGCTGGAAAACGGCAATGTGTTCGAGCGCGCCGGCGTCGGTTTCTCGCATGTATTAGGTAACAAGTTACCGCCTGCAGCCAGTATCGCCCACCCGGAAGCAGCAGGCAGGCCCTGGGAAGCCATGGGCGTGTCACTGGTGTTTCATCCGCATAACCCCTACATCCCTACCGTGCATATGAATGTGCGTTTTTTTGTCGCCAGGGCCCAGCAGGCCGGTGAACAGGATATCTGGTGGTTTGGCGGCGGCATGGACCTCACCCCTTACTATGGCGACGCAGAGGACTGCATCCAGTTCCACCGCGTGAACAAAGAAGCCCTGGCCCCGTTTGGCGCACAATACTACCCGGCCTTCAAACAGGCTTGTGACGAATATTTCTTCCTCAAACACCGCAAAGAACCGCGCGGCGTGGGCGGTATCTTCTTTGATGACTTCAGCGAACTGGGGTTTGCACAAAGTTTTGCCCTGCAACGGGCAGTGGGCGATGCTTTCCTGCATGCCTACCTGCCTATCGTGCAGCGCCGCAAGCACCAGGCGTATGGTGAGCGCGAGCGTGACTTTCAGGCTTACAGACGTGGCCGCTATGTCGAATTCAACCTGATTTATGACCGTGGTACCATTTTTGGTTTGCAATCCAATGGCCGCACCGAATCCATACTGCTTTCCATGCCGCCCATCGTCAAATGGCGCTATGACTGGAAACCAGAAACCGGCAGCCCGGAAGACAAACTGTACACAGATTTTTTAATCGAGAAAGACTGGGTTTAACATGCCAATCTCAATAGATGCCAGACAACGCGCACAAGCCCTGCTGGACTTTATTGATACCAGCCCCAGCCCCTGGCATGCCGTCACCCAGGTTGAACAGGCATTGGTCGCGCATGGCTACAGCCGGCTGCATGAGCAGGACACCTGGCAATGCACCCCCGGCGGCAAATACTACGTCGTACGGGATGGCGGTTCTATTATTGCGTTCGTGCTCGGTCTTCAGCCCGTGGCCGAACAGGGTTTCCGCATCGTAGGCGCGCATACCGATTCGCCGGGCTTGCGCTTGAAACCCAGGGCAGCTTACAGCACTGAAGGTATCGCTCAACTCGGGGTAGAAGTTTACGGCGGGCCTATCCTGGCCACCTTTACCGACCGCGACCTCAGCCTGGCCGGGCGCGTGATCGTTAAAACCGCTGCCGGTCATGCCTCTCACCTGCTCAGGCTGGAACAAGCAGTTGCCCGCCTGCCTAACCTGGCGATCCACATGAACCGCGAAGTGAATGAAAAGGGTCTGGCCTTGAACAAGCAAACCGGCCTGCCCCTGATTTTTGGCCATGCCGCCAATAGCGAAGCGGCCAGACAATTACTGTCAGACACCCTGGCCAGTCATTTGCAGGTGTCGGCTGACGATATTTTAAGTTGGGACCTGGCGCTTTATGACACGCAAGCCGGCAGCTTCTGGGGCATGGAACAAGAGTTTATTGCCGATAGCCAGCTGGATAACCTGGCTTCTTGCCACGCAGCTTTGCAAGCTTTGCTGGGCACCGAAAAACCGCAGGCGACCTCTATTTGTGCATTATTCGACCACGAAGAGGTTGGCTCTGAGACTGCCACCGGTGCTGGCGGCAGTTTTCTGCTGGATGTGCTGGAACGCATCAGTTACACCCAACAGCTGACACAGGAAGATAAATTACGCAGTTTTGCGCACAGTTTCTTTATCAGTGCCGATATGGCGCATGCCTTTCATCCTAACCACGCAGGCAGTTACGAGCCTTGCCACCATGTGCAGGTGAACCAGGGGCCGGTGATCAAAACCAATGCCAACCAGCGTTACAGCACCAACGCCGCCACCGCTGCGCGCTTTATCCAGCTGTGCCAGCAGGCTGGCGTGCCTTACCAGCAATACGCCCACAGGACCGACCTCGGCTGCGGCAGCACCATAGGCCCTATCATGGCGGCCCAGCTGGGCATCGCCACGGTGGATGTAGGCAACCCGATGTGGGCCATGCACAGCATACGTGAGAGCGCAGGCGTGCTGGATCATAGTTATATGATAGCCACCTTGCAGCAGCATTACGCCAGCTAACTTCGCCAGCTGCCACACCAGCTAATTTGTGGTTTACATTGACGCTGGTATAACGATTGCTTTACCCTTGTATGACAAGGGGACTCAGCAATGCTAAAACAATTATTACGTAAAAAACCTATACAGCCGCATGTGCACACCGGCCTGAGAAAATGTTTAACCGCATTTGACCTGGCATTACTCGGCATAGGCGGTGCGATAGGGACAGGTATCTTCGTGCTCACCGGCATCGCCGCCGCCACCCAATCGGGCCCGGCAGTGGTCCTTTCATTTATCATCGCCGGCATCGCCGCCGGCTTTGCCGCGCTGGCTTATGCTGAACTGGCGTCTTCTATCGGCGGCTCGGGCAGCGCTTATGGCTATAGCTATGTCGCATTTGGCGAGTTTGCAGCCTGGATGATGGGCTGGATGCTGTTACTGGAATATGGCGTCGGCGCCGCCGCGGTGGCCAATGGCTGGGCGGGCTATTTTGTGAATACCGCCAGCAGCCTGGGCTTTCATATACCCGAGCACCTGACTAAAGCCCCGGTGCTTGGTGGCAGCATCAACCTGCCGGCTTTTGCGATCATCTGGATCCTGACCTTGCTGCTGATGGTAGGCGTTAAGGAAAGCGCGCGCGCCAACAACCTGATGGTGGCGATCAAACTTTCCACCATCGCCACCTTTATTATTCTGGCGGTGGGTCATATCAATGTAGATAACTGGCAGCCGTTCATGCCATTCGGCTGGTTTGAAACGCTGGAAAATGGCAAGAATATAGGCGTATTCGCCGGCGCATCGCTGGTGTTTTTTGCCTATTTCGGCTTTGATGCGGTGTCTACTGCGGCCGAAGAATGCAAGAATCCGCAACGCGATCTGCCTATAGGCCTGATCGCCTCCCTGCTGTTCTGCACCATTATCTACATCATCGTTTCGGGCACGCTGACCGGCGTGGTGCCATATGCAGAACTAAACACTTCTTCACCAGTAGCGTTCGCGCTGACCAAACTGGGTTATCACTGGTCATCCACACTGGTGGCTACCGGGGTGATCGCCGGGCTGATCACCGTATTGCTGGTGCTGCTTTACGGCCTGACCCGCATCCTGTTCGCCATGAGCAGGGACGGCCTGATCTCGCCCATCTTTTCCGAAGTGAATCCAGACCGGCAAACGCCCAGCAAGATCATTCTGATGTGCGGCTTTGTGGTGTCTATCGTCGCCGGCTTTATTCCACTGGGCGAGCTGGCCGAAACGGTCAATATCGGCACGCTGGCCAGTTTTATCATGGTCTGTGTCGGTGTGATCCGCTTGCGCATGACGCACCCGCATCTGCCACGCCCGTTCAAGAATCCATTTAACCCGCTGATCCCGGTGGCTGGCGTCGTTGCCTGCGGCGCTCTGATGTCTTTTCTGCCGGCAGAGACCTGGCATCGCTTTATCAGCTGGGCGCTGGTAGGGGCGGTGTTCTATTTCGTCTATTCCATACGTCATAGCAAATTGCGTCATTAGCAGTCACGTCATGACCATAATAAAAAAGCCGACACGAAGTCGGCTTTTTTATTGCTCAGGCAAAGATTACAGCGCCAGGATCCACTCAACTATGGTCTTGATATCTTCGTCTTTTACTTGCGGGCTGTTAGCTGGCATAGGAATGTTTCCCCAAACACCGCTGCCACCTTTTTTCACTTTATCGATCAGCTTGCCTTCTGCTGATTTGTCACCCTTGTATTTTGCCGCAACATCTTTATACGCTGGGCCCAATACTTTTGCATCTACACTGTGGCAAGCCAGACAGCCGCTTTTTTGTGCCAATGCTTTTGCCGCCGCTGCATCTGCAGCTTGAGCCTGACCAGCCATTAGTAAGATGGCTGCTGTGATTGCAGAAAATAAAACTTTCATGCGCACTCCTTGAATATCTTTAAAATAATAAATCCCCAATGCATTTTTCATGCATGTGGCATCTTACCTGACCATGCGAATTCCACAAGCATGAAGCCGTGAAAATGCAAGGTGCATCAAATATTTTCAGTTTGATTGGTATTTTGCCAACAGGGGTAAAACGCGCATGTCATGAATGCGTTGACACGCGCGTTTTAAAGGGGACTTACAGCGTTTCGATGGAGTATTCAGCGCTGAGAATGTGTTTGCGGCCAGGGTTGATGACGACCATGTTATCCAGGGCATTGGTGGTTTCTACACAAATGGTTTTGCGCCATTCGTCGCCCACGCCCATATCACCCATGGAGCCGGCTTTTTCGGCACCCGGGTTCCATACCACGGTTGCATCACTGCCAGATTTGGCGATATGTACGATGCGGTTAAAGCCGCTGTCATGTATCGCACAATCCGAACTATGGTGCACGTAAACGCGGTCATACTCGCTGCCATCAAAGGCCAGCGCATTGTGCTCGACGTTACGTTCATAATCCAGCAGCTTGTCCAGATAGACGCAGTCTTGCATGCCAGTGATCTTGATATTGGAGATATCGCTGACATTAAAATAGGTATGGAAAGCTTCACTGATGACAAACGGGTGCTTGGCCAGGTTGGTGGTCGCCAGGTCTATACGCAAACGGCGGCCTATGGTGATAGTCAGGGTCAACTCATAGGGGTAGGACAACTGGCGTTGCGCTTCCGGGGTTTGTTGCATCTCGAGGATGATACGCGTCGCACCTGTAGGGGTGGCATCAATATCCATCACCCGCCATGGGATCACACGTGCAAACCCGTGCGGACATAAAGTGCTGTCTGTCGGGTGGGCGCCGAACCATGGCCAGCAGATAGGTGTGCCACCACGGATAGAACGGCCTTTGACATAGCGCGCATTACTCGACAACCACAGTACTGGATCAGCCAGGAACTTGGGTTGCCATTGCATGACGTGTGCGCCTTGCAAGGCGATCTTGCCAGTCGCCAGCGGGTTATCGATCTCCAGATATTGCAGGCCATGTTCATCTTGCAGCTGGTTGACGTGCGCATGCAGTTTCATGCGCTTAGTCATATCGGGTTGACCTTGTTCCAGTGTTGCGTGTGCGGTCATTTATTACCCCTTTCAATTTGTGACACATCTCTCACTGCGCCTCTGGCGGCGCTGGTACTCATGGCGGCATAGGCACGCAACGCTGGTGAGACCACACGTTCGCGGCTGATCGGTTTCCAGGCATGGTGCCCTTTGGCTTCCATGGTGGCACGTCTGTGCGCCATGTCTTCATCACTGATGACTAAATGTATGGTCCGGTTAGGGATGTCTATCTCTATGGTATCGCCCTCTTCCACCAGCCCGATAGCGCCACCTTCTGCCGCTTCCGGCGAGGCATGGCCTATACTCAGGCCAGAGGTACCGCCTGAAAAACGCCCGTCTGTCAGCAAGGCACACGCTTTACCCAGGCCTTTGGATTTCAGGTAAGAAGTCGGATACAGCATTTCCTGCATGCCCGGCCCTCCACGCGGCCCTTCATAACGAATGACAACCACATCGCCAGCGACCACCTGGTCAGCCAGGATACTTTCCACCGCATCATCCTGGCTTTCAAACACCCGTGCGCGGCCAGTGAATTTCAGGATACTGTCATCGACACCGGCGGTTTTAACGATACAGCCATCCAGCGCGATATTGCCGTACAACACTGCCAGACCACCATCTTGCGAGTAAGCGTGTTCTTTGTTGCGGATACAACCATTCTCCCTGTCATCATCCAGCTCCGGCCATAACATGCTCTGGCTGAAAGCGATGGTGGTAGAGATACCGCCAGGCGCTGCACGATAAAACTTTTTCACTTCTTCATCTTGCGTGGTGACGATATCCCACTTGGCCAATGCTTCGCCCATGCTGGCACTATGAACGGTCGGTACATCGGTATGGATGACACCGGCGCGATTAAGTTCGCCCAAGATACCCATCACGCCACCGGCCCTGTGCACATCTTCCATGTGGTATTTACTGGTCGCTGGCGCCACTTTAGACACACAAGGCACCTGGCGAGAAATACGGTCTATGTCACGCATGGTGAAATCCAGCCCCGCCTCGTGCGCTGCAGCCAGCAGGTGCAACACGGTATTGGTAGAACCGCCCATGGCCACATCCAGGCTCATGGCATTCTCAAATGCCTGCATATTGGCGATATTGCGCGGCAGGACTGAATAATCATCCTGCTCGTAATGGCGCTTGGCCAGGTCGACGATCAGGCGACCAGCCTGCAAGAACAATTGTTTACGCGCGCCATGCGTCGCCAGCGTTGAACCATTGCCAGGCAGACTCAGGCCTAATGCCTCAGTCAGGCAATTCATCGAGTTGGCGGTAAACATGCCGGAACAGGAGCCGCAAGTCGGGCAGGCAGAACGTTCGACCTCTGCCACTTCTTCATCGCTGACCTTGCTATCTGCCGCCTCGACCATGGCATCGACCAGATCCAGTTTACGCACTGTGCCCTGCCAGTTCACTTTACCGGCTTCCATAGGGCCGCCGGAAACGAAGACCACCGGGATATTCAGGCGTAATGCCGCCATCAACATGCCGGGCGTGATCTTGTCGCAATTTGAAATACACACCAGCGCATCTGCACAATGCGCATTCACCATATATTCCACACTGTCGGCGATCAGGTCACGGCTGGGCAGACTGTACAGCATGCCGCTGTGGCCCATGGCGATACCGTCATCCACAGCAATAGTATTGAATTCTTTGGCTACGCCACCTGCTTTTTCAATCTCACGGGCGACTAACTGCCCCAGGTCTTTAAGATGCACGTGCCCAGGCACAAACTGGGTGAACGAGTTTGAGATAGCGATGATAGGCTTGGAAAAGTCTTCATCTTTCATGCCGGTGGCTCGCCAAAGCGCGCGGGCACCAGCCATGTTACGACCTTGCGTAGTCGTGTGTGAGCGGTATTTAGGCATCTGAAACACTAGGATAGTCGTTAATGTTTTATTTTAACCGAATACGCAGCAGCATGCGCGCCTGATACAGCTTTGTTACATTCGTGCACGCTTTATCAATGATTGTTAAATCTGGAAAATGGCACGGCAAACACTAGTGATCAAGGCGGTTTTGTTAGCAAACCGCCCTGCTATCAGGTGCAAGATCAATCGCGGGCCTGACCAGGCGGCCCACTCGCCGTGCTCTTTTTCAGAGAGTGCCAGCTGGCTGAAATGAGGATAACCATTCAGCAGCAGCGTTTGATGCCCTGCCACTTATCATCCTGCCACTGTTTGAAAAACTCAGCCCGCGACAAGGGTGCCGCTGCGTCAGCACCCTGCGCATGGTGCTCGGCATAATGCGCCAGATAACGTTCGTAGACATCATCCCCGGATAATTGACGGATGCGTCGCCAGCACTGCCTGAACCAGTTCATATCGCCCTCCATCAGCCTGAAAACTTGCCTGAGACATAAGCGCTAGGCACATAAGGCGTCTCGGTCGAAGCTAACATCGGCCTGCCGCTAAAGTAACGCCAGCTCATGACTAACATATCAACAAACACCACCCACAGCACCAGCACAAAAAACAGGGTCAGCCAGGCATCGAGTTGCTGGTTAAAAATCAGCTGTGGCGCCACGGCAGCTTTGTCCGGCGGCAATAAACCGGCAGCCAGCTTGTGTGACAGATCATTAGCGGCGGCGAAAAAGCCGACTCGAATATCATCGCTGAAGATTTTTTCGTAAGCTGCAGTTGTGGTAATGGTAAGCAGCCAGACTAAAGGCAGGCCGGTGATCCAGGCTTTGCCGGCTTTACCAGATTTGATCAATATGCCGGTGCCGACTGACAAGGCGATCGCGGCCAGCATCTGGTTGGCAATGCCAAACAGTGGCCACAGGATATTGACGCCACCATTGGGGTCGATCACGCCTATATAAAGAAAATAACCCCAACCGGCCACCACTAGTGCACTGGTCAGGATTACGGAAGGTGTATAAGAAGTCTCGCCCAGCCTGGGGTGCAGATTACCCAGCATATCCTGCAACATAAAGCGGCCGACGCGAGTACCGGCATCCAGGGTGGTCAGGATAAAAATGGCTTCGAACATAATGGCAAAGTGGTACCACAAGGCCAGCAGGTGCTCGCCAAACACAGTGCCGAGTATACTGGCCATGCCCACCGCCAGGCTAGGCGCACCACCGGTGCGGGCAAACAGGGTGCTTTCACCCATGGCGCTGGCCAGGTGCTGCATTTGTTCTACAGACACCTGGTAGCCCCAGCTGCTGATGGTATTCACTGCATCTAACGCTTCTTTGCCCACCACACCGGCCGGGCTGTTGATGGCGAAAAATACGCCGGGCTCAAGAATGGTCGCTGCTATCATGGCCATCATGGCGACAAAGCTTTCCAGCAGCATGGCGCCATAGCCTATCATGCGGATATCACATTCACTGGTGATCAGTTTGGGCGTTGTGCCACTGGCGATCAGGGCATGAAAACCTGAAATCGCCCCGCAGGCTATGGTGATAAACACAAACGGGAACAGCTTGCCGCCAAAGATAGGGCCAGTGCCATCTATGAATGGCGTGATGGCCGGCATGCGAATATCCGGGCGCAGCCAAAGAATGGCGATCGCCAGCATCAGCACTGTGCCCAGTTTCATAAAAGTGGATAAATAGTCACGCGGCGCCAGCAGCAACCAGACCGGCAGCACGGCAGCGGCAAAGCCATAGGCGATGACACTAAAGGCCAGCGGCAACCCCTCATGGTCAAACCAGCCTGACAGCAGCGGGTGATGATCGACCCAGCCACCCAGCACAACAGAACCCAACAGCAACACCACACCCAGCAGCGAAGCTTCAAGCACCCGCCCTGGCCGCAAATAACGCATATAAACGCCGACTATCATGGCAATAGGGATAGTAGCTGCCACAGTAGAGGTGCCCCAGGGGCTGTGCTTCATGGCATTCACCACCACCAGGCCCAACACGGCGATCAGGATGATCATGATCATAAAAGTGCCGAACATGGCGGCGACACCACCTATGGCACCGATTTCGTCTCTGGCCATCTGCCCCAGACTGCGGCCATTGCGACGGGTGGAAAGAAACAGTATCACCATATCCTGCACCGCACCGCCAAGCACGGCGCCTATCAGTATCCAGAGTGTGCCTGGCAAATAGCCGAACTGCGCCGCCAAGGTAGGCCCGACCAGTGGCCCAGGCCCGGCAATGGCAGCAAAATGATGGCCAAACACCACCCAGCGGTTGGTTGGCACAAAGTCACGGCCATTATTCAGGCGTTCGGCCGGCGTCGCTCTGGTGGCATCCAGACTCAATATGCTGGCGGCGATCCAGGCAGCATAAAAACGGTAGGCAATGACATACACGCAAAGTGCTGCGGTGATCAGCCACAGAACATTCAGCGATTCTCCCCTTGACAGCGCTATTTGCGCGACTGCGAACACCCCCAGCAATGTCAGCACAGCCCAGCCGGCACGCCCTAAAAAACCCTTCATATCAATTCTTTCTATTTTTCATGTTTTTCTTATCGGTAAAAAGCCTGCTGATGCACTCAGCTCCGCGGCTTGGTGCAGCAGCACTGCAGTGGTGCAATCTGGCATGCTACCCCATGTGCACAGTGTGGGCAATATACCTTAACAATCATACACTTACAATCACGAAGTTAACTGGCACACAGATTGCTAAATCCTGTTTAGCATTAAACTTACTTTACTTTTTGACCAATGAGACCCTCCACACCCGCCACTTCTGCTCCGTTTGACGCGACACGCCATGCCCGTTTGAGTCTGGAAGATCAAAAACTGGTGGATGGCGCCAGGGATATTTTAATGCGCCAGCGCGCCCTGAATGAAGAAGAAGCCTATACCCTGCTTTCGGAAATGGCAGACAAACGCAGAACGGGGATGGCAGATATTTCATTGCAGCTGATCAACATCACCAAGCGCTTGACGGTTTAAGCTTTGCTCCCGGCATGGCTGACACAGCACTCGCTGTTAAAAACTCAGCTGCCCCTCTTGCAAGAACAAAAGGGTTAGGTATAATGCGGCCTTCGTTACAAGGCACGGGTGCTTAGCTCAGTTGGTAGAGCGTCGCCCTTACAAGGCGAATGTCAGCGGTTCGACCCCGTTAGCACCCACCACTCCCCTGCCTTGGCTTCAAATGCATAGATTCACCCCCCTTAGCTTTAAATCCACGTAGTTTTATATCCACATAGCTTTAAATCCACAGATTCAGATCAATCCCTGTTCGTTAAACGAAAATGTGTCCTGACCGGCCACGATGATGTGATCCAGCACCTTCACATCCACCAGGCTTAAAGACTGTTTTAACGTTTGCGTCAATTGCTTATCGGCACGACTGGGCACAGCGCTGCCACCAGGGTGATTATGGCTGAGGATCACTGCAGCCGCATTGAGTGCCATTGCCCGCTTGACCACCTCCCTGGGGTGAACGCTGGTCTGCATCAAGCTGCCTTCAAACATGGTTTCATAAGTGATCAAGCGGTTTTGCGCATCCAGAAAAAGGATGCCGAACACTTCGCGCAGAAGATGTGATAACTGCAACTGTAAAAATGCCTTCACTTGTACCGGCGAGTTGAAGCTATCTGCCTGCTGCAAAGTTTCGCCCAGCGCGCGTTTGCTCATTTCCAGCACCGCTTGCAGCTGGCAATATTTACTTGCACCCATGCCATGCACTTGCTGCATCTCATCCAGGCTGGCAGCAAAAATGCCATTCAGGCTGTGAAAGTGTTGCAACAGATCGCGCGCCAGATCGACGGCCGTTTTACCCACCACACCTACCCTTAAAAAAATGGCGAGCAACTCCGCATCCGAAAGCGCCATGGTGCCAGCCCGCAATAACTTTTCGCGCGGACGCTCTTGTTCGGGCCAGTCGGTGATTGCCATGGCTTATCCTTATATAAGGTTACTTGGACATAAGGTCACTGGGCCCAGCCTATCTCCCTGGATGTAGTTCTACCGATGATAGTCTCATCCAGATTGATGGCCATGCGCGCCCGGCTTGCAGAAAGCGGGATCTTGCCAGCCATGATCTCCGCCTTTTTTTGCGGATACAACGGTTGCATGTATGGCTCGGCGTAGCCTTGCGGGCGCAAGGGTGCATTGGTATTCAGATCATATTTATCGCTGGCACTCAGGGTATGCAGCAACTCATGCGCGATCACCACCGTATTCTGCTCATGCTGAGCGGCGACTGCGAACAGGTTCACGCGACCGATACGGCCTTTTTGTAACGCCGTCGAATGCAATAAGCGGCTATGGGTGTGTGCATCGTGATACAACAGATAAAGTTTGATATCGACAGGCAGGCCTACGGGTGGCTGATGTTGCCAGGCAAACCAGCGGAATTTCAGGCTCCACAAGATGATGTCAAGCAAAGGCGCGTTCACGGCGGGCGGTGCAGGCGGGATCTGTTTGATAACTGGCCCCAGGTGAAAAACAACAGGCTGTGACAATGGCAACTGATACCTGCGCGCCTCGCGGGCAAAATATTGCGCAATGACTTTAAAATCATCTTCGTGCAAGGTCGCCATATAAGCCTCGACTTCTGCGGAGTCATCGACATTCACCGGATACAAAGCCACATGCAAAGGCTTGCGCCACTGTAGCGCCTGATACTCATCCCACACCTGCATCAGTGCTGTCGCTACCACGACTACCCAGAAAATGATTCTGACGGTTTTTAGCATCTACTTAACCCATTTGACTGGCATATCTTAACATGTTTAAAGTTTATGCTAAGCGGCCGGGTTCCAAATATGCGTCCAAATATGCGCGCTTTACAGTTAAAATACACAGATGAATAGTGCGCACTCACAGCCTCATCATTTACTTCTAGGTGTCACCGGCGGCATCGCAGCCTACAAAACTGCCGAACTGATACGCCTGCTGATCAAACAGGGTCATACCGTGCAAGTGGTGATGACAGAGGCCGCCACGCATTTCATCACTCCAACCACATTGCAGGCCCTGTCTGGCAATCCGGTATTTATCGATAGCTGGGATACCCGCATTGCAAACGCGATGCCACACATAGAATTAAGTCGACCCGCAGATGCCATTCTGGTTGCACCGGCCAGCGCGGACTTTATTGCCAAACTGGCGCATGGCTTTGCCAATGACCTGCTCTCTACACTATGCCTTGCGCGTGAGTGCCCACTCCTGATCGCACCAGCCATGAACAAACAGATGTGGGAAAACCCAGGCACACAACGCAATATCGAACAGCTGCTCAAAGACCAGGTCACCCTACTCGGGCCAGACAGCGGCGAACAGGCTTGTGGCGAAGTCGGCCAGGGCAGGATGCTGGAACCTGAAATGCTGCTGCAAGGGGTGCAAACACACTTCACCCCCAAACTGCTGGCAGGCAAAAAAGTCCTGATCACCGCTGGCGCCACTATGGAAATGCTGGACCCGGTGCGAGGCATCACCAACATTAGCAGTGGCAAAATGGGCTTTGCACTGGCTCAAGTCGCCATGCAAATGGGCGCTGAAGTGACATTGGTTCATGGTCACGCCACGGCCTCGCGGCCTGAAGTCAGCCATGCCTACTTTGCAGGCACGGCCAGTGCCATGTATCAAAGCGTGATGCAGCATATCAAGAATCAGGATGTCTTTATCGGCGTAGCAGCGGTGGCAGATTACAGCCCGCTGATTGCTGCAGAGCAAAAAATCAAAAAAAGTGAAGAGTCACTTACCATACAACTCAAAAAGAATAAGGACATTCTGGCAGACGTTGCCTCATTGCCCAACCCGCCATATTGTGTAGGCTTTGCCGCCGAAACTGAACGCGTACTGGAACATGCCAGACAAAAGCGGCACGCCAAAAACATCCCGCTCATCGTGGCAAACCAGGCCAACCTGGCTTTAGGCAGCGACACCAACATCGTCACCCTGATTGATGACAGCGGCGAATATCCGCTGGAAACCGCAGACAAAACCACCATTGCGACAAAAATCCTCACCCACCTGCAATACCAACTGAATTAATCCGGCAGAAACACCGCGCCGCTCAAGATATTCATGAAAATACTGAGGGGCGCAGGCTGACAAACAGCTTACAATCGCGCCATTTGATTTCATTCGTATTGAGTACCTTATGCGCGCTTTTGTGTTCCGCTTAACGCCAGTCTGCCTGGCGATTTCATCCGCGTTCAGCGGTTTATCCGTGGCCGAGGCCGAAGAAGAAAAAACCCTGATACTCTCACCCGTGGTAGTGACTGCCACCCGCCAGGCGCAAAACAGCTTTGACCTGCCAGTAGCGATCGATGTGGTGACTGAAAAAGATATCAAAGATGGGCAATTGCAAATGCAATTATCCGAAAGCCTGATCCGCGTGCCCGGCATCACCGCCCAAAACCGCACCCAGCAATCACAAGACCCGCAGATCTCCAGCCGTGGTTTTGGCTCACGCTCATCATTCGGTGTCCGCGGTGTACGTGTCTACGTTGATGGCATTCCACTGACCATGCCGGATGGTCAGGGTCAGCCAGGTGTGGTCGACCTTTCCGCGATAAAAAGTATAGAAGTCATGCGCGGACCCTTCTCATCACTTTACGGTAACTCATCCGGCGGCGTCATTCAAATGTTCACAGCCGACGCACCAGCCACTCCTACCATTGGTGCCACGACCATGTTTGGTAGTTACGATACCAAGCGCAATGTGCTTGAGGCCGCAGGGCGATCAGAAGGTGTGGAGTATATGCTCAACGTCTCAAACTTTGAGTCTAATGGATACCGTGACCGCAGCAGTAGTGACAAACAAATGGGCACCGCTAAATTCAAATTCAATATCAGTGAAGATACCAAGCTGACTACATTGGTTAACTGGTTTGATCAAGATGCACAAGATCCTCTGGGTTTAACCAGAGCCGGCGTAAACACTGACAGAAAAGGGGTAGTAGCCGCCGCGAATAACGCAAATACACGAGTATCCAGAAGCCATACACAAGTTGGTTTCAATCTGGAGCATGCCATCAATGAAATGAATAAGATCTCATTTGTTCCCTATGTAGGTACTAGACGTAACTCACAAGTGCTACCAGTTAACGCCTTGGGAACGAATGCGAGAACCAGTGAGATTCAGCGCAGTTTCTACGGCGCTGATCTTAGGTGGGATAACAATGGTGAGGTATTCGGCAAAAATTATAATATCAGCGTAGGGATGAATTACGGAAAATCCCAAGATGATCGATTAGACATTAACACCCAAGTGGCTGGCGCTCCTGCTAACGTGACTAACCGGGATGAAGAAAATATTTCGACCAATTACGATCGCTACGTCCAGGGTAAGCTTGCAGCAACTGATACGGTAGACATCCATGCCGGCGTCAGAAGAACCAAAGTCAATCTAAAAGTGAATGACAACTTCACTACCATTGCAGGCTTCGGCAACAACAGTGGCTCCGTTTCATATAACAAAACAAATCCAGTCATTGGTGCAACATGGAAAGTCACTCCTGAAGTAAATCTGTACGCCAATTATGGCAGAGGTTTTGAAACACCTACTTTTGTGGAGGCGGCCTACAATTCAGCCACCAGTGGCGCTACGCCCAACTTGAGCCTGAAACCTAGTACCAGCGAGAACTTTGAAATTGGCACCAAGGCGTATCTGACTGATAACACCCGCGCAAACCTGACCCTTTACTACATAAAGACAGATGATGAAATCGTGGCCAGCTTAGTTGATGTCGCCAACAGAAGCATATTCGCAAATGCGAATAAAACCGTGAGAAAAGGTGCCGAGCTTTCATTAGAATCTAATTTCAGCAACAACATTTCCACCTACTTCTCATATACATTGTTAAGTGCAAAGTTTGACTCTGCATTTAATAGTGCAACAGGTTTAATTGCGTCAGGCAACCATATTCCAGGCACCTACAGCAATCAAGCGTATGGTGAGATACGCTGGAAATATGAGCCTCTCGGCTTCCATACCGCGCTTGAGACCAGATATAACAGTAAGGTGTATGTAAATGACAGGAATACGGATTCCGCATCCTCTTACACTATTTTCAATGTCCGTGCCGGCTTTGAGCAAGTAGTCAGCAACTGGATCTTCAAAGAGTTTATCCGCGTTGAAAACCTTACTGATAAAGAATACCTTGGCTCTGTTCGCATCAATGATGCCAATAGCAGGTTTTTTGAACCTTCTGCTGAACGTAATTACCTGATCGGATTAAACGCTCAATACAAGTTTTAAAATAGCCACACACCTTAAAGCCAGCACCCGCTGGCTTTTTTATTGCGAGCTAGTTATCGCGCTAAGTGATTTTGCAGCATGTTTCATGCTTTAATAGCGCAATATTTTTGGAGCGAATATGTCAATTACTGTAGACCTCAAAATCCTCGACCCGCGCCTGCACCACATGATGCCGACCTATGCGACGCCTGGTTCTGCAGGGCTTGATTTGCGCGCCTGTATCGAGCATACGCAAACCATACAGCCGGGTGAAACCATCATGATCCCCACCGGCATGGCGATTCACATTGATAACGCCTATTATGCCGCCCTGATCCTGCCGCGCTCCGGACTGGGCCATAAGCACGGTATCGTGCTGGGCAACCTGGTCGGGCTGATCGATTCAGATTACCAGGGCCAGCTGCTGGTTTCATGCTGGAACCGTGGTAAAGAGGCATTTATTCTGAATCCGCTGGAGCGTATCGCGCAGATGGTGATCGTGCCGGTAGTGCAAGCAGATTTTCATATTGTGGATGAATTTACCTCGAGTGAACGCGGTGAAGGCGGCTTTGGTAGCACAGGAAAACATTAATCACTAAAATGCATAACAATTGCTTGATTTAGTCTTGCTTTTCATTCTATAATCTCGCTCTTTCTGAAAAAGATAAAGTATTTGGAGATAACCATGGCACGTGTATGTCAGGTAACAGGCAAAAAGCCGATGGTGGGTAACAATGTTTCTCACGCACAAAACAAAACAAAACGCCGTTTCTTGCCTAACTTGCAGAACCGTAAGTTCTGGGTTGAGAGCGAAAATCGCTGGGTAAAAATGCGTATTACTAACGCTGCTTTGCGTACTATCGACAAAAATGGTATCGACGCTGTGTTGGCTGATTTGCGTGCAGCTGGCGAAAAAATCTAACTCGCGACATTTAGTCTGCAAAGGATATTATCATGCGTGAAAAAATCAAATTGGAATCAAGTGCTGGTACAGGTCATTTCTATACCACTACTAAAAACAAACGTACCATGCCTGAGAAAATGGAGATCAAGAAATTTGATCCAGTTGCTCGCAAGCATGTACTGTACAAAGAAACAAAATTGAAATAACTGTTTCTGACTGCTTAAATAAAAAAGCCTGCATATGCAGGCTTTTTTATTGGCTGTAACTTCAACTGATCTTTAGTTACTCTGTAGCCGCATTAAACGCGCCCTGGCCGGAAATAATGCGCACATCCTGCTGTGGGTATGGGATCTGAATATTATTCGCTTTAAAGCGCTGCCAGATCTCGTAATAGACCTCACTTTGCAGCTTGGCGGTGCCTTCTTCAGGATTAAGCACGCCTATCGCCAACTGCAGATCAATTCCATACTGACCGAATGATTTGATGATCACCTCTACCGCACTGTCATCTCTGATAGTGCGCTCATGCGTTCTACCAACTTCTTGTAAAAGTTTGATGGCTAAATCAAGATCGCTTTCATAGGAGATCTGCACCGAAACCGGCACCTTTGCTTTGTGCGCTGCAGAGGTATGATTAATCACCACGTCCGTGATGATGGTTTCATTAGGGATGATGAATTCAGTTCCATCCAGCTTGCGCAAGACAATATAGCGCGAGCGCAGCTCTCCCACCATGCCATAGAAACCGCGTATGGTCACGATATCGCCCATATGTAGTGACTTATCCATCAGGATAATAAAACCACTCACATAGTTGCTGGCGATCTTCTGTAAGCCAAAACCCAGACCCACACCCAGAGCACCACCAAATACCGATAGCATGGTGACATCAATACCTACAGCGGCCAAAGACATCAGCAAGGCGATCACGATCGCCACCATACGCACCAGCTTGACCATGATGACACGCCAGTTGCTATCGATTTTCTCCGAGGCCATCAGTCGCAGCTCTAGCATACGGCTCAGCCACAAGGCGACCAGCATGGTAATAATGATGGTTAATCCGCCTTGAATCAGCAGTAGCAGATCTAATTTTTGCTTGCCGACACTGAATTGCACATCCTCAAGCACCTGCAATACAGGGTCGAGGAAGCCGCCTATATGCAAGGCGACTATCACCCAAACAGTCCAGCCGATCACACGTTCAAACGAATGCAACCAGGCGCTTGGAGAAAACACATAGCGCAGCACATACACAACGCTACGAATGATGATCATGGCCAGCAGCATACGCGCGGCCAACCGGATCAAGCCTACATGCATCCAGTGTTGTAACGAGTAGCGCGCGATCACCAATAACAAAAAGCCGACAAAAGGAAAAAACAGGCGTTGAATGCCACCCAGTAGCATTTTGTAAACCACATTTACCCGGCCAGCCTGGATCTGCTTACGCAGATGCCAATTAAGCAAGCCACTCACAGCAAGAATGCACCCCACCACCAATAACTGCCACAAGGCAGAAGCAGTACTAAAATCCTGAGCGATCTCTTTCCAGAGGAAGTTGATATCGTTATCCATTATTCAATCTATAACAAAATGATGGTTGCCAAACCAAGGAATATAAGAAAACCGCCGCTGTCGGTAATAGCTGTGATCATGACACTGGTGCCCACCGCAGGATCCCGCCCCAGTTTATTCATCACCAGCGGAATCATCACACCATTGACTGCAGCTAACAGCAGATTCAATGTCATTGCCGACATCATCACCAGGCCTAAAGCGTAACTGCCATATAACATATAGGAAATGACGCCCAGCACGCCGCCCCATAGCAAACCGTTGAGCAATGCCACGCCCAGCTCTTTTTGCAATAGCGATTTCATGTGGTAGCTGGATATCTGCCCTAGTGCGAGACCGCGCACTATCATGGTCGAGGTCTGGTTACCTGAGTTACCGCCTATCCCGGCTACGATAGGCATCAATGCGGCCAGCGCCACGATCTTTTCTATACTGTCTTCAAACAGGCCGATCACGCGCGATGCGACCAATGCTGTGACCAGGTTGATCGCCAGCCAGGCCCAGCGGTTTTGTACTGATTTCCAGATCGAGGCAAAGAAGTCTTCCTCTTCGCGCAGACCAGCCCAGGAGAGCATATCCGCTTCCGCTTCTTCCCGGATGATATCCATCACGGTATCGACGGTGATACGTCCTACCAGCTTGCGGTTATTATCCACCACCGGCGCTGTCACCAGGTCATAACGCTCGAACGCCATCGCCGCCTGGTCGGACATATCTTCAGGGTGAAAAACCACCGCATCGGTAGACATGATGTCGCCAACTGCAGTTTCCGGATCGTTCAGAATGATACGTTTAAGAGGCAGCACGCCTTGCAGGATGTCGTCGCGATTAATGACGAACAATTTATCGGTATGGTCGGGGAATTTAGGTAGCCGGCGCAGGTAGCGTAATACCACTTCTAAAGTGATATCGTCACGAATGGTGACAATATCAAAATCCATGATCGCACCTACCGTGTCTTCGGGATACGACAGCGCAGATTGCAGACGCTCGCGGTTTTGCGTATCCAGGCTGTACATCAAGTCCTGCAATACGTCTTTTGGCAGGTCGGGCGCCAGGTCAGCCAGCTCATCGGTATTCAGCTGTTCGGCCGCAGCCAGCAGCTCCTCGCTGTCCATGTCCGCGATCAGCGTCTGCCGCACTGCATCAGACGCTTCCAGCAGGATCTCGCCATCCCGCTCGGCCTTGACCAGGTCCCACACCATGAGCCTGTCATCCAAAGGCAGTGACTCGAGGATATAGGCCACGTCAGCCGGATGCAGCTGATCAAGCTTGTGCTGCAGGATATTCAGGTTTTGTTTATGGACCAGTGACTCAACCAGGCCGTGGTTAGGCATATCCTGCTTGTGCACGACATGCTCTACCAGCTTGTGCTTGCCGAGCAAGTGAATCACCTGTTGCAGCGTTTCGCTCAGGCTCTCCTTGCTTTCATTCACCTTCTCATCATGTTCACGAATTTCAGTCATGCCTATTCCAATGTTGAGCAGGGTTTATTTTTTACAGGTAATATTGTACAAAGCGTTGATGACACTACCTAGCGATTTATGCACAAGCACTTGATTTTATATGGCACCCTGGGCTGTCACTTATGTGACGATGCAGAGCGGGTGTTGCAGGCCCTGGCGCTGTCTTACCAAACAATAGACATTATTGATGACAATCGCCTGCTGGAGAAGTTTGCCACCAGCATTCCAGTACTGCAGGGCGCAGGCGAAAGCTACTTGTACTGGCCATTCAATACAGAGCAGGTCACTCAATGGCTGAGTGCTCACAAATAAACGCCTGCTGCAGATCAGGCAAACAATCATTGTTTAGAATTCGAAAGTGATAATGCCCTGAAAAACAAAAAAGCCAGCAATGCTGGCTTTTTTACTTGAAAATTGCGGCAGGAATTATTCTGCAGCTGCTGGTGCTTCAGCAATTTCCGGGCGGTCAACCAACTCAACAAATGCCATTGGTGCATTGTCGCCGTTGCGGAAACCACATTTCAGGATACGCAGGTAACCACCATTACGTGCGTTGTAACGTGGGCCCAGTTCACCGAACAATTTGCCAACGATATCACGGTCACGCAAACGGCTAAAAGCCAGGCGACGATTTGCCAGTGTAGGTGTTTTACCCAGAGTGATCAAAGGCTCTGCATATTTACGCAGTTCTTTTGCTTTTGGCAAAGTAGTCTTGATGACTTCGTGACGCAGCAAAGAGGTCACCATGTTGCGGAACATAGCAGCGCGGTGGCTACTTGTTCTGTTCAATTTACGATTGCTATTACCGTGACGCATAGTAATTCCTTAAGTATTTATCTTATTAGAAATTAAGCTTTTTCCAAGCCAACAGGTGGCCAGTTTTCCAGCTTCATTCCAAGTGTCAAGCCTTTGGAGGCCAACACGTCTTTAATTTCATTCAATGATTTTCTGCCCAGGTTCGGAGCTTTTAACAGCTCGTTTTCTGTACGTTGAATCAAATCACCAATGTAAAAAATGTTTTCCGCTTTGAGGCAGTTGGCAGAACGTACTGTCAATTCCAGATCATCCACTGGACGCAACAGGATAGGATCAACCTGTGGTGCAGCTTTTACTTCTACATCAGCAGAAGCGCCTTCCAGATTTGCAAATACTGACAACTGGCCGATCAGGATACGTGCTGCATCGCGTATGGCTTGTTCTGGCTCGATGATGCCGTTGGTTTCAACGTCCATAATCAGCTTGTCCAAGTCAGTACGTTGCTCAACACGTGCACTCTCAACATGGTAGCTCACCTTGTTGATCGGGCTGAAAGAAGCATCGACCATCATGAAGCCCAACACGCGGTCTTCATCGTTTGCTTTCTGGCGTGCTGGCACAGGCTGATAACCACGACCCATTTCGATCTTCACTTCCAGATTCAGCTTACCACCTTTGGTGATATGCGCGATCACGTGATTCGGGTTGACGATTTCAGCATCATGACCAACTTCAAAGTCACCTGCAGTCACAATACCTTCACCAGACTTGCTTAATACCAAGATGGTTTCAGTTTTGTTGTGCAGTTTTAATGCAACACCTTTAAGGTTCAGCAAGATATCAACAACATCTTCCTGAACGCCTTCAATCGTGGAGTACTCATGTACTACGCCATCGATTTTAACTTCAGTAATGGCAAAGCCTGGGATAGAAGATAAAAGCACTCTTCTTAAAGCGTTACCCAATGTATAGCCGAAGCCGCGCTCCATTGGTTCTAAAGTCACACGCGCACGCAGAGGATTAATGACCTCAACGTCTACTACGCGTGGCTTCAAATATTCTGTAGGGCTATTTTGCATATATTTCCTTGGAGTAATTGGGTATAAACAAATAAACCTTAGCCTGGACTAAGTGATTACTTAGAATACAACTCAACGATCAATGACTCATTAATGGTAACTGGCAACGCATCACGCTGAGGCTTAGCCTTGTACATACCACTCAATGCCTTGATGTTGACGTCCAACCACTCAGGAAAGCCGCGTTGCCCAGCTGCTTCAACTGCAGCTGTAATACGCAATTGCGATTTAGCCTTTTGTGAAACACTGATCACATCACCTGCTTTAACCTGGTAAGAAGGGATGTTCACACGTTTGCCATTCACCAGAATGCTGTTATGGCGTACAACCTGACGAGCTTCGGAACGCGAACCTGCCAGCCCCATACGATAAGCTACATTGTCTAAACGTGATTCCAGCAATTGCAATAAGCACTCGCCGGTAATTCCTTTTTGACCATCTGCTTTAGCGTAGTAAGCACGGAATTGACCTTCCAATACTCCGTAGATACGACGCACTTTTTGTTTTTCACGCAATTGCACACCGTAGTCCGACATACGGGCTACACGGCGTTGGCCGTGTTGACCTGGTGCGAAGTTACGCTTTTCGATTGCGCATTTGTCTGTAAAGCATTTTTCAGCTTTTAGAAACAACTTCTCACCTTCACGACGGCACTGGCGGCATTTAGGGTCTAGATTTCTAGCCAAAATATTCTCCATTAATCGATTCGCCGACCATTCGATCAGCGAAATGAATTAAATCCTGCGTTTTTTAGGTGGACGGCAACCGTTGTGCGGCACTGGTGTAACATCGGTGATGCTAGTGATTTTGAAACCAGCAGCATTCAATGCACGTACTGCAGATTCACGACCTGGGCCTGGGCCCTTGATGCGAACTTCCAGATTCTTAACGCCAGATTCCTGAGCAGCTTTACCAGCTACTTCAGAAGCAACCTGTGCTGCAAATGGAGTACTCTTACGTGAACCTTTAAAACCCTGACCACCGGAAGTAGCCCATGACAATGCATTGCCTTGACGATCGGTAATCGTAATAATCGTGTTGTTAAAAGAAGCGTGCACGTGAGCGATACCCTCGGCAATGTTCTTTTTAACTTTTTTTCTAACGCGTACATTAGCTTTTGCCATGTTGTACTGTCCTTAATATCTACTAATGTTCAAAGAGATTATTTAGCTTGCTTGATGGCCTTGACAGGACCTTTACGCGTACGCGCATTGGTCTTGGTACGCTGTCCGCGCACTGGCAAACCGCGACGATGACGGATACCACGGTAGCAACCCAGATCCATCAAACGCTTGATGTTCATGGTTACTTCGCGGCGCAAGTCACCTTCTACAGTGAACTTCGCAACTTCGTCACGCAACTTTTCCACTTCTGCATCGCTCAGATCTTTGATCTTCACTGTCGTCAGTACACCAGCAGCTGCACAGATCTTCTGTGCAGTATTACGGCCGATACCGTAGATCGATGTTAAAGCGATTTCCGCATGTTTGTGGTTTGGGATATTTACCCCGGCAATACGAGCCATACTTAAACTCCAATAATCAATCGTTCATCACGATCAAACTTGTGCGTAGAAAAGAAAAGCCGCATATTATATCAGCCTATCCCTACCCTCACAAGAAATTGTTATACCAATTAACCTTGACGTTGTTTATGACGTGGGTCTGTACAAATAACACGAACAACACCGCGACGTCTTACCACTTTACAGTTACGGCACAATGCTTTAACTGATGCGCGAACTCTCATCTTATTTCCTTTAGTTAATTCACTTACTTTGTGCGGAATGTCTATTCACGCACGGGTTAAATCATTTAGCGTTATCTTTGCAGCAACTCTGCCAGCTGGCAGGCTGCAAATCTAGCGACCAGATCCTTTAAAATTTGCTTTTTTGAGCAAACCTTCATATTGCTGAGACATCAGGTGTGATTGCACCTGCGTCATAAAGTCCATGGTGACCACAACAATAATCAGCAATGACGTACCACCAAAATAGAATGGTGTATTGAACTTCAACACCAGAAATTCCGGCAACAGACAAACCAGCGTGATATACAACGCACCGATCAGCGTCAAACGTCCCATAATTCTGTCTATATATTTTGCCGTTTGATCACCAGGACGGATGCCCGGTACAAAAGCACCGCTCTTCTTCAGGTTATCTGCCGTTTCTTTGGGGTTGAACACCAAAGCGGTATAGAAGAACGCAAAGAACAGGATCGCAGCTGCAAACAACAGAATATACAATGGCTGACCTGGTGACAGTTTGGCACTGACATCCTTCAACCAATACATATGCTCACTACTTCCGAACCAACCCGCCAGGGTGGCTGGGAACAAAATAATACTTGAAGCGAAGATCGGTGGAATCACACCTGACATATTCAGCTTCAACGGCAGATGGGTCGATTGGCCACCGTAGATACGGTTACCGACCTGACGCTTGGCATAGTTCACAGTGATCTTGCGTTGACCACGTTCTACGAAAACCACCAATGCCGTAACTAAAATCACTGCAACAAACAGGAAGATCACTAATGGAATAGAGAACGCACCTGTTTTTGCCAAATCTAAAGTACTGCCAATGGCATGTGGCAGACCTGCTACGATACCGGCAAAAATGATAATCGAAATACCGTTACCAATGCCGCGCTCAGTGATCTGCTCACCCAGCCACATCAAAAACATGGTGCCTGCCACCAGTGTGGTTACCGCAGTGATGCGGAAAGCCAAACCTGGATCAAGCACCAGACCAGCCTGCCCTTCCAGCGCAATGGCAATGCCAAGTGCCTGAAAAGTCGCCAGCAACACAGTGCCGTAGCGTGTGTATTTGGTGATTTGACGACGGCCAGCTTCACCTTCTTTTTTCAGCTGTTCTAACTGTGGTGAAACCACAGTCAGCAACTGCATGATGATGGAAGCAGAGATGTAAGGCATGATCCCCAGGGCAAACACGGTAAAACGTGATAATGCACCACCAGAGAACATGTTAAACATGCCCAGAATGCCATCCTTTTGTGTGTCGAATAATTGCTTCAACACAGTAGGGTCAATGCCTGGCACTGGAATATGAGCACCGAGTCGATAAACGATCAGTGCCCCCAACAAGAACCACAAACGGGCTTTTAATTCGCCAAGTTTGCCTACGGAACTTAAAATATTATCCTGTGCCAAGCTGATACTCTCTTATGACAACAATTAAACTTCGAGTACTTTGCCGCCAGCGGATTCGATGGCTGCTTTAGCACCTTTGGTCAACAACAAACCTTGAACCTGTACTTTAGTAGTCACGTCACCAGACAAATACACTTTGACGAATTTCACAGAAGCCGGAACCAGTTTGGCTGCTTTCAATGCCAAAATGTCTATCACTTCCACTTCAACCAAAGACAGTTCGCTAGTACGAATACGTGCGGTATCAGCATGGGTCAAAGAATTGAAACCACGTTTAGGCAAACGACGTTGCAAAGGCATTTGACCACCTTCGAAACCTACCTTGTGGAAACCACCGGCACGTGACTTTTGACCTTTGTGACCACGACCACCAGTTTTACCCAAACCGGAGCCAATGCCACGACCTAAACGACGACGTTCCTTTTTAGCGCCTTCTGCAGGCTTAATCGTGTTCAATTGCATTATGCTTCAACCTTTAAAAGATAGCTTACAGCATTGATCATGCCGCGGATTTCTGGCGTATCTTGCACTTCAACAGTGTGATGCATACGACGCAGACCCAAGCCACGTACTGTCGCTTTATGCGCTTCAATACGACCAATTAAACTTCTTACTAACGTTACTTTCAAGTTAGCGTTTTCTTTTTTCGCTTTAGCCATGATTAACCTCTGATTTCTTCTAAGGTCTTGCCACGTTTAGCAGCAATTTCAGCTGGTGTGTTCATGGAAGCCAGACCGTTCAAGGTTGCACGCACCAGATTGTAAGGGTTGGAAGAACCAAGACTCTTAGCAATCACGTTTGTGATACCCATCACTTCAAAAATAGCGCGCATCGTGCCACCAGCAATAATACCGGTACCTTCAGAGGCAGGCAGGATCAGTACTTTAGCAGCACCGTGTACACCAGTAACTGTATGATGCAAAGTACCATTCTTCAAATTCACTTTTACCATGCTGCGGCGGGCTTCATCCATGGCTTTTTGTACAGCCACTGGCACTTCACGTGCTTTACCTTTACCCATACCCACAGTGCCGTCACCATCACCAACCACGGTCAATGCAGCGAAGCTCATGATACGACCACCCTTAACCGTTTTACTTACACGGTTAACAGTAATCATTTTTTCACGCAAACCGTCTGTTTGCTGCTGTTCAAAATCTTTAGCCATTATTCATCACCTATTAGAATTTGAGACCATGTTCACGGGCAGCGTCAGCCAAAGCTTTAATACGACCGTGATACTTGTAGCCTGAACGATCAAAAGCAACGTCAGTGATGCCTGCTTTTACAGCTTTTTCAGCGATACGTTTGCCAATCAAGGTTGCAGCTTCGATGTTGCCACCATTTTTCAGTTGTTGACGCACTTCCGCCTCAACGGTAGATGCACTCGCCAATATGCGATCACCTGTTTCTGTGATGATCTGCGCATAGATATTAGTATTGGTGCGATGTACACTCAAACGTGTCACTTTTAACTCGGCGATTTTGGCACGGGTTTTACGTGCTCTGCGCAATCGGTTATTAACGTTTTTCATTGAATTTACCTTTAATATTGATTCACTGTTCAGGCTATTTCTAACCTAGAAGTGCTTTACTTATTTTTTCTTGGTCTCTTTAATGACGACCACTTCATCCGCATAACGCACGCCTTTGCCTTTATATGGCTCAGGAGCACGGTAACCACGGATCTGGGCAGCAACCTGGCCAAGCACTTGCTTGTTGGCACCAGTCAACACGACTTCTGTCGGTGTTGGTGTCTGCACAGTCACGCCTTCAGGCATTTTGTGGTTGATCGGATGAGAGTAACCTAACTCCAGGTTCAATGTTGAACCCTGAGCATTAGCTTTGTAACCCACACCAATCAGTGTCAATTTACGGGTAAAGCCAGCAGAAACACCTAACACCATATTTGCCAGCAAGGCACGTATAGTTCCAGACATTGCTCGCGCATGCTGTGTTTCATTGTTGGCTTTCACCAACAGCTGTTCGCCATCACGCGTCACAGAGATATCTGCAGACAGCGCCTGGTTTAATTTACCCAGAGGACCGCTCACTGCGATCTCGGCTGGAGAGATTACGACTTCTACCTTGGCAGGAATCGCAACCGGATTTTTAGCAACACGTGACATATCAAACTCCTCTTAGGCCACGATGCACAAAACTTCACCACCGATACCGGCAGCTTGTGCTTTACGATCAGTCATTACACCCTTAGAGGTAGAAACGATGGTTACACCTAAACCGTTCATCACTCGAGGAATGTTTTGACTACCTTTGTATATACGCAGACCTGGCTTAGACACACGCTCGATCTTCTCAATTACTGGACGACCGGCGTAGTACTTCAGGCTGATGTTCAAAACAGGCTTACCTTCGTTGTCTTGAACGTTAAAATCTTCAATGTAACCTTCATCTTTCAGTACGTTTGCAATGGCGCCTTTAACTTTAGACGCAGGCATTGAAACTGATGGCTTATTCGTACGTTGCGCGTTACGAATACGGGTCAACATATCGGCAATCGGATCACTCATACTCATGTTCTATTCCTCCGTTACCAGCTGGCCTTGGTGACGCCTGGTACATGACCAGCCATCATCAACTTACGCAACTCATTACGTGCGATACCAAATTTACTGAACACACCACGTGGACGACCAGTCAATGCACAACGGTTACGTGTACGCACCGGGCTGGAATTACGTGGCAAACTTTGCAATTTCGAACGTGCAGCGAAACGATCTTCAACGCTTGCAGATTGGTTGTTAATGATCTCAACCAATTCAGCACGTTTGGCTGCATATTTTTTTACGGTTTCGCGACGCTTCTGTTCGCGCTCTGTCATACATACTTTTGCCATGACTTAACCTCTAAAGGGGAAACTAAATGCAGCCAACAGTGCTTTTGCTTCTTCATCTGTTTGAGCTGTCGTGGTAATGGTGATGTTCATTCCGCGCAGGGCATCGATCTTGTCGTATTCGATTTCCGGGAAAATGATCTGCTCTTTAACACCCATGTTGTAGTTACCACGGCCATCAAAGGACTTGCCTGAAATACCACGGAAGTCACGAATACGTGGGATAGCCACAGTAATCAGCCTATCCAGGAATTCATACATACGCTCGCGGCGCAATGTGACTTTACAACCAACAGGATAGTCATCACGGATCTTAAACGCAGCCACAGACTTTTTAGCCTTGGTCACGATAGGTTTTTGACCAGCGATTTTTTCCATATCGGAAACAGCGTTTTCCATGACTTTCTTGTCAGCCACTGCTTCGCCTACACCCATGTTCAGGGTGATTTTTTCGATACGTGGCACCTGCATTGAGGAGGTGTAGCCAAATTGTTCTGTCAATTTGGAAACCACTGTATCTTTATAGTATTGTTTTAAACGTGCCATATGTATTCCTATGCGTCGATCGACTCGCCGCTAGATTTGTAAACACGAATCTTGCGACCATCTTCGAGTACCTTAAAACCAACACGATCAGCTTTTTTAGTTGCACTGTTAAAGATTGCAACGTTGGAAATATCCAAAGGCATTTCCTTGCTGATAATGCCACCAGTAACACCACGCATAGGGTTAGGGCGAGTGTGCTTTTTAACCACATTCAAGCCTTCCACCACTACATGGCCGGTTGGCAAGACGTTTAAAACAGCACCTGTTTTACCTGCGTCTTTACCTGTATTCAAAATGACTTGGTCACCTTTGCGAATTTTGCTCATTTATCGTCTCCTGCCTATTACAGCACTTCAGGCGCTAATGAAACGATCTTCATGAAGCGCTCACTGCGCAACTCACGTGTCACCGGGCCAAAAATACGTGTACCAATCGGCTCAAGCTTGTTGTTCAACAAGACTGCAGCATTGGCATCGAATTTAACTAAAGAACCATCTGGGCGCCGCACACCTTTGGCAGTACGCACAACCACAGCGTTGTAGATCTCACCTTTTTTGACGCGACCACGTGGGGCAGCATCTTTAATGCTGACCTTGATGATGTCGCCAATGCTGGCATAACGACGCTTGGAACCACCCAAGACCTTGATACACTGCACGGAACGCGCACCAGTGTTATCGGCTACTTCGAGCCGAGATTGCATTTGAATCATGAGAAATAATCTCCAACTTAATCCGTTATAACCACTACCAGCCGTTGCTTTGAATTTTCATTCAAGAACATTTTCGGCCAATAGACCACGGTCAGTATTGGGGTGCCAGCTACATGCCATCTAAGGCGGGCACCGAAAAGTCCAACATTATACAACCAAAAAAACGCTTATGACAAGCGCTTTTCCAGTTTTATATTTTGAAGCCTTATTTAGCTTCGATTTTGCTTACTATCCAAGACTTGGTCTTGGAGTATGGGCGTGATTCAGTAATTGTGACCAAATCGCCTTCATTGCATGCATTCGCTTCATCATGTGCATGAAATTTATTTGATTTAGAAACCACTTTACCAATCAGAGGATGCTTAACTTTACGCTCAACAAGCACAACAACGGTTTTATCCATCTTGTTGCTCACTACGCGGCCAGTCAAAGTGCGTACTACTTTCGCTTTTTCAGTCATCATGCCTGTTTCGCCTTCTCAGCCAACACGGTCTTCACGCGAGCTACATCTTTACGCACTTTACCCAGCTGATCTGCTTTGTTCAATTGTTGAGTAGCCAGTTGCATGCGCAGTGAAAACTGTGCGCGACGCAACTCAACCAACTCGGTGTTCAGCTCTTCAGCTGACTTTGCTCTAAATTCTGAAGCTTTCATTTAACTACTCCTTAACTGCCGATTTGACGGGTCATGAATGTAGTTTCAATCGGCAACTTAGCAGCAGCCAATTTGAAAGCTTCGCGAGCCAACTCTTCGCTCACGCCATCCATCTCGTACAACATTTTGCCTGGCTGAATTTGAGCGATGTAGTAATCAACACTACCTTTACCATTACCCATACGCACTTCAGCAGGTTTTTTGGAAATTGGCTGATCAGGAAACACACGGATCCAAACGCGGCCACCACGTTTAATGTGACGAGTCATCACACGACGTGCAGCTTCGATCTGGCGTGCGGTCAAACGACCACGACCAATCGCTTTCAAACCAAATTCACCAAAGCTTACCTTGTTACCAGTAGTCGCAATACCTTTATTGCGACCCTTTTGCATCTTGCGGTATTTCTGTCTAGCTGGTTGCAGCATCTTTAGCCCTCGGCTTTCTTACTTTTTTCTCTGGCTCAACATCAGCAACTGCAGCGTTAGCAGCGTTGTTGTCAAAAATCTCGCCTTTGAATACCCAAACTTTAATTCCGATAATACCGTAGGTGGTAGAAGCTTCTGCCACACCGTAGTCGATATCAGCACGCAGTGTATGGAGAGGCACACGGCCTTCACGATACCACTCGGTACGCGCGATCTCGATACCGTTCAAACGACCGGAACTCATGATCTTGATGCCCTGTGCGCCCAAACGCATGGCGTTTTGCATGGCACGTTTCATGGCACGACGGAACATCACGCGTTTTTCCAATTGCTGCGCAATCGATTGTGCGATCAATGTTGCATCTAATTCTGGCTTACGCACTTCTTCAATGTTCAGGTGAACAGGCACGCCCATCAACCCTTGCAGAGTAGAACGCAAAGACTCGATGTCTTCACCTTTTTTACCGATCACAACACCTGGACGGGCACTGTGAATAGTGATTTTTGCGTTTTTAGCCGGGCGCTCGATGATGATCTTGCTCACAGCAGCGCTAGCCAGTTTCTTGTTCAAGAACTCGCGCACTTTGATGTCGCCTTGCAACATCGCCGGGAAGTTCTGGCTATTTGAGTACCAACGTGACGCCCAGTTTTTCTGAACGCTCAAACGGAACCCAATTGGATGAATTTTCTGTCCCATATTATTCCTTTGAGTCACCGACTGTCACATGAATGTGACACGTTGGTTTCGTAATACGACCAGCGCGACCTTTTGCACGTGCACGGATACGTTTCATGACAACACCTTTATCAACGTAGATTGAAGTCACCTTCAATGCGTCAATATCAGCCCCATTGTTATGCTCGGCATTGGCAATCGCAGACAGCACCACTTTTTTGATGATCTCGGCGCCACGCTTAGGCGTGAACTCGAGAATATTCAAAGCGTGATCCACTTTTTTGCCACGTACCAAGTCGGCCACCAAACGCGCTTTTTGCGGAGAAAGGTGTACGCCTTTTAAAACTGCAGTAACTTGCATATCAGCCCCTTACTTCTTCGCTTTTTTATCAGCCGCGTGCCCTTTGAACGTGCGTGTCAACGCAAATTCGCCAAGCTTGTGACCAACCATGTTTTCAGAAATCAACACAGGCACATGTTGTCTACCGTTGTGCACTGCGATGGTTAAACCAATAAAGTCAGGCAATACAGTCGAACGGCGAGACCAAGTTTTGATTGGTTTTCTATCGCGGTTCGCTGACGCAGTTTCGACTTTCTTAGCCAAGTGAGCGTCCACGAATGGACCTTTTTTAACAGAACGTGCCATGGCGATTACCTTACATTTCTCGGACGACGACTTACGCGCATGTTATCAGTACGCTTGTTCTTACGTGTACGATAACCCTTAGTTTTCTGACCCCATGGTGAAACCGGGTTCATACCAGCAGCAGTACGGCCTTCACCACCACCGTGCGGGTGATCAACCGGGTTCATCACCACACCACGTACGGTTGGGCGAACACCGCGCCAGCGCATCGCACCGGCTTTACCGATAGAACGCAATGAATGCTCTTCGTTACCCACTTCGCCCAAGGTTGCCTTGCAGTCTACGTGCACACGGCGAACTTCACCGGAACGCAAACGCAGCTGAGCATAAGCACCTTCACGTGCCAGCAACTGAACAGAAGTACCGGCTGAACGCGCGATCTGCGCGCCTTTACCTGGCTGGATCTCGATACAATGGATCGTGCTACCGACCGGGATGTTGCGCAAAGGCAATGCATTACCAGCACGGATAGGCGCTTCAGAACCGCTCACCAGTTGCGCACCGGCAGCAATGCCGCGTGGTGCGATGATGTAACGACGCTCACCATCCGCATAGCACAGCAACGCGATGTTGGCTGTACGGTTTGGATCGTACTCGATACGCTCTACAGTTGCAGGAATACCATCCTTGTTACGACGGAAGTCGATCACACGGTAATGCTGCTTATGACCACCACCTTGGTGACGGGTTGTAATGCGGCCGTTGTTATTACGACCAGCATTTTTACTTTGACTTTCCAACAGCGGCGCGTAAGGCTTACCTTTGTGTAAATCAGGTGTGACAACCTTCAATACACCACGACGACCGGGGGAAGTTGGTTTGACTTTAACTAATGCCATGTCTTCTCTCCTTATTCGCCAGCTGCAAAATTAATTTCTTGACCTGGCTTCAGGCTCACATAAGCCTTTTTCCAGTCACTACGCTTACCAGCACGGCGGCCAGCACGCTTCACTTTACCTGCAACGTTAATCACAGATACAGAAGCCACTTCGACCTTGAAAACCAACTCAACTGCAGCCTTGATTTCTGGCTTGGTTGCATCAGTACGCACTTTAAAAGCAATTTGCTGATGCTTGTCAGCAATAAACGTTGCCTTCTCGGTAATTTGTGGTGCCAAAATCACTTGCAATAAACGATCTTGAACTTTGGTTGCTGCGGTAATCATGCCAAGATCTCCTCAAGTTTTTTCACTGCACCAGCAGTGACCAAAACGTTAGGGAAACGCACCAGGCTGACCGGGTCAGCAAATTGCGCTTCAATTACCAAAACGTTTGGAAGGTTACGGGAAGACAAGTACAAATTCTCATCAAAACCATCGATCAATACCAACACACCACCATCTACACCCAGCGCATTGATTTTTTGGACCAATTGTTTTGTTTTTGGTGTGTCGATAGTAAACGTATCAACCACTTTCAACCTGTCCTGACGAACCAGTTCAGACAAGATAGTCTGCATACCAGCACGGTAAGCCTTGCGGTTTACTTTGTGGCTGTAGTTTTCGTTAGGGCTGTTAGGGAATGCACGACCACCTCCGCGCCAGATCGGGCTGGAAGTCATACCAGCACGAGCGTTACCAGTACCCTTTTGCGCATATGGCTTATGGGTAGTGTGGGCAACGGTAGCACGTGTCTTCTGTGCGCGGGTCGCTGTACGGGCATTCGCCATGTAAGCAACAACTACTTCGTGCACCAGAGATTCGTTAAATTCACGACCGAAAGTCACATCAGACGCATCTACGCCTTTTTTAGCAACTTTGCCGTTCAGATCAATCAGCTTCAATTCCATTATGCAGCCCCTTTCGCTTTGATGGCTGGACGTACAACAACATTGCCACCTTTGGAGCCAGGTACGGAACCTTTAATCAATAACAGATTACGCTCTACGTCTACACGCACGATTTCCAGGTTTTGGGTAGTGACTTTAACGTCGCCCAAATGACCAGGCATGCGCTTACCAGGGAATACTCGACCCGGATCCTGCGCCATACCGATAGAACCCGGTACGTTATGTGAACGAGAGTTACCGTGAGAAGCACGGTTAGAGGAGAAGTTGTGACGCTTGATCGCACCGGCAAAACCTTTACCGATGGATGTACCTGTCACGTCTACCAACTGACCTACAGAGAAAATATCAACAGTGACATTTCCACCGACTTGGAAGTTAGCCAGAACATCTTCAACCACATTGAATTCTTTGATACCAGCACCGGCAGTTACGCCAGCTTTGGCAAAGTGACCAGTCAACGCTTTGTTGATACGGCTAGCACGACGCTCACCGTATGCAACTTGCAGGCCTGTATAGCCATCCGTTGCAACTGTCTTTACTTGTGTCACGCGGTTGGGGATCACTTCCAGCACTGTTACAGGAACGCTTGCGCCTTCTTCTGTAAAAATGCGGGTCATGCCCACCTTGCGACCAATAAGCCCTAAGCTCATGATCAGTTCCTTATAATAGTTTAAAGTGGACGATTACAATTGACCGTCCACCGAAGAGCGCGGATTATACCGAACTATTCTTGATTTGACAATAGCCTTCAACTTGAAGGCCAAGTCGGGAATGACAAACTTTTTTGATTAAAGCTTGATCTCTACATCCACACCAGCTGGCAGATCCAGCTTCATCAAGGCATCTACAGTCTTGTCTGTAGGGTCCACGATGTCCATCAGACGCTGATGGGTACGGATTTCAAACTGGTCACGTGAAGTTTTGTTCACGTGCGGGGAACGCAGAATATCAAAGCGCTCAATACGTGTTGGCAATGGCACCGGACCTTTTACAACTGCACCAGTACGTTTCGCTGTATCCACGATCTCCAAAGCTGATTGATCGATCAAACGATAGTCAAATGCTTTCAGACGGATACGAATTTTTTGAGCTGCCATGTTTTTTCCTTAAAAAGAGCAAAAGCGGCAGGAAATTCCTGCCGCCGATAAAAATCAATTATTCGATGATCTTGGCTACAACGCCAGCACCAACGGTACGACCACCTTCACGGATAGCGAAGCGCAAGCCGTCTTCCATCGCGATAGGCGCAATCAGCGCTACTGAGATAGATACGTTGTCACCTGGCATCACCATTTCGGTACCTGCTGGCAATTCAACTGCACCAGTCACGTCAGTAGTACGGAAGTAGAACTGTGGACGGTAGCCGTTGAAGAATGGCGTATGACGACCACCTTCATCTTTACCCAACACGTAGATC
>NZ_JBQVPB010000004.1:0-314001 GCF_052437885.1 Methylophilus sp. | reverse complement strand
AACGTGGTGGGTCTAAACGGGCCCCTATCTGACGCGCCGAGTAGCGGAGTCAAAATAAGGAGGAAGGGAGCGACTGTCTGAGCTCCGCGGTGGTCTGCGGGGTGTGCAGGCCGCTAGGGCGAGTTTCGCGACCGCTTATTTTGATGAGCAACGCAGGAGATAAGCGGAAGCTAGGGTGCATTTCTTTTGGTTACATTTTCTTTGGGCAAGCAAAGAAAAGTAACTCGCCTAGAGGCGAAAGAAAATGCCGAAACAGAGCACTGAGCCATCCAAAGAATTACCGATTACAGCTTTCTCCTGCAATAGCAGGCCAAGCTGATAGCGCCAAGGCAGTTCAGCGTTTCTGCGTCAACGCAATAAACGCCGCTATCCAGCCTATCAACGTCGAAGCCAATAATATCAACCCGCCAATATTCACCAGATGAAACACCAGCTGAAAATTACTCTGGTAGTTGTTAGCCAGCAGCTGCACCGGCTGTTTGAGGTTCCACACGATCGCAAAGAGTAAAGCGACCGCGATCAGGCCCCCACCCAGGCCATAAACACTGCCCATATATAAAAACGGGCGGCGGATAAAGCTGTGGGTCGCGCCTATCAAACGGCTGACTTCGATCTCGGTTTCATGCGTCAGCACCTGCATGCGCACGGTATTGCTGATGACTGTGACCATGGCGATGCCGAGCAGGCAGGCAAAGATCAGGGCGATGCGTTTACCCAGTACCAGCATGGAGTTCAGCCGTTCTATCCAGACACTGTCTACCACCAGTTCTTCGACTTCGTCGCGCGCTTGCAGCATCTCCTGTACCGGTTTCGCTGTGTTCGGCTGCGTGTCGGCCAGGGTGATGAACAGGGCGTCAGGTAACGGGTTTTGCGGCAGGTCGGCTAGCAGGTCTTTTTGCAGAAACTGTTGACCCAGTTGCTTGATCGCTTCTTCCTTGGGCACATAGCGCACTTCTTTGACTTGCGGTAAGGCTTGCACGTCATTGATCAGGCGTTGAATGACATTGCCGTTGAGCGCCGGTTTGAGGAAGGCGCTCATTTGCGCGTCCTGTTTGATGGAGCGCGATGCGTCCTGCAGGTTGTCCACGCCAACGAATAACAGGCCGGGCAAGGTGACGGTGATGCCTATCACCATGCAGATGGTCAGCGTGTTTAGCCAATGCGCTTTGAGTCTCTGTAACACCAGTTGCATGGCGAGTGTGTGTTGATTCAGCCAGTTTTTCATGCCATTACCCTTATAACATGCCGACCTGGGCAGGCATGGACGTGATGGTTTGCTGGTCTATATGCAAGGTCCGGTAAGCGATGGTGCTCACTTGTGCCACATCATGCATGGCGATGACGACGGTGACGCCTACATCATTAAACGCTTTGAGTAGCTGCATGATCTCCAGCGAGGCGACGCGGTCCAGGCCCCCGGTAGGTTCGTCGGCAATGACGATGGCAGGGCGGCTGACCACGGCGCGCGCGATCGCCAGGCGCTGCTGTTCACCACCTGACAGGGTGATAGGCATGGCTTTTTCTTTGTTGAGCAGGCCTACTTTGTCCAGAGCGGCGCGCACGCGACGGGCGGCTTCATCCCCGGTGATGCCCTGGATGCTGAGCGGCAGCGCGACATTCTCAAAGCTGTTGCGGTCATACAGCAACTTATGGTCCTGAAAAACCAGGCCAAAACGGCGACGCAGGTAAGGGATGGCATTCTGGTGCAGCTGGCTGATATCCTGCTCATTGATCAGAATATGGCCGCCGGAAGGGGCTTCTATACCCGCCATCAGTTTGAGCAGGGTGCTTTTACCGGCGCCGGACTGGCCGGTGATCAGCACAAAGTCGCCTTTTTCAATATTAAAGCTGACCTGGCGGAACAGGTGCGCGCTATTCGGGTAGCGCATGCTGACGTTGTTAAATGCAATCATGGTTTAACGATCTGTTTTAACAGTTTCAAGTTAAAGAGTGTCATGGCTAATCAATCAAGGCATCAATAAAGTCGTTGGCAACAAACGGGCGCAAGTCATCTATGCTTTCACCGACGCCGATAAAGCGCACCGGGATGCTATGGGCAGATTGCCCGCTCAAATGCGCGATCGCAGCGATCACACCGCCTTTGGCCGTGCCATCCAGCTTGGTCAAAGCCAGACCAGTGACACCTAAAGCCTCGTTAAAGGCCTTGAGCTGGTTGACCGCATTTTGGCCGGTATTGGCATCCAGCACCAGCAGGATCTCGTGCGGCGCGCCTGGCAATGCCTTGTCGATCACGCGTTGTACTTTCTTGATCTCATCCATCAGGTGCAGCTGCGTAGGCAGGCGGCCGGCAGTGTCGGCAATCACCACATCTGTTTTTCTGGCGATGGCAGAGTTCACCGCATCATAGATCACTGCCGCCGGATCACCGCTCTCGGAAGCGATCACCTGCACATCGTTGCGCTCGCCCCACACCTGTAATTGTTCTCGCGCCGCGGCACGGAAGGTATCTCCGGCGGCAATGAGTACACTATGGCCTTGCCCTTGCAGGTATTTTGCCAGCTTGCCTATAGTGGTGGTTTTACCGGCGCCATTCACGCCTACCATCATCATGACATAAGGCTGGTGGCCGCTGACATCCAGCGGGGCCTGCAACGGTGAGAGCAGGTCAGACAGGGTTTCCTTGAGCGCCTGTTTCAAGGCGATGGTGTCCTGTAAATCCTGCCTTTTGACCCGGGCACGCAACTGCTCCAGCAGGTGCTGGGTGGCATTGACCCCTACATCCGAGGTCAGCAGTATGGTTTCCAGCTCTTCGTAAATATCTTCATCTATCTTGCCGCCGCCGAACAGCGCGCTAAGCTGCCCGCCCAGTTGCTGGCGCGTTTTTGCCAGGCCATTTTTAAGGCGCTGGGTCCAGCTGGGGCTAGCGGTTTCTTCGGGGGCAGGGGATGAAGACTCGGTTTTTTTGGCAAATGGATTGAACATGGCAGCTTAAAACTCGGTAATATGCCTATTTTAAGCCGAATCGACATTTACCGCCACGACCATGGCTTTGCGATGCATAGCAAAACGTTATATATGGTTTTTAAACTCGCGTTCTATTGCCCGGTGCATGCGAACTAAGTAGACGCGCCATCGGTCACAGCCACTGCTTTTACAACCTGTTCCTATAGTGATCCCATCATGAAAAAAAGTGTTACTCATTGCAGCCAACCACTGTTGCTTCTGGCTGCCTTGCTCAGTGTCTGCAGCGCACAGGCTGCCGAAGTGGTACAAACCACGCTTAAAAATGGCCTCAAGCTGATCGTGCAGGAAGATCACCGGGCGCCTGTGGTGGTCTCGCAGGTATGGTATAGAGCCGGTTCGCTGGATGAGGTCAATGGCAAAACCGGGGTCGCGCACGTGCTGGAACACATGATGTTCAAAGGCACCCCCAGCGTCCCGGCCGGGCAGTTCTCGCGCCAGATAGCTGCCGCAGGCGGCAAGGAGAATGCGTTCACCAGCAAGGATTACACCTGCTATTTCCAGCAGCTGGAAAAATCCAGATTGTCATTGTCGTTCAAGCTGGAAGCTGACCGCATGGCCAACTTGCAGATCACCGATGCCGAATTCGCCAAGGAGATAGAAGTGGTGAAAGAGGAGCGCCGCTGGCGCACCGAAGACAAGCCGCAATCTCGCGTCAGTGAACAATTCGATTCTTCAGTCTTTCGCGCGCACCCTTATGGCCGCCCGGTGGTCGGGTTTATGAATGACCTGGATAATATGACCGCCGCCGATGCGCGCGAGTGGTATAACACCTGGTACACGCCAAATAATGTGACCGTGGTTGTGGTGGGCGATGTCAAGGCGGCAGAGGTTTTCAAGCTGGCGGAGGAGACCTTTGGCAAGCTGGCCGCCAGGCCGTTGCCAGCGCGCAAACCGCAAGTGGAACCAGCGCAGCTGGGCGAGCGCCGCGCCATCGTCAAGGCGCCTGCCAAATTACCTTATTTTACGATGGGTTTTCATGCCCCGGCCATGAAGAACGGGCCTGCTTACAGCGAACAGGATTGGGAACCATATGCACTGGAGGTGTTATCCAGCGTGTTAAGTGGTAATGGCTCCTCGCGGCTGAACCAGAAACTGGTGCGTGAACAGGCGATCGCGCTGGACATAGATAGCGGCTATGACGGCACCAACCGCGGCCAGGCTTCCACCTTTGAGATCGCTGCCTCGCCCAGCGAAGGCGTGGCGCTGGAAGACTTGCAGAAAGCGATCTGGGCAGTGGTGGATGAAGTGAAGAACAAGGGTGTGACCGCCGCCGAATTGCACAGAGTCAAAGCGGCAGTGATCGCCGCCGATGTCTATAAACGCGACTCCATGTTTTACCAGGCGATGCAGATAGGTCAGCTGGAAACCATGAGTTACCCCTTGAGCCTGCTGGAAAAAAATGCTGCGCGCATAGAGGCCGTCACCCCGGAGCAGGTACAGGCGGTGGCAAAAAAATACCTGGTGCCAGACCAGCTGACGCTGGTGACACTGGATCCGCAACCTATGGACCCGAACGCCAAACCAGCCGGAAAACCGCATCAGCACTAGTTCCTGGACATATTCAATACACAAGCCATATTTAATACGCATGCCACCAGCTGATCTGGTCGCAGCAGCCATGTAGGAAACAGAATGAACGCTTTGAATCTTTTTAGAACCACCCTGCTGGCCTTGCTGCTGCAAGGCCATGCACTGCATGCACTGGCTGGATTGAATATCCAGCACTGGACCACCAGCCATGGCAGTGAGGTGTATTTTGTTGAGAACCATGCCTTGCCTATGATGGATATCAGCGTGAATTTCCCGGCGGGTAGCGCACACGATCAGCCGGAAACCTCGGGTGCTGCCGGTGTCACGCATCACCTGATGGCCCTGGTGGCAGGCGGGCTGGATGAAGAGACGCTGACTAACCGCTTTGCCGATATAGGCGCCGTACTCGGCGGCAATTTTGATGCAGACCGCGCCGGGTTCAAATTACGCACCCTGACCAGCGAGCAGGCCAGCGCATTGCAAGCGTTCAGTTTTGTATTGCATAAGCCCGATTTCCCCGAAGCGGTGCTAAAACGCGAACAGGCCCGTATCGTGGCCGGGCTGCAGGAAGCCGAGACCGAGCCTGACAGCATCGCGCAAAAAGCCTTTATGCGTTCTGTCTATGGCATGCATGCTTACAGCCTGGATCAAAGCGGCGAGATCGATAGCGTGCAATCGCTGACGGTGGCGCAGCTGGCGCAGTTTTACCAAACGCATTACACGGCCAAATCAGCTGTGATCGCCTTGATAGGGAATCTGACCCTGACGCAGGCCAAACAGATCGCCGAACGCCTGAGTGCCGGCTTGCCACAAGGCCCTGCGGTAGCAGCAGTGCCGCCGGTGCCGGCCTTAAAAACAGCCAGCGTAAAAAAATTGCCACATCCTGCCTTGCAGGCGCATATCCTGCTCGGCCAGCCCGGCAACAAACGCGGCGACCCTGATTTTTTCCCGCTATACGTCGGTAACTATATTCTGGGCGGTGGCGGCTTTGTCTCGCGCCTGACCGAAGAAGTCCGTGAAAAACGCGGTCTGGCCTATAGCGTCTACAGTTACTTTCTGCCCATGGCCGAGTTAGGCCCTTTCCAGATTGGTCTGCAAACCAAGAAGGAACAGGCGCAAGATGCATTGCAACTGGTCAGGCAGACCGTGCAGCAGTTTGTCGATCAGGGCGTGACCGAGGCTGAGCTGCAAGCGGCCAAAGATAACCTGATCGGTGGCTTTCCGTTGCGTATAGACAGCAATGGCAAGATACTCGAATATCTGAACCTGATCGGTTTCTACAAGCTGCCGCTGGACTATCTGGACAGCTTTAACGATCACGTAGCACAAGTGACCGTGCAGCAGGTGAATGACGCCTTTAAACGCCGCATCCATCCCGAAAGCTTTGCCACTGTGATCGTAGGCGCGGAATAAGGCATTAAAAAATAAAGCCGACACATGGTCGGCTTTGGCTGGTGTGCGTCAGCTGTGATCAGTTACAGCACGGTAGCCTTACGCTTTTTGCGCGCCAGGAAGTAATATAAAAGCGCACCCAGCAGGCTGAGAAAGAAGATCACCAGGAACCAGACCAGCTTGTCTTCACTCTGATCGGCCAGGCAATCGATCAGCATCCATAGCCAGAACAAGCCCAGCGCAGTGGTGATCAAAGTCCCTAACAGGCCAAAGCCCAATAAAAATTCCATGTCTGATTTCCTTGTTTGATTTTTAGAGATGATAGCACGAAGCGTTTTGTGCCTGGATCATGCAAATAGCTGCAAATCTCTGCACAGCGGTGAACCCCTTTATAATACTGCTTTGTTCTTGCTTAGTGACTGCATCATCTTTATGAATCAAGTGCGTATCAATGCCGGTGTCTGGCGCAGCCGGGTACTCAAGTTCCCGGATGCCGATGGCTTGCGCCCTACGCCGGACCGCGTACGTCAGACCCTGTTCAATTGGCTGGGGCAGGAGTTGACCGGCAAAACCTGTCTGGACCTGTTCGCCGGCACCGGTGCGCTGGGGTTCGAGGCACTGTCACGCAATGCCAGCCAGGTCACCATGCTGGAGCTGGCCAAAGGCCCGTTGCAGGCCTTGCTGCAAAACCAGAAATTACTGCAAGCCGGTAAAGCCGATATTCGCCAGGCCGATGCACTGAAGTTTCTGGCGCAAAACAGCCAGCGTTACGACGTCATTTTTTGTGACCCGCCGTATCACAAGCAATGGCTGGATAAATTGTTGCCGCTGCTGCTTGGGCATTTGTCTGCACAAGGCTGGCTGTATGTAGAAGCCGAATATGCGTTAAAATCTGATTCGGACTGGCAAGTGGTCAAGTCTGGCAAGGCAGGGCAGGTGTACTACCACCTGTTGCAGCCAGTCAGCACGCCAGCGCCAGCCACGCAGCCTTGAAGGTGCGTACAGACTTTCGGGATATCAGCGTATGAATAAAACCAGAATTGCAGTCTATCCGGGCACCTTTGACCCGATCACCATGGGGCACGAAGATATCGTGCGCCGGGCAGCCCACCTGTTTGATCAGGTGATAGTGGCGGTGGCAGGCAGTACCAGCAAGCAGACCCTGTTCAGCCTGCAGGAGCGCGTCGCATTGGCGCAATCGGTATTCGCCGGCGAGAATATCAAAGTCGTCGGTTTTGATGGCCTGCTGATGCAGTTCGTCCAGTCCCAGGGCGCACAGATGGTCATACGCGGATTGCGCGCTGCCAGCGATTTCGAGTACGAATTCCAGTTGGCAGGCATGAACCGCAAACTGTACCCAAAACTGGAAACCCTGTTTATGACACCTGCAGAAGAATACATGTTTATCTCCTCCAGTCTGGTGCGCGAGGTGGCGCGCCTGGGCGGTGATGTAAACCAGTTCGTGTCGCCCGGCGTTGAAACAGCCATCAAGCAAAAACTGATAAATTAAATGTCCCTGTTTATTACCGATGAATGCATTAATTGCGATGTGTGCGAGCCTGTGTGCCCTAACGAGGCTATTTCGCAAGGTGAAGAGATCTATGAGATCAACCCTGACCTGTGCACCGAATGCGTAGGCCATTTTGACAAACCGCAGTGCCAGCAGGTGTGCCCTATCAGCTGCATCCCGCTGGACCCGGACCGACAGGAAACTCAAGAGCAGTTGATGGACAAATACTTGCGCATTACCAGGGCGTAAGTACTCACGTTGTTATTCCATAAATAATTAAAGGGGTTAAGAGTCATGCGAATTTTACATACCATGTTGCGCGTTGGTGATTTACAACGGTCTATAGATTTTTATACCGGCGTGCTGGGCATGAAGCTGATACGTACCCAGGATTACCCGGATGGTGAATTCACACTGGCGTTTGTCGGTTATGGCAATGAGTACAACAATACCGTGCTCGAACTGACCTATAACTACGGCAAAGCCAGTTATGACATGGGTGCCGCCTATGGGCATATGGCGATCGAGGTAGACGATGCTTACCAGGCCTGTGAGCTGGTGAAAACCAAAGGCGGCAAAGTCATACGCGAAGCCGGGCCTATGAAACATGGCACCATAGTGATCGCTTTCATCGAAGACCCGGATGGTTATAAGATCGAATTCATCCAGAAGGGCAGCATAGAGTATCCCGAGCATGTCTAACCAGACGCAGTTGCTGGAGGCCGTGACGCTGGCACAGGCGGGTGACTGGGATGCGGCGCACAACATCGCGCAGGATTACAGTGACCACACGGCCAACTGGATACACGCGGTGCTGCACAAGGTTGAGGGTGATGTGTGGAACAGCAAGTACTGGTATGGCAGGACAGGTGGCCGCCAGTATGAGGATTATGCGGCCGATATCCCACGTGAGCTGGAAGCGATCAGGCAGGTACTGGTTTCCAGTGGCGATTGATCAGGGCTCTCCCTGGCCAGTCTGGCGTTAACTCTCCCCATCTGTGGCCTGATGGCTGGTGATGAAGATCCCCCACAGGGATTGCACGAGCAAGCCTATCACCGTGCCGGTAAAGAACAGTATCACCACGGCAAGCACGCACATCAGCAGTAAAAAGGCGTCCTGATGCCAGAGGCCTTGCGTGCCCAAGGCTTGCCAGTTTTGTAACACCTGCGCTATCAATCGATTCACATCCATCTGTTTACCACCTAGCTTATGCTGGCATCCGGCCACCCGGCCACCCGGCCACCGGGTCATCCAACTATAGTCTCGCTGGCTGCCAGCTGATCTTTCACGCCGCGCCTTCCCAGCGGATATCAGCGGGGCCAAATCGGTGCATGCTCGCCTTGAGTACGCATGCATGCAGTGCTATCAATTTTGCAAGCACATGATTTATATGTAAAAAATCATCATTCAAAGGTGGCCTGCTTGTTGCTAGTGTATCACTGAGCTAGGGGAGAAGACACCATGATAAAAAAACATGTGGCCAGTGACATGGTTTCGGCAGAGGCGCGGCTGTCTGACAATATTGAATTATTGGGCAGTTTGCTCGACCAGGCCATACAGGAAGTTGAAGGGCAGGCGGCTTTTGCGCAGATCGCGGCTATCCGCCAGGCAGCGACCAAATTCCATCAGACTCACGACCAGAGCGCCTCATTACAGCTGGAGCGATTGCTGGCAGCACTGACGCCAGCGCAAACAGTGTGTGTGGTGCGCGCCTTGAGTTACTACAAGCACCTGGTCAACCTGGCAGAGGATCTGTATGGCCAGCAGCTGGCGAACAGCCACGCGCATACGCCGGTCGCCGGCATGCTGGCGCATTCTATCTGCCAGTTGCGTGAGGATGGTGTCCCGGTGGAGGTGATACAGCAGTTTTTTGCTGATGCGCTGGTGTCGCCGGTGCTCACCGCACACCCGACAGAAGTGCAACGCAAAAGCGTGCTCGATATAGAACGCCGTATCGTCGAGTTGCTGGCCGCGCGCATGCACATGCATGCACAAGCGCAGCTGGCACGTAACAGCCTGTTGTTGCAGGGCGCTGTTTCCGCATTGTGGCAAACGCGTATGCTGCGTTTTTCCAAACTGACGGTGGTCAACGAGATTGAAAATGCACTGACCTATTACGACAGCACTTTTTTGCATGTGATCCCGGAGTTGCTACAGGATCTGGAGCGTGATCTGGAAACGCTGATGCCGACTGCGAGTGAATACCGCTTGCCGGCGTTTTTGCGTATGGGTAGCTGGATAGGCGGCGACCGCGATGGCAATCCGTTCGTAGATGGCTCTACCTTGCGTGAAGCCGTGCGCCTGCAGGCAGTGACGGTCTTGCGTTTTTACCTGGATGAACTGGCCGAACTCAAGCGCGAGCTGGGCGTCTCCACCCGACTGATCGCAGTAGACGAGGCGGTGATGGCGCTGGCCCAGGCCTCGCGTGATCAATCCGCACATCGCATGGATGAGCCCTACCGCCTGGCCCTGAATGGCGTACATGACCGTTTGCTGGTGACAGCCGAAAGCCTGGCAGCCGGCTGTGGCTGGCGCATAGACGATGATGTGCGTGCTTTGGCCTATGACAGCCCCGAGGCTTTATTGCTGCCGTTGCAGGCCATCGCCGACTCCCTGCGCAAACATCACGGGGCAGCGCTGGTCTATCCGCGCCTGGGCAAGTTGATCAAGGCGATAGAGTCGTTCGGTTTTCATCTGGCGACGGTGGATATCCGCCAGTCTTCAGATGTACATGAAGCGGTGATCACCGAGCTGCTGCAAAAAGCCGGCTATGAGTTTGATTATGCTGGATTCAATGAAGACGAAAAAATAGGCCTCTTGCTCGAAGAACTGAAACAGCCACGCTTGCTGTTCTCGCCTTTTCAGCAATACTCCGAGCTGGTGCACAAAGAGATAGGCGTGCTGGAAGCGGTGCGCGAAATGCGCGAGCGTTTTGGCTGCCATGCCGTGCGTCAATATATCATCTCGCATACCGAAACACTGTCTGACCTGCTGGAAGTCGCCTTGCTGCAACGCGAAGCTGGTTTGCTGCGCGGGGTGTGGGGGTCAGCCAATATCCAGCTGGATCTGAATATCGTGCCGCTGTTCGAGACCATCGCCGACCTGCGCGATGCGCCCATGATCATGGGCAAGTGGTTAAGCCTGCTGGGCATACGCCACGTGATCCGCAACCAGGGCAGCGAACAAGAAGTCATGCTGGGCTATTCAGACAGCAACAAGGACGGCGGTTTCCTGACCTCTAACTGGGAGTTATACAAAGCCGAAATCTCACTGGTAGAACTGTTCCAGCAGGCCAAAGTCAAGCTGCGCCTGTTCCATGGTCGTGGTGGCACGGTAGGGCGTGGCGGTGGCCCGACTTACCAGGCCATCATGGCGCAACCGCAAGGCACGGTGGATGGGCAGATCCGCCTGACCGAGCAAGGTGAGATCATTGCCAATAAATATGCCGACCCTGTCGTCGGGCGTCAGCATCTGGAAACCCTGATCGCCGCCACGCTGGATGCCAGCCTGTTTCCGGCCGACCAGCTGGAGCCGGCCAGGCGGCGTGCCTTTGAAAGCGTGATGGAGACCCTGTCTGCCACCGCCATGACCAGCTACCGCAGCCTGGTATATGAGACCCCGGGCTTTGCCGAATACTTTTTTAACACCACACCGATAGAGGAGATCGCCGGCCTGAACCTGGGCAGCCGTCCCGCCTCACGCAAATCCACCCGCCGTATCGAAGACTTGCGTGCCATCCCCTGGGGCTTCTCATGGGGGCAATGCCGGCTATTGTTGCCAGGCTGGTATGGGCTGGGCAGCGCGATAGATCAATACCTGCAGCAAGCCGGCAGCGCTAAAGAGACCCGCCTGGCATTGCTCAGGGAAATGCTGCTGGGCTGGCCTATCTTCAAGACCCTGATCAATAACGTAGATATGGTGCTGGCTAAAACCGACCTCATCGTGGCCAGGCATTACGCACACCTGTTGCCAGACCGCAGCCTGCGCGAAGAGATCTTCAGCCGCATAGAGCACGAGCACCAGTTGACCACTCAGGTGGTCAACCTGCTGTTAGGCAGCTCGCAACGACTGGCCAGCCAGCCGGTGCTGGCTAAATCCATACGCGACCGTTTGCCTTATCTGGACCCGCTCAATCATTTGCAAGTTGAAATGATACAACGCTACCGCAATGGCGAAACGGATGAAAAACTCAAATTGGCGATCCCGCTGACCATTAATGGCATTGCGGCCGGCTTAAGAAATACCGGCTAGCCGCATGGTGCTACCTGGCAAAACGATCTGAGGCACAGGTTGGAATCAGGGCATGAAACAACGCCACCCGGGCCAGGGCGACAGCTGCGTGATGGCTACAGAGCGCTTGCGCGTTTGGCGCCTCATGCGCTCAAACAAAGCTAACGGATGTGATGCAGTTGAGATATTATTTCTAAAGAGGAAACAGCAGTAAAGCTGACGCTAGTGCGGTGAGTAGTGAGCATCCTGCTTTTTATTTGCACTGCCGGCTAATAATATCCCTGGTGTACGCCTGGCAAAAATAACATCAAAATAAGAGGAAAAAAATGACACCACAACAATTGGTCGGCCTGATGAAGTCGCCACCGTCGCAGTTGCTATTCTGGGCTTATGGAAACTGATACAGGCAGGGCCGGCGTTGATATCGTATGTATTTAGGGTGAGTCTGAATACAGGTTCAAATTCACTGTTCATGACTTTAAACCCTGAGGGTAAGGCTGAGTTGCTGAGCATGCTGATCAGTGTGATCATTGCATTAGTGTTTATTTTCAAAGCGCATGCGATAGGCAGCTTTATCGCGCATCACAAAAAGAGCGAGAACCCATGAAAAATAGCCACTTAAAAAGTGGCTATTGATCAGAGCGCATCACTGCATCAATGATGGTTGTCTTTTTCCCAGGTATTGATCTGTTTTTCGGCTTCATCTTTAGTGATGCCATAACGTTCCTGGATCTTGCCCACAACCTGGTCGCGTTTGCCTTCAATCACGTCTAGGTCATCATTGGTCAGTTTGCCCCATTGCTCCTGTACTTTACCTTTAAGTTGTTTCCAGTTGCCCTCAAAAATATCTTTATTCATGATTAAGTCTCCTAGGTTTTAGAATTGTGTCTCGGTCAACGACCTGTGAGCTATAGTAGCCACAAGCTGCAGCCAGAGCAGTCGGACGATTTTGTATTTGTACGTAAGACTTGGCTGACAGCAGACTCTGGTATCGCGCTGATAGGGGCTAAGGTTGCGCATAAGGCGCTGGCGACTGATCAAATTGCGCTTTAAACCTGTTAACATGCGAGCATGAATAAAGCCTCTTTTTCTGCGTTTAAACACGCGCTGGCCCAACGGCTACCTTATGAATTGTGGATAGGCTGGCGCTATACACGCGCCAAGCGTAACAATCATTTTATTTCGTTTATTTCACTGACCAGTATGGTGGGTATCGCCCTGGGGGTGATGGCCCTGATCGTTGTCTTGTCCGTTATGAACGGTTTTCAGGATGAGCTGCGCAAACGTATTCTGGGCGTGGCTTCCCATATAGAGGTGCGCAGTTTTGATGCCGGCCTGTCTGACTGGCAGCATGTAGAGGGACAGATCAAATCCCTGCCGGCCAACACATTCTCCAGCCCGGTGCAAGGCATGGCGCCTTATGTGATGGCACAAGGCATGCTGACGCGCGACCAGGCGGTGCAGGGCGTGTTGATACGCGGTGTGCTGCCTGCTGCCGAAGGCGCAGTGTCTGATCTATCGACACAGATGAAGATAGGCAAGCTGCAGGATCTGCAAGCCGGCAAATTCAATATCGTGCTCGGTGGCGACCTGGCGCAGGCGCTGGGTGTGCGCATAGGCGAGAAAGTGGTGCTGATGGCGCCGCAGGGGCAGGTGACCCCGGCCGGGCTGGTGCCGCGTATCAAACAATTCACCGTGACTGGTATCTTTCAGGTCGGCATGTATGAATATGATGCCGGCTTGGCACTGATACACCTTGATGATGCGGCCAAGCTGTATCGCATGGGCGACCAGGTGTCTGGCTTGCGCCTGAAGCTGGCCGACCTGTTTGCCGCTGACCGCGTCAGCCGTGAATTGATGCAGGCGCTGGGGCCCAACTATTACATTACCGACTGGACCCAGCAGCATGCCAATTTCTTCAAGGCTATCCAGCTGGAAAAGCGCGTGATGTTCATCATCCTGGCTTTGATCGTGGCAGTGGCTGCCTTCAATATCGTATCTACGCTGGTGATGGCGGTGACTGACAAGCGTGCCGACATCGCCATTCTGCGCACCATGGGGGCGACGCCGCAGGCGATACGGCGCATGTTCGTGGTGCAGGGCGCCATGATAGGCGTGATAGGTACTTTTTCTGGCGCATTGCTGGGCGTGCTGCTGGCGCTGAATATAGAAACAGTGGTGCCCTGGATAGAGCATACTTTCAATGTGCAGTTCTTATCCAAAGACGTGTACTACATCAGTGACTTGCCTTCCAAGCTGATGTGGTCGGATGTGACGACCATTATCGGCCTATCCATTTTCCTGAGCCTGGTGGCCACGCTATACCCGAGTGGACGTGCTTCCAAAATGAATCCGGCGGAGGCCTTGCGTTATGAGTGATCTGATCTTGCAGTGCCAGGGGCTGGCTAAAACCTATCAGGGCCTGGATACCTCGGTATTGACCGGTATAGACCTGACCCTGGCAGCCGGTGAGCATATCGCCATCGTCGGCGCATCCGGTAGCGGTAAAAGCACACTGCTGCATCTGCTGGGCGGGCTGGATGCCCCTAGCCACGGCGAAGTGCAATGGTTAGGCAAACCGCTGGCGACGCTGTCCGAGGTTGAAAAAAGCGCCATGCGTAACCAGTACCTGGGCTTTGTTTACCAGTTTCATCATTTGCTGCCTGAATTCAGTGCGCTGGAAAATGTGGCCATGCCATTATTTATCCGCCGCATCCCGCGTGCGCAGGCGCTGGCGCAAGCGGAATACTATCTGACGCTGGTGGGCCTGGCCCATAGACTGGAACATACGCCGGGCGAGTTATCCGGGGGCGAGCGGCAACGTGCGGCACTGGCACGCGCGCTGGTGACCGAGCCACGCTGCGTGCTGGCCGATGAACCTACCGGCAACCTGGACCGGCAAACAGCCGAACATGTGTTCGAGCTGCTGTTAAAGATACAGGAAGAGCGTGGCACTGCGCTGGTGGTGGTGACACATGACCTGGCGCTGGCTGCACGCATGCACAAACAATATCGCCTGCAAGACGGCACACTGCAGGCGATCAGCCAGCCAGGCGAGCAGGTGCTTACCCCGGTGTAGATCACGCATGCTGCCGGGCGCCACCGTAGCATTGTTGTTTGGTGTTTGGCTGTTTCAGCAACAACCCCGTCTTTGGTCCTTGGCTGTCTGGTTGTGCTGGTTGCTGAGCTTGACCCTGGCCTGGCTGCTGGTTCACTGCACGGCTTCTGCCGGCGCGCGCTGGCATGCTTATTCAAGTTTATTCCGTAAACTGCTTGTTATTGTTCTGATCGCGGCACTCGGCTTTGCCTGGGCGCAACTGCGCGCCTGGCATCGCTTGCAGGCACAATTACCCGCCGCCTGCGAACAGCAGGTCATCCCGGTGCAGGGCGTGATCATCGGTGTGCCTGAGCGCGATGCGCGTGGCCAGCATGTGGACTTTGCCATAGAGCGCAGTTTCAGGGCAGACTGCCCGTTGCCGCCGCGCGTCAGATTACATCTTTACCAGCAATCGTATCGCGGTGCCGTGGCGTCGTCGCCAGCCTTGCCGCAATTGCAGGCAGGCGAGCGTTGGCAATGGCGTGTCAGGCTCAAGCGCCCACATGCGACCAGGAACCCGCACGGCTTTGATTATGCAGGCTGGTGCCTGGCGAACCAGATCGGTGCTGGCGGTTCTATCGTCAGCAAAGCGCCCATGCGCAGGTTGCAAAAACTGGTCTGGCAGCCATCCGCTTTAATCGCCTATAGTCGCGCCCGCGTGGGCGAGCGCATAGAAAAAGTGCTGGGTACTACGCCGCAGAGTGCGGTATTGAGGGCACTGGTGATAGGGGACGATAGCCAGATAGCGCGCGCGGACTGGCAATTGTTTGTCGATACCGGCGTCAATCATTTAGTCTCTATCTCCGGCTTGCATATCACCATGCTGGCGTCTTTAGGCTATATGTTTGTAGGCTGGCTATGGCGGCTGCGCCCGGACTGGGCTTTGCGTATCCCTTCCCGGTTGGCGGCAGGCAGCGGCGGAGCCCTGGTCGCCATCGCCTACGCCGCTCTGGCCGGATTCTCTATCCCCACTCAACGCACCTTGTTCATGCTGCTGACCATGATGACTATGCTGAGCTTAAAGCAGCGCGTACCTTTTGCCTGGGTATTGAGTGCGGCGGTGTGGGTGGTGCTGGTGCTGGACCCGTGGGCGGTGATGGCAGCAGGGTTCTGGTTATCGTTCGGCGCAGTGGCTATCCTGGCATTTGCGCTGGGCGGGCGTTTGCGACCCGCGCACTGGTGGCGCAATGCGCTGCAGACACAATGGGTAATCACGCTGGCCCTGGTGCCGCTGCTGATTCTGCTGTTTAACCAGCTTTCCCTGATCTCGCCGCTGGCCAATGGCCTGGCTATTCCGCTGGTCAGTCTGGCGGTGGTGCCACTGGCCATCGCCGGGGCCATTTTGCCACTGGACTTTTTACTGCAGCTGGCTGCCACCTTGTGGCAAGGGTGCGCGCATGGCCTGTACTGGTTGCGCCAGTGGCCGGGCGCAGTCTGGTATTTACCTACCCCCAGCCTGTGGGTGTGGTGCCTGGCGATGGCCGGCATGCTGGTCTGGTCGCTGCCGCGTGGCTGGCCATTACGCTGGGCCGCGCTGCTATTGTGCTTTCCCTTGTTATTGCCTGCGCCCATGTTGCTGCCTATACCTGCATTACTGCAAGCAGGACAGATGCGCGTCACGGTACTGGATATCGGTCAGGGCCTCAGTGTGCTGGTGCAGACCGCCCACCACACTATGCTGTATGACGCCGGGCCAGCTTACAACGCGCAAAGCGATGCCGGGCAGCGCATAGTGCTGCCTTATTTGCGCCATCTGGGCCTGCGTCAACTGGATATCGCGGTGATCTCGCATGATGACAACGACCACTCCGGCGGCATGGCTTCGGTGCTGGCGGGGGTGCCCGCCGCTCAATTGCTGAGTTCACTGACGCCAGAGGCTGATTTTTTCCGGCAGATGCGGGCGCTTGCAAACGCGCCGGCTCTGCCGCATCAGCCTTGCCACCAGGGCCAGCAATGGCAATGGGACGGCGTGACTTTTCGTGTGCTGTCTCCGGCAAAACAGCCACTGGCCGGGCTAAAGGACAATGACCAGAGCTGTGTGATCAAAGTGACATCGGCGCACGGCAGCTTGCTGTTGACCGGTGATATCGAGAAGCAAGCCGAACGCTGGCTGGTCGAGGCTTCCCCGGACCAGTTGGCGGCTAGCGTGATCACCATGCCACATCATGGCAGTAAAACCTCTTCTACGCCCGGCTTTGTGCAGGCCACGCGACCAGCCATCGCCATTGCCACCGTGGGTTATCTGAATCGCTTCGGACATCCCAAAGCCGAGGTGCTGTCGCGGTACCAGGCACAAGACACGCAGATACTGCGATCAGACCGCGATGGGGCTGTGGTGATGGATTTCCTGTCCGGGCAACAGCCACTGGTGAAGCGATGGCGCCAGGTCGAACCGCATTACTGGGAAATGTAACGCTGGCGATACCTGACAAAACTTGCCCTCAGGGCTGGTTAACGCTAAAGTAGCGGAAGTTTAAAAACAACTGGAGTGTTTGCTGTGTGGGAAATCATTTTAGCGGCCGGATGGCCAATCTGGCCTCTGGTTATTGCTTCCGTCATTGCGCTGGCAATTATTGTGGAGCGTTCCTGGGCCTTGCGCGCATCGGTTGTCACTCCTGATCAATTATTACCCGAAGTGCAAAACTGGCTCAAGCAAGGTGGCGTGACGCGCGAAACCCTGAGCCGGCTCGAAGCCCACTCCCTGTTAGGTAAAGTGTTTGCCAGCGCACTGGCCAATATCGGCAATTCGCGCGAGATCACCAAAGAAGCGATCGAAGAGACCGGCCGTGCAGTCGCCCACAAGCTTGAACAATACCTGCCTACCCTGGGCACCATCGCCACGGTCGCGCCATTGCTCGGTTTGCTGGGTACGGTGATAGGGATGGTGGAACTGTTTGGTTCATTCACCAATAGCGGCCACGATGTCGCCCAGTTCGCCCGTGGTATTTCAGTCGCACTCTACAACACGGCCGCCGGTATCGTGGTGGCGGTGCCAGCCATGATCGCCTATAGATATTTCCGCAGCAAAGTGGATGGCTTTCTGGTGGATATGGAGCAGCAGGCGATCAAGCTGGTCGAGATCATTCACGGCGACCGTAATTAGGTCTCAACTAGGTCGCAATTAAGGTTTAAGGCAAACTATGAATTTCAAGCGTGGTGTTCGCGACGAAGAGTTGGAGATCAACTTTATTCCACTGATCGATGTGTTGCTGGTGATCATTATTTTCCTGATCGTCAGTGCCACTTTTTCACGGACCAGCGAACTGCAGATCAATTTGCCGACTGCAGATGCCAGTTCGCCACAGGAAAAACCATTGACCATCACCGTTGAAGTGGATGCCAATGGCCGTTACCTGGTGAATGGCAAAGAAGCCAATGGCGCAGTGGTGTCCGAATTGTCCAGCGCTCTGGCGCAGGCCGGCGCCAAGGGGCCAGCGGGTAAAGAGCCTACCATTATCATCAATGCAGATGCCAAGGCTACGCATCAGTCTGTGATCAATATTATGGAAGCATCACGCCTGGCGAATTACACCCATATCACTTTCGCCACCCAGGTGAATGCTAACTAGCCGAGTTCAGGTCTATTGTGTCGCCTGAACCATGTGCTCTGCTATGTTGGTGCCCAGGTATTTTGTGACAAACCCCGTTAACAGGCCCGTCATTTTGGCGGGCTATTTGTTTAGGAAACATAAGCCCAGTGTCAACGCGTGATCAGTGGCGGGGCGCACGTAACATCGTGAGCTGCCGCCAGATCACCAGCCCCGCATAAAGCGGCCTGTACGCAGATAAACACTGGTTCTGTGTTTCCTTAATCGTTTTCCCGAGAAGTGGCATGGCCCGCAAACAGAGATCTGAGCAGAATAAAATCGTTAATCCCGGCAAGCTGTATAAACGGCTGATCGCCTATGCCTGGGAATACAAGATGCATTTCCTGGTGTCCATGATCGCCACTGCCATCCTGTCCTCCAGCAATACCGCCTTCCTCGCCCTGATCAAAGAGATCACGGATGAGGGCTTTGTCAAACAATCCTCGCAACAGAAATTCGGGCTGCCGTTACTGCTGTTCGGCTTGATGACGGTGCGCGCGCTGGCCGGTTTCTTTTCTTCTTACAGTTTGCGTATCGTTGCCCGCCGGGTGGTGGAAAAACTGCGTAACCAGGTGTTCTCCAAGCTGCTGATGCTGCCGGTGAGTTTTTTTGATGCCAACTCCAATGGCTTGCTGGTTTCCAAACTGACCTATGACATCGAGCGCCTTTCCAATGTGGTGACCCGCTCGGCCTTGAATGTGTTGCGCGATGTGCTGACGGTGATAGGTCTGGTGGCATACATGATTTACCTGGACTGGAAACTGACGCTGGTTTTTGCGGCAGTGGCGCCTATCATGGGCATGTACCTGGCCAGGTCTACGCCCAAATTGCGCGCCAATGCCAAAAAGGTGCAGGAGGCGGTAGGCGAGATCACCAAAACCGCTGAAGAAGCGATCTCAGCGCAGCGTATCGTCAAGATATTTGGTGCGCAGGCGTTTGAGAATGAGCGTTTTGCCAATGTGGTGGCCAAGAACCGCACGCTAGAGTTGCGCACCGCCAGGATCTCTGGCCTGAATAGTTTTGTGATCGAGATCCTTTCGGCGCTGGCCTTGGGGCTGGTGGTGTATTACGCCCTGGGTCAGTTCACAGTCGGCGAGTTTGCGGCTTTTATAGGCGCCTTGCTGATGCTGATCGCACCTATCAAACATATCACTGCCGCCAATGAAGACGTGCAAGTCGGGCTGGCGGCTGCGCAAAGTGTGTTTGAGCTGATGGACCTGGACAATGAGCACGAGAGTGGCAGCTACCGTCTGGAACATGCACGCGGCGAGCTGGCTTTTAAAGCGGTGACCGTGCGTTACCCGCAGGCCAAGAGCAGTGCTTTAAGCCAGCTGAGTTTTGAAGTCAGTGCCGGCGAGAAAGTCGCACTGGTAGGCCGTTCAGGCAGTGGTAAAACCACGCTGGTGAATCTATTGCCGCGCTTTTATGAAGTACAGGAAGGCGCAGTATTACTGGATGGCGTCAATGTGCGTGACTACCAGCTGGAAAGCCTGCGCGCGCAGTTTTCACTGGTGAGCCAGGATATCGTGCTGTTTAACGATACGCTGTTCAACAATATTGCTTATGGTGCCTTGCGCAATGCCAGCGAAGCCGAGGTGATAGACGCCGCCAAAGCCGCCAATGCCTGGGAGTTTATCCAGCAGATGCCTCTGGGCTTGCAAAGCGAGATAGGCGACCGTGGTGTGCGCTTGTCCGGCGGCCAGCGGCAACGCATTGCGATCGCGCGTGCCATTCTCAAGAATGCACCGATATTGCTGCTGGATGAAGCGACTTCTGCTCTGGATAGCGAATCTGAACTGCATGTGCAGAACGCCCTGGACAGGCTGATGCAAAACCGCACCACCATAGTGATCGCACACCGCCTGAGCACGGTGGAGAACGCCGACCGCATACTGGTGATGGATCACGGCAAGATCATAGAGAGCGGCTCGCACAAAGAATTGCTGGCGCTCAATGGCTATTACAACAAGCTGTATCACAAAGAGTTTCAAGACGACTGATGTGGCAGTCATGGTTTGAGCGGCAATGGCAATACCAAGGGTGGGCGCAATGCCTGCTTTTGCCATTAGCCTGGCTGTTTGCAAGCCTGGCGGCCTTACGTCGCACGCTGTATCGCTGCCGGGTGTTAGCCAGCAGCCGCTTGCCGGTGCCGGTGATCGTGGTCGGCAATATTTCAGTCGGTGGCGTCGGTAAAACGCCGCTGGTGATCCATCTGGCCCAGGCATTGCGTGCGGCCGGTTATTCTCCAGGTATTTTAAGTCGTGGCTATGGCGGCAGTCAGACTGGTGCAGTCAGCCCGGACAGTGCGCCTGCGCTGTATGGCGATGAGCCGGTGCTGATCGCGCAACGCAGTGGCAGCCCGGTGTGGGTACATGCATCTCGCGCAGTCGCTGGCCACGCTTTGTTACAGGCGTATCCTGAAACCGATGTATTGATTTGCGATGATGGCTTGCAGCATTATGCCTTGCAGCGGGATATTGAAATCGCGGTGGTCAGCCGCCCGCATGGTCTGGGCAATGGTCGTTTGCTACCCGCCGGGCCATTGCGTGAGCCTTTAAGCCGCCTGCAAACGGTGGACCTGCTGGTTGAGAGCGGGCAACTGGTGGAAAGCGGGCAACTGCCAGCAGCTGACAGCCAGGTGCTTGTAGCTGATATACAGGTCCCAGCCTTTCAGCAGTGTTTGCAGCTGGGGCAGTGGACCTCGCTGTCTGATTTTTCCAGCCACATCGGCGTCGCAGCGTTACAGACGAGGCCATTACTGGCGATCGCCGGCATCGGTCATCCGCAACGCTTTTTCCAGACCCTGCAGGCCCAGGGGCTGGACTGTGAAACAAAAGTATTTGCCGATCACCATGCTTACACGCAGGCGGATTTTATGGACTGGTCTGCTAAAACCATACTGATGACCGAGAAAGATGCCGTAAAATGCAGGCATCTGGCTTTAAGCGATGCCTGGTTTTTACCAGTGAGTGCCGAGTTAAAACCGCTAGTGCATAGGCAAATATTCGCAGATTGCGTGATCAGTCTGCTAAAACAACGCGAAGGAAATAGGAAATGAATCCCAAGTTACTGGAAATCCTGGTGTGCCCGGTCACCAAAGGGCCGCTGGTATATGACAAACAAAAACAGGAACTGATCTCGAGATCGGCCCGCCTGGCTTATCCGGTGCGCGACGGCATTCCCGTCATGCTGGAAGATGAAGCGCGCCGGCTGGAAGAACACGAGTACAGCGAGTAGGGCAGGCGCATATGTTCAAAGTCGTGATCCCTGCCCGTTTCGCCAGCAGCCGCCTGCCAGGCAAGCCGCTGCTGGATATCGCCGGTAAGCCCATGGTGATTCAGGTGGCGGTGCAGGCCGGCAAGAGCCAGGCGAGCGAAGTGGTGATCGCCACTGACCATGCGCCTATCCTGCAGGTGGCCGCGCAATACGGCTATGCCTCGGTCATGACGCGTGAGGACCACCCCTCAGGCACAGACCGCATTGCCGAAGTGGTGCACAGCATGGGCTGGCCAGATGAAACCATAGTGGTCAATGTGCAGGGCGACGAGCCTTTGATAGACCCGGTATTGATCAATGAAGTCGCGCAGGCTTTGCGCAAAGATAGCCAGGCCGTCATGGCGACGGCCTGTCATCCTATCCATGAGCTGGAGATGTTTGAAAACCCCAATGTGGTCAAAGTCGTGCTCAACGCCAGCGGGCAGGCGCTGTATTTCAGTCGTGCGCCTATCCCGTATCCACGCGATGCCGAGCATAAAGACCGCCTGGTCGCGCACCGGCACATAGGCATTTATGCTTATCGCGTCGGTTTTCTCAAGCGTTATGCCAGCCTGCCGGTGACCAGTCTGGAACAGATAGAGAGCCTGGAGCAGCTGCGTGTGCTGTACCACGGCTACCAGATCGCCGTCACCGTGACAGACCATGCCCCCGCCACCGGCGTGGATACATCCGCCGACCTGGCAGCAGTGCGCGAGATCTTCTCCCGCACAGCATGATGCAGCCGCTTGCTTAAGCCCGCATGCTTAAGCCGCAGAAAATAAAAAAGCCTCATGAAAATGAGGCTTTTTTTGCAGCTGCGCTAGTGTTGATTAGCGGTTTTTCTGGCGGCGCACAGCGATGGTGCCCATCAAGCCCAGGCCGAACAGCATCATGCCGTAAGTTTCTGGTTCTGGCACAGCAGTGGTCACTGCTGAGATCGCGTAGCTACCAGTGTAGTGGCCGCCACCCGCCAGGTTGAACTGCAAAGTGTAATTACCGGCAGCCAGATTTGAGAAATTGAATGTCCACACGGTTGGGTCGATGTCAGTCAGTGAGATAACAGGTGACCAGGTGTATGTATCGCCTTTATCGCTGATCAGGTTGCCTTCCAGATACAGGCCGGAGTTTTTGTCCTGTATCCATGTCAGCCATGAGGTCGGGTCTACCTCGCCAGACAGGTCAAAACTACCTGCAGTGTAGGAGATGCTGATCTTTGTGGTGTTTGCGTTGCCGTTACCTGGCTTGTCATAGCCATCAAAGTAAGTGGTGGTGGCAAAAGCGGAAGAGCTGGCTAACAGCAAAGCGGCGGCAAGTAAATTTTTCATCATATGTGTCCCTGATTAACGTGGTTTATTGGATTTGTTAATGTGGCAATCATAATGATGCGGACTATGAAAGGAAATAGCCCGTTCAGGCCCTACAGGCTCCCTGGGGGGCGAACAGGAAAGTCAGGTGCGAAAAATAAAATACACCGCGCCCAGTATGCACAAGCCTGCCCACAGGTAATCCCATTTCAGTGGCTGTTGCATATAGAAGATGGCAAACGGCACAAAGATGACCAGTGTGATCACTTCCTGCAGTATCTTGAGTTGTGCCAGGTTGAACTGGGTGTAACCTATGCGGTTGGCGGGTACCTGAAACAGGTATTCGATCAGTGCGATACCCCAGCTGATCAGTGCCGCAATGATCCAGGGTTTGCTGCTGAGATTTTTAAGGTGACCATACCAGGCAAACAGCATGAACAGGTTGGAGATGCTGAGTAATGCAATGGTTTTAAGCAGTGTAAAACTCATTGGTCTTCCTGGTGGTGTGAGAAGAATGGCAACCCGGTGTGCAAGTTGCCATAGCGGACATGCGGATCAATACTAGACCCAAATAGTGAACCCGAATAACGAGCCTTAGATGGCTGCTTCGCCAGTCTCGCCGGTTCTGATACGGATCACTTGCTCGACTGAGGTGACAAAGATCTTGCCATCACCGATCTTGCCGGTGTGTGCTGCCTTGATAATGGCTTCGATCGCGTTATCCAGCATGTTTTCTGCCAGCACCACTTCTACTTTGATCTTGGGTAAAAAGTCCACCACGTATTCTGCACCACGGTAAAGCTCGGTATGGCCTTTCTGGCGACCAAAGCCTTTGACTTCTGTCACGGTGAGTCCGTTGACACCAATCGCTGACAAGGCCTCGCGTACTTCATCGAGTTTGAATGGTTTAATGACGGCTTCAAGTTTTTTCATATGTGCTCCGTGGTTAACTTTTAAAACATTCTACGCAACCACTGCTGTTAATTCAAATGCCGCAGCGGCCAAATAGGCAAAGGTGTTCAAAATGTCAGCTGACAGGTGATAGGGTAGCGGCGGTCTTTACCAAAGCCACGTTCGGTGATGCGCACACCCACTGCCGCCTGTCTGCGTTTGTATTCGTTACGGTCTATCAGCCGGGTGACGCGCTCAACGTCTGCGCGGCTAAAGCCCTTTTGTATGATGCTTTCTATACCCAGGTCTTTTTCCACATAGGCTTCCATGATGGCATCGAGTATCTCATAGGCGGGCAGGCTGTCCTGGTCGGTCTGGTCTGCGCGCAATTCGGCACTGGGCGGGCGGGTGATGATACGCTGCGGGATCACCTGGCCCAGGCTGTTGCGGTAGTTTGCCAGCTTGTACACCAGCGTTTTAGGCACATCCTTGATCAGGGCAAAACCGCCTGCCATATCGCCGTACAGCGTGCTGTAACCGACAGCAGTCTCTGATTTGTTGCCGGTGGTGATGACCAGGTGGCCAAATTTATTACTGATGGCCATCAGCAACATGCCACGGATACGCGCCTGCAGGTTTTCTTCTGTGGTATCAAATGCCTTGCCGCTGAACTCATCAGCCAGGGTTGCGCAAAAGCCGTTAAACAAGGGTTTGATCGGTAATACACTGTATTCGACATCCAGCAGCCTGGCCATGTCGGCGGCGTCCTGAATGCTGATATCGGCGGTGAATTCTGATGGCATCATCACCGCTTTCACGCGCTCTTTGCCCAGGGCATCGACGGCGATAGCCAGGGTCAGGGCCGAATCTATGCCGCCGGACAGACCCAGTACCACACTGGGGAAGCGGTTTTTATTCACGTAATCTTTCAGGCCCAGCTGCAAGGCCTGGTAGACAGTCGCCTCCAGCGATGGGTGCACGCAGGTGGCCGCGGGCACTGGTTGTTGCTGTGCCAGCGTCAAATAGCCCAGGCAGTCCTCAAACATGGGCAATTCCTGCGTCAGTTCGCCCTGACTGTTCATGGCGAATGAGCCGCCATCAAACACCAGTTCATCTTGCCCGCCCACCATATTGGCATAGATGACAGGCAGGCCGGTCTCGCGGATGCGCTCACGCAGCACCTGGTAACGCGTCTGCTGCTTGTTTAGATGGTAGGGAGAGGCATTGATCACCAGCAGCACCTGGGCATTGGCCTGCAAGGCCTGCAGCGCAGGTGCGGGTTCCCAGATGTCGGCACAGATCAGCACGCCGTAGCGGGTGCCTTGCCATTCAAACACCAGCGGTAGATCGCCAGCGACAAAATAACGTTCTTCATCAAACACGTTATAGTTGGGCAGGTGGTGTTTATGATAAGTCGCCTGGATACGGCCTGAGTGTATCAGCGTAGCGGCGTTATAGCGTTTGCCGGCGATTTCATGCGGGTGACCGACCAGCACAGCCAGGTCAGCTGGCAGCTGCTGTTGCAGCCAGATTAATGCGCGCTGGTTGGCTGCGTAAAAATCTTGCCTGAACAGTAGATCTTCGGGTGGGTAGCCGCACAGCGAGAGCTCGGGTGTCAGCAACAGGCGGGCGCCTGCCTGATAGGCCTGGTTGGCCAGTTCCAGTATGCGTTCGGCATTTTTCTGCATGGCACCGACCATGCTGTTCATTTGGGCAATGGCGAGTTTCATGCGGCAGTCATTCAGTATTTACCACCCGCGGCTTTGATCAGTTCGACCATGGCCGGGTTTTGCGCCTTGAGTGCATAAACATAAGCCGTCAGGCCATACTGGTCACGGGTTTTAACATCCGCGCCGTGTTTGATCAGCAGGTCTGCCATGTCCGGGGAGTTGTTGCTGACCGCCAGATGCAACAGCGGTGTGCCTTCGCTATCCTCATGGTCTATATCCGCCTTGCGTTCCAGCAGGGCGGTGGCCACTTCTTTCTGGTCTTTTTTCACGGCCCAGGTCAGGGCTGTCCATTCATGTTCGTCTTCTTCATCTATCTTCGCACCATGCTCCAGCAAGGTGGTCACCGCAGGTGTAAAGCCTTCTCTGGCTGCGATCATCAGGGCGGTGGTGCCCAGTTTGTCTTTCAGGTTAGGGTCGGCGCCATTTTTGAGGATAGCGGTGATGGTAGGCACGTTGCCACTTTTGGCTGCATACATCAGCACCGTTTTGCCATCGCTGGCGCGTACATTGGCGTCAAAACCTTTGGCAATGATCAGGCCGACGATCTCGCTATAGCCGGAAGTGGCAGCCAGGCCCAGCGCACTCCAGCCATCCGGGTCACGTACTTTGACATCGCTACCTTTATCCAGCAGCACTTTAACGGCGTCGAGGTTGTTCTTCTTGGCGGCGAACATCAGCGCCGTCCAGCCACCCTGGTCTTTGGCATTGATGTCGGCACCGCTTTCGAGCAGGGCGCGTATGACTTCTGCCTGGTTTTTGCGCGCGGCATACATCAGCGGCGTGATTTTTTCGCCATCGGTCACATTCGGGTTGGCACCGCTTTTCAGCAGGGCTTTTACCGTGGTGATATCGCCTTTGGAGGAGGCGATCAGCAGGTAAGAGATATCTGCGCCGCCGTCAGCACTGGCTTTCTCGGTGGCCGCGGCTTCAGGCGCTGCTTTGTTTTTGTGCTTGCTTGCCGCCTGCGCATTCAGGCATAGCCCCAGCAACAAAGCAGCACATAGCCACAGGCCAGAACAGGATGTTGTACTGGGGATACGCTTCATGCTGTCTCCTAACAATTTATTTTGCAGCACGCTGGATGGCTGCCAGTACTGCCTCACCCAGACCGGCTGGCGAATCGGCAACGACACAGCCTGCAGATTCCAGGGCGGCGATCTTGTCTTCGGCGCGGCCGGAGCCGCCGGAGATGATGGCACCGGCATGGCCCATGCGCTTGCCTTTAGGCGCGGTCAAGCCGGCAATGTAGGCAGCCACTGGTTTGGTGACATGGTGTTTGATAAAGTCGGCCGCCGCTTCCTCATCGCTGCCGCCGATCTCGCCGACCATGATGATGGCTTCAGTTTCAGGGTCGTTCTGGAACAGTTCCAGGCAATCAATGAAGTTAAGGCCTTTGATCGGGTCACCACCTATGCCGACACAGGTGGTTTGACCCAGGCCCAGCGCAGAGGTTTGATGCACGGCTTCATAGGTCAGCGTGCCAGAACGGGAAACCACACCGACTTTGCCACGTTTGTGTATGAAGCCAGGCATGATGCCTATCTTGCATTCGTCCGGCGTGATGACACCGGGGCAGTTGGGGCCTATCAGCCTGGTGCCATTGGCGCGCAGGGCGGCTTTCACGTTCAGCATATCCAGTACCGGGATACCTTCAGTGATACAAACGATGAGCTCTATGCCGGCATCGGCCGCTTCCAGGATAGAGTCGGCGGCAAATGGCGGCGGTACGTAAATCACGCTGGCATTGGCCTGGGTCTCTTGCACGGCGACACGCATGGTGTTGAACACCGGCAGCTGCAAATGCTGCTGGCCGCCTTTGCCTGGTGTCACGCCACCGACCATGTGCGTGCCATAAGCCAGCGCCTGTTCGGAGTGGAAAGTACCCTGTTTGCCGGTAAAGCCCTGGCACAATACTCTGGTATTTTTATTGACTAGGATAGACATGACTACACACCTTCGCTCACTGCTTTAACGGCCTGTTTGGCCCCGTCGGTCAGGCCATCTGCCGAAATGATATTCAAGCCGCTTTCACGCAGCATCTGTTTGCCCAGTTCCACATTGGTGCCTTCCAGGCGCACGATCACCGGGATAGTCATGCCGACTTCTTTCACCGCGGTGATGATGCCGGTGGCGATGATGTCGCAACGCATGATGCCGCCAAAAATATTGACCAGGATGGCTTTCACGTTCTGGTCGGCCAGAATGATCTTGAATGCCTTGGTCACGGTCTCCGCTGTCGCACCACCACCGACATCGAGGAAATTGGCCGGCATGCCGCCATGCAGTTTGATCAGGTCCATGGTCGCCATGGCCAGGCCGGCACCATTGACCATACAGCCGATATTGCCGTTGAGGGCGATGTAATTCAGGCCACTGTGGTGCGCTTCGGCTTCCTTGTCGTCGTCCTGCGACCAGTCGCGGATCTCGGCAAACGGTTTTTGCCGGTACAGCGCGTTATCATCCACCGTCATCTTGCAGTCCAGTGCCACCAGTTTTCCTTCAGTGGTGACCACCAGCGGGTTGATCTCGAGCAAAGATAAATCATTATCCTTGAACAGTTTGTACAAGCCTTTAGCCAGCTTGCTGAACGCCGCGATCTGCTCGCCACTCAAGCCCAGGCCAAAGGCCAGGTTGCGGGCCTGGTAATCCACCAGGCCATTCAGCGGGTCACAGACTTCCTGCAGGATCTGGTCCGGCTGCGTGGCCGCGATCTCTTCGATATCCATACCGCCTGCGCTGGAGGCGACCATGACCACGCGTTCCAGGCTGCGGTCTACCAGCATGGAAAGATACAGTTCACGCGCGATAGGCAAGGTTTGCTCTACCAGCACCTGGTGCACAGGCTGGCCGTCAGGCGCATTCTGGTAAGTCACCAGATGTTTGCCCAGCAGGCCGCCCGCCACTGTCTGTGCTTCTAGCGCCGATCTCACCACCTTGACGCCACCGGCCTTGCCACGGCCGCCGGCATGCACTTGCGCCTTGACCACCCAGGCTTCACCGCCCAGTTCTTTGGTGGCGGCTGCAGCGGCTTCTTCGGATTGGACAACCAGACCGGCTGGGGTGACTAAACCGTACTTTTGCAGTAATTGTTTAGCCTGATATTCGTGCAGATTCATGAAAATAAACTGTTTTTGTGATTAAGCTGCCATTTTGGCGCAAATGCCCATTCAAAGCTAGGCTGCAAACAAAAAAACCGCAGCTAACTGCGGTTTTTTTACTGGCTGTGCCGTGTGGCAGCTTACAGGTCTTGCGCCCAGGCATTGCCATAGACTTTGCCGTTGCGCGACAGAATCAGCATCTGGTACATGCTGATGACCCACATATAGGTGGAAGCCAGGCTATAGCCCATGCCGCCTATGATGGTCAGCCAGGCAAAATGCGGTGACCATTTGGTCAGCCACCACGACATCACGTCAGCGATCAAAAACGCGAACGGGAAACCGATGGCGATCACTTTGGCGGTTTTTGGCACATTCACGGCAAAGCTGAAGATCAGGCCGATAAAAAAGAAGATAAAGCTGATGCCGAACAAGTGGATATGCGACACCCGGGTCAGGCCGCTGATGGTGGCGCCTTCGTTGACTTCGGCGCGGGCTTTCACCTCTTCATACTTGGTGAAGTCGGGGATGCCGGGAATATTGCTGTGGCACATGACACAGTGCTGGGCAAAAATAGGTTTGTAATGTGATTCCCACTGGTCTTGCGGAGCGCCTTGCTGCGCCCATTTGATAATGTCCTGACGCACTTCCAGCGGTGCCTTGTCAGACATGGAACCATTCAGCTTGCTCGCCAGTTTGGTGCCGCTACGGTCACCATAATAGCTATAGACGATGTCGTTGACGGATAAACCGAATTTACCGTCCGCCATGCCGTGGGTGAGCATGATCTGCAAACCGGCCATACACAAGCCTACGCCTACCACCAGCAAATATCCGATAAACAGCGCTTTCAGCGGTAATGGTAGATTAGGCAGGTTCAGCCATGGTAATGTTTGAGACTCTTGTTTCATTACGTTTCCTAGTAGTCTGATTTAAATGATCTGAATAGAAAAGTTTAAACGTGATTGTTTGATTTTTGGCAAGCATACCACCGCCCAGGAAAATCCTAAAACAGAAATATTCCTTCACGCTGACAAATCAAGCATTGCGGCTTACGCTGGTATAATCCAGCCTTTCAATTCCAGTAGGTTTTATCATGCGCTTAGTGGTTCAAGGGCCTGCCATCAGCATGGCTCATCTCACGCATATCCACGGCCTGGTCGGCGGCTATACCCAGTTCGCCCAGGTGGCTGAACATGCTTATTACCTGCCGGTGGCCGAAGATGCATACCTGGAGGTAAAAGCGTTTTGCGCCAGCGAGCAGATAGATTGCGCACTGGTCGCCGATGCCCACCGGCTGCAAAAATTCGGACTGTGTGTGATGGATATGGATTCCACCCTGATCTCTATCGAATGCATAGATGAGATCGCCGACATGATGAATATCAAGCCACAGGTGGCCGAGATCACCGAAGCCGCCATGCGTGGCGAGCTGGATTTTTCTGCCAGCCTGCGTAAACGGGTGGCCTTGCTCAAAGGCCTGCCGGAGCAAGCCTTGCAGCAAGTGATAGAAGAGCGCCTGCGTTATAACCCGGGAGTGCAGGACTGGATAGCGACCTGCAAACAGCATGGTATTAAAACCATGGTGGTATCCGGCGGTTTTACCGTGTTTGCCAACCATGTGCAACAGGTGCTGGGGCTGGATTACGCCGTTTCCAACACCCTGGAGATCGTAGACGGCCAGTTGACCGGGCAAGTGCTGGGCGAGATCGTCGATGCGCAGCGCAAGGCGGACGAGTTGATCAAACTGCGTGACCAGCTCGGCTTGAGCGCCACACAGACCATCGCCATAGGCGATGGCGCCAATGACTTGAAAATGATGTCGGTCGCCGAAGTGGGAGTGGCCTATCATGCCAAGCCGGTAGTGCAGCAACAAGCCAGATATGCATTGAATTTCGTCGGGCTGGATGGTGTGGCCAACCTGTTGACCATGTAGCTGTCAGGCGAACTTTAACTTAAACATAAAAGATATTTCTGAGAAGGCGGCGCATGAGCGGGATGAGAGAACCAGGCGCTGCCCCTGACAGCGTGACGCTGAAACAGGCCAGTCTGTACTGGCTCAAGCTTGGCTTTATCAGTTTTGGCGGGCCAGCCGGGCAGATCGCGCTCATGCACCATGACCTGGTAGAGCAGAAACGCTGGATATCAGAAAGCCGCTTCTTGCATGCATTGAATTACTGCATGATGTTGCCTGGCCCGGAAGCACAGCAGCTGGCAACTTATATCGGCTGGCTGATGCACCGCACCGTTGGCGGCCTGGTGGCCGGCATCCTGTTTTTCCTGCCTTCCTTTTTTATGCTGTGCTGCCTGGCCTGGGTTTATATGGCTTATGGTTCGCTGCCTACGGTCGCCGCCGTGTTTCATGGTATCAAGCCTGCCGTGGTCGCCATCGTGCTGTTTGCCGCCTGGCGCATGGCGATGAAAACCTTGAAAAACCCCTTGTTATGGTCTATCGCCATCCTGGCATTCATCGCTGTGTTTATTTTTAAACTGCCTTTCCCATGGCTGGTGCTGGCGGCAGGGCTCACCGGCCTGGCAGGCGGCCTGTATGCGCCGGCTTATTTTCACACCGCTGGCGTACATGGTATGCCACAGCCTGGCCATGGTCCGGCATTGATAGATGACACCACGCCCACGCCTGCGCATGCCAGATTCAGCTGGCAGCGCGTCAGGCGGGTGATGTTGTGCGGCATAGGCCTGTGGCTGGTGGTGATGCTGGCCTTGATAGGCGCATATGGCTGGCAGGGCGCGTTCACCCAGATGAGCTGGTTTTTTACCAAGGCGGCACTGCTGACCTTTGGCGGGGCGTATGCGGTATTGCCTTATGTCTATCAGGGCGCAGTCGAACAATATCACTGGCTGTCGCCTGGCCAGATGATAGATGCCCTGGCACTCGGTGAAACTACACCGGGCCCGCTGATCATGGTGGTGACGTTTGTGGCTTATGTCGGTGGCTGGAATGCCGAAGTATTCGGCAGCGGGCATGCCGGATGGTCAGGCCTGGTGGCAGCCAGCCTGGTCACTTTCTTTACTTTTCTGCCTAGCCTGGTGTTTATTTTTCTGGGTGGGCCGTTCATTGAAACCACGCACGGCAATCTCAGGCTGACCGCGCCATTGAGTGCGATCGCCGCCGCCGTGGTCGGCGTGATCTTCAATCTGGCATTATTTTTTGCCTGGCATATCTACTGGCCGCATGGCCTGGCCTCTGCCGTGGACTGGTTCTCTGTGGTGCTGAGTCTGCTGGCGCTGCTTGCGGTGCTTAAATATCGGGTGAATGTGGCGCTGGTGATCGTTGCCAGCGGCTTGACTGGCGCATTGACACCGTGGCTGTTTAGCTAGGTTTTTAGCCATCTGCCTGAGCCAGAATCAAGTATGGCATTGATTTATTTTCACTCTGTTGATAAATAACCATTGCTATTGTTTTGTTTAAGGTGCATAGTGTGCGCACGCGAAGTTCAAGCATTGTTGTTTTCTCTGGTGTATCTTTCGGTTCTATCGTTAATCCCACTACCTTGACCCTCGCCCTAAATTAGGGGAAACCCTTTCATTATTTAAGGAAATTCAAATGGCAACAGGTGTTGTAAAGTGGTTTAACGATGCAAAAGGTTTCGGTTTCATTACTCCAGATGCAGGTGGTGACGATTTGTTCGCTCACTTCTCAGCAATTCAATCTGGCGGTTTCAAAAGCCTGACAGAGAATCAGCGCGTTTCTTATGAAGAAACAACTGGTCCTAAAGGTAAACAAGCATCTGACATACAAGTCATTGCCTAATTACTACGTGTGTTTACGTAAGTAACACCCACATAAAGCCCGTTTGTACGGGCTTTTTTGTTTTTATTTTAAGGAAACGCATGGCTAAAGAAGAATTGATCGAAATGCAGGGCGCAGTGACCGAAATATTACCCGATGCACGTTATCGCGTGACACTGGATAATGGTCACAAGCTGATCGCATACACCGGCGGCAAAATGCGCAAACACAAGATCCGCATTCTGGCAGGCGATAAGATCACCATAGAAATGTCACCCTACGATATGGAAAAAGGGCGTATCACTTTCCGTCATCTGCCCCCCAAAAGACCAGTTTAACCTGGCCTCAGAAACCGTCTGCGTTCAGGTAGGCGAGTTCTGCTTCAGTAAAACCTGCCTGTTTGCGTGCTTCCATATTGAACGGTGGCCGCAGTTTCGGCGCCTGATATTGCTGGCGCAAAGATTCAAACGTCTGCAGTAGCTCCAGGCCGCGTTCATCACACAAAAACTGGAACCAGCGATTGCCTATCGCGACGTGGCCTATCTCATCGCGCAAGATAATATCTAATATAGCTGCCGCCGCATGGTCACCGGCCTGCGCCAGTTTGTGTTTCATGGGCGGTGCGGCATCCAGCCCGCGTGCTTCCAGCGTCCTGGGCACCAGTGCCATGCGCGCCAGCACATCGTCCTGGGTTTTTTCTACCATCTCCCACAGGCTGTTATGGCCATCAAAATCACCGTACTCGAACCCCAGGCTTTGCAGGTGTTCTCGTAGCAGGCTGAAGTGATAAGCCTCTTCTTGGGCGACCAGCAGCCAGTCATGGTAATAATCAGCCGGCATGTCAGTAAAGCGCCACACGGCATCCAGCGCCAGGTTGATGGCATTGAACTCGATATGGGCCAGGGCATGGATCAGCGCGGCGCGGCCGGCAACGGTATTCATGGCGCGGCGCTGCAGCAGACGTGGCGCTACCAGTGCCGGGCGGGCAGGCCTGCCGGGTATGCTGGTTTCAGCCACTAATGGCAGTGATGTATCTAACTGCAACTGGCCAGCGCAGTGACGTTGCCACAGGGATTGCACTTGCGTGCATTTCAGTTGCGGGTCACTGAGGGTCAGTGCTTGCAGGGCGAGAGTTCTCAGGCAAAGCGTCATAACAATCGAATTTTACCGTGAATTGGCTGCCGGTGTCGTGTGTCAGCGGATGTTCCAGCCCGGCGCTGATATTGATGCTGGCATTGTGGTGCTCGGCGACTTCGGCCACGATGGCCAGGCCCAGGCCACAACCATTGCCCTGATTGGGGTTGAGCCGGTAAAAACGCTCGAAGATACGCGCATTCTGTCCCGGCGGGATACCTATGCCGCTATCGGCCACCTGCAGTAACAGCTGAGTGCCGGACTGCCACAAGCGTATCTGCAGCAAGCCCTGGGCAGTGGTATACAGAATGGCGTTTTCCAGCAGGTTGTTGAGCATTTCAGACAGCATCAGGGCATCGCCCCATACGTGGTCGTGCTGCGTTTCTATCAAGACTTCTAGCTCCAGGCCTTTGTCGGTCGCCGGACCTATCCAGCGTGCGCATTCTTCGTAAATGATGCTGGTCAGAGATACCGGCTGGAATTTGAGCTGGGTGGTGGCCGCGTCTGTCCTCGCCATGCTCAGCAGGCGCTGTATCAGGTGCGATAAGCGGGTGGTGCTGCGCAGCATAAAGTTAAGCGGTTCTTTCACCGAATCCGGCGGGTCGCTGCGCAATGCCAGTTCTGCCTGGGTCTGCAATCCGGCGATAGGCGTGCGTAACTGGTGCGAGGCATCGGCAATGAATTGCTGCTGTTGTTGCAAGCCGGCTGTGACGCGCCCCAACAAGGCATTCATGGCCTGGATCAGCGGTTGCAGTTCCAGCGGCGGCGAGTTGGTATCCAGCGGGCTGAGGTCGCGGTAAGAGCGTTCGTGCAGCGCTTCTTTCAGGTCATGCATGGGTTTGAGGGCGAAATAGATGCCCAGCTCAATGACGATGGCGGCCAGTATCATCATCAGCACTTGCGGCAACAGCATCTCCTCCACCATTTCAGCCACCATGGCGTCGCGTTTGGCGGTGGTTTCTGCCATGCTGATCAGGATGTTGTGCGCATTCGGTTCCGGGCTGACCGGCAGCGCAAAAGTGACCACCCGTATAGGCTCGCCTTTATAGATGCTGTTGTAGTAAAACTCCTGGTTGCCGCCGGTGGGCGATGAAGGCAGGGGCAGGTCGGCTTCACCGAAGACCAGTTTGCCATCCGGCCCGGTGATGCGTATGTAGATATGGTCGCCCTCGTTGTAGCTGAGCAGATGGCTGGCGACTTCCGGCAGTTCTATCCTGACTTCGTTATGCTCATCGACCACCACTTCATCAGACAGCGCAAGCACGGTACGCAACAGTGCCTGGTCGTAAGCCTGGGTGGCGTAATGCAAGGCGCGCGAGTAGGAGATGGCGGCAGAAATGCCCAATACCACCAGCATGGTCAACAGCAGCCACAACCGTAACTGGTTTTTAAGCGAGCGTGGCGGTGCCATCATAAGGGCGTATGTTCAGTGTCCAGCATGTAACCCAGGCCGCGAATGGTGCGTATGCGTGCGCCACTGGGTTCTATTTTTTTGCGCAGGCGGTGGATATAAACCTCTATGGCATTATCACCGAGTGATTCATCCCAGTTGCACAGTGATTCCATGATCTGTTCTTTGGCAATGATCTTGCCCATGCGCATCATCAGGGTTTCCAGCAAGTGCAGTTCGCGCGCAGAAAGCGTGATCGCCAGGTCATTGATACTGGCCAGTTTGTTAGGCACATCCAGTTTCAGGTTGCCGCATTGCAAGGGCAGGTTGTTGCCGAGTTTGCTGCGACGTATCAGCGCGCGTACGCGTGCTTCCAGTTCTTCCAGATGAAAAGGCTTGGTCAGAAAATCATCCGCGCCCAGGTCCAGCGCCTGCACGCGGGTAGCGACGTCTTCCCGTGCGGTCAGGATCAGCACCGCCACCGGGTTGGATTGCTGGCGCAGGTGAGACAATACCTGCGTGCCATCCATGGTAGGCAGCCCCAGGTCCAGGATCACCAGATCATAGACGCCATCCTGGATAGCACGTATGGCCTGCTTGCCATCGGCCACATGGTCCACTGCATATTCAGCCTGGGTCAAGACACGCACCAGTCCGTTAGCGATTACCAGGTCATCTTCCACTATCAATAAACGCATCGTCTTTGCCTATGCATATAAACGAGAGCAGTGTACTCCAAATTTTCTGTGTTTTTTTGTTTGTAAGTTGAATGTAAGGCGAGGCGCGTATCGTGCAATTGTAACGACACGGAAAGACAGGTTGCCGTGCGCAGGTAGTTGAACAAAGCACTATTGGAACATATGAAGGAGCGATGATGAGGAAGCGTTCAATCGTATTGCTGGGCTTGCTGGTATCTATCGTTTGCACGGCGAGAACAAATCCTTCTCCTCAGGAACAAGTCGAGATGAACAAGCATCTCAGGTCTGCCAAACACGCTGGTGCGCAGCCAGTGGTCAACCCCCCAAAGGAGGTTGACAAAAAATCTGCGCAAAGCAAGTAACTGTGACATTGCCAAAGCACATCGGATTCCCTGCGATGTTGCTGCGACAATCAGCGGTTTCGTGTGTATCCTCTCACTTCAACCACGCGCAAGCGTGGTTCTTTTTTGCCTGTTGCTGATGTAAGCGCTATTTCAGGCGTATCACATCCAGCACACCGGCTTTCATATCCGGCACTAACAGGTGGTGGTCATCCTGGCTGAGGGCGATATCGGCCGCAGACTGGTAGCCGTCTTTCAGCAACACGGCCTGGTTATTCTCTACCCGGTACACCTTGCCGTTTTTCCAGTCGCTGACGTAAATGGTGCCGTTCGCCTGTCTGACGATGCCATCACCGCCGCCGAGGCCGCTGGCGACTTGCTGCAGGCGTTTGCCAGCCACCTCATAGTTGTAGAGCACGCCGGAGGTGAAATCGACGATCAGCAACTGCTCGCCTTTGGCGTCGGCCAGCAAACCGTTGGGGGCCAGTATGCGCGGGTCGGCTTTGCCATCGATCAGCAGGCTGAGCTTGCGTTGCGGTGTGATCTTGTAAACTGCGCCGCCTTTGCCGCTGCCCATGATGTCGCCACTGTCACTCGCGTAAAGGTTGCCGTTGGCATCTGCAGCCAGGTCATTGAGGAACTGCGGCACCTGTGGGAAATCGCTGGCCGCGATATATACCTCGGCTTTAGGCTGGGCCTGGTTGAGTGGCACGCGCCAGATGCGGCTCTTATCTGCCACGAACAGGTCAGTGCCTATGATGGCCAGCCCTTTGGGGTCGTCCAGGCCTTGCACCAGTACGCTGGCTTTGCCGTGATCGATGACGCGGATCTGGCCATCGCCATCTTTACCGAACTCATTGATCTCGGACACATACACTTTGCCATCGGCGGCCTGAATCACCGATTCCGGCGTCAGCAGGCCTTTGAACGGCTCCACGCCATGCGCCTGGCTGTGGCTGCTTAAGCTGAACAGCGCGGCGATGAATACACTGGAAATAAGCTGTTTACGAGTGGCCGACAACATGATTGCTCCTAGAAGAATAGTTTTGGTTGCGTGATGGTATTAATGCTGGTGCATAAAGCTTCAAACGTTTGCACCGGCGCCTGTGCCAGCGATTGCTGGAACACCGGGTTTTTCTGCAATTGATCTATCACCTGGTCGAACGCCTGCTGGTAAGACTTGCTGGCAAAATTCTCCACGTTATAGGTGATCCAGCCGCGTGACTGGCCCTCACCCTTGACTGTCATCAGCGGCTTGCCCAGCGCACTGTCTGCGCTCGCCTGGGTGAATACCCTGGCGGTGATCTCGGTGTGGAACACGCCCATTTGCGGGTTATAAAACAGATTGGGTTCTATCACCACCAGCGCCTGGCCCTTGGCTTCGGCCTCGCAGCCAGTGGTGCTGTAATTCTGTTTCTCAAAACTGGATAAGCCGGCTTTTTCAGCGGCGACGCCGCGGTTATGCCAGTAGTTGAAATAAGGGTGTAGCAAACGCACCGGGTGCTGGTAAAAAGTCTCAGGCACCTGTATCACCAGCGAGGGCGGGCTGGCCGCGTGAGCGCTACTGAGCCAGGCGAGACAAAGCAGGCTGCCTGCAGACATTAAAAAGCTTTTCATGAATTGCTCCTGTAATACCGGCCTTAAATGGCCGGCCTGTTCAATTTTTTTTCGGCGTCACCAGTGAGAGAGGCATGCTGCCAGCAGTGTATCATTCACTGCGCACACGGTAGATCCAGTTGCTGAGATCATCACTGATATATAGCCAGCCATCAGCACCTATGATCACATCGACCGGCCTGCCCCAGGGCTGCTTGCCCTGCAACCAGCCCTGTATGAATGGGACGCTGCTGACAGGCTGATGGTTCCTGAATTTTACACGCTGCAAGGCATATCCGCTTGGCTGTTGCCTGTTCCATGAACCATGCAGGGCGATAATGGCATCCTGGCGCATGCTTTCAGGTAAACGGCTGGCGTGTAAAAACGTCAATCCTATCGGCGTGCTATGGGCTGGCAGGGTCAGAGCGGGCGCTTGTGCCTGCTTGCAGATATCGGTTTCACCGCTAAAGTTCGGGTCCTGCAGCATGTGCGCCGGCTGCTGGTCATCTGCCCAGCAATACGGCCAGCCATAGTGTTTAGCCGGGGCAATCAGATTGAGATGTTCAGGCGGCAAGTCATCATTGGCAGCACCGTTTTTAGTGGCGCTGCGGTTATCGGCGCCATTGTTGGTCGCAAACAGCTCGCCGCTTTGCGGGTGCCAGGCAAAGCCCTGGCTATTACGCAAGCCGCTGGCCCAGATGGCGCCTTGCGCATGGCGGCCCAGTGTCAATAACGCGCCAGCAGGGCGGCCATCGGCGCTATAGCGCAGCAAGGTGGCGCGTAAGGGGTCGCTTTCAACGCATACATTGCAGCTGGAGCCTACGTTGACATAGATAAAACCATCCGGGGAGACTTTCACCGTTGTGAGACTGTGCCCGCCATCAGGCAGGTTGCTGATAAACGCTAGTGGCGCTCCCCAGCTATCGCCCTGTTTGGGCAACTTGACCACGCCGGTCTGCTCGGCCACCAGCAGGTCGTCACCCAGCAGTGCCATGCCATGCGGGGCATTCAGCCCCTGTGCGATCAGCTCGACCTCGGCCTGCTGATTCAGCCGTATGATACGCCCCTGATCAGTCAGGCTGACCAGCAGCCGGCCTTGTTTATCCAGCGCCAGCATGCGTGGCGAGCCCCATTTGCTCACATCACTGAACAGCTCTATCTTGAGCCCGGCAGGCGGCTTCAGCCTGGCGAGCGCCTGCTCGACCCTGGTCTCTGCTGCCATGGCAGCCTGTGTGCCGGCAGTGCAGGCTGCCAGTATCAGCATAAGCAGGTATCCGCGCAGGCTGTTCATGACTAAGCGTCGCTGGCTGCTCATCAGGTCAGGGTGTCTGCCCAGATATTCTGTGCCCAGGCTTGCGCATAGTCACCTTCCTGTACGCTGGCCTTGCTTGAGACGCCGCCGCCTTCGGCCGAGACCATAGTTCTTTTCGCCGGGTCATAGCGGTAGACATTGGCGACATGCATGGCCTGCCTGTCATCGACAAAGCTGTAGCAGGTATTGGCAAATACCGGCAGTGGGTTAGGCGGGTTGCCGGTCTGCAGATCTATGATGGCTGCGGCGCATATCTTGGCCTGCGAGGTCGCCATATGTGCAGACTTGGGCAAGCCGGCCGAAATGCTGTCGCCTATGATATGCACAGAGTCATGCAGGCTGGATGCGTAGGTGACAAAGTCCACTTCACACCAGTGCTGATCCACATTGGCCAGTCCTGCGTCCTGTGCGACCTTGCCGGCCAGCTGTGGCGGGATCACATTCAGCACCGTGGCTTGCACCGTTTCAAAGTCTGTCCTGATGGTGTTGCTGGCGGTGTCCAGTTGCAGGATGTCACTGTTGTTATGGTAGTCTATGATGCCCCGGTAATCGCCCTCGAAGCTCTGCAGGAACAAGCCTTTTTTGGAGGTGATATCAGGGTTGGCATCCAGGATGATCACTTTGCTGCGTGGTTTATGTTGCTTGAAATAATGCGCCACCTGGCAGGCCCGCTCGTAAGGGCCGGGTGGGCAGCGGTAGGGCGCTTTGGGTATGGTCATCACAAATACGCCGCCATCGGCCATGCTTTCCAGTTGCTGGCGCAGTTGCAGCGTTTGCCGGCCGGCTTTCCAGGCATGCGGGATCTCGGCGACCGGGCTGCTCATGCCCGGTATGCGGCTGTAATCAAAATCCACACCGGGTGCCAGAATCAACCTGTCATAGGCTATGCTGCCCCGCGTCAGCCTGACCTGTTTGGCAGCCAGGTCTATCGCCGTCACGCTATCCTGTAGCCATTGCAGCTGATGCTGCTTGCGCGACAAGTCATAAGAAAAACTCAGTTCATCCAGCGTACGGCTGCCACCGAGTACCAGGTTGCTTTGCGGGCAGGAGATGAATTGCGGATTCGGCTCTATCACGGTGACCTTGATATTGCCTGCGCTCCATTCACGTAAATATCTGGCGGCGGCCAGCCCGGCAAAGCCTGCGCCCACCACCACGACATGGCCCAGCGGCGGGCGGCTGGCGCGGGCGAAGGCCGGCATGCCATAAAAAGCCAGGCCACCATAAATGACTGAACGTACAAATTGCCTGCGCGACTGTATCGCGGTAACGGCGGGGAGGGCTGTGGACATTATTGCGCTCCCAGAAAAGGTTGTTGGGGTGCTCGCGCAGGTGTGTGCCTGGGCAGCGCTGCAAAGTAGGTCGCCAGCGTGGTGATCTCGTCGTCGGTCAGCCCTTTGGCATGGTGATGCATGACGGTGCTGGAGAGGCTGCCATTTTTGAAACCCTGCATGCGCTGGATAAAGTATTCTTTATTTAACGCCGCCAGCGTAGGTGTGCCGCCCAGGCTGTTTCCCTGCGGGCCATGGCAGGCAGCGCATGAGGCGGCCAGGGTAATGGTGGCCCGGGAGGCGGTTTCCTGGGCATGGACGCATGCTGTCCACTGTAAACAAACAGCCAATGCAAGACTCAGGTGCAAACGTTTCATCATTCCCCCGGGTGGCGACTTTCATGTCTTGTTCAAGCTGACATTATTCTGCAAGCAGACACTGCCGTGCGTGACACAAGTTACATTGATAGCACTTATATAGATTGCCATGATTGCATGCGCGCACCCGCAGGACAAGCTTTCAATGCAGGCTGGTCGCCATCACTTGCAACGCCGGAAAAGAATTTCAGCAGAGCGCGCCTGCCAGGCTGGCAATAAAAAAAACGGCCATGCGTAACATGACCGTTTTTTGATTGACCGTTGCTAGAAGCAAACGATTAAAAGCATTTTTCTTCCTTACAGCCATCGTCCTTGGTGCCCAGCTGTGTCAGCAGGTCGACCATAGGCTGGTTGTGCTCTTCCCTGAAAAAACGGATCAGGGAAACATCGCCTTTGAGCTTTTTATTCACATCGACGCCGGCCGAGGCCAGGTATTTCATTAAAGGTGCATCATTGATAAAGGCTGCCATATGAAACGCAGTGTTGTTGCTGGCAGGGTGCACATAGTCTTTGTCCGCACCTTTGGCGATCAGGTACTTCACAACATCCATACGGCCTTTGGAAGCAGCCATTTGCAGTGGCTCCCAGGCAAAGAACTTCTGGTTGACCAAAGCCGGGTCAGCTTCAATGAATTTTTTCACTACCTTGAGGTTGCCGCCGGTCAAAGCCTCGGTGAATTCCATATAGTCTTCGTCTGTCAGTGCGAATGCCTGTAGTGAAAATGACAACGCGACCAAGGCCAGTAAACATTTAATTGATTTCATAATTTCTCCAAACACCTGATTTTCATTTTTTAAAATTAACTACTTTGCTTTATTACTTTTGCTTTAATGCGTAAGCCCAAACTTACTTAAGCCACAAACTTGCGTGCATTACGGAACATACGCATCCATGGACCATCTTCCTGCCAGTCATCCGGATGCCAGGAGTACTGCACGGTTCTGAATACGCGCTCCGGATGCGGCATCATAATGCTAAAACGCCCGTCCGGCGTGGTGAATCCGGTCAATCCCTGGGCTGAGCCATTGGGGTTGAACGGATAGACTTCCGTTGGCGTTGACGCATGGTCAACAAACCGCACGGTGGCCAGTTGTTGTTTTAGCACATTTGAGACAGCGTAGTCATCAGGAAATTCCGTAAATCCTTCACCATGCGCTACCGCGATAGGCATGCGGCTGCCTGCCATGCCATTAAAGAAGATAGAAGGCGAGCTCAATACCTCGACCAGCGACACGCGCGCCTCAAACTGTTCTGACTTGTTGCGTACAAAATGCGGCCATTGCTCGGCGCCAGGGATGATGCTGTGCAGGTTGCTCATCATCTGGCAACCGTTACAGACGCCGAGGGCGAAGGTGTCAGAGCGGTTAAAGAAACTGCTGAACTCATCACGTGCACGGCTGTTGAATAGTATGGACTTGGCCCAGCCTTCACCGGCACCAAGTACATCGCCATACGAGAACCCGCCGCAGGCCACCAGGCCGGCGTAGTCTTGCAGCGACACACGGCCACTGATGATGTCACTCATATGCACGTCTACGCTGTTGAATCCGGCGCGGTCGAACGCGGCAGCCATTTCGGTCTGGCCATTGACGCCTTGCTCACGCAAGATCGCCATGTTAGGGCGTTTGCCGCTGTTGATGTAAGGCGCTGCGATATCTTCATTCAGGTCAAACGTCAGATGTGCGTGCAGGCCGATATCGTCGGCATTCAGGAGTCGGTCATATTCCTGTTGTGCACACAGCGGGTTATCACGCAGGCTTTGCATACGGAAAGTGGTTTCTGACCACAGGCGGTGCAAGTCTATACGCGATGCCTGGTAACGAGTCTCGCCATGGCTGATGGCTATAGCGTGGCCTGGCACCACCAGTCCTATGCGGTGCACACATGGCCCCAGAGCCTGTTGCAAACTGCTGGCGATGGCGGCGGCCTCGGCGGCACGCACTTGCACGACTGCGCCCAGTTCTTCATTAAACAAGACGCTGGCGCTGTCGCCGGTCAGGCTGCTCAAGTCCAGCGTTAAGCCACAGTGGCCGGCAAAAGCCATTTCTACCAGGGTGGCGAACAGGCCGCCATCAGAGCGGTCATGGTAGGCCTGCAACTTGTTATCGCTGTTTAATTGCTGAATAGCGGTGAAAAATGCTTTCAGCTGTGACGGCTGGTCTACATCAGGCACGCTATCGCCCAGCTGGCTATACACTTGCGCCAGTGACGAACCACCCATGCGGTTCTTGCCGTTGCCCAGATCGATCAGGATCAGCTCGCTGTCGCCCAGGTCAGTGCGCAACTGCGGTGTCAGTGTCTTGCGCACATCAGTCGTGTTGGCAAACGCAGAGATCACCAGCGAGATAGGCGAGGTCACGGCCTTGTTCTGGCCGTCATCGTTCCACACCGTCTTCATGCTCATGGAATCTTTACCGACCGGGATGCTGATGCCCAGTGCCGGGCATATTTCCATACCCACGGTTTTCACCGTTTCATACAAGGCGGCATCTTCGCCAGGGTGGCCTGCAGGCGCCATCCAGTTGGCGGACAGTTTCAGGTTGCCGATCTCGCTGATGGCAGCGGCGGCGATATTGGTGATCGCTTCACCGATCGCCATACGGCCGGAAGCCGGCGCATCCAGCAGGGCCAGTGGCGCTTTTTCGCCTATGGCGAAGGCTTCACCAGTGTTGGTTTCATAGCCGGCACAAGTCACGGCCACATTGCTGACCGGCACTTGCCATGGGCCTACCATCTGGTCCCTGGCGATCAGGCCAGTCACCGTGCGGTCACCAATGGTGATCAAAAAGGTTTTGTCGGCCACGCCAGGCAAGCGCAGTACGCGGGCGACCGCATCCTGCAAGTCTATGTTACTGGTGTCAAAAGCAGTCAGTGATTTTTTGACTGATTTCACATCGCGTAACATTTTCGGTGGCTTGCCCAGTAATACGGATAGATCCATATCCACCGGCTTGTTGGCAAAATGGCTGTCTTCTACCGCCAGGTGGCGCTCGGCAGTGGCAATGCCGACGACGGCAAACGGACAACGCTCACGGGCGCAGATCTCTTCGAACAGTGGTAACTGGTCCTGGGTGACGGCCAGCACATAACGTTCCTGTGCTTCGTTACTCCACAATTCGCGCGGCGCCATGCCGGGCTCTTCATTGTGTACGTCGCGCAACTGGAAGATCGCGCCCACTTTGGCGTCGTTGACCAGTTCCGGGAAGGCATTGGAGATGCCGCCCGCGCCTACGTCGTGTATGCTCAGGATAGGGTTCTTATCCGCCATTTGCCAGCAACGGTCTATCACCTCTTGCGCCCGGCGCTGCAATTCAGGGTTGCCACGTTGCACCGAGTCGAAATCGAGGTTCTCGGTATTGGCGCCGGTATCCATACTGGAGGCGGCACCGCCACCCAGGCCTATCAGCATGGCAGGGCCGCCAAGCTGGATCAGCGCTGCGCCGGCAGGAATCGCGTTTTTATGGCTATGGCTGCCGGAAATATTACCGACGCCACCAGCCAGCATAATAGGTTTGTGATAACCACGCACTTCGGCCTGGCCGTTAGCGTCCGTGGTTTCCAGCTCAAAGGTACGGAAATAACCGGCAATGTTAGGGCGGCCGAATTCGTTGTTATAGGCTGCGCCGCCTAACGGGCCGTCTATCATGATCTGCAACGGGCTGGCGATACGGCCAGGTTTGCCGTAGTTGGTCTCCCAAGGTTGCTCAAAGCCAGGCAGGTTAAGGTTAGACACTGAAAAACCTGCCAGGCCGGCTTTGGGTTTGGAGCCTATGCCGGTGGCGCCTTCGTCACGGATCTCGCCGCCGGCACCCGTCGCTGCACCGGCAAACGGTGAGATCGCGGTCGGGTGGTTATGCGTTTCTACCTTCATCAGGTAGTGCATGTCGTCTTCGACAAACTGGTAGCTCTGGTCGGCCGACGGGTAAAAACGTCTGGTTTTCTGGCCTTGCACGATAGAACTGTTGTCCGAATATGCGACCACGGTGGTGCCCGGATTCAGCTTGTGCGTGTTGCGTATCATGTTGAACAGCGATAATTCCTGCTGTACGCCGTCTATCACCCAGTCGGCATTGAATATCTTGTGGCGGCAGTGCTCGGAGTTGGCCTGGGCAAACATCATCAGCTCGACATCGGTCGGGTTGCGGCCCATTCTGCGGTAGTTTTCCAGCAGGTAATCGACTTCGTCCGGCGATAGTGCCAGGCCCATCTCATTGTTGGCTGCTTCAAGCGCGGCTTTGCCACCGGCCAGAATGTCTATGGTGGCAAGTGGTTTCGGGTCGGCATGGTGATACAGTTTTTCGGCATCGGCCAGGCTGTAGACCACGGTCTCAGTCATGCGATCCTGTGTCGCGGCGCGTAAAGCCTGCTTTTCAGCATCGTTCAGCGGTTTGCCATCATGGGTGCTGACGTAATAGGCGATGCCGCGCTCCAGGCGCAATAGCTGCACGCCACAGTTGTGCGCGATATCCGTAGCGCGTGACGCCCAAGGCGAGATCGTGCCTATGCGTGGAATCACCAGCAACAGCTCACCGTTGGCCGACTCCAGCTCGGTTTTCGGGCCATAAGTCAGGATCTGTTGCAGGGTGTTTTGCTCAGCAGCGCTTAATACAGAATCGCTGAATGCAAAATGCACGAATTCGGTATAGATATGCGCAATGTTAGGGGCGCTGACTTTCAGGCTGCTGTAGAGTTTATCGAGACGGAACTGGGAGAGGGCGGCACTGCCGCGCAGGCTTAAAAATTGCGCTTGACTGGACATGAGGCGATTGGATTTTTCAGTGAAAATACAAGCCGGTATTTTAGCAGAAAGCGGCCATTCCCGGAGTGATAAAGAGTAACAAAGTAAGCGACGCAATAAAAACAGCAACCCGCAGGTTGCTGTTAAATGCCTCAGACTGCATGAAGCGATGTTGATCTCTGGGGGAGCGCCTAGTCTTTGCCTATTTCATAGACTTCTTCTTCGGTCTCGCCGATCTGACCAGTCACCGCATTCACTTCCACTTCGATCTCTTTACCATTGGCCTGCTTGATGTCGAATTCATACACCGGGCTGCCATTTTCCAGCTCATATTCTATGCTTTCGATCTCGCCCGGGTATTTGTCGAGCGCGGTTTTTTTCGCTTGTTCCATGCTGATCTTGGCTTTGGATCTGAATTCTTGGTTGTTGGCGTCTACATCCAGTTCTTCTTCGTAGACTTTGCCGGTCTTGGCTTCGCACTCGACTTCCCACTCTTTGCCATCGCTGCCGACAATGTCGAATTCATAGATGGCGCCACGGCCTTTCTCGATCTCGGCTTCCAGAGAAACCACTTTACCCGGGTGTTTGGCCAGGGCGGCTTTCATACATCGCTCCATAGGGCCATTGTGGCTATCCTTGGCGGCAAAGGCTGACACACTGAACAGTGCAGCTAAGGTGACTAGCAATAGTTTTTTATTCATGACAGCAATCTCCTGTTGTTTGACAGGGTGAGAAATTCACCTGCACAAATAGTATACATACACAGATTGCTGTTTGACTAATAATTCATGCGGTAACTAGTTTGCCGGATTGTCTGACTGGTATCAGGCCGGTGTTTCAGGCTAATAGCCGAGTGCGCGTGCGGCCTGGTAGAAGGCAAAACTGATCAGCCAGGCCAGGCCCAGCGACCACGCCAGCGATAACCACATAAAGGCCCGGCTCTTACTTTCCGAGCGCAAGGTGGCGATGGTGGACAGGCAGGGTGTATAGATCAGCGTGAACAGCATAAAACTCATGCCTTGCACCCAGTCTATATTGGCGGCGATCTGGTGGCTGAGGGCGTCGCCTTGCAGGCCGTAGATCACGGCCAGCGAGCCGACCACGATCTCTTTGGCGACAAAGCCGAATATCAGCGCGATCGCCAGGTGGTTATCTATGCCTATCGGGTCCAGCACAGGTGCAAAAAAGCGGCCTATGCTGCCAGCCCAGGTCTCGGCGCTGGCCGGCACCGCAGTCGTTGGCAGGTGCGTCAGCAACCACACCATCAACACGCCTATGACGATGAATTTGGTGGCGCGGAACAGGAAGTGCTTGACCTCTTGCCAGCCACGCAGCCAGATCTGATTGGGGGTAGGGAAGCGGTAAGGCGGTAATTCCAGCACAAACGGTTCGCTGCTGGCGAACTTCTGCTTGAACAGTACTGCGGTCAGGAAGATAGTGAAAAAGCTCACCATATACAGTGAGAACAGCGCCAGCGCCGCCTGTGAAGGCGGGAACAGGATGGCGATCATAAACAGGAACACCTGCAGGCGTGCCGAACACAATGATAGCGGAATAGTCAGCATGGTCAGTAAGCGCATGGGGCGGCTGCGCATGACGCGCGTGCCCATCAGCGCCGGGACGTTACAGCCGAAACCCATCAGCACCATGACAAAGCCACGCCCGTCCAGCCCCATTTTTGCCATCAGCGTATCCATCAGGAAAGCGGCACGCGATAAGTAACCGCTATCTTCGACCATGCTCATGACCAGGAAGAACAGCACGATGATGGGCACAAACGCGGCCACTGTACTCAAGCCGGTATACAGGCCATCGAGTAATAAGCCGTTCAGCCAGATCGGCAGGCTGGCCAATGCCGGGTCCAGCAGTTCACTGCGCAATGTGTCAAATATCCAGGCGGTGGCTTCCTGCAGCGGGGCACCTATGGTGAAGATGAACTGGAATAACAGGAATATGGCCAGGAAAAACAGCGGCAAGCCTAACCACGGGTGCAGCAAGACGCGGTCTATGCGGTCTGTGGTCGAGGTATTCAGCTGCAAAGGCATCTGCACAGAGCGGTCAATAATGCTTTGCATCTCCTGCTCTACCGCAGTATCGGCCTGCAGTTTGGCGGCGATCAGCTGTGGGCTGACAGGAGCGGCCTGCTGGTCTATCACGCTGGCGGCCAGTTGCAGCGCTTGCGGGCAACCGCTGCCGTACTTGGCACTGATGGTGAGCACCGGCATGCCCAGTTGCTGGCTCATGGCCTGGGTATCTATGGTGATGCCGGCGCGTTTGGCTTCATCCTCCATATTCAGCAGCAACACGGCAGGCAGGCCCAGGGCGCGCAGTTGCAAGGCCAATGACAGTTGCCTGTCTATCTGCGCGCTATTGAGTATGATCAGCGCCAGGTCTACCGGGTGATGGCTCAGAAAGTGGCGCACCACTTCCTCGTCATCAGAAAAACCGTGCAGGTCATACAAGCCGGGCAGGTCTACCAGTTCTGCAATATGGCCGCCCAGCAGTATTTTTGCACTCAGCAGGTCTACTGTCATGCCAGGCCAGTTGCCTACGCGGGCAGAGGCACCACTCAAACGATTGAACAGCGTAGATTTGCCCGTGTTGGGCATGCCAAGTAAAGCAACACGTTTCATGCGGGTATGGATTCCGGGTCAGGCAGTGGAGTGTGTAACTGGATAGAGCGTGCATCTTGCAGGCGGATCACGACATCAGTAGAGCCTATGCGGATATGCAAGGGGCCGTTGAATGCAGCCTGGCGAACGACCTGTACCTGTTTGCCGGCACGGAAGCCCAGCGCGTTCAGGCGTTGTACCAGGGCCTGTTCTGCCTGTATGGCGGCGATGATCGCTGACTCGCCGGGTTTTAGTGCATTGAGTTGCATGGCTACAAAAAGGCTGCAAATGAGAACAATTCTTGATTTTATCGCAGAAACTGCAGGCGGGGAAAACTTAAATGGCAAACTTAAATGGAAAACCGGGCCATGGCCGCGCCAAATGTTAAAAAGCCAGCATAGGCTGGCTTTTTAATCGAATACCGTCATATCAGCATTCATGTATCAGTGTTCAGTACTGAGGATCAAGGTGTTTTTTTCTCAGCGCCTACCACTTCGATCTTCGCTTTGTCTTTCAGGCTCAACATGTATTTTTCCAGCTTGCGTTGCTGAATGGTACGCTCAATGCCTTCCTTGATCTTTTCATACGGCGGCACTTGCAGTGCGCGCACATCTATCAGTTTGATCACATGCCAGCCGAATTGTGATTGCACAGGCTCGGTGGTGGTTTCACCTTTTTTCAAGCTGGTGATCGCATCTGCGAATGGCTTGGGCAAACCAGCTGCTGCAGGTGCAAACCAGCCCAGATCGCCGCCTTTTTCCTTGGAGTTAGGGTCCAGGGATTTTTCTTTGGCGATTTTTGCAAAATCAGTACCTTTTTTCAGGTCGACAATGATGGTTTTAGCTTCAGTATCGGTTTTCACCAGGATATGACGCGCATTGTATTCTTTATCGCCCAGTTCTTTTTTGTACTGCTCGTAGCCTTCTTTTTTCTCGGCTTCAGTCACTGGGTTTTTTCTGATGAAATCAGCCAGGAAAGCATTCACCAGCAATTTGCGGCGTGCCAGTTCTTCGCTGGCGATAAAGTCAGGCTGCTTGTCTATGCCGGCTTTTTGCGCTTCCTGGAAAGCCAGTTCAGAACCTACCAGCTCATTCACTACCGCGGCTTTCATGCCGTCGTTGGCTTTTTGGCCGGTACGCGCTTCCGCATCCCTTAAGATGAACTCGACCCAGGTTTTTTTGATTGGCTTGCCGTTAACGGTCGCAATCGCATCAGCATCAGCTGCATAAGCATGTGGCAACGCACTGAAGCATGCAATCGCCAACATCATTTTCAAAAATTTCATGCAATATCCTTAAAAAACGAAATGGTGCAATATTAAAAAATAGAATTGTTTCAATCAGATGACTCATCAGAAGATAATGCGTTGATACTGAGCGCGTGTATGCGATGAGGCATCAAGTCATGCAAGCATTGGTACACCATGCGATGGCGCATTATCTGTGATTTTCCTGAAAATAGCGAGCTTTTTACCGTCAGGGTAAAATGCCCGCCGCCCGTGTTTCCTGCGTGTCCCTGATGCTGTGCACTGTCGTCTTGAATGACCAGTTGTTCTGGGTTCAGGGCTTGCAGGCGCTGCCTGATTTCGGTTTGCAGCATTTTATGGCAACGTCTTGCGGAAAGGGTTCACTGAAACTTGGCCATATACGCCGGCATGCACGAATGGGTCGTTATTCGCCCACTCGGTGGCGGCTTGTAATGAATCGAATTCTGCCACGATCAGGCTGCCGCTGTAGCCGGCTTCGCCTGGGTCTACATTGTCTATGGCAGGTAAGGGGCCGGCCAATATCAGACGGCCTTCAGTTTGCAGTTGCTGCAAACGCTCAAGGTGCGCAGGCCGGTGCTGCAAGCGCAGTGGCAGGCTATTGGCGTTATCCTGTGCGTAAATCATATATAACATAAGGTCATTCCATTTGTTCAATCAGGTAAAACGCGGATAGATCATGCTGGAGGCGTGTGCTCTATCCAGTAATCTTTCAAAACAAATACCTGGCTGATCATAAATACGAACATCAGGCTGGTGGTGCCAAACAGTTTAAAGTTGACCCAGTCTTCTTCAGTATAGTGAAAAGCCACATACAGATTCAAACTGCCTAGGCCGATCAGAAACAGCACCCAGCACAGGTTGAGCTTGTCCCACACGCTGGCTGGCGGCGCTATGATCTTGCCCAGCATGCGCGCGATCAGGTTGTTCTGAAACACATAACGGCTGAATAACAGTGCCAGTGCGCCTATCCAGTAGATCACGGTCGGTTTCCACATGATATAGGTCTTGTCGTGCAGTAACAGGGTGATGCCACCCAGCACGGTGATCACGGCGCCGTTGATCATCAGCATCTTGTCGATCTTGCCGCGTTTGATCCAGACGATGAGCATCAGCACCAGGGTGCTGATGATGGCGACTGAAGTAGCCGCAAAAATACCGGCTTTTTTATAAGCGATAAAAAAGAGTATGACGGGCAATAAATCGATAATGACTTGCATGACGGGATCAGTGACTGAATTCCTGCTATCTGTGAGGGCACTATTTTGCTATGATTTCTGTCGAAATGTAAAGTTCGTTTCCTGATCGCTCAGCTTAGCGACTTCTTATTCACTCATAGAATCAGCGATATCCACCCACCATGACTGTCCCTATAGACCTGCATTGCCACTCTACCATGTCAGATGGCTTGCTCACGCCAGAGGAGCTGGTGGCGCACGCTGCCAGCAAAGGCGTGCGGGTACTGGCTTTGACCGACCACGATGAAGTCAGTGGTTTGGCACGCGCACGCGCGGCAGCTGAACAGCACGGCATACAGTTTGTTAATGGCGTGGAAATATCGGCGACCTGGAAGAAACGTACCCTGCATATCGTCGGCTTGCGCGTGAATCCCGAACATCCGCCGCTGCTGGAGGCTTTTGCCAAAGTGCGCGCAGGGCGTGACGAACGCGCGCGGCAGATCGCGGAAGGGCTGGCCAGGGCGGGGATAGCTGATGCTTACGAAGGCGCCAGGTCTATCGCCGGTAACAGTGTGATGACGCGCAGCCATTTTGCCCAGTTTCTGGTCAGGCAGGGCCATGCCAAGAATATCAAATCGGTGTTTAAGAAATATATGGTCAAGGGCAAACCCGGCTATGTGAATCATGAGTGGATGAGCCTGCAAGAGGCGCTGACCCTGATCAAAGACAGTGGTGGCGTCGCGGTGCTGGCGCATCCCGGTCGCTATGACCTCGGCTTCGTCAATATGCATTTATTACTGAATGAATTCAGGGATCAGGGCGGCGTCGCCATCGAAGTGGTGACAGGTAGCCATCAGCCGCCGCAATATGCCCAGTTCGCCACCCTGGCGCACCGCTTTGACCTCAAGGCTTCGCAAGGGTCTGATTATCATGGGCCGGGCCTGTCCCATATGGAAATGGGCCGCTTGCCTGACCTGCCGCCCGGCTGTGTACCAGTATGGCAGGACTGGCCGGAAGCCAGCCAGCTGCAATAATCCGCCATGGCTCAATACTTTATCATTCATGCGGAAAACCCGCAGGCCAGATTGATACAACAGGCTGCCCAGCTCATACAGCAGGGCGGTGTGGTCGCTTGCCCGACGGATTCAAGTTATGCCCTGGTGTGTTCCATGGAATACAAGGATGCGCAAACGCGCATACGGCGCTTGCGCGGCGTGGATGATGAACACCCGTTCACGCTGATCTGCCGTGACCTGGCCGAGATCGGCACCTATGCCAAAGTGAATAACAGCCAGTTCCGTTTATTAAAGGCACTCACACCTGGCGCCTATACCTTTTTACTGGAAGCCAGCCGTGAAGTCCCCAGGCGGCTGCAGCACCCCAAACGTAGCACCATAGGGTTACGGGTGCCCGGCCATATCGTGGTGCAAGCCTTGCTCGAGGCGCTGGATATGCCTTTGCTGAGCATGACGCTGCAATTGCCGCAGGACGAAGTGCCGATGTCGGTAGGCTGGGAGATCCGCGAGACCCTGGAGCACCAGGTCGATGCCGTGATAGACAGTGACATCGTGCATGTGGGGGCCACCACCGTACTGGACCTGACGCAGGACCCGCCCGAGCTGGTACGTGCCGGCGTCGCTCCCTGGCCTAAGTAAACGGCTGACATCTGCTTAATGACGGCCGGAAATGGCCAGAAATCGATATTGGAACCAGAGATCAAATGGAATTAACCGCTATACAGAAGATCGCCGCCTATGCCTTGCCCATCCTGTTTGCGATCACGGTGCACGAAGCCGCGCATGGCTATGCGGCCAAGTATTTCGGTGACCTGACTGCCGAACGCATGGGCCGCATCACGCTCAACCCGTTTAAACATATCGATCCTATAGGCACCATACTGTTGCCTGCCCTGAGTGTATTGTTGGGTGGCGTGTTGTTCGGCTGGGCCAAGCCGGTGCCGGTCAATTTTGCCAATTTGCGCAGACCAAAAAAAGATATGTTATGGGTGGCGCTGGCCGGGCCTGCTTCCAACTTTGTGATGGCGATAGGCTGGGGCCTGATTCTGGCGCGCATTGAAGCATTTCCAGCCGCCGCCCAGGACTTTCTGGCGCAGATGAGTATTGCCGGTATCCAGATCAACCTGGTGCTGATGGTGCTGAATCTGCTGCCATTGCCGCCGCTGGATGGTGGCCGTATCGCCGTCAGCTTATTGCCCATGAAGGCGGCGATCGCTTTTTCGCGGGTTGAACGCTACGGCATGCTGATCCTGATTGCGCTGTTATTCACCGGCATATTAAGCATGATACTGACGCCGGCCTTGAGGTTTTTCCAGCAGTTGCTGACTGTGCTGGTCATGTGACGTGAATGGCTACAGCTGTCACCATAGCCATTTAAACCTCAGCCATTTAAATCTAATCCCTGCCTAGCGTTTCATTACATCCAGAGTCAGCTTGCTGGGTACCTGTTCGCGGTCAGCTTTTACCGCCACCGGGGCCGCAGCCGTTGACCTTTCCGCAGCCACTCCCGCATCGGCCAGTACTTTCTGGATCGCCTCTGCGCGTGCTTGGGCTAATGCTTGCAGGTCGGCTTCGGGCACCTGGATGCTGGCGGTCAATGCTTGCTGCGCCTGCGCATAAAAGCCTGCCGGCGCTTTTTCCAGTTTGGCCGCCAGACGCTTGAGCAGGCCTTTGTTGGTCAGGCGGTCATGCAAGGCCTGGATCGCCGATTGCACCTTGGGGTTGTTGAGGTCTACAGGCCCGGCCGCCTGATCGGCCGTCAGGCGCACGCCCATTTCTGCGGCCACCTGCCTGCGCAAAGTCATTTCCTGGATGGCGCGCGTATCTGCTGTGCTGTCATAGCCGGGGATGATGCCCAGTTTTAATTGCTGGCGCTTGCCCAGCGCGCTGCTGACGGCGTGCAGTTTCTCCAGTTCTGGGGGGGAGATGCTGGCTTTGCCTGGCTCAAACACGATAGCCTCCAGCTTTTCACTGCTGCCAAACAGTTTGCCCAGCGCACTGAAAGGCGAGGTCACTATTTTGGTCAGCACATTGGTAAAAGCTTTCCACAAAATACTGCCATAACTGAATTTGGGGTCATCCAGGCTGCCGCTGATGGGCAGATCGAGGTCTATTACGCCATCGCTGTCTTCCAGGATGGCAATGGCGAGATCCAGAGGCAGGTTGGGCGCGTCTTTACTATCGACTCTTTCACCCAGCGTGAGTTTTTTAATGACGAATTTATTCTCTCCTGCCAGTTGCCGCTGCTTGATCTTGTATTCCAGGTCTACCGACAATTTACCCGACTCTATTTTGCGGCCGGCGAATTTGCCCGAGTAAGGCGTCAGGCGATTCATTTCCAGATTGGTGAATGCCAGCTTGATATCGGTGAGCTCGGTGGCGTTGAACGGTTGCAATGAGCCATGGATGCGCGCAGCGCCATAATCATCGACTTTGCCATCCAGCTCAACCTGTGCGGTCGCGGCTGGGTTGCTGGAAATGCCATTGATGACACCGCCCAGCGAGTGTATCTGCGTGCCAAACGGTTGTGGCAGCGACAGATCAGCAAACTCAAGCTCGGCACCGCTGATACGCACGGACTCGATAGCAACCGGGAAGTCTGCCTTGTTGCTGCCTGCACCAGCGCCGTTGGCGGCAGCGGTGTTGTTGCTGGCACCTGCATCATTGGCGGCGGCTTTCTGTGCAGTAGGGCTGCCCGTCTGCCTGGACGCAGGCGATGGGCTGCTGGCCGGGGGCTGGTCTCGCAGCACTTTCGAAATATTCAGGCTGCGGTCAGGGTAGATAATGAATTTGGTCTGCGGTTTATCCAGTGTCAGGCTGCTGATCTGCAAGCGGTTGGGTGCCAGTGACAGCGCCAGGCCGTCACCCTGCAGTTTTTCCCAGCGTAAAAAGGCTTGCTGGCTGGCTTCTTCCAGCAATGACCAATGGCTGACACTGAAACCACCAGCAAAGCTGGTGCTGCCGCTGGCGGTCTGCTGCAGTTTCCCCTGCACGCTGGCGCTGCCATCCTGCAGCGTGAGCAGCGCGACTTGCTGGATATAAGGCGCAAAAGGCTTGAGTGACAGGTCAGTCAGCGCTAATTGCAGATCGGTTTTAAACGGTGCCGGAGTCAGTGAGCCCCTGGCGCTGAACTGCCCGCCCTGTTTCAGTTTAAAGCCAGCTTTGACCGGCACTGCGCGTGCCATCTGCTGGCTCAGGTCAGCCACTTCCAGGCTGCCATCCGTGATATCAAGCATGACTGGTGCGGATGTGGTCTGGTCTTCAATATGAATATCGGCGTGCTGCAGGGCAAAACGTTTCAGGCCTACTGCCCAGGCTGGTTTTTTTGCAGTGGCAGGCGCGCCGGTCGCCTGGCTTGGTGCCACGGCGGTGTTGTTGCCGGCGGCCGCAACCAGTAATGTCTGCCAGTTCAACTGCTGGTCAGCCTGGCGGATCACCTGTGTCTTCAGTCCGTTGAGCTGCAATGCGCCCAGACTGAGCTTTTGCTCTGCCAGTGCCAGGCTGCCTTCAGTCAGTGTCAGGCTGGCCAGTTGTGCCACAGGTTTTTTATCTGATTGCACACTGAGCTGCCTGGCTTCGGCTTTGATCTGTTTCAGCTGCAGGCCGGCCTGTTGCTCCAGTGCCAGTTGCAGATTAAAGTCAGACAGTGTCGCTGCCAGCGGCCTGGCAAACTGCTGGTCCAGGTAAGCCAGCTGCCAGTGCGCCAGCGTAATGTCGGCTATGGCGATATGAAACGGCGTTTGCTGTGATTCTTCTGCAGGCGCTGCCTCCGGCTGGGCGGGCGATTGCGTGCTTGCCTGGGCCGGTGCAGTCGCCGCAAGCGCCTGTTGCCAGTCCAGTGTGCCATCGGCGTGATGCGTGGCCGACAGTGTGCCATCTGCCAGCAGTATTCTGGCGATAGCCGCCTGGCGTTCGACCAGGTTGAGGCTGACTTGCTCTATGGATAAAGCCGGCAACAGCAACAGGTTCTTTTGCTGGTGCTGGACCTGTAGTTGCTTGAATTGCAGGTCCAGGTTGTCAAAACTGAGCTGCGCATGGTCGCTATGGCTGAATGCCAGGCCAGGTAAGCTGACATCGGCCGCTGCCAGCGAGAATGTCGCTTGCGGCTTGTGTAATTGCAGTTGATCCAGCTTGAGACTCAGGGCCTGCGTGGTGATCTTGGTGTCTGCGGCTTGCTCCAGCAATAACTGCTTGATGAGCAGGGTGACTTGGTTCAGCGCTAGCCTGTCACCTTGCGCCAGTTTACCTGCCAGCGCATGCACCGCTAGTCTGGCATCGGTCAGTAACAGGCGGGGGTGCTGGTCGGGCAGCGAGAAATCATATTTCAGCTGGCTGGAAAAAGTGCCGGCATCTGGCTGGAAAGGCAGCGCTTGCGTATTGACCCATTGCGCAAGCTTGGCGATCTGCAGGCCTTCTATCGCCAGCGTACCTTGCGACGCCAGTGGGTTGACGCCGAAATCACCTTTCCATTTCAGGGTGCCGCCCTGGTAAGGCAGTTTGGCCGCGATCAGGTAATCGCCACGGTCTTCAGGCAGTGTGGAAAAACCATCCAGTTCAAAATCCAGCGGCTTTAACGAAGCCTGCAGTGGTGTGGCGTGATGGTCATCCAGGTATTCGATATCGCCCTGGCGGATCTCTATATTTTCAATGATGACACGCGGCAGTGACTTTTCTGGCGGTGTCGGCTCTTCATTCAGTTTGGCGATCAGGTCTGCCCAGTTCAGGCGCCCTTGTTTGGAAATATGCAGATGGATACGTGGTGAGGCCAGTGCCACCTGTTTCAGTTTCCAGGCCCAGCTGAACAGGCCGCTGAATTCCATATCTACCACCAGCCGGTCGAACGAGGCCAATGGCGCGCCATTTTTCTCGGTCAGGGCAAAGTGGTCTATGGTGGTGGTCAGGCGCAAAGGGTCAAAACTGACTTTTTCAACGCTGGCTTTACTGGCCAGCTGGGTTTCGGCCACCCAGGGCAGCAGCCATTTCGCCAGCGGGTTGACTGCCAGCCAGGCAAACAGGAAATAGAACAGCAGCAGCCCGGCAATGATCTTGGCGATCAGTGAGTGGCGCAGGGTGGCGAGCAAGGGTGTCAGACGATTTAACATAGGCGGATAATTTAGCAGATTTGTGTCAGAAAGTGACAGAAAGTAGCGGCTACACACCTAGATAAGGCACAAAGCATGAGAGACGGGTCGCTGAAGGTGACATATTCATGCTTTTTGAGGTATGCTTAAATCATCTCTTTACACAGGATGCTGTTTTCAGCAGTACGTATGGCTTCTGAGCCGGAAAAGTTGTCGCATAAACCCTCTTTATTAGAACGATTAAGTCATTTTCTTCTGCGTGAGCCAGAAGATCGCGAGCAACTGGTTGAGTTGTTGCACGGGGCTTATGAGAACCACCTGATGGATGGCGATTCCCTCGCCATGATAGAGGGTGTCCTGCAGGTCAGCGAGATGCAAGTCCGCGATGTCATGATCCCGCGCTCTCAAATGGATGTGATCGATATCACACAAGCCGCTGAAACCTTACTCCCGTTTGTCATAGAAACCGCCCACTCCCGTTTCCCGGTCATTGAAGATAATAAAAACGATGTGATAGGCATCTTGCTGGCCAAGGATCTGTTGCGCTATTACGCCGACCAGTCTTTCGAGCTGCGCGACATGCTGCGGCCGGCAGTGTTTATCCCAGAATCCAAGCGCTTGAATGTGCTGCTAAAAGAGTTTCGCAGTAACCGCAACCATATCGCCATCGTGGTGGATGAATACGGCGGCGTGGCCGGCATGGTCACCATTGAAGATGTGCTTGAGCAGATCGTCGGCGACATCGAGGATGAGTACGATGATGACGAGACCGAAGGCAATATCATCCAGCAAGAAGCTGCCACCTATCGCGTCAAGGCCCTGACTGAGATCGGCGAGCTCAATGAGGCCCTGGGCACCGAGTTCAGCGATGAAGAGTTCTCTACTGTGGGTGGCCTGGTGATCAACCATTTCGGCCATTTGCCCAAACGCGGCGAGCAGATACGCATTGATAACCTGAGTGTCACTGTGGTGCATGCCGATAGCCGTCGCGTACATGTGCTGCTGATAGAGCAATTGCCGGAAGAGCCTTACCCGATAGAGTCTGTGTAGTATTCGTCGCGCGGCGCTGGCGCGAACCAATGGTTGTTTTGATTGCCTGACTATCTGAAAAGGAGCGTTAAGATGAGAACACAATCTTGGTTTTCTATGCTGGCGGCTGCGCTGGTATGTTTAAGTCCCGCCGTCTGGGCTGGCCCCACCACTGAAAAACTCGCCGCCGAAAAACTTCCTCAGGACGAGCAGGGCTTTGTGAATGCGGTCAGCAAGCTCAAGCGTGCTGAGATCATCGCCTTGCTGGGCGAGCCTGCGCGTGCAGAAGATGTGAAATTAAAAGACAGTGGCCGGGTGGTGGCGTCTATCTGGCATTACCACAATATCAACAAGGACGAGCAGGGGGCATTTTACCCGACCACCGAGCTGGATATCATTGATGACCAGGTAAGCGTGATCGTGTTCCTGAATAATGATGGTTCGGATGCGAGCCAGGGCCAGACTTACGAGGTGCAGCCTTACGAAGGGCAACCTTTTTAGCCAGTAAACTTGATTCCTGGCTTGATTAGCATGTGTAAATATAAAGGGCACCTCAGGTGCCCTTTATATTTCATGCGAAAGAATAAGCGTGTTATTTTTTCAGGTTGTCACGGATCTCGCGTAACAGCAGAATGTCTTCAGGCGTGGCAGCTGGCGCGGGCGGTGGTGCGGCTTCCTTCAAGCTGTTCATGAATTTAACCATTTGAAAAATGATAAAAGCCAGGATGATGAAGTTGAGCACTATGGTAATAAAGTTACCATAGGCCAGCACCGCGCCTAATTTTTTCGCTTCCACCAGTGCCAGGTCGGCAGACTGTCCGTTCAGCGGGATGTACATATTGCTGAAATCAAAACCGCCAAAGATCTTGCCTATGATAGGCATGATGATGTCGTTCACCAGGGAGTCGACGATTTTGCCAAACGCGCCGCCTATGATCACACCGACCGCCAGGTCCATGACGTTGCCTTTTAGCGCAAACTGTTTAAATTCTGATGCCACACTCATAACTTCCCACTCCTTTAATTGTTATTCACAGCAAGATTGCATCAACGACTATAGGCGTAGCCTTGCCTGCTTGTCAATCTACGGCTGCCGACCGTTAAAAAATGGGCGGTGTTATATAATGCACTCATATCAGGCGCCCGGAGGTCCAGTAGCCAGTCATGCAGTTGTTTCATACTTTGCGCGAAATGCGCACTTTTCTTGATGGTCACGCTGGCAAGCGTATCGGTTTTGTCCCCACCATGGGTAATCTGCATGCCGGCCATTGCGAGCTGGTCAGCCAGGCTAAAAACCGGGCAGATATCGTGGTGGCGAGTATCTTTGTCAACCCTTTGCAATTCGGCGCCAATGAAGATTTCGGCAGTTATCCACGCACATTGCAGGCCGATTGCGAGCAGTTGCGCGGGGTGGGCGCAGACCTGGTGTTTGCCCCGGCGGTAGAGCAGATGTACCCTGACTTTGACGGTCAGAGTCTGCAACAGCAAGTCATGGTGCAGCCGCCGCCACTGGCAGATATATTGTGTGGCGCCAGCCGCCCCGGGCATTTTGCCGGTGTGGCGACCGTGGTGACCAAGTTGTTTCATATGGTGAGGCCTGACCTCGCCGTGTTTGGCAAAAAGGATTACCAGCAACTGATGGTGATACGCTCGCTGGTGCGGCAGCTGAACTTTGCGATCGAGATACTGGGGGTAGACACCAGGCGCGAACCCTCAGGCTTGGCCATGAGTTCGCGTAATGGTTATCTGACGCCTGAACAGAAGACCCAGGCTGCCCAGCTCTATGCGCAGTTGCAACAGCTGCGGGCTGCGCTGCAGAGTGGCCGGCGGGATTACGCCGCCCTGTCCGAACAAGCGGTTTCAGCACTCAATCAGCAGGGCTGGCAGGCAGATTATGTAGAGATCCGTACGCAACAGGATCTGAGTGTACCGGCAGCAGATCAAACTGAACTAGTGGTGCTGGCCGCGGCCAAACTGGGTAATACACGTTTGATAGATAATTGTGAAGTTCACCTTTAGAAGGATGGTCACGTTTTTATGAAAATTATTTTGCGCTAAGCTATTGATAACTTTATAATTACGACCTTTTCCGCGCTGGCGGGGAATTAACTGAAGGGATGCAATGCAAACAACCATGTTGAAATCAAAGCTGCATCGGGTGCGGGTCACGCACAGCGAGCTGCACTACGAGGGTAGTTGCGCTATCGATGAAGCCTTGCTGGAAGCTGCCAGTATTCGTGAATACGAGCAGATCCAGATTTACAACATCAACAATGGCGAGCGGTTCACCACTTACGCCATACGCGCCGAGCGCCACTCCGGTGTGATCTCTGTCAATGGTGCCGCTGCACACAAGGCAGACCCGGATGACCTGATCATCATCGCCTGCTATGCTCAGTACACCGAAGCTGAGCTCGCCAACTTTCATCCACAACTGGTCTATGTCGATACGCACAATCGTATCGTCGAACTAAAAGACCATATCCCGGCGCAAGCTGCCTGAATCCCATTGAGTGTGCCTATGCAACCTATAGATAAAACCATCTCCCTGGAGGAGATGAAACTGGCCGTCGTCGACGCGCTGGAAGATATTAAAGCCTTTGATATTACCGTCATGGATGTGCACAAGCTGACCACGCTTACCAGTTACATGATAGTAGCGAGCGGTAATTCGACGCGCCAGTGCAAGGCGATCGCCGATAATGTGCGCGAAAAACTGAAAGAAAAAGGCGTTGACGCACGTGGCATCGAAGGTGAAAAAGACGGTGAATGGGTATTGGTCGATCTGGACGAGATCGTTATCCATGTCATGGTGCCGGCTACCCGTGCCTACTACAACCTAGAGCAATTATGGAGCGAGTCGCAATCGCGACGCGCAGCTTCAGCCGCTTAATCAAGCTTATCTGCACTATGTGCGCGCAGAGCAGGGTGCAAACCGTACTCAACACTTTCACTGGCGTGGCCTTGCAGGGTCACCACGGTTTTAAGTGTAACTGCGCGCAGCCTCTCCTGCTTTCCAACACTGTCGTCATCCGCGTATGAAACTGAATATCATCTCGGTGGGACATAAAATGCCTGACTGGGTCGAATCTGCCTGTGCCGAATATCTGAAACGCATGCCGCGCGAGCTGGAAACGCGCATCATAGAGATCAAGCCCGACAAGCGCGCGGCAGGCAAAAATAGCGAAGTCGTGCAAGAGGCAGAGGCCAAACGTATCCTCGAAGTCGCCGGTAAAGATTACCTGGTGGCGCTGGATGAGCGTGGCCAGGCGGTGACTACCCTGCAGCTGGCCGACAAGTTGAAAAGCTGGCAGGAGATGGGGCGCGACGTGTCGCTGGTGGTTGGCGGGGCGGATGGTTTGCATGCGCAATTGAAGGCGCAGGCGCAGTGGTTATTCAGCCTTTCCAAACTGACCATGCCGCACGGCATGGTGCGGGTGATGCTGGCCGAGCAACTCTATCGCGCGCATACGGTCCTAAGTGGTCATCCTTATCACCGGGAATAATCATGTCTAAAGCTTTGGTCTGGTTGCGTCGCGACTTGCGCATGGAAGATCATGCCGCCTTGTATCACGCGTTAAAGCGACACCAGCAGGTCTATGTGGCGTTCGTGTTCGATAGTGATATCCTGGATGCCCTGTCTGACAAGCACGACCGGCGGCTGGAATTCATCTGGGAGAGTGTCTGCGAGCTTAAGCAGGCGCTGCAGGCAGCGGGCGGCGATCTGCTGGTCCGTCATGGCCAGGCGCAGGCCGAGATCCCCAGGCTGGCGCAGCAGCTGGAAGTCGCTGCCGTATATGCCAATCGCGATTACGAGCCGCTGGCGACAGCGCGCGACGAGCAGGTGGCGCAGGCTTTATTAACTGCCGGGCGTACCCTGCATCTGTTCAAGGACCAGGTGCTGTTCGAGCAGGACGAGATCCTGACCCAGACCGGCAAGCCTTATGGGGTATTCACCCCTTATAAAAGAGCCCACCTGGCCAAATTGAATGCGTTTTACCTCAAAGCCTATCCAGTGCAGCGCTATCTTTCCAGTCTGGCCAGCCTGCCCGCAGAAGACATGCCATCACTGGAAAGCCTGGGCTTCTCCCGCACTAACTTAAAAAGCATGCGTTTGCCGACCGGCATCACCGGCGCGCAGCAGCTGTTTCACGACTTTTTGCAGCGCATAGAAGATTACGAGCAGGCACGCAACTATCCCGCTATCAAAGGTGTCTCTTATTTGTCGGTGCATCTGCGTTTTGGCACCATCTCTATCCGCCAGTTGGCGCACGCAGCCTGGCAATTGTCGCTGGCTGGCAATGCCGGTGCCGCCACCTGGTTAAGTGAGTTGATATGGCGCGATTTTTATTTCCAGGTCTGTTACCACCGGCCCGATCTGCAACTGGAAAGACGTGCTTACCGGCCCGAATATGAGCAGCTGCCTTTTACGAACGACAGCGACTGGTTTGCTGCCTGGTGCGAGGGGCGCACCGGTTTCCCAATAGTGGATGCCGCCATGCGTCAGCTCAACCAGACCGGCTATATGCATAATCGTTTGCGCATGGTGGTGGCCAGTTTCCTGGTCAAAGACCTGCTGATAGACTGGCGCTGGGGCGAGCAGTATTTTGCCGAAAAGTTGATTGATTTTGATTTTGCTGCCAACAATGGTGGCTGGCAATGGGCGGCTTCAACCGGCTGTGACGCGCAACCCTATTTCAGGATCTTCAACCCGCAATCGCAGTCGGAAAAGTTTGATGCACAGGGCAAGTTTATTCGTAAATATGTGCCTGAATTGGCAGCGCTGGATAACAAGCTGATACATGCGCCCTGGGCAGGCACGCCAGACAAGAAACATCAGCTGGTGACCATGCCTGAAGTGGACTATCCGCTGCCTCTGGTGAACCATGCTGTACAGCGGCAGCAGGCGCTAGAGCTATACAAAAATAATGTGAAGCAAAAATGACATTTGATGTAGAATAAACTCGTTTTACGCTGCGGTTGGTAAGGTGGCAGTAAGGTTTTCGTTGTAGGTCACAAAGCGTGATCGCCCTTCAAAATTCATGGCGGGCGCCGTTAATGTGGTTGCAGGGTATTTGTAGGATAGATAAGCTTCTTACATGCCATGATTAACTTTTATAAAGGCATTTATACCAATTTGCTTCATCTAAATATAATGAAAAATATGAAAAAACTAAAATCCGTTTTATTGATCGCCGTACTCGTAGGTCTTTCTGGCTGTGCAACCGCCAATAAAGACCCGCTGGAAGGCGTCAACCGGGGAATATACAAATTCAATGATGTGGTCGATCAATATGCCATGAAGCCGGTTGCCAAGGCTTACAAGGCAGTGACGCCCACACCAGTGCGTACTGGCATCAGCAACTTCTTCAGCAACCTGGGTACCTTGACCACAGTGGTGAATGACCTGCTGCAACTGAAATTCGCGCAGGCCTTTACCGATGCCGGCCGCTTTGTCATCAATACCACTTTCGGCATCGCCGGTTTTATCGATGTTGCCAGCAAAGACAATATTCCCAGACACCAGGAAGATTTTGGCCAGACGCTGGGTCACTGGGGTGTAGGTTCAGGCCCATACCTGGTGCTGCCTATCCTGGGCCCGAGCACGCTGCGTGACGCCGGTGGCCTGGCTTTTGACACCGTGACATCTGACCCTATCACTTATCTGCACAACACTGGCCAGATCCGTGCCCATAACCAGGTGCGTTTAGTACAGTTTGTGGACAAACGTACCCAGCTGCTGGATGCCAAAGACCTGGTGGATGATGCCTCTATCGATCCATATGCATTTATGCGTGATGCTTACCTGCAACGTCGTGCCAGCCAGGTTCAGGATGGCATCGTGCCACGTGAATTGCTGCAGGATGAGTTTGAGCCTGAAGATGAAGAGCCAGCAAAGGCGACTTCAGCAGAGCAGGCAGCCCCTGCTGACACGGTGGTGTTGCAGTCAGATGCACCTATAGAAGAAAATGCCGGCGCGCTGACTAGCGAAGCCCAGCCAGTGGCAGTGGAAGAGATCCCTGTCGCGACTGAGCCAGCCACGCCTGATGTGGCAGCAGAGAACACTGAAACCCCGGCGGCGACAGAATCTCAAGAGCTATTGCCACCGCTGCTTGACCAGGTCAGTCAGCAGCCTGCAGTGCTGGAAGGTGATGCAGCCGATGTAGTGGCCGGGGTCGATGAGACCTTGCTGACACTGGAAGCCCCTGCAAAATAAAAAACGGTAGGCAGCTGCGTAATTAACAGGCAGCTTAATAAAAAAGGCTTTGCATCTATGCAAAGCCTTTTTTTATTGATGCTACTGTGTTGATTTAAGTCACGGCCGGCTTATTCGGCAGAGGCGATGGTCATTCTCTCTATCAGTATCGAGCCAGTCGATTTTGAGCTGTTCGGGATAATGTCGTTGCCTATGGCGATAATACCTTTCAGCATCTCCTGCATATTGCTGGCGATGGTGATCTCTTCCACCGGGTGTACGATCACACCTTTTTCTACCCAGTAACCTGCGGCACCGCGTGAGTAGTCACCAGTGATCATATTCATGCCATGACCCAGTAGTTCGGTCACCAGCAAGCCGGTATCCAGTGTCTGCAACAACTGCTGCAGTGACTGCCCGGTTGAGCGCACCAGGATGTTATGCGCACCTCCGGCATTACCAGTCGATTGCATGCCCAGCTTGCGCGCCGAATAACTGCCCAGCAAATAACCTTGCAACACGCCATTTTCGACCAGGGTACGCTGTTGGCAGGCCACCCCTTCATTATCAAACGGGCTGCTGCCTGCACCTTTGCGGATGAAAGGGTCTTCGGTGATATGCAGCAGGGGGCTGGCGATGGTCTGCCCCAGGCTATCCAGCAAGAATGAGGATTTACGGTAAAGATTGCCGCCGGAAATAGCGCTGAGCAGTGTGCCTATCAGGCCACCGGCCAGCGGGGCTTCAAACAGCACCGGGTATTGGCCGGTTTTGATAGCACGCGCATCCAGTCTTTTGACCGTGCGCGAGCCGGCGACCTGGCCGACTTGTTCCGGCGACTCCAGGTCATGCGCATCGCGGGCACTGCTATACCAGTAGTCGCGCTGCATCTGATTGTTGGATTCGGCGATCACCGAACAGCTGATGCTGTGGCGTGAGCTAGGGTAGCCGCCGACAAAACCATGGCTGTTGGCATAGGCAAACGCGCCGCTCTGGCTGTAGATGCTGGCGCCTTCACTGTTGCTGATACGGGGGTCAACCGCCAGCGCGGCTGCTTCGCAACGGCTGGCTAATGCCAGCGCCTGCTCTACATCGATAGACCACGGGTGATGCAGTGACAGGTCAGGGAACTCGGTCGCCATGCGCTCGGCATCGGCCAAGCCGCAGAAAGGGTCTTCAGCGGTGTATTTGGCAATATTGCAGGCGGCTTCCACCGTGTCTTTAAGTGCTTGCGCACTCAGGTCAGAGGTGCTGGCATAGCCTTTTCTCTGGCCGAAATAAACCGTCACCGAGCAGCCTTTATCGCGGTTGTATTCGATATTTTCTGTCTCGCCCTGACGGACCGAGACGTTCTGGCCGGTGCCAAAACTCACTTCTGCTTCTGCACTGCTGGCGCCTGACAGCCTGGCCAATTGAATGATGTCTTGCGAGATTTGTTTGAGTTGTTCCAGTTGCATGCTATGAGCGCTTGTTTCTTGCTTGGCAGTTAAAGCTGGTATCATACCGTGATTTGGCAGAGATTGCTTTTACCATGACCGCAGAACCGCTTGATGATTCCCCTCCCAGTAAAACCAAATTGAAAGCAGAGGCTGACGCCGCGCAGGAAATCGGTAGGCAATTACTGGAACTGCCTAAAGACAGATTAAAGAAGTTACAGCTGGATGAAGCCCTGAATGACGCCATCGTCGAGGCGAAACGGCTCACTGCCAACGGCGCCATCCGCCGCCAGTTGCAGTATATAGGCCGCTTGATGCGCGACATAGACCTGGCGCCTATCGTTGAACAGTTGCAAAAGTGGGAAGGCAAGCACATCGAAGAGAATGCGCGCTTTCACCAGATGGAGCGCTGGCGCACCCGCCTGATAGAAGACGCAAAAGCGTTTGAATTATTTCTGCTGGAATACCCGCGTACCGATGTGCAGCAGATGCGTACCTTGATACGCAATGCGCAAAAAGAGCTGGCTGCCAACAAGCCACCAAAAAGCAGCCGTGAATTATTCAAAATGATACGCGAGCTGGCTGAAGGTGCACACAGTGCGCCGGATGAGCTGGCTGAGTAGTATCCGTCGCCAGGTCTGCCGCCTTTAAGATGGGCGGCTGTACCGGGGTTGAATACGCTTAGGCATGCGTTAAATAACCATTATTAATTAGAAACGGCTGGTGCACTTGCACCAAAGGCCAGCCAGCAGGGGATCACAATGCAGCAAGGGAACATAGCGCAGCACCATGTGGAAGAACTGGATTTAACCGGCCTGGAAAGCCCGGAACCGATGTTAAGAACCAAGACTGCCCTGGATGCCCTGGCATCCGGGCAGGTGATCCTGGTTAAAACGACGGCATTGGGCAGCGAGCAGAATATCCGCAACCTGATCAGCAATCACCCGGTGACCTTGCTGTCTTTTAAAAAAGAGAGCGGCATATTTCATTTTTTAATAGAAAAAACGCCAGACCCGGCCGCCGCTGATTCAAACAGCCAGGCTTAACTTCTTTTCGGCGGCAGCAGGAATCTCCACGGCTGGCGATAAAGCAAGGTCATCAGTTCCAGCGCAAAAGCTTTCCAGTGACGGTAGCGCACCTGCCGTGATTTCATGGCCACGAAGATAGCCAGGCCGAAGCTGGTGAGCAGATTCACCGTACCCACCACCACTATGCCTAGCAAGGCTGTGCCCAGCAGGTAGTAACTCAACTGAAAGTCCAGCGCCGAAAAGGCATAGCCTGAAAAAGCCGCCACAAACGTGACATGGCGGATATCCAGCGGCAGGCCCAGCATGACACCCAGGCCGGAAGCGAAACCTAGCAGGCAACCAAAGTAAAAATTCCCGGCCAGTGCACCCAGATTGTGGCGTATATAGTCGGCGATACGCGACAGGCGCTCTTTGCCCAGCCAGCGTTGCAAGCTGGGCAGGTTGGCAATGCGTTCCGGGATGCGGTTATAGGCGGCCAGGTTGTCATGGTAGCCAGCGATCAGGCCGGAGAGGAACAGGCAAACGCCTGCCACTGCAGCATAGAGTGCGCTCAGGCTGATCAGCGGGTTATTCGAATCCAGCAATATATGCGCTTTGGCCTCGCCGATAAAATGGTGGCCGCTGTATTGCACCACCAGCCAGTCTATCAACATCGCCATCGGGATCACTACGATGACATTGCCCAGAATGGCGATGGTCTGGCTGCTGGTGGTTTGCGCCACGATGTTGACCAGGCTGTGGATGTTCTTGCTGTCCTGGCCGTCATCGTCTATGGTCGCCGCGATGGTGGCGGCGGTCATCGCCGGCTGTTTGGTGGCGACGGTAAAATGCAGCAGGTGGATCAATACAAAACCCAGCCCATAATTCAGGCTGAAGAAAATAGCTTCTGCCAATGGCGCGAAGTGATAACTGGCGATGATGATCTTGAACATGGCCATAAAGGCAATGATCACCCCGGCACCCATGGCCGAACCCATCAGTTTGTAATACTCCTGCCGGTGCTGGGCGATATAGTGTTCGCCGGTGTGGCTGGCATTTTCAGTCACGCGCAAGGCCAGCAACTCGGTGTTCTGGCGCCAGTAATCTGAAAGGTTATTCTTTTTGCATTCTGCATACACCAGCTGTTTGAACAGGTGGGTGATGGCATCGCTGACATCGTGCTTGAGCAGCAGGCCATGCAGAATATCCACCAGTAACTGCATGCGGTGTATCTGCTGCAGCATACGCTGCATCAGCGCAGTCAGCGAAATGCTGGTGCCGGTCTTGGCATTGGCTTTGCGGATATCATTGGTCAGTTGCTCGCAGCGCTTGAGCACTTCGTACAGATGCTGGATATCGTCGGCGCTGATCAGCGTCAGGGTGAGGAATTTCTGTATCTCTATATTCTGCGTGATAAACGGCGAGTCATTATTCTCCAGATCCTCATGCTGCAGGATCAGCTCAGGGTCCAGGCCAGAGGCCGACAGGCGGTAGGAAAGCACTTGCAGCGCATCCTTTAATTCCTGGGTGCAACTTAACTGCTGCGCATGGTTACCCTCACCCAGCGCCAGGGTATGCATAAAGTCGCGCCAGACGGTATTTGGCACGCCGGTGACCCAATAAGCATCACTGTTGCGGTAAAAAATCTGCCCGAAGACATCTTTCAGGTATCTGGGGTCAGGCACTTCTGGCAACAGCTTGTGCGAGAACCGGCGGTAGATCTCGGTAAAAAAGCCCAGGTCAGACTGTATGCCGTGCTCTGAATAAAGTGAAATGACACTTTTTTCATCCAGCAGACGCAAGATGCTGTTGCGTAAGGCAAGGGCGAATTGCGGTTGCTGCTGTAACAGAAAACACAGGGCCTGTATGGATTTGCTGGCACTCTCGGTATCTGTGACCTGGTGCGGGCGGATATCCTCAACCAATGCGCGCAAAAACGCAATGTCGTCGAGTTGACCTGAGGCGACGCGGGCCGCCTGGTGGTCGAAGGTAGTTTGAAACATGTGAAACACTTTCTGTTTTTTATAGGGGTGACAATGTGCAGTTTAAAGCTGCGCTTATAGCGTCACTTGCAAGGCCAGGGGTTCGGTTTTTCGCTGTATATTCATGGTCACGCGACTACCCTTGTAGCGCCTGACCAGGCTGGACAAGGTCGCGGCATCATTTACTTTCTCCTGATTGATACTCAGCAGGTGGTCACCGCGTAACAATCCAGCCTGCTCGGCAGCAGAACCATGGATCACGGCGATGACACGCACACCTTCTGCAGAGGGGGCAGTCTCCGGCTCTTCACCGGCCGGCGAGGAGGGGCGGGGCACCAGTTTGATCACATGCACGCCCAGTACCGGCGGCGGTAACTTGGCCCAGAAAGTCGCGTAATAGCGATATTTGCCGGGTTGGGCAGCCACATCTTTTTCAGTCAGCGATTGCCCTTTTTTGATGGCCTCCTTGATCACTTCCATTTTTGAGGAAGGCGAGGCATTGCCGGCTTTTTTGACGTAGACCAGGATCTTGTCCGCCTGTATGGCGCGGCCATGGTCAAGCGCCTGTGCCGGCGGCACTTCTCCGGCTTCAAAACCGCTGAAACCCATGAGGTCGTAGCCATCTTCCAGCATGGTGATATTGTCATCATCACGGCGATTCCCGCTCAGTAACTCGGGTTCCGGGCTGGCTTGCAGTGAATGCAGATTGCCCTGGTTTTGTGCCTGGTAGTTTTTGGCATACAGATTGTCATCGGCAAAAGCGGCTGGCGCAGTCATGCACAGGGTCATCGCTGCCAGCACTAGCAAGCTGTAAAAGCCTCTGCCTGATGCGCTGGGCTCAGAGGTCAAATGCGCTGTGGTGCATAAAACTTTCATCGGTTTTCTCCATAATCAATGACACCTTTTAGTCTGACTGATGTGCCGGGTAATGTTATGATGTGCTGGTACATTAACACAGACCACCTGGATTCCCAGCAATTCCATCTTGGGCAATTCAATCCCTGGCAATACTATCCGGGGCTGTGCGAGCCATATCCATGCAATATAAACCTCAACCCTGACAGACCAAAAGTTATGCAAGCACAATCCACGCGCATAGGGCTGGTGTCCATCAGCGATCGCGCATCTCAAGGCGTGTATGAAGACAAGGGCATTCCCACGCTGTCTTCCTGGCTGGAAAAAACCCTGCTATCACCCTATGAAACCGTCAGCCGCCTGATCGCGGACGAGCAGGTCACCATCTCGGAAACACTCAGGCAGCTGGTCGATGACGCGCATTGTCACCTGATACTCACCACCGGTGGCACCGGGCCTGCGCTCAGGGATGTCACACCCGAGGCGACGCTGGCGATCGCCGACCGCGAGATGCCGGGCTTTGGCGAACAGATGCGCCAGATCAGCCTGCGTTTTGTGCCTACGGCCATTTTGTCGCGCCAGGTAGCGGTGATCCGCAAGCAATGCCTGATCATCAATCTGCCAGGCCAGCCCAAGTCTATACAGGAAACCCTGGAAGGGTTGAAAGACGCTGATGGCAAAGTGCTGGTGCCAGGTATCTTTGCCGCCGTCCCTTATTGCCTGGATCTACTGGCAACTGACAGCCAGCCCATGCCCTACCTGGAAACCGCAGACGCTATCGTTAAATCCTTCAGGCCCAAATCTGCCCAGCGTCCAACTGCCCCAATTAAAGAATAATTGTTTAAAGAATAATTGAATCATGAATTACAAAAGCATCGCCACGCTGATCTTTATCGCGTGTTTCAGTCTACTCACCTATCTGTTATTAATGGAGATGCCGCCCAGCAATGACGGCTCGCTGTACAAAGATAAAATAGAGCATATTATTGCTTTTGGCGGGGTGACATTCTGGGGCCTGATGGCTTTCCCCGCACACCGGCTGGCTATCGCTGTCGGCTTAACTGCCTTTGGTGCCCTGATGGAGATATTGCAAGGTGTGATGACTACCACGCGACAACCTAGTATTTATGACTGGTACGCCGACATGGTCGGCATCGCATTGGCATGGGCAGTGGTCCTGCTATTACAGCGCTGGTGGAAGAAACGCCGTGGCTGAATTCGATCTTATCGCGCAATATTTCACCCGCCCCGGGCCGGCCGGTTTGAGCACAGCGGATCTGGGCGTGGGTGATGATGCCGCATTGATCAGTGTCACCCCCGGCCATCAACTGGCCATTTCTGCCGATATGTCAGTGTCTGGCACGCATTTTTTTGCTGACGCTGACCCTTACGCCATCGGCTGGAAAGCCATGGCAGTCAATGTCAGTGATATGGCGGCGATGGGCGCAAACCCCAAATGGGCTACATTATCGATCGCCTTGCCTGAGATAGATGCAGGCTGGCTGAGCGCATTCAGCCAGGGCCTGTTCGCTTGTGCCGATACTTATGCAGTCTCCCTGATCGGTGGCGATACCACGCGCGGACCATTGAATATCTCTATCAATATTTTTGGCGAAGTGCCTGTGGGTAAAGCCATCCGACGCGACCGGGCGCAGGCTGGCGATGATATCTGGGTCAGTGGCACACCGGGAAAAGCTGCTTTATGGCTGCAACAGCGGCTGGGCAGGCTGGATCTGCATGCCGAAGATGTCGCTGACCTTGCCCCTGCCATGCACCTGCCGCAACCGCGCGTGGCGCTAGGTCTGGCATTGCAGGAGATTGCGCATGCGGCGCTCGATATCTCAGATGGACTGCTGGCAGATTTAAGCCATATATTGCAAGCGTCGGCCAAAGGCGCCAGCCTGGATTGGGCCTTGCTGCCCAGGCCGGAATTGCGTCACTCCCGACTGCCAGATTCAGTCATGCAGCAAGCGGTGCTGACCGGGGGGGATGATTATGAGCTGTGTTTTACCGCTGCGCCCCAGCGACGCGAGCAACTGCTGGCACTGGCACGCACACTGGCACTCCCTTTAAGCCGCATAGGTAGTGTCACTCAGGCGCCAGGTCTGACCGTGCGCAATGGTGAAACTACTATTGAGCTATCGCAGAAAGGCTATGTGCATTTTGACTAGACAGCTGACACCTGGCGAGCCGGATCTAGCGCTGCTGCTCTCGCATCCCTTGCATTTTCTCAGCCTGGGTCTGGGCAGCGGCCTGTTTCCCAAAGCGCCGGGCACGGCCGGTACTTTGCTGGGTTTTCCGCTGTTCTGGAGCATCATGCAGTTACCCATCTGGCAACAATGGCTGGCGTTGCTGCTGCTGTTCGTGTTTGGTATCTGGTGTTGTGCATTTACCGGCCGCGCGCTTGGCGTCAGCGATCATGGTGCCATCGTCTGGGATGAGATCGTCGCCATGGCGGCGATACTGGTGACCGTGCCCGCGACCTGGGCCTGGGCAGTCGCTGCATTTGCGTTATTCCGCCTGTTTGATATCTGGAAGCCTTACCCTATCAGCTGGGCAGACCGGCACATAGGCGGTGGTTTCGGTGTCATGCTGGATGATGGCCTGGCGGCAGTGATGGCCATCGTGGTATTGCAACTCATGCAAAGGTACTTGTAATGCAAGCGCTAGCAACCCTGAGTGCGGATCTGGGCCAGGCGCTATTGGCCAAAGGCTGGCAGCTGGCGCTGGCAGAATCGTGTACCGGCGGCATGCTGGCCCAGGAGGTCACCGCCATAGCGGGTAGTTCTGCCTGGTTCGACCGTGGCTTTGTGACTTATAGCAATGCTGCGAAAGTAGAGATGTTAAGTGTGCCGGATGCGCTGATTCAGGCGCATGGTGCGGTGAGTGAGCCAGTGGCACAGGCAATGGCGACTGGTGCGATACAGCACAGCCTTGCCCATATCAGTGCTGCAGTCACCGGCATTGCAGGCCCTGCTGGCGGGTCTATACAAAAGCCGGTGGGCACCGTGTGTTTCGCCTGGGCGATACGTGCGGATTCAGGGCAAACAGGTAAACAGGTGGTAGAAACGCGTTATTTTACCGGGGATAGAGCTGCCATACGCCAGCAAGCTGCCAGCCATGTGCTGACAGGCTTGCTTAGCCTGGTTAGAACAGGTGCCGAATAGGGCAGCCGCTCAGCATCAATGGTGATGGTGGCCGTGATCATGGCCGCCACGACCCCAGCCGCCGCGTGGACCACCTCGCGGACCGCGGTCATAACCGCGATAGCCGTTACCATAACCAAACTGGATAAAGCCTGGCGCTGGTGGCACATAAGCATAACCTGGCGCAGTGTAATAGCTGCTTTGCGGATGACGGTAGACCACCACTGGCGGTGGCGCGTAATACACCGGTGGCGGTGCATAATATACAGGCGGAGGCGCGTAAGGGTTGCCGACAACGACGCCGACTGACCAGTTAGGGTCGGCTTGCGCAGATAATGCCGCCATGCCGCTCAACGCGATTCCTAAAATGTATTTAACGATGTTCATAAAGGCTCCTCTCACGGAAAACGATTCATGCTTTCTTGCTCATAAACGTGTACGCCTTATTACGGTTGACAATTCACTGCATTAATCGTTCGAATGCCATATCACTGATGGTCGATTTATGAAATAATTAGCAGTTATTTATCTGATTATATAGCGTTTAAACGAAAAGCGCTTTTCCCTCACACACAAAAGGCAACACCATGGATGACAACAAAAGCAAAGCACTCGCCGCCGCACTTTCCCAGATTGAAAAGCAGTTTGGCAAAGGCTCTATCATGCGTATGGGCGATGCTGATATCGGCGAAGATTTACAGGTGGTATCGACCGGCTCATTAGGCCTGGATATCGCCCTTGGCGTAGGTGGTTTGCCACGCGGGCGTATTGTCGAGATCTATGGCCCTGAGTCTTCAGGCAAAACCACGCTGACCCTGTCAGTGATCGCCGAAATGCAGAAACTGGGGGGTGTCGCCGCATTTATCGATGCCGAACATGCGCTGGACCCGCAATATGCGGCCAAACTGGGCGTGAATGTGCCTGACCTGTTGATCTCGCAGCCGGACACTGGCGAGCAGGCACTGGAGATCGCCGATATGCTGGTGCGCTCGGGTTCTGTGGATATCGTGGTGGTCGACTCGGTTGCCGCCCTGACGCCGCGGGCCGAAATCGAAGGCGAAATGGGCGATAGCCATATGGGCCTGCAGGCGCGCCTGATGTCACAAGCCTTGCGCAAGCTGACTGGTAACATCAAGCGTACCAATACGCTGGTGATCTTTATTAACCAGATCCGTATGAAGATAGGCGTGATGTTCGGCAACCCGGAAACCACTACTGGTGGTAACGCGCTTAAATTCTACGCCTCGGTGCGTCTGGATATACGCCGTACCGGCGCAATCAAAAAGGGTGATGAAGTCACAGGTTCCGAGACACGTGTCAAAGTCATCAAGAACAAAGTCGCGCCACCGTTTAAACAGGCTGAATTCGACATCATGTACGGTGAAGGTATCTCACGTCTGGGCGAAGTGATCGAGTTAGGTTCTAATGCCAAACTGGTAGAAAAAGCCGGTGCCTGGTATAGCTACAAAGGCGAGAAGATAGGCCAGGGTAAAGAAAACGCCAAGGAATTCCTGCGTGAGAACCCAGCCATCGCCGCTGAGATCGAAGCGCAGATCCGTGCCAATTCCAATATCCTGGCAGATGGCATGACCGCCGCCAGAACTGAGGATGATTAAACCACTTGCGTCAGCAGCCTGAAAAGTCACTGCGCCAGCGCGCCCTGGAGTACTTAAGCAAGCGGGAATACGCCGCAGCTGAACTGGCGCAGAAACTGAAAGGCTATGCCAGCGACAGCGACGATATAGACGCACTGATCGCAGACTTCAAAACGCGTGGCTGGTTAAGCGATGCCCGTTATACCGAGCAAATGCTGCATGCCCGCCAGGCCAAGTTCGGCGCTGCCCGGGTAGCCAATGAGCTGCGCGAGAAGGGCGTGGATGATGCGCTGGTGGCTGAGGCCGTGGCAGTCTTGCAGGTGAATGAAGCAGAACGCGCCAGTGAAGTCTGGCGCAAAAAGTTTAAAGCGTCCCCGACCACGCGTGAAGACTGGGCAAAACAGGCCAGATTTTTGCAGAGCCGGGGCTTTACGTTTGATGTAATTAAAAAAATTTTGAATAGACACGCAGAAGATGACAGCGCAGAAGACCACAGTTAGTTACGGCAGTAACCCCAGCAGCAAACAGATCCGCCAGGCATTCCTGGATTTTTTTGCTTCTAAAGGCCATCAGGTCGTGGCTTCCAGCTCGCTGGTGCCGCATGGCGACCCGACCCTGCTGTTCACCAATGCCGGCATGAACCAGTTCAAGGACGTGTTTCTCGGCTTTGATAAACGCGCCTACACGCGTGCGACTTCTTCGCAAAAATGTGTGCGCGCCGGCGGCAAGCACAATGACCTGGAAAATGTAGGTTATACCGCGCGCCACCATACCTTTTTTGAGATGCTGGGTAATTTCAGTTTTGGCGATTACTTCAAGCGCGACGCGATCACTTTCGCCTGGGAGCTGCTGACACAAGTGTATGCCTTGCCCAAAGAGCGCCTGATGGTCACTGTCTACGCCGAGGATGACGAAGCGTATGACATCTGGCACCAGGAGATAGGCGTGCCTGCCGACAAAATCGTGCGCATAGGCGATAACAAGGGTGCTCGGTATGCCTCTGATAACTTCTGGATGATGGGCGACACCGGCCCCTGCGGCCCCTGTACCGAGATCTTCTACGATCACGGTGCACATATTCCTGGCGGCCCGCCTGGCAGCCCGGATGAAGATGGCGATCGCTTTATCGAGATCTGGAACAACGTGTTCATGCAGTTCAACCGCGATGAAGCGGGTGTCATGCATCCGCTGCCTAAACCTTCTGTCGATACAGGCATGGGGCTGGAGCGTATTTCTGCAGTATTGCAAGGCGTACATGCCAACTACGAGATCGATCTGTTCCAGGCATTGATCAAAGCCGCGGCGCGCGAAACCAATACAGCAGATCTGGATAGTCCGTCACTTAAAGTGCTGGCCGACCATATCCGCGCCTGTTCTTTCCTGATCGCCGATGGCGTGATCGCCGGTAACGAAGGCCGTGGCTATGTGCTGCGCCGCATCATACGCCGCGCGATACGCCATGGCTACAAGCTGGGCTCCAGAGCTGCCTTCTTCCACAAACTGGTGGCAGACCTGGTGCTGGAGATGGGCGAAGCTTATCCTGAATTGGTCAGCAACCAGGCACGCATAGTCGAAGTGCTCAAGCAGGAAGAAGACCGTTTCTTCGAAACGATAGAAAACGGCATGCAGATACTGGAAACCGAACTGGCGGCCAAGCCTGCCATTTTCAATGGTGATCTGGCCTTTAAACTGCACGATACATTTGGCTTTCCTCTCGATCTGACAGCTGATATTTGCCGCGAGCGTGGCGTGACCGTCGATACCGCTGGTTTTGACGCAGCCATGGCGCGCCAGAAAGAGCAGGCACGGGCGGCTGGTAAATTCAAGATGGCGCAAAACCTGGAATATGAAGGCCAGGCTACCAGTTTTCATGGCTATGAAAAACTTGAAACCCCGGCCAGGGTATTGGCCCTATACAAAGACGCTAGCCCGGTCAAATCATTGAATGAAGGTGACATCGGCGTGGTGGTGCTGGATGACACACCTTTCTATGCCGAATCTGGTGGCCAGATCGGTGACAGCGGTGAACTCAAATCTGCCCATGGTATTTTTGCCGTGGAAGATACCCAGAAGATCCAGGCCGCAGTGTTTGGCCACCATGGTGTGCTGAAAACCGGCACTTTGTCTGTGGGCGATGCCTTGACTGCCAAGGTAGATCTGCCCGCGCGCCACGCCACCATGCGTAACCACTCTGCCACCCATTTGATGCATAAAGCCTTGCGTGAAGTGCTGGGTGAACATGTGCAGCAAAAAGGCAGCCTGGTTGATACTGAAAAAACCCGCTTTGACTTTGTACACAATGCCCCGGTCACCGATGCACAGATCGCAACAGTCGAGGCCATCGTCAATGCCGAAGTGCTCGCAAATACCGACACGCTGGCCAAGCTGATGGATATAGAGGCTGCGCAACAAACCGGCGCCATGATGCTGTTTGGCGAGAAGTATGGTGATGAGGTGCGCGTGCTGGATATCGGTAGCTCCAGAGAATTATGTGGTGGCACCCATGTCAGCCGTACAGGTGATATCGGCCTGTTCAAGATCACTGCCGAAAGTGGTGTGGCTGCCGGTGTGCGCCGTATCGAGGCGACCACTGGTGTAGGCGCACTCAAGCTGGTGCAGGCGCAGCAGGCCTTGATCAACCGCGTGGCTGGCGAATTGAAAGCGCCGGCGCAGGAGCTCCCGGCAAAGATCACCCAGGTGCTGGATAACGTCAGGGCTTTAGAAAAAGAACTGGCAAGATTAAAGTCTAAACTCGCCAGCGCACAAGGCGATGACTTGCTTGGTCAGGCGCAGGACATCCAGGGTATCAAAGTGCTGGCAGCCAATCTGGAAGGCGCAGATGCCAATACCTTGCGCGAAACCATGGATAAGCTCAAAGACAAACTGAAATCAGCCGCGATCGTGCTGGCCAGTGTGTCTGATGGCAAAGTGAGCCTGGCGGCCGGGGTCACGGCAGACCTGGTCGGCAAGCTCAAGGCAGGCGAGCTGGTCAACCATGTGGCAGGCCAGGTCGGTGGCAAGGGTGGTGGCAAGCCGGATATGGCCATGGCCGGCGGCACGGATGCCAGCCAGTTGCCACAGGCGCTGGCCAGTGTGCCTGAGTGGGTAAAGCAAAAATTAAATTAATTTATAGTTAGCATTTATTTGATAGTTAGAGCGAAATAATGGCATTAATCGTACAAAAATATGGTGGAACCTCAGTCGCAAACCCTGAGCGTATCCGCAATGTGGCAAGGCGCGTTGCGCGCTATAAAGCCATGGGCCACCAGGTGGTCGTGGTGGTGTCGGCCATGTCCGGCGAAACCAATCGCCTGATAGCACTGGCCAAAGAAATCATGCCGGACCCGGACCCGCGCGAGCTGGATGTGATGCTGTCTACTGGTGAGCAGGTCACCATAGGCATGACGGCGCTGGCTTTGTCTGAGCTGGGCATCAAAGCCAAAAGCTTTACCGGCGCCCAGGTGAGGATACTGACCGATGATGCGCATACCAAGGCACGTATCCTGGATATAGACCAGCACAACCTGAAAAAAGACCTGGATGAAGGTTATGTCTGTGTGGTGGCTGGCTTTCAGGGGGTGGATGCCAATGGCAATATCACGACCCTGGGTCGTGGCGGCTCTGATACCACCGGCGTCGCCCTGGCTGCGGCCCTGGGTGCTGACGAATGCCAGATCTACACCGATGTCGATGGCGTTTACACCACAGACCCGCGCGTGGTGCCTGAAGCGCGCCGCCTCGAAAAGATCACCTTTGAAGAAATGCTGGAGCTGGCTTCGCAAGGCTCCAAAGTATTGCAGATCCGCTCAGTGGAATTTGCCGGTAAATATAAAGTGAAACTACGTGTGCTCTCCAGCTTTGAAGAAGAAGGCGATGGCACACTGATTACGTTTGAAGAAAATGAGGGAAACATGGAAGATCCAATCATCTCCGGTATCGCGTTCAACCGCGATGAGGCAAAAGTGACTGTGGCAGGTGTGCCAGATAAACCAGGCATCGCTTATCAGATCCTGGGCCCGGTGGCTGATGCCAATATCGATGTCGACATGATCATCCAGAACGTAGGCGCAGACGGCACCACCGACTTTACCTTCACCGTGCACAAGAATGAAATGAACAAGGCGCTGAGTATTTTGCGCGATAAAGTGCAGGGGCATATCCAGGCGCGTGAGATCAGCGGTGACGACAAGATCGCCAAAGTTTCCGTGGTCGGTGTCGGCATGCGTTCACACGTCGGTATTGCCAGCCAGATGTTCCGTACCCTGGCAGAAGAGGGCATCAATATCCAGATGATCTCCACCAGCGAGATCAAGATCGCGGTCGTGATCGAAGAAAAATATATGGAATTGGCAGTGCGTGTATTGCACAAAGCTTTTGCTTTGGATGATGCCTGAGCTGACTAAAAACATTCTTTAATTTTGCGTTGATTTACTAAGGGTTTTCAAGTACTATGGCGCCCTTCGATGCAGTAGCAATGCTGTGTCTGAGTAGTAATGTAGTACTCGTTTAAAACGGTGAGCTGGCCGAGTGGTCGAAGGCACTTCCCTGCTAAGGAAGCATATGGGCTTAAATCTGTATCGAGGGTTCGAATCCCTCGCTCACCGCCAAAAATCTTAAACCTGTGTTATAATACTGCTCTTGTTACAACAGCGTTGTAACACCTTGGCGCCCGTAGCTCAGTTGGATAGAGTATTTGGCTACGAACCAAAGGGTCGGGCGTTCGAATCGCTCCGGGCGCGCCAAAAATAAAAGCCTTGTTTCTCACGAAACAAGGCTTTTTTCTTTGTGATCTACCCCTCAGGTTCGCCCCCAGCAGAAACGCATCCTCTTCCGGGAGCAGGGGCGTTGTTCTGCAACACGCCGATGTTCAAAAAACGGATGCCATACCGCGCGTTATTTTGTAAAACAATTAAAAACCCCAGGCATAGGCTGGCGCGTATCGCCGCTAGTCGCATCCCGGCATAGCGAGAGTTATGTCAGATATGGTATCCTCTAGCTTTGTTTTTTCATTGGTGTTTTAGTGTCTCTTAATGCTTGTTTGGCGCGGATTGCAGACGATATGCAGCAGGTGGATGTCGTCGTTCGCCAGTCTTTGTCATCCCAAGTCCCGCTGATTAACCAGATCTCAGAATACATCATCCATAGTGGCGGTAAACGCCTGCGTCCGGCATTGGTGTTGATGTCTGGCGATCTGGCTGGTGGTGTCACGCCAGCACATCATCAGCTCGCAGTCATTATCGAGTTTATTCATACCGCAACCTTGTTACATGATGATGTGGTGGATGCCTCTGACCTGCGTCGTGGCAAATCTACCGCTAATCATGTGTATGGCAACCCTGCCAGTGTACTGGTCGGTGATTTTCTGTATTCGCGCGCTTTCCAGATGATGGTCAGGCTGCAGAATATGCGTGTGATGGAGATCCTGGCAGACGCTACCAATATCATTTCTGAAGGTGAAGTGCTGCAACTGCTCAATGTGCGCAATATCGGCGTCAGTGAGCAGGATTACCTGCAGGTCATCCATTTTAAAACGGCTAAACTGTTTGAGGCGGCCACCCGCCTGGGTGCAGTGCAATGCCAGGCAACGCCAGCCCGTGAAGAGGCGCTGGCGACTTATGGCATGCATCTGGGCACCGCTTTCCAGTTGATTGATGATGTGCTGGATCTGAGTGGTGACAGTGACAAGATAGGTAAGACGCTGGGCAATGACCTGGCAGAAGGTAAAGTGACTTTACCTATGCTGTATGCGATCCAGCAGGCACCCACGGCGCAGGCTGACCTGGTCAAACAGGCATTGCTGGAAGGGCAGGTGGCGCAGTTAGAGCAGGTGCTGGAGATCCTGCATGCGGTCAAAGCGTTTGATTATGTGCGATCGGTTGCCCAGAAAGAGGCTTTGCTAGCCTGTCAGGCGCTGGATATTTTTGAACCAGGCCCGGCCAAGCAGGCTTTGCTTGATCTGGCACAGTTTTCGGTCAGTCGCCAGCAGTAAAGCTGCAGCATGCATTTTTGCAAAGCATGCTGCGCGGCTTAGCTTTAAAGATAGTCTAGTTAAAAATCAACTAGTTAAGCGCGATCGGTTCACCACTGACGTGGTAATAACTCAATCTTGCGCATTCATTGGTTGCGTTAGTCAAGGCGCCATCAAACAGCGATTCCCCATCCACATCGACCACCGCATAGCCATTGTGGTAAAGCGTCACCTCCGCCTGCCATTCATGCGCCTGCAATGTATGATCTGAGCGGCTGGCGATGGTAGGCAAGCCATGTTTGTGCGCGGCGCGCATGGCAAAACTGACGCAATTTTCCTCTTCCTCTTCACTGTAGACTTCCCAGTGTGATTGTCCGGTCAGGTTTGCCAGCCATCCTGGCAGGTCGACTTCTACGCGGCAGATCACCGGTTCATCCCAGGCCGGGTGTTCTACCTGACCCAGCTCGACTTCGGCCAGCTCGACTTCGCTAGGGGGCGTGAATTTGATTTGATCAGACATAGGCAACTTCCTTCACTAGTAAGATTCAGATGCGAAGCCACTAAACTGCAGTGTGATTCTCATCTTACACATAAATGGTGACATTAAATCTGTTTTCAAGCCTGTCATTCCTGCTTTGCAACAGGCTTTGCCCGGTATGCGCGGTTTTTAATCTTGCTTACTTGTATTAACGATGAGATGATGCAGCAACCTTAATAGTGTTATCGGTATCATGACAGAATTCCTTGAACCTGTTTTAAGTTTATTAAAAACTGAACCACATTTTCTGCAAGGCGTATGCCTGGTCCTGGGCCTGCTGGTAGGCAGTTTTCTCAACGTAGTGATACACCGCCTGCCCAAAATGATGGAACGTGAATGGCATGCCAATTGCCTGGATCTACAGGGCCAGGATGTGCCGGAACAACCTAAATATAACCTGGTGGTTCCGCGTTCCTCCTGTCCTCACTGTGGCCATATGATAGGTGCGCTGGAAAATATCCCTGTCATCAGCTACCTGTTTTTGCGTGGCCGATGCAAAGCCTGCAAAGCAGCTATTTCCATCCGTTATCCGCTGGTAGAAGCACTGACCGGCGCATTGTCACTGGCGGTGGCTGTGCAATATGGCTATAGCCAGTTGACTTTGTTCGCGCTGATATTCGTCATCGCATTGGTGGCGTTGACCTTTATTGATTTTGATACCCAGTTATTGCCGGATGATATTACCTTGCCATTACTATGGCTGGGTTTGCTGATCAACCTGAATAGCGGTTTCACTGATATCACTTCTGCGGTAGTGGGCGCCATGGCTGGCTATCTGGTGTTATGGGCTGTCTACTGGCTGTTCAAACTGGTCACCGGCAAAGAGGGTATGGGTTACGGCGATTTTAAACTGCTGGCCGCGATCGGTGCCTGGTTCGGCTGGCAAATGCTGCCAGCGGTGATATTGCTCAGTTCGGTGGTAGGCAGCGTGATAGGCATAGGCTTGATCCTGTTCAAAGGCAAGACCCGCCAGACCGCCATCCCGTTTGGCCCGTTTCTGGCGCTGGGTGGTATCGCTGCTTTGTTTTACGGGCAAACCCTGGCCGCTTTTTACCTGATGCCTTGAGTGGTGCCTGATGACTAAATTGGTAGCCGTCACCGGCGGCATAGGCAGTGGCAAGAGCGAGGTGTGCAAAACTTTTGCCGGGCTTGGCGTGCCCGTGGTAGACCTGGATGACATCGCCCATGCCATGAGTGCGCCCGATAGTGTGGCCATGCAGACCGTGCGACAGACCTTTGGTGACGGCATGTTTGCGGAGAACGGCCAGTTAGATCGCGCCAGGTTGCGAGAACTAGTGTTTGCAGACCCGGATGCGCTGGATAAGCTGAACCAGATCATGCATCCGGCCATACGTGCAGAGGCGGTACGCCAGATCGCACAACATGCCGCGTATGATTATGTGATCCTGGCTATCCCTTTACTGGTAGAGAGCCGTGATGACTGGGCCATGATAGACCATGTGCTGGTGGTGGATTGCAGTGAGGAGACCCAACTGGCGCGCGTGATGCAGCGCAGCGCCTTATCGGAAGCGATGGCACTCGCTATTATTGCCGCGCAAAGTAGCCGTGAGGATCGGCTGGCGATCGCGGATACTGTGATAGAAAACGATCAAACTTTGCCAGATTTGCACGAAAAAGTGCTTAAGTTTCATCAAATTTTCTCAAAAACTTGCCAGTGAGTAAAAAGGGTTTCATAATCAGGCTTTTATTGCATACTTTTCAAGTATCAGCTGACAGAAAAGGCTGCCGTGTCGAGCTACGAGTTTCCATTTAACGAGCGCATCAGAACATATCTCCGCCTGGAAGATCTGTTTGTAAAGATGCTGCACCACATTGAAGTAGGCCATGAGGTGAATCATCATGTGGCGCTGCTGACGCTGCTACAGATCCTGGACCTGATCGATAGGGGCGATCTGAAAGTCGATCTGTTGCAGGAACTGGACCGGCATAAAGTCCAGCTTTCATTCTTGCAGGGCAATCCGAATATCGATCAGAATGCATTGGGCGATACGCTTTCCAGTCTGGACCGTTGCGCCACTTCATTGCGCTCTGATCACCAGAAGCTTGGCCAGTCACTGCGCGATAATGACTGGTTGATGAGCGTGAAGCAACGTGCCGGCATCCCTGGTGGCGTGTGTGAATTTGATCTGCCTTCCTACCGTCACTGGCTGTATTTAACAGTAGAGCGCCGCAGAACTGACTTTAGCCAATGGCTGACGCGTTTGATGCCCATGTACGAAGCCATACGCATGATACTGCAGCTGTTACGTGGCAGCGGCCAGGTGCTGTCGCTGGTGGCACACAAAGGCGCTTACCAGCAACAATTATCCGGCCATAAACCGGCGCAATTATTGCGGATAGAGATCAGCCACGATGAGTGCTTCCCTGAGGTGAGTGCCAATAAATACGCGATCAATATCCGCTTTCAAAAACTTGATTTTGTACAAAGACCCAAAGCCTGCGAGCAGGATATCCCGTTCAAGATGATCATCTGTAACTTTACCGGCCCGGGGCACAATTAATGCAAACAACGTTAAAACCGCGCCAGGTGGCGTGTCCGGGCTGTGGCGAACTGGTAGAGTATTCCACCGCCAATGCCTACCGGCCATTCTGCAGTGAGCGTTGCAAATTGATGGACCTGGGCGACTGGGCCACCGAGAAATTCAGGATACCTGATGCAACGCCGCCAGACCTTAACGAACCCGAGTGACCAGCAACCGCCAGCTATGATAAAAGCGACAGCCGATGTTGTGGGCAAACTGCTGTTGGGCTTGCTGCTAGGCATCAACCTGGCCAGGGCCGATGTCACCATCAGCGATGCCTGGGTACGCGCTTCCAACCCCGGCCAAAGTGTAGTGGCCGCCTATCTCACCCTGAGCAGTCGTGAGAATGTGCAGCTGGTGTATGTGGAAACTGCGCGCGCCGGCAGCACTGAACTGCATAGCATGAGCATGCAGAATGGCGTGATGAAGATGCGCCATGTCGAAGCGCTGCCAATCACAGCCAATAAACCGGTGAAACTGGCGCCAGGTGGCTTGCACCTGATGCTGTTTGAACTGCCCAGCCCGTTTAAAGTGGGTGAGCAGATCCGATTCCGCCTGTGTTTTAAAGATGAATCCGGCAAGATACACGAGCAATTCGTCAGCCTGCCAGTCAAAGCGGTCAATTAGCTTTATCCCTGCGTTCCAAAGCATTTCAATCCAGCAGCCTGCAAAAAGTCAGCGCTGCGGTTAACATAACTTTTCCCTGACTCTACTCAACTTGCCCACCTGCCAGCCGTTATCAGTATGCAGACCTGGCATCTCAGGATGCACGTCTATTGATGATAGGTGATAAATTGAATAACAGGTTATAGTGCAATGACAACCAACGCATTACAGCGTATGCGTACCGGAGAACTGGCGCTCGGTATGTTTGTCGCTGAATTAGACATTCCATGGCTGGATAGTCCATTTATCTTGCAGGGTTTCCTGATAGAGAATGAAACGCAACTGAGCGAGTTGCGTACGCTATGCCGTGAAGTCATGGTAGACAGGAATATGTCTACCGGCGGACACTTTGTGCCACTAAAACGTGAAAAAACCACCGGTGTTTCGCGCACTGCCTCTGCCAGCAAGCCGGGCGAGCGCTCAGCTAGCGTCATCCACAGCCGCACTCCGGCAGCTGCCAATGGTTTTTTAAAAGTCGTACACGCCCTGCGCCAAGGCAAGCCGCCGCCCAAGGTCGATGTGCACTATGCGCAAGCGCAGTCAGCAACAGCGGCAGCGGCAGACACGCCCGTCGCAGCCAGGCCTGCTCCGGCGCAAACGCCGCAAAAACATTATCAGCAGGCCTCGGTGTCGTTCTGGAACCGTCTGTATGACTGGCTTTACGGTTTAAGCACGCCGCAGAAGAAGAATGCGGATAGCGACCTGATCAAACTGCAAAAAACTGCCGCTGCCCAGCCACAAACGGTCACGGAAAATATCCCGGTCGAGCTGGAGATCGTCGAAGTGTACCCGCAGTTTGCCAAAACAGAGGCAGATACGCGCGATGTGTTTGAAAAGATCGCTCTAGGCACCAATGTCGACCTGGTGCACGTCAGCCAGTCACTCGATAATATGCTGCAAAGCATAGAGCGCAACCCGGATGCGCTGCTTTGGCTTTCTCGCCTGCGGCAAACCGATGATTATGCCTATAACAAGGCGTTGTATGTCAGCATCAATATGATGGCTTTCGGACATTTTCTCTCGCTACCAAGAAAGCAGGTCAAAGACCTGGGCATGGCGGGTTTGTTTCAGGATCTGGGCAAGATCCAGATTCCTGCCGAGATCCTGCAGAAGCCGGGCCGGCTGGAAGAAAGCGAGTTCGTGCTGGTCATGCAGCATGTGCAGGCCAGCCTGGACACCTTGCGTTCCAATACCGATATCAGCCCCGATGTGATGCAGGTGGTGGCCGAACACCATGAACGTTTTGATGGCAGCGGCTACCCCAATCAGTTGCAGGGCGGCGCAATCTCATTGCTGGGGCAGATCGCCGGCATCATGGATACCTATTGCGCCATGACCAGCGATAAGCCCTATGCCAAAGGCATGTTCAGCCACCAGGTGCTGGAACATCTTTACACCACCAAAGACCAGAAATTCAGTGCATCATTGATAGACCAGCTGATCCAGTTTTTTGGGATTTACCCGGTCAGCTCGCTGGTAGAGCTGAATAGCGGCGAAGTCGCAGTCGTCATCCAGCAAAACCAGATAAGGCGTTTGCAACCGCGCGTGATGATCTTGCTGGATACACAGAAAATACGCATGAGATCGCCGGTCACCCTGGACCTGATCCAGGGCCCGCTGACGCCGACTGGTGATGCATACAGGATAGTGCGCGGTTTGCCCCCGGATTGTTACGGGCTGAACCCGGCGCATTATTACGATTAAGCCATGCAATATATCCCGCACAGCGAGCGCAGCGAACGGCTGGAGACTAGCAAGCCATTGCTGAAACGCTCATTCCGGCGTTACCAGCCCCTGGCCGCTGATGCCCTGGCAGCCCGCTTGTTGCAGTTCGGCTTGAAACCTGACCATGTCACCCGCAGGCCGCTGCAATTGCAGCCGGCGAAACTCACGCAGATACACTCGCATTTGATGAGTGAGCCACAGGCCGATGCCGCGCTGGTGCAGCAATACATGCACGCGCTGCAGCAACTGGGCCTGCGCCATGACTGGGATGGCTTTGCCGAGGCCATCAACGATATGGCTGTGGTCTGGGTCGATCTGTATGCAGAAGGTGTTTCTATCACTGCAGTGGATACCTTGTTAAGTGCCATCGCGGTATCGCAATGGTTATTGCCATGGGTTTCACCCACTAAAACGCGCGCGCTGCAGCATTGCATTGCGCATTTGCTGATAGAGTCAGCCGCCAGGTACGACCATACCGCCCTCGAATTCGCCAGACGCCATCATCAGCATAGTCACTTGCCTAACGGGCGCATGCTGATAGAGCAACTGCAACAGTTACTGATCTTTAGCCAGGCTGAAGCGGGTCTGCTGCTGATCAGCTTTAAGCTGAGTTCTACCATGCTCGATGGTCATAGGCATCGCATGCCAGAAGTCGCGGTTGAAATCATCAAGCGTCTGCAACAAAGCCTGCCCAAAGACCATAGCCTGTTTCATCTGGATTCCTACGAGTTTGCCGTGTTGTCGCCGCAGTTAGACCATAACGTGAAGCTGGATCTGCTCTCGGCCAAGCTGCGCCGGCCATTTGAATTCACCGTCAATGTCAATCACCAGCTGTTTTCTGTGAGCCCGGTGATAGGCGGCGTGTGCCGCGATGCGACACACAAAAAAGCCGACGATATGCTTGCGCAGGCACGCCTGGCGCTGGAACACGCGGATACTACCTATCAGGCTTTTGCCACTTATTCAGAAGCATTGAGCCTGCATGCCGATGCCAGCGCGCAACTGCGGCAGGATGTACTCGAAGCGTTCGAGAATGACCGCATGGCCTTATATTTACAGCCTATCGTGGATACCCACACCGGGCTATGCATGGGTGCCGAGGCATTGTTGCGCTGCCGCAATGCCCAGGGTGAGTTCATCCCGCCGCCTGTGGTGATAGAGGTGCTGTATCAACAAGGCCTGGGCAATATGTTTATCCGCTGGCTGATCAATACCTCATGCCGCCTGGCCAGCACCATCAAACAGAAGATACAGCGACCTATCTTTCTTTCCATCAACCTGACGGCCGACGACCTGATCAACCGCGAGCTGCCTTATTTGCTGGCTCAGGCATTAAAACTGTGGGATGTGGAAGCCAGTATTTTCACACTGGAGATCACCGAGAATGGCTTGCTGGTGGATGAAGATACCGCGGTCGAAATCATGCGCGAATTTACCAGCATGGGTTGCCGTATGGCGCTGGATGATTTTGGCACTGGTTATTCCTCCATGTCACGCCTGCGTAACCTGCCTATAGACCTGGTGAAGATAGATCAATCCTTCGTCCGCAACGTCGCGCATTCGGCACAAGACCGCGCCATCGTCCAGGGCATCATCACCATGGCACACGGTCTGGGTAAAAAAGTGGTGGCCGAAGGCGTAGAAGATGCCGATTGCCGGGCTATCATCGCGTCACTGCAATGCGAGAAGATTCAAGGATATTACTTTGCCCGGCCTTTGCCATTCGAGCAGTTCTTGGCATGGGTAGAGCAGGGGCAAACAGCCGCTGAGCAAGACCTTGCGATAAGCCAGCAGGCGACTGCATAAAACGTCGCCGCCACCCAGCGCATGCTTTAGAAGCATCAAGGCAAACAGCAAAATAACTATTCTGCTCGGCAGGCAGTCGGCCGCGTCTGCTCATGCAGCACAGCATCCGCAACTGAAATGAATCTTTCCATGCTTTAAGGCTCATATCTGTGTGATCCTGCTTATGCGTGAATCATTATCCCAATCACCTTGTTGCTGATACTAACAATAATATATGCCTGATTTCCATGCGGCCTTGTCTCTCATTCCTGCCCGTTTTTACACCAGCGCGTTGATCGTCATGGGTTTGCTGACTAGCGCCTGTTCGCCGGTGAATATACTCAATGCGGTGATCTCTGATAAGGCCTACAGGCTAAGCAGCGGCGTCGCCTATGGCGAATTACCCCGGCAGACACTGGATATCTACACGCCCAACCCTCAGTTAGCGACCAGTCTTGAGTTGCAAGACAAAACCGAAACTACCCGCCAGACCACGAACAAAGGCCTGCCGGTGGTAGTGTTTTTTTACGGAGGTAGCTGGGATTCCGGCAATCGCGGCAGCTACAAATTCATAGGCGAGGCCATGACCAGCCAGGGCTTTATCGCTGTGATACCCGATTATCGCGTTTACCCTGAAGTGCGCTTCCCTGGCTTTATGCAAGACCCGGCCAAAGCCGCCAAATGGGTCAAACTGCATGCAGCCGAATTTGGCGGCGACCCCGAGCGTGTGTTCCTGGCTGGCCATTCCGCCGGTGCGCATATCGCCGCCATGCTGGTGCTGGACCCGGAATTTCTCGCCCAACAGGCCAGCAAACCGGGAGATTTTGCCGGCATGATAGGCCTGGCCGGCCCGTATGATTTCCTGCCGCTTAAAAGTGAGCGATTGAAAACGATTTTTGGTGCGGAAGACCAGCGCGCTAAATCGCAACCCATTAATTTTGTCACCGGCCACAACCCGCCCATGCTGCTGATGGTCGGTAACAAAGATGGCACCGTCTGGCCCAGAAACACCTACAACCTGGCAGCTAAAATCAAGGCTGCAGGCGGCCCGGTTGAAGTAGCCGAGTTTGCGGATTATGGCCATATCGATATGGCGGCCAAACTGGCAAAGCCTCTGCGTGACCAACGCATGCTAGAGACGATCACAGCATTTATAAAACAGCATTAAAGCTGTGGCCGCATAGCCTAGAACGTAGCAAGATACAGGTTCTCCACCTGCTCCCTGGCCCAGGGCGTTTTGCGCAAGAACTTGAGGCTGGATTTCACCGATGGGTCATTCTTGAAACAATTAATATTGATTTTATCGCCCAGCTTTTCCCAGCCATAGTGGTCAGCGAGCCTGGTCACGACAATCTCTAGCGTCACGCCGTGTAATGGGTTATTAGGCTGTTCGGGGTTTGATGTAGTCATTTTGAAATGGGTGAATGCAATGCATGTATGTGATTAAGCCTGGCGATCTTCCTGCCAGTGAAATTTGTGCATCAGTCGATGCACAACCGGGGTTAGAACCAAGCCAACAGAGACGATAAATATTAGCCCAGCATAGAGTGCATATAGCCCGGCAAACAGCTTTCCATGATCAGTTTTCGGCGCATCCACTGGCCCCATCCCACCCATCAACATGGCGGAGTTTAAAAAGGCATCGCGCCACGCTAGGTCTTCAAAATACATATATCCTGCCATCCCTATCGCCAGCGAAAGTAGCAACAAAGCCACAGCTGCAAGCGCATGCAGTGCAACGCGCTTCACGAACAGTTTGCGTGGAATAGGCGGTTTGATTTTTTGTTCGTACATGCAAGAATTGTAGCCTAAAGCTAAGAGGCTGGCTTTAAGCAGTTGTACTTATCTGAATGCCAGCCTGACTCATCTTTCGTCGTTCACTGTCGTACGCATATCTCACCAATACATCATAAAAACTGCCTGTGAGGGCAGTAGAGTGCTGGTGAGTCCTTGAGTGATGGGAGACCTAAGGACGCAGTCAGGTATTATTCGATAACCTCAATTTGCACATCAATAACACCGTTTGAAATGCTGCTTATCTCGCTGAATGCAGACTTTGAAAGATCAATTACCCGTCCCTTTACAAATGGACCACGATCATTGATTTTGACAATCACCGTTTTAGCATTATCAACGTTAGTCACTTTAACCAGAGAACCAAATGGCAATACTTTATGAGCACCTGTTTTAAGCTCCTGTTTATATAGCTCACCACTTGCAGTCTTTTTTGACTGGTGACTGTTGGCGTAATATGACGCCTTTCCACTTTCCTTGTATCCAGCCCAGTTTTTGGCATCGGACCTTGGACTGATGGTGCCACATCCGCTAATAACAAAAGCGATACAAATTAAAAAATATCTTGTCAACTTTAACCCCTGCTTGAGTTTATGTTTTGATTACAAATGTGATGCAATGCTGGTTCAGTCTTTACGCACAATCTTAAACCACTGACGAATGCCAAGTATAAGCAAACCCAGAATAGCAGCAAATATACAAAAAAGATGCAGTGTGCCGAGCGGGATCAGCTGATAAAGCACATTCGTCTCACTGAATGGGTATAGCGGGGTAATGTCAGCGTGCATAACGCTATCGAACACGATGTGAGAGTAGCTGCCTAGGGCTGCACTTAGCCAGATAGCGCGCGAGTTTAAGCTTTGCCATTGAAATAAATTCGGTAAGCTGAAACGTGAAGCCAGCTTTAAGGCAGCCAAGAAAATAAGCACGGTCGCCAGCGCGATGATACTGGCGCCTATGTAAGTATGAAAAAACCTGTGTAGCGGATATTGCCGTGTCAGCATGTAATAAAGCGGCTCAATATCGATTAGGACATTGGCAGCGCAAAAAGCCAGAAAACTGACGTGCCTGGGTGCAACAGCATGAATCGCTGCACCAGGGCCAAAGTGAAAGGGGGTGATGGGCATGGTTAGTTTTTATGGTCTGACAGTTGAGTGGTCAGGTGACCCGCTTAATAGATGTCAGATATTCACTTTTCTGGCACTTGAATATTCTGTATGAAATTCTCTGCTTCGACATGAAGTTCAGCATACTGCTTTTCTCCACGATGTGAATAAATAATAGCAAATCCAGTTTCGCGTTGTATCGGATGTCTGCAATAGAGACCTTGTGCCTCAAGTAGCAAAGGGCCTTTTGATCCTTGTGGGGCATTGTCCTGGACTAGCGAGTGGTATCTTACACATGGATAAGCTCTCTCATTTGAATATGTAAAAGACGCTTGCTGCACGCTAAAACGAGGTAGCTCGGTATCTTTTTCTACCGATTTTTTTATCAGTATTTCGAATTCTTCAGGTGTATTAGTCGGCGAGAGCTTAAACATGTGGATTTGGGCACCAAAGCTTTCATCTGTATCCAGTCCACCTTTGGCAAACCCCATTCCAAGTCCAGAAGATTGCAAAAGATGCCAGCCATCAGAGTTTGGAGCGGTGACATTGATATAGCCGCCTTTGAAATTCTGGCCAGGGCTTACTGGCATGGCTTTGGGTGGCGGTGCGGCGCTAACGACAGTGCTTAACCCGAGCATCAAAACGTTGATGACGCGTAGGGATTTTCTTTTCATGGCGTATGCTCCGCGCTTGATTAAAAGGTCACTCAAGCGTCTTGTTTGATGATGGATCAGGGATTAACAATCACGCGTTGACCACCTTTTTCGACATATGCCTCAGCTAACGCTTTTAACCATTTATTTCTTTCCGCTTCCGGGATAGGGTTTTTTGCGGTGTATGAGATACGGTGAATACCATCGTTTCCTTTTAGCAGCCGCGCAATCTCATACTCATCGCCACCTTTGCAAGCAAGCGTCTTGCGCTCATAAGTCACTGATAAACTTTCCTCAGTAATCACCTCCCATTGCGTGTTTGGGCAATTTTTAAGCATGATAGAGCGTAGGGTTTTAGCCGTAGTGCTTGTTGATTCACGCATGCCTTGTAAAAACTGGATCGTAAAAATGCGCGACCAGTTCTCTATCGATTCGTTAGCCGGGATGTATTCAATTAATGTCACACCAGGTTTATTGACACCATAGCCTTGTTTCCATCCTGCATTTTCAGCTGGAATATACACAGTTTCCAGTGTGGTAGCGCAGCTGGATAAAAGCAAAACCAGAAAAATTAACATCAATCGCATGATTATTTTTGCCTATCGAGTTTGAATAAACGGACGCGTCTGCGAAAAAGTACTCGGCTAGTCATTGACACAAGATGAGTCCATCACGGCAAATCTCTTCACCGTCGCGGGTTGTTTTGGGGTTATTAACAGAATGTTTCGATACACACTAAACCTTTCACAATAAGTGCTAGCTTATGATTTTAACCGTGTAATTGAGCGCACCCGCTTGCATGATGGCTTAGGTCTCGCGAACCGGCTACTGTGCTTTCGTGATCTTGCCAGACATGAAGTCGTACTGTCTGGCATTGATCTCTTTGACCTTTTCAACAATCGCGTTGAGCTGATTCGCCACCTGGCATGAGGCTGCCGGTGTGGAGGGCGTATTCTGCTGATTAGCTGCAGTCACTATGCCCATAATCTCACTCGTCAGAGGGCGCTTCTCGGTTTCGAATGCCGCGAACTCAGGTGAAGCAAGCATATCGGTAAAGAACTTGGCCTGGGCTTGGCTGTTCCAGCCCAGCCTCTTTGCCGTTGTTTGCACATCCTTATCGAGTTCGGCCTCGCGCTGGCGCTGTGCTTCTTTGATTGATTTGAGCGAAGTCTCCATCTGCGCCTGCGCTTGGGCGGCTTGTTCCGGAGTAGTGCATTCAGTGTTCTGTTGGGAAAAAGCTTGCCCGCAGACGACGGTGAATAAGAGGATGGTAATGATAGCTTTCATGGTCGCGTGATCGCTTATTTAATTTTTATAAATGTTTTTAAATTTTAATGCATCCTAAAATATAAATTTAAAAGCGTCAAACAACTTGATCAAGCAGGTTGAGATCAGTTGGGATACCGCGTTGCGATTTACCAGCAGGCTCTTTGCATGGCAATACCACGCGCGCCACTGGCTAGTGCTTGTGGCAGGTGTTGAGGACGCATGCCACCCAGCCCATAGACCGGGATTTCCAATCCACTCAGCAGATCAGCAAACTTTTCCCAACCAAGGTTATTGGCGCCCGGGTGGCTAGCTGTAGGCAACACTGGCGACAGCAGGGCGAAGTCTAGTTGCAGATGCTGGGCTTGTTGCAGTTGCTCAAGATCATGGCAGGAGGCGCCAACCAGAAGATTGTCTGGTCTGGTCGTCATCGCCATCAGGCGCTGGCTGTTCAGGTGCACGCCATGGTAGCCGAGTTGCGTGGCTAGTTCCGGGCTGCCATTCAGCAGGCAGCGGCAATCGTAAGCTGCACAGAGGGATAACACTTTTGCGCTTAACTGGGCCAGCGCATGCTGGCCAAGATCGGGCTCGCGTATCTGCAGCAGTTGCAGGCCTAGCTCCAGTTGCTGCTTGAGCGCCTGCAGGAATGCGGGTTCGCCCATCTCCTGCACATTGCTGATGGCGTAGACCGGGGGTAATGACAGCGCCTGCATGATAGGGGCATTGGCAGGCAGCACCGGGCTGACATTCAACTTTTGCGGATGTTGCCAGGCAAACTGCTGGCCTTCACGTGCTTGTAATTCACCCTGCCATGCGCTGACAAAAAAGAAATGCAGCAACACGGTTTTGGCTTCGGCATCATGCGTGGCGGGGTAGTCATAACGCCGTTTGATCCAGGGTTGTATCTGCGTAGGGGTGATGCCTAATTCTTCCTGCGATTCGCGGATCAAGGCGTGTTCTGGGCTTTCGCCGGCTTCTATCTTGCCACCGGGGAACTCCCACCAGCCGGCCCAGCCTTTGCCTTGCGGGCGGCTGGCGAGCAGGTATTCACCGTTGGGTCGTATCAGGATGGCGACCGCGACCTGGACTAGTTTTGTCATGGCTCAGGATTTCAGTTGCAGTTTGCCGGCGTAATCCTTGGCAAACTGGTAAGCGACGCGGCCGCTGCGGGCGCCGCGGGTGTGGTAAAACTGCAGGGCAGCATGGCGGGCGGTGTCATCCATGCTGACATTAAAGGTGTTGAGCCAGTGTTCGGCAATATTCAGGTATTCATCCTGGTCAAAACTGTAGAAAGATAGCCACAGGCCAAAGCGTTCGGCCAGTGAGGTTTTTTCATCAATGGTATCGTTGGGGCGTATCTCGCCGGTTTTTTCCAGTACCGGCTGGTTATCGGCCATGTATTCCGGCATCAGGTTTTTGCGGTTGGAAGTGGCGTAAACCAATAAATTCGACGAAGCATTCTCAATCGAGCCATCCAGAATCACCTTCAGGGCTTTGTAGCCGGTGTCATTGGCTTCAAAGGTGAGGTCATCACAGAAGATGATGAATTTTTCCGGGCGGTTCCTGATCAGTTGCGTGATCTGCGGCAGGTCGGTCAGATCCTGTTTATCGACTTCGATCAACCTTAAACCAATTTCTGCGTAGCCATTCAACAGCGCTTTGACCAGTGAGGATTTGCCGGTGCCACGCGCGCCGGTCAGCAGCACGTGGTTAGCAGGCAGGCCTTGGAGGAACTGTTTGGTGTTGCGCACCACTTCCGCTTTTTGTCTGTCGATAAAGCGGATATCTGCCAGTGCAACCGTATGCGGATGTTCTACCGCTTGCAGTTGGCCTTGCGCGCCGTGTTTGACCCAGCGCCAGGCGGTGACTTGCCAGTTTGGCTCGGCCAACGGTGCGGGCAGCAGGGTTTCCAGGCGCGTGATCAACTGTTCGGCGCGCTGTAGCAGGTGTTCTATCGAGTTCATGCGGATTTTCTTGGGTCATGGTGTGAGGTGAGCGGCTATTGTACACAATGCCGCAACCGGCTGTCAGCGTCAGCATGGCTGTGACCCTGCAAAAGGCCGCAGCGCAAAAGCGGGCGCGTTTGTGTTAACTTGTAGCACTGGTACAAATCACGTTTTAAATCGCTACAGGTTATAGACTATGCAACATAAGAAAATCATTCTGGCATCGCGCAGCCCGCGCCGCGTAGAGCTACTGGCGCAACTCGGTGTGCAATGCGAGATAGCTCCGGCGGATATTGATGAGTCCGCCCTGGCAGGCGAAGACCCGGCGCTGTATGTGCAACGCCTGGCAAAAGCCAAGGCACTGGTGATAGCCGCCACCCATGCCGGTCGCGGCTTGCCTATCCTGGCTGCGGATACCACGGTGGCGCTGGGGCAGGAGATTTTGGGCAAACCAGCCGATGCGGCGGAGGCGATGGCGATGTTGTCACGCCTGAGCGGCAGCCTGCATCTGGTGCATACGGCGGTGGCCGTTTACCAGGGCGGAGAGGTGCAGTGTCTATTGAGCACGACACAGGTGGAGATGATGCAGGTCCCCGGCCATGTTTTACAGGATTATATCGCCTCGGGTGAACCGATGGACAAAGCCGGTGCCTATGGAATACAGGGGCGCGCGGGCGCCTGGATAGCGCGTATAGACGGTAGTTACAGCGGGGTGATGGGCTTGCCTTTGCATGAAACGGCGCAGTTGTTGCACGCGTGGTAAACTCTGGGGAAAAAAACGGCAACGGTTTGGGATCGGGTAAAGCAAAATGTCATTGGCGCAGGAAGTACTAATCAACGTCACGCCGCAGGAGACGCGCGTGGCGATCCTGGAACAGGGTGTGGTCCAGGAACTGCATATAGAGCGGGCATCTTCACTGGGCATAGTCGGTAACATTTATCGCGGCACTGTGGTGCGCGTGTTGCCGGGCATGCAGTCTGCATTTGTTGAGATAGGCCTGCCGCGCGCGGCCTTTTTACATGCTGCGGATATCATGGAATGCCATGCCGAAGAAGGCGACATCAAAACCGACCGGCCTATCCAGGAAGTGCTGCATGAAGGCCAATCCATCATCGTGCAGGTGATCAAGGAGGCGATAGGCACCAAGGGTGCACGCCTGACGACTGAGATCAGTATCGCCGGCCGTTTTCTGGTCTATTTACCTTACCAGAAACATATAGGTGTCTCGCAACGCATAGATATAGAGGAAGAACGCGAGTTCTTGCGTAACCGTTTGCTGGGCTTGCTGCCAGAGCAGCGCGAAGGCGGATACATCATACGCACCATGTCAGAAAACGCCACTGATGAAGAGTTGCTGGCCGACATAGAATACCTGCGCAAGGTTTGGAGCAAGATCCAGACCGAGAGCACCACGGTGGGCGAACGTTCGCTGATCTTCTATGACCTGAGCCTGCCACGCCGCATCTTGCGCGACGTCGTGTGCAAGGAAACCACCAATATCCGGGTCGATTCGCGGGAAATGTTCGAGCGGCTGAAAGAGTTTGCCGAATTGTATGTCTCTCACGCCGTCAAGCCGCTCACACATTACAAGGGTGAGCGCTCCTTATTCGAGTTTTATGATATTGAAAACGAGATCGAAAAGGCACTGTCACGCAAAGTCGAGCTTAAATCTGGCGGCTATCTGATCTTTGACCAGACCGAAGCCTTAACCACGGTGGATGTGAATACCGGCAGTTTCGTCAGCGGCAAAAACCTGTCTGACACCATTTTCAAAACCAATCTTGAAGCCGCCCAAACCATTGCCCGCCAGCTGCGCCTGCGCAACCTGGGCGGCATCATCATTGTCGATTTTATTGATATGGACGAAGATGCGCAGCGCGAGGCGGTGCTGGAAGAGTTGCGCAAAGCGGTGACGCTGGACCGGGCGCGTATCAACGTCAATGGTTTTTCTACGCTGGGCCTGGTCGAGCTGACGCGAAAACGCACGCGTGAAAGCCTGGCACATCTGCTGTGTGAATCGTGCAAGGTCTGCCAGGGGCGCGGCGAGCTGAAAACTGCGCAAACCATCAGCTATGAGATCATGCGTGAACTGTTGCGTGAATCCAGGCAGTTCAAGAGTGCCAATGCCTTCAAGATACTGGCATCGCCAGAAGTGATCAATATGCTGGGCGACGAAGAATCACAAAGCCTGGCCAGTCTATCGGACTTTATTAAAAAGCCGGTGACGCTGCACCCGGATACCCAGTACGGGCGCGAAGAGTTCGATATCGTCTGGATGTAAAGCTACAGCATCGGCCTGGGCGAGAGCTCAGCCGCCCAGGCTGCCCGGTTTAGAATATGCTGTGAGCCAGCCCTGGCAACACGATACGGCTGACCATTTGCAGCAGGATCAAAGCAACCAGCGCCGAAAAATCAAACCCCTGAATCTGCGGCAGCACCCGGCGTAATGGCTCCAGTATAGGCGCGGTCAGCTGGTTAAGCACCCCATAAATCGGGCTGTAAGGGTTCACCCAGCTCAAGATCGCCATCAGCAGAATGGCATAGAAAAACACATCAACGATCTGCTCCAGTACGCCAAAGATCGCCTGCCACACCCACAATACCGGCGCAGCGCCCAAGCCCATGAGTAGTGAAAGCAGGGCAAACAGGATCAGCTGCACAAGGAAGGCGAGCAACAGGGTAGACATATCCCATTGCCGGACCGGGCGTATCAGCTTGCGCGCCGGTTTGACCATAAAATCAGTCAGCACCATGGTCATTTGCCCGAGCTGGTTTTGAAACGAGGTGCGTGTCCACTGCATCAGAAAACGTAACACCAGTAAAAACGTCAAAATGCCGAATACAGTCTTCAGCAAAAATACGGTCATCTCACCTAACATTATTGTGCTCCCAGTTCGTCGCCCAGGGTTTTCGCCCGATTGGCTGCTTGTTGTGCCGCATGTTGCATGATGGCATGAATATCGTGCTGATTCAGGCTCAGCAGGCCTTGTTCTGTGGTGCCACCTTTAGAAGTGACTTGCTCGCGCAGGGTAGCGATAGGCGTCTCGCTGGCAGCGGCCAGCAGGCTGGCGCCTTTGAAGGTGGCGATACTCAGTTGCTGCGCCTGTGCCTGATCCAGCCCCAGGGCAACGCCTGCCTTGGTCAGTGCTTCTATCAGCAGGAACACATAGGCCGGGCCGCTGCCTGAGATCGCGGTCACGGCATCCAGCTGCGCCTCATCTGTCAGCCACACCACCTCGCCCGCCGCTTGCAGCAAACTATCGGTCAGCTGACGCTGCGTTTCATTGACCTCGGCCAGTGCAAACACGCCGGTGACACCGGCCTGGATCTGCGCCGGGGTGTTGGGCATGGTGCGTACCAGTGTGCGGTAGCCATTCAGCCAGCGGCTTAAATCGGCAGTACGAATACCGGCTGCAACCGAGATCACCAGTTGTGATCGCAAAAAAGGCGCCAGTGACTCTGCCACTGCTTTTAACTGCTGCGGTTTGACCGCCAGCACGATGACGTCGGCTTGCAACACCTGTTCTGACAAAGCTGCTGCCGTGCGCACGCCCAGATTGTGCTGCAACTGCGCATGCTTGCCGGCATCCGGGTCTATCACCGTGATCTGCTGCATGGCAAACGCGCGCTGCTTGAGGCCGGTAATCAGCGCTTGCGCCATATTGCCGCCGCCGATAAAGGCGATACGGGGTGATGCGGGAGTAGACATGGTTAAACAGCTCCTTTGCTGGCTAAATCGGTATCAGGGTTAGTTTTGGGCTGGCGCGCACCAAAAATCGCGGTGCCTATACGCACCAGCGTGGCACCTTCGGCGATCGCCGCCTGGTAATCGCCGCTCATGCCTATGGATAAAGTATCCAGTTGCAGGTCGTGCCTATTCAAATGGTCGAACAGGGCGCGTACCTGACTAAACTGGTCACGTTGCGCGGCAAACTCCTGTTGCGGGGCGGGTATCGCCATCAGCCCGCGCAAGCGCAGGTGCGGCAATTGTTTGATCTGTAAGGCAAGTTGCAGTAGCTCCTGACCACTGGCACCACTTTTGCTTGCCTCTTCACTTATGTTCACTTGCAGGCAAATGTTCAGCGTTGGCAGCTCTGCAGGGCGTGCATCAGACAGACGTTGCGCGATCTTGAGACGGTCAACCGAGTGTACCCAATCGAATTGACGGGCAATTAGCTGTGTTTTGTTGCTTTGAATCGGCCCGATAAAGTGCCATGCTATTGCACAGTCCTGCAGCTGCGCCTGTTTGCCTAGCGCTTCTTGCAGATAGTTTTCGCCAAACACGGTCTGGCCCGCTGCATAAGCGGCACGGATGGCGGCAGCAGGTTGTGATTTGCTGACTGCACATAGCGTCACCGCTTGCGTCATTTGAAAGTGCGCTTTTGCTTGTGCAATGTTTTGCTGTATCTCGGCAATATTGTCAGCAGGGGCGTGTATAGGGGCGGTCATGGCTGGGTGATGCGAGCTCTGCTATGCAGCTTAAATAACAAAATAACATTATATAAATAATCACTGGAGTGAATTATGGATATTTCAGATTTATTGACGTTTTCTGTCAAAAATAAAGCGTCAGACTTGCATTTGTCTTCCGGCTTGCCGCCTATGATCCGTGTGCATGGCGACATCCGCAAGATCAATTTGCCCGAGATGGAGCATGCCGAAGTGCATCGCATGCTGTATGACATCATGAATGATACCCAGCGCAAAGTGTTTGAAGAAAAGCTGGAATGCGATTTTTCATTCGAGATCCCCGATCTGGCGCGTTTCCGGGTCAACGCCTTTAATCAGCAGCGTGGCGCCGGTGCCGTGTTCCGTACCATTCCCAGCAAGGTGCTGACACTGGAAGAGTTGAATGCGCCCAGGGTGTTTAAAGACCTTGCAGATACCCCGCGCGGTATCGTGCTGGTGACCGGGCCTACCGGTTCCGGCAAATCCACCACGCTGGCAGCCATGGTCGATTACATCAATGAAACGCAGATGTCGCATATCCTGACCGTGGAAGACCCGATCGAATTTGTGCATAGTTCCAAAAAGTCGCTGGTCAACCAGCGTGAGGTCGGCCCGCACACGCAATCGTTTGATAACGCCTTGCGTTCTGCCTTGCGTGAAGACCCGGACGTGATCCTGGTGGGTGAGATGCGCGACCTGGAAACCATACGCCTGGCACTGACTGCGGCTGAAACCGGCCACCTGGTGTTCGGTACCCTGCATACCAGCTCTGCAGCTAAAACCATAGACCGGGTGGTCGATGTGTTCCCGGCCGCAGAAAAAGAGATGGTGCGTTCCATGCTGTCAGAATCATTGCGGGCGGTGATCTCGCAAACCCTGTGTAAAACCAAGGATGAACAGGGCCGCGTCGCCGCGCATGAGATCATGATAGGCACACCGGCGATCCGCAACCTGATACGCGAAAACAAGATCGCACAGATGTATTCTGCCATTCAGACCGGGCAAAGCGTAGGTATGCAGACCCTGGACCAGAACCTGCAGGATCTGGTGAAGCGCAATATCATCAGTGCCGGTGAAGCGCGTACCAAAGCCGCCAACCGCGACTCTATCATCGGGTAATGTACAGACATGGATAATATAGACACTGGCGCAGACCGGGCGCAGACAGAAAAATTCGTCAACGATCTGCTCAAGCTGATGGTGACCAAAAAAGCCTCTGACTTGTTTATCACCGCCGGTTTTCCACCAGCGATGAAGATAGACGGCAAGCTGACCCCGGTTTCTTCGCAAACACTGAATACCCAGCAAACCGCCGAGATCGCACGCGCAGTCATGAATGACAAGCAGGCGCAGGAATTCAAGGAAACGCGTGAATGCAATTTCGCCATCAGCATGTCCAGCGTGGGCCGTTTTCGCGTCAATGCGTTTATACAGCGTAGCGCGACCGGGCTGGTGTTCCGCGTCATTAACACCAATATCCCCAAATTTGAGGATCTGCAACTGCCACCAGTGCTCAAAGAGGTGATGATGGCCAAACGCGGTCTGGTGATCTTTGTCGGTGGCACCGGCTCGGGCAAATCCACTTCGATGGCGGCCATGCTAGGCCATAGAAACGAGAGCAGTTACGGCCATATCATTACCATTGAAGACCCGGTGGAGTTCATTCATGGCCATAAAAACTGCATAGTCACCCAGCGTGAAGTCGGGGTAGATACCGAGAACTGGCACGCGGCGCTGAAAAACACTCTGCGCCAGGCGCCGGACGTGATCATGATAGGCGAGATACGCGACCGCGAGACCATGGATTATGCGATCGCTTTCTCTGAAACCGGCCATCTGTGCCTGGCTACCCTGCATGCCAACAGCACCAACCAGGCGCTGGACCGTATCATTAACTTTTTTCCAGAAGAGCGCCGTCAGCAATTGCTGATGGATCTCTCGCTCAACCTGCGTTGTATCGCATCACAACGCCTGATCCCCAAAGTGGATGGCAGCGGTCGGGTGGCAGCGGTGGAAGTGTTGCTGCATTCACCGCTGATCTCTGACCTGATCTATAAAGGCGATGTGCACGCGATCAAAGAGATCATGGCCAAATCACGCGAACTGGGCATGCAAACCTTTGACCAGGCATTGTTCGAACTCTATGAGGAAAGCAAGATCACCTATGACGATGCCTTGCGCAATGCCGATTCGGTGAATGACTTAAGGCTGAAGATCAAGCTGAACAGCAAGATCCCTAATCCGGAGAACCAGGATCAGAACAGGATTTCCAACCTGGATATCCTGTAAACGGCTGCCTGATCGCAGCGTCAGGCTGGTAGTAAAACAGGCTGGTAGTAAAACAGGCCGCCGCTCTGTCATAAGGGCGGTGGCCTGTTGTGTTTTACACCGCGTGTATGGCGGGCTGCCCTAGCTGCAAGGTTTCCTGCTGAAACACCAGTTCACCGCTGGTGATGGTGGCTGAGACTTTGCCGGACAATGACTGGTTGAGGAAAGGCGTGTTCTTGCCCTGGCTGACCAATACGCGGCTCTCTACGCGCCACTCTACTTCAGGGTCGTAAATCACCACATCCGCAGTGGCACCCACCTGTAAGGTGCCGGCGGCTATACCCAGGATGCCGGCAGGTGCCTGTGTGATCTTCAGCAAGGCCTGTGCCGGTGTGAGCTTGGCTTGCGCGGCCCATTTCAGTGTCAGTGGCAATAATAATTCCAGCGCAGAAGCACCGGGGTGCGATTCGGCGAACGGCAAGGCTTTGGCATCATCATCCACCGGGGTATGGTCTGAGCAAATGGCATCCAGCGTGCCATCCAGTAAACCGGCGCGTAGCGCATCGCGGTCGCGCTGGGTGCGTACTGGTGGTTTCAGGTGCGCCATGCTGTCGAAAAAGCCTATATCCATTTCTGTCAGGTGCAGGTGCTGTATGCTGACATCTGCCGTCAGGCTGACACCGGCCTGCTTGGCCTGGCGTATCAGCTCTACAGATTCGGCAGTCGAAACACGCGCGATATGCAGGATGGCGCCGGTGTTTTGCGCGATGCGCAGCATGGTTTGCAGGGCGATACTTTCTGCCGCCACCGGGATGCCTTTCAGGCCTAGCCTGGAAGCAACCTCGCCATCATGGGCCACGCCATTCTTGGCCAGGTAAGGGTCCTCGGCACGCATGAACAACGTGTAGCCGAAGGTGGCCGAGTATTCAAACGCGCGCCACAGTACCTGCGTATCCACGATCGCCGTATCTGCCTGTGAGAAACCGACGCAGCCTGCTGAAGTCAGGGCGTACATTTCTGTCAGAAAATGGCCTTCCAGCTGGCGGGTGACGGCACCCAAGGGGTAAACATGCGCCAGCGCATGCGACTTGGCTCTGTGCTTGAGCATTTCAACCAGGCCTGGTTCATCCAGTACCGGGTCGGTATCCGGCGGGCAGGCCAGGCTGGTGACGCCTCCGGCCATGGCCGCACGCAGTTCACTCAGCAGGGTGGCTTTATATTCGCTGCCGGGCTCACGCAGGCGTGCGCACAGATCCACCAGGCCGGGCAGTACCCACTTGCCATGGGCATCCAGAGTCTGCTCAGGTTTAAAACCTGCCGGCGCTTCGCCGATGGCGACTATCTTGTTTTCGCTGATGTAAATATCTTTGACTTCATCCAGCTGCTGGCTGGCGTCCATCACGCGACCTTGTTTGATGACTATATTCATGCGGCGTTGCCTCCCCCCAGGATCGCCATCACGGCCATGCGCACCGCAATGCCATAAGTGACCTGCGGCAGAATGACAGATTGTTTGCCATCCGCCACGCTGGAATCGATCTCGACCCCGCGGTTCATAGGGCCAGGGTGCATGACGATCGCATCCGGCCTGGCCAGTGTCAGCCGCTCCGGGGTCAGGCCGAAGGTCTGGAAAAATTCCTGCGTACTCGGCAGCAGCGCGCCAGACATGCGTTCATTCTGCAGGCGCAACATCATGATGACATCGACATCTTTCAGGCCCTGATCCATATTGTGGTAGACCTGCACGCCCAGCTTTTCTACTTCGGCAGGCAGCAGGGTGCGCGGAGCGATGACGCGTATCTCGGGCACCCCCAGCGTCGCCAGCGCATGAATCTCGCTGCGTGCCACGCGCGAGTGCAGTACATCGCCAACGATAGCCACACGCAGGTTATGCATCTCCGGCTTGTATTTGCGGATGGTGAACACATCGAGCAGGCCCTGGGTAGGGTGCGCATGGCGGCCATCACCGGCGTTGATCACACTGATATGCGGCGGGACATGCTGCGCAATAAAGTGCGCGGCACCACTTTGCTGGTGGCGCACCACAAACATGTCCGCATGCATGGCGATCAGGTTGTTGACGGTGTCCAGTATGCTCTCGCCCTTGGATTGCGATGAGGTGCTGACATTCAGGTTTAACACATCTGCCGACAGGCGTTTGGCGGCGATCTCAAAGGTGGTGCGGGTGCGGGTACTGTTCTCAAAAAACAGGTTACACACAGTTTTACCGCGCAGCAGTGGCACTTTCTTGATCTCGCGTTCAGCCACGCCGACAAAGTTCTCGGCGGCATCCAGGATGTCCGTCAGTATGCGTTTGGGCAGGCCTTCGATACTGAGCAGGTGTTGTAGTTGCCCCTGCGCGTTCAGTTGCGGGTTATACATGTTAATTGGCTCCATTATCTGCAGGAGAAGCGGCTTCAGCTGGTTTGGTCTCTGTCACACTCAGGCTCAAACGCCCCTGAGTATTGATGGAAAGCTCGAATGCCTGGTGTGGCTGCAATGGAATGTCGGCACCGACCATGTCTGGACGTATCGGTAATTGTGCGCCACCGCGGTTGATCAATGCCGCCAGTTCTATCAGGCCCGGGCGGCCGTAATCAAACAGCTCGTTGATGACTGCGCGCACGGTGCGGCCGGTGTAAAAGATATCGTCGACCAGGATGATATGTCTGTCATTGACATCAAAAGGGATATGGCCGGGCTGGACGGTGGTTTTCATGCCGCGTCTGGCGTAATCGTCGCGATACATGGAGGCATTCAGTTTGCCATGCGCAATGTCGCGGCCAAGGTCGTTTTGCAGGCGCTGCAACAGTTTTTCCATCAGCCACACGCCGCCGGTATAAATGCCGACCAGAGCGGTGTTGTCATGGATGCGCGGTTTTAGTTGGTGGTATAGCTGATCCAGTAACTGTTCGGGGTCAGGCAGTATCATGAGAGTCCTGTGCTATGAACGTGAGTGATAGGCGTCAAAGTAAGATTGTAATATAGTTTGTGCGGCAACCTGGTCCAAATGTTGTTTCTGCGCCCGGCCTTTAATGCCAGCCTCACGCAGTGATTGCGCGGCTTCGGCCGAGGTCAGGCGTTCATCTATCATCATCACCGGCAGGTTGAAACGGCCTTCCAGGCGCTGGGCGAATTTTTGTGCCAGGGCAGTCATGGCATGGGCGTCGCCATCCATGGTCATGGGCAGGCCGACGATCAGTAGCACCGGTTGCCATTCCTGCAACAGAGAGGTGATCTGCTCAAACTTTGCGGCATTCTCTTCCGCGTCTATGGTCAGCAACGGGTGTGCCAGGCTGAGCAGGGTTTCGCCCACCGCCACGCCTATGCGTTTTTCACCGAAATCAAACGCGAGCACAGTGCCGCTGAGGTCAGGGTAACGGCGTTCTCTGATAGGCAGGTGGCTTTGATTCAGGGGTTGCTTGCCGTGCTTGAGCGCTTCAGGCATGCCCTGCCACCTCGGACAGGGTGGCATAATCCACCCCCAGTTGCTGCATGGCCCATAACACCTTGTCATCGTTAGGCAGGCTGAAGATGAGTTTGTGCAGATGTTCGCTGTCTTCCAGCGGCAAGGTCAGCCAGGCATTGGCCTGGATCTCGCTTTCCAGTTGCCCGGAAGACCAGCCGGTATAACCGAGGGCGATAAACATATCCTGCGGTGCCTGGTCGCGGGCGGCTGCTTCCAGGATATCTTTGGAAGAAGTCATGGCCAGCCCTTCGGACAGGCCCAGGGTGGTGTTGAATTCTGTGGCAGGCGTATGCAGGACAAAGCCGCGCTCTACCTGCACCGGCCCGCCAAAATGCACCAGTCTTTCCTGCTGGTGCGGGGCGTCGCAGGGCATATCCAGCTGCTCAAACAGGTCGCCTACATTCAGTTGCAGGGGATGGTTGAGTATCATGCCCATGGCGCCATCATCGTCGTGGCTGCAGATCAGGATCACGCTTTTGCTGAAATAGGGGTCTTGCATGGCCGGCATGGCGATCAGGATCTGGCCAGTCAGGTTCAATCGTTCGCTGATCTCAGACAAAGGGATGTGTTCACTCATGGCGATGGCGCTTCTTCTTCGCTGAGGTAGCCGGTGATCTCCAGGCCGAAACCATCCATGCTAGGCATTTTGCGCGGTGCAGCCATCAGGCGCATCTTTTTCACGCCCAGGTTGAGCAATATCTGCGAACCTATGCCGTAATTGCGCAATTCCTGATTAAGAGCGATCTTCTGGTCTGCGCGCAAGATACGGTCGGTCAGCCCCAGGCCATCCTCATCATGGTTGATCAGCACGATCACGCCACACGGCGCATTGCTGATAGTGCGCATGGCCTGTAACAAGTTCCAGCTATGCGATTGATGGCTGCTATCCAGCAGATCTATCATGGACAAAGGCTCATGCACGCGCACCAGGGTCTCTTCGGCAGTTTGCGGGTCGCCTTTGACCAGCACCAGATGGGTCTCCTGGGCGATATTGTCGCGGTAGGCGATCAGTTGCATGGGCCCGAAAGCGGTTTCAATCTTGCGCTCGGCGCTGCGTTCTATCAGGGTCTCATGCGCCGCACGGTAATGGATCAGGTCGGCGATAGTACCTATGCGTATGTCATGCTCGGCAGCTACCTGCATCAGATCCGGCAGGCGCGCCATTTCACCGTCATCTTTCAGTATCTCGCAGATGACGCTGGCCGGCTCGCAGCCAGCCAGTTGCGCCAGGTCGCAGCCCGCTTCTGTGTGTCCGGCACGCACCAGCACGCCGCCATTCATTGCGCCTATGGGAAAGATATGGCCAGGGCTGACAATATCACTGGCATTGGCGTTTTTGGCGATGGCCGCGCGTATGGTGGTGGCACGGTCGGCGGCCGAAATGCCGGTGGTGACACCTTCTGCCGCTTCTATCGATACGGTGAAATTGGTGCCCAGCCGGGTGCCGTTCTTGCGGGTCATGGGTGGCAGGTTGAGCTGGCGGCAACGTTGTTCTGTCAGTGTCAGGCAGATCAGGCCACGGCCATACTTGGCCATAAAGTTGATATGTTCTGCGGTGACGAATTCAGCAGCAATGACAAAGTCGCCTTCGTTCTCCCTGTGCTCGTCATCCACCAGGATGACCATTTTTCCGGCACGGATGTCGGCAATAATCGCTTCAATAGTACTGATCTGTGCCGACATTATTCCTGCTCCCAGGCTTGCATGCGCTCAACATAGCGCGCGATTAAATCGATTTCCAGGTTCACTGCATCTCCGGGTTTGGCGAACTGCATGATAGTGTGCTGCATGGTGTGCGGGATCAGGTTGATACTGGCTTCGTCGTGGCTGATGGCATTCACCGTCAGGCTGACGCCGTTCACGCACAATGAGCCTTTTTGAGCGATATATTTGCTCAGGGCATGCGGCGCGCGCACTTTGAGCAGCCAGCACTCGCCTACCGGTTCCAGCGCGGTGATGGTGCCTACGCCATCGACATGGCCGGTCACCAGGTGCCCGCCCAGCCGGTCAGCCAGGCGCAAGGCTTTTTCCAGGTTCACCGGCCCAGGCTTGCCCAGCCCGGTCGTTACCTCCAGCGTGACTTTAGAGGCCATGACTTCGAAAGTGTTTTGGTCCAGGCTGGTCACGGTCAGGCAGACGCCATTGACGGCGATGCTATCACCCAGCTGTACATCTTGCAGGCCTAAATCGGAAGCTTCGATACGTAATGCGCAATCGTCGCCGTGGTTGACTACGTCGGCGATATGGCCGACGGTTTGAATAATCCCTGTGAACATGGTGTGATTTTATCAGTGCTGCATGCTAAAGTAATCACATTCCCGCAACATTTTTCATAATCCAATATTTTTTAATACCTGGCCGGGTGAGCATATGCGTTTAGATGATCTGGAAGATAGTCAGCATGTAGAAGACAGCCGCGGCCGTGGCCTGATCGGTGGCCGCAGTATAGGCATAGGTACGATCGCCATTGCGCTGGTGGCGATGTATTTTGGTGTAGACCCCAACCTGGTGTTGAACCTGGCGCAACAGGGGCAGCCCGCTGCGCAAACTTCAGCGGCCCCTGCCGATAGTAATGACCCGAAAGTGCAGTTCGTTTCTAAAGTCCTGTGGAGTACCGAACAGGTCTGGCAAACGATATTCACTGCGGCAGGCCAGCAATACAGCGCTCCCAATCTGGAGATCTTCGGTGGCGCCACGCAGACCGCCTGCGGCCAGGGCCAGGCAGCCATGGGCCCGTTTTATTGCCCGGCTGACCAGAAAGTGTATATAGACCTGAGCTTTTATCAGGAGCTGCAAGAGCGTTTCAAGGCCCCCGGGGATTTTGCCCAGGCCTATGTGATCGCGCATGAAGTCGGCCACCATGTACAAAACCTGCTGGGGATCTCGCAGAAAGTACAGCAAGCCAGGCAACAGGCTGGTTCTGAAGCTGATGCCAACGCCTACTCGGTGAAGCTTGAATTGCAGGCCGACTGTTACGCCGGCGTGTGGGCACACCATGCCAACCAGCAGTTCCGTATCCTGGAAGATGGCGATATTGAAGAGGCGCTGCGGGCAGCCACTGCCATTGGCGATGACACCTTGCAAAAGCAGGCGCGTGGCTATGCCGTGCCTGACAGTTTCACCCATGGCAGCGCCGAGCAACGCGTCCTGTGGTTTAAAACCGGCTTGCAGTCCGGCAGTGTCAACGACTGCAATACATTCAAGAAATCAGTATAGGCGGTATGGAATTTAAGGTATGACCCAACAAGGTAATTCTTCACCCGCATCTGCCAGCGAACAGGCAGATGATCAGCACCTGATCGAAACCACCGTTTCCAGCGAGATCCTGGCGCAGGGCAAAATGCTCACCGTGCGCTATGACCAGGCGCGCCTGCCAAATGGCACCGTCAGTGGCCGCGAGTATGTCACCCATCCTGGCGCTGTGGTGGTGGTCGCGCTGACCGATGACGGCGGTGTGGTGCTGGAAAGGCAGTTCCGCTATCCGCTCAAGCAGGTATTCATAGAATTACCTGCCGGTAAGATAGATCACGGCGAACCCGTCTTGCAGACCGGGCAACGCGAGTTGCTGGAAGAAACTGGTTACCGTGCGCATGAGTGGGTAAAGCTGGGTATACAGCATCCATGTATCGGTTACTCGAATGAGGTGATTCATATCTACCTGGCCACTGGCCTGACGCTGGGCGACCACGCCAGGGATATAGATGAGGCGATGGATGTGTTTGTCTGGCCATTTGCACGTGTGCTGCAGGCGATCACCTCCGGCGAGATCACGGATAGTAAGACCATGGGCGCCATGTTGCTGGCTGAGCGCTATCTGCGTCAGCAACCGTTGCCAGGATTCAGTGTTTAAAGAGAGTCATGAATGAAAGTATTACAAATAGGCTGTGGTGGCTTAGGCACCTTGATCGCGCAGGAGACCCTCACTCACGGACATGAGCTGACCATAGTTCGCCGTTCCAGGCAGACAGTGCCGGAAGGCGCGCAGGTGTTGCACCTGGATGTGGTGGCGGATGAGTCGTTAGCGGCGCTGGCTGAATTGCAGCCCGAGATCCTGCTGTATTGCCTGGCGCCGGTAGAAGGGCAGTCTTATAAGCAAACTTATGTGCAGGGTCTGAAGAATGTCCTGGCACAAGTGTCAAAAACGGCGTTACGCCATGTGTTTTTTATCTCCAGCACCGGCATTTATGGTGAGCATGAGGGCGAATTCATTGATGACAGTACCGCGGTAGTGCCCGCCGATGCAGACGGGCAGGTCATGCTGGAGGCTGAACGCCTGCTCTATGATCTGCCTTGCGGGCATTCTGCCTTGCGTGTGTCCGGCATCTATGGTCCGCAACGTCTGTATCTGTTGCGTGCCGTGCAGGATAAAGCCCGCTGGCCAAAACAGGCGCACTGGACTAACCGCATCCATGAGCAGGATGTGGCACGCGCTGTGGTGCACCTGTATGAGCTGCTGGCCGATGACCTGGTGCTGCCCGCGCATTGCATAGTGACCGATGGTGTGCCGGCCTTGCAGCACGAGGTATTACAGTGGATGGCAGGCCAGTTGCAAGTGCCGTTGCCGGATACACCGCCCATGCAGCCGCAATCGGGCAAGCGCATCACCAACCAGTTTTTGCCGCAGAGCGGTTTCAAGTTGCAGTTCGCCGATTATCAAGCAGGCTATTCCGCAATATTGGCGGCCAATCGCTCATGACCATAAATAATTTGTCCATACGCGAAAGATTTGCCGCAGCCATCAAAACATTACTCATGAGCGGGCTGCTGTTGAGCAGTGCGCTGACCAGCGCTGATGACGGCGAAGGCTTTCAGGCCTGGGTGGCAGCACTAAGGCAAGAGGCGCTGGCTTTGCAGATCGCCCCGCAAGCCGTCGATATCACCCTCAACCAGGTGACTTATCTGCCTAAAGTGATAGAGCTGGACCGCAAGCAGCCGGAGTTCGTCACCAGTTTTTCCGCCTATGTGAATCGCCGTATCAACCAGCGTGTGGTCAGTAAAGGCAAGCAGATGCTGCAGGACTATCAGGGCGTGTTGTACGTGGTCGAAGAGTTGTACCAGGTGCCCAGGGAGGTGCTGGTGGCATTTTGGGGGCTGGAAACCAACTTTGGTGGTTATATGGGCGATATCCCGCTCGCCTCCGCGCTGGCTACCCTGTCTTATGAGGGGCGGCGTGCCGAATTCTTCAAACGCGAACTTCTCAACCTGATGCGCGTGGTCGAGCGTGAGCAGCGTTATGACAGCACGGTCACTGGTTCGTGGGCTGGCGCGACCGGGCATATGCAGTTTATGCCCAGCACCTTGCTAAAATACGGTGTGGATGCGGATGCAGATGGCAAGATCGATATCTGGGGCTCCTACCCGGATATCTTCAGTTCGGCCGCCAATTATCTGTCGCAGGCGGGTTGGCAGGCGGGTCAGCCTATCAGTGCCCTGGTCGCACTTCCACCTGGGTTCGATTACAGCCTGGCACAGTTGCAGCTCAATAAACCGGTCAGTGAGTGGGTGAAGCTGGGGGTGGTCGGTGTGCCCGAGAGTGCCTTGCGCCTGCCGCAGGCAGCCATCATCTTGCCGCAGGGTTTTGATGGCCCGGCTTATATGGTTTTCCCCAACTTTGATGTGGTCATGCAGTGGAACCGTTCGGTGAATTATGCGCTGAGCGTGAGCCTGTTGAGCCAGCAGTTAAAACAGGATATTTATACCCTGGCGATGCCGCCGGAACCGCCAGCCCTCAGTTATCAGCAAATGTGGGCCTTGCAGGAAGCGCTGAATGCCAGAGGATTTGACAGCGGCACGCCTGATGGCTTTCCCGGTGGCAAGACCCAGGCGGCGATACGCCGCTACCAGGCGACACAAAAGCTTCCTCAGGATGGTTATCCCGGCATGGGCATATTCAACCGCCTGACGGCAGAGCCGGTCTTCAATGGGGCAGTCAGTCCATAGTCTGCAGCTTTGAATAAACCGGGGGTTTTCACCCTTAACGGGTTTTAAACCAGTCGGTCACACTCACGCGCGCCTGGGTCGCCGGGCTGCAGGGCAGGGGTGGGGTCACTGTGATTCATGGCGATTATTATAAGACGGATACCATTGCCTATCCGCCTGCTTTCGGATAGAATGCGCAACCTTATTGATTTGCAGTATGACTGTGAGTTTATAGTCGCGTAGCTCAGCTGGTTAGAGCACCACCTTGACATGGTGGGGGTCGATGGTTCGAGTCCATTCGCGACTACCAGATAATAAAGCCACCTCAACGAGGTGGCTTTTTTGTTTCTGTCAGCTTTTTGTCCCCGGCTGGCCAGTAGTAGGCCTAGTTCCGTTGCAGACTTTTCACGCGCTGTGCGATAATGTTTGTTTGACTATAGACTAGGCGCCATGCGCTTGTTTTTATAGCGATTTTAACCTGAGTGAGAGAGATACATGCCTGTAATACGCTTGCCTGATGGGTCTACCAGAAGCTTTGAGCAGTCGGTGACCGTGGCTGATGTCGCGATGAATATTGGTGCCGGTCTGGCAAAAGCCGCATTGGCAGGTAAAGTCACGCACCCAGGGCAGGCAGCGAAACTGGTGGATACCAGCTATCTGATAGAGCAGGATGTAGACCTCGCCATCATTACTGATAAAAACGATGAAGGTCTGGATGTAATCCGCCATTCCACCGCCCACTTGCTGGCGTATGCGGTAAAAGAGCTGTTCCCCGATGCGCAGGTGACCATAGGCCCGGTCATCGATAACGGTTTTTACTACGACTTCAGCTACAAGCGTCCGTTCACCCCGGATGACTTGGCCGCCATTGAAAAGAAAATGCTGGAACTGGCGAAAAAAGACGAAAAAGTGGAGCGCAAGGTATTGCCGCGCGATGAAGCGGTGGCCTATTTCAAAAGCATCAACGAGCATTACAAGGCCGAGATCATTGCCAGCATCCCCAGTAATGAGGATGTTTCCCTATATAGCGAAGGCGGCTTTACCGACTTGTGCCGTGGCCCGCATGTGCCTAACACCGGCAAGCTGAAAGCGTTCAAGCTGATGAAGCTGGCTGGCGCTTACTGGCGTGGCGACAGCAATAATGAGATGTTGCAGCGTGTCTATGGTACCGCCTGGCGCAACAAGGACGAGCTCGAAGCTTATCTGCATATGCTGGAGGAGGCTGAGAAGCGCGACCACCGCAAGCTGGGCAAGCAGCTGGATTTCTACCACATGCAGGACGATGCGCCGGGCATGGTGTTCTGGCATCCGCGTGGCTGGGTGATCTGGCAAGAAGTCGAGCAGTATATGCGTGCCAAATTCAAAGAGTACGATTACCAGGAAGTGCGCACACCTACCGTGCTGGATAAGACCCTGTGGGAAAAGTCCGGCCATTGGCAGAACTACCGTGACAATATGTTTGTGACGCAATCGGAAAGCCGCGATTACGCCGTCAAGCCCATGAACTGTCCCGGTCATATCCAGATCTTCAATAGCAGCCTGCACAGCTACCGTGACCTGCCTTTGCGGCTGGCCGAGTTCGGCTCCTGCCATCGTAACGAGCCTTCCGGCTCGCTGCATGGATTGATGCGCGTGCGCGGCTTTACCCAGGACGATGCACACATTTTCTGTATGGAATCACAGGTTGAGGCCGAAGTGGCCGACTTTATCAAGATGCTGTACGAAGTCTATCAAGACTTCGGTTTTGATGATGTGATCGTCAAACTTTCTACCCGCCCGGAAAAGCGTGTAGGCACCGAAGAAGCCTGGGATATGGCTGAAACTGCCCTGGCTAACGCGATTAAAGCCAACGGCCTGGAGTTTGAGTATCAGCCGGGCGAGGGTGCCTTCTATGGCCCCAAGATCGAGTTCACGCTCAAAGACTCACTGGGTCGGATGTGGCAATGCGGCACCATACAGCTGGACCCTAACCTGCCAGAACGCCTGGGCGCCGAATATGTGGCTGAAGATAATTCACGTCAGCGCCCCATCATGCTGCATAGGGCCATCGTCGGTTCCATGGAGCGTTTCCTCGGTATTTTGATCGAAAACTTTGCCGGTGCCATGCCGGCCTGGTTAGCGCCGGTGCAGGTTATGGTGCTGAATATTTCTGATGGTCAGGCCGATTATGTACGCCAAGTGGTTGAAAGCTTGAAGAAAAATGGCATTCGATGCGATTTTGACTTGAGAAATGAGAAGATTACCTATAAAATACGCGAACATAGTTTGCAAAAGTTGCCATACCTGATCGTGGTGGGCGACAAAGAAATGCAAAATGGTCAAGTGGCCGTACGTACCAGAAAAGGTGAAGATCTGGGTGTGATGACGGTAGACGCGTTTGTAACGCGTGTGCAGCAAGACATCCAAAGCAAGGTCTGATTTTCTTAGGTGCCGTGCGGCTTTGTTTATTGTTTAGGGGATTGTTATAGCTCAAGATAAAGATACACGCATCAATGGCGATATTACTGCGCCACAAGTGCGTCTGGTTGGTGTAGATGGCGAACCGTTAGGTGTGATGACTCTGAGAGAGGCCTTTGCCAAAGCGGAAGAAGCTGATATTGATATTGTTGAGATTGCACCAAATGCCGCACCACCAGTGTGCCGTTTGATGGATTATGGCAAATTCAAATACGCCGAGAGCAAACGTCTGCATGAGCAAAAACTGAAACAAAAACAGGTGCAAATCAAAGAGGTCAAATTCAGACCCGGCACCGATGATGGCGATTACAACATCAAGTTAAGGAATATCATCCGCTTTTTGGGCGATGGTGATAAAGCAAAGATCACTTTGCGCTTCCGTGGGCGTGAGATCACGCACCAGGAATTCGGCCTGGCGTTATTGAAACGTCTGGAAGCAGATTTGACTGAGCACGCATTGGTTGAGCAATATCCTAAAATGGAAGGCCGCCAAATGGTGATGGTGCTGGCACCGGCTAAAAAAGCAGTGCCAGTGGTTAAAAAAGCAGACAAGTCTGCTGAAAAAGAAACACCAGCCGCTGAATAAGGTTCAGCGCAACAAGTTTAAAGCAGTACATAAAGTTTTTTTTGGAGTAATACGGCTAAATTGGCTGCCTAGTTACTCTCTATTCAACCTCTAAGGAGACCAAAATGCCAAAGATGAAAACAAAGAGCAGCGCTAAAAAGCGCTTTAAGTTCTTGGGTAATGGTAAAGTGAAGCGTACACACTCTCACTTGCGCCATATTCTGACCAAGAAAACCACCAAGCAAAAACGTAAACTGCGCGGTACTTCCATTATTTCTGCAACTGATGTCAAACGCGTTCGCGCAATGATGCCAACACAATAAGGAGACCGATATGCCTAGAGTAAAACGTGGCGTCATAGCCCGCGCAAGACACAAAAAAGTATTAAAAGCAGCTAAAGGCTACCGTGGCCGTCGTAAGAACGTTTACCGCGTTGCCAAACAGGCGGTGATGAAAGCCGGTCAATACGCTTACCGTGACCGTCGCCAGAAAAAACGTCAGTTCCGCACTTTGTGGATCGCGCGTATCAACGCTGCGGCCCGTGAAGCTGGTTTGACATACAGCCGTTTCATGAATGGCTTGAAAAAAGCTGCGGTTGAAGTTGACCGTAAAGTACTGGCTGACCTGGCTGTGTTTGATAAAGCTGCTTTCGCTAAATTCGTTGAATTGGCAAAATCAGGTTTAAGCGCCTAGTCTGACCTAACAAAAAAAGAGGCTGCGGCCTCTTTTTTTTATTTCAATCGCTGTATAAACACAATTGCTAGAAAATATACCTATGGCCGATCTTAATCCCTTAATCGCAGAAGCGCAGCAAGACTTTGCTAACTGTCATGATGTGCCTGCCCTGGAAAATGCCAAAGCCAAATACCTGGGCAAATCCGGCGCACTCACCGAAGCCCTGAAAGGCCTGGGTAAACTGTCTGCCGAAGAGCGCCCGGCAGCCGGCGCTGCGATTAATGTGGTCAAACAGGCGGTAGAACAGGCTCTCAATACCCGCCGCGACAGCATACTGGCCGCAGAACAGGCCAAACAGCTGGCCAGCGAAAGCATAGATGTGACCTTGCCTGCGCGTGCACAGTCTGCGGGCGGTTTGCACCCGGTGACCTTAACCTTGCGCCGGGTAGAAGAACTGTTTCACTCTATAGGCTTCAGCGTGGCGAACGGCCCTGAGATAGAGACTGATTTCTATAATTTCACCGCGCTGAATATTCCTGATAATCATCCGGCTCGCGCCATGCATGACACCTTTTATGTGGATAGCGGCAGCGACAGCATGGAGCATGTGCTGCGTACGCATACATCACCTGTGCAAGTACATTACATGCAGGATAATACGCCACCACTCAAGATCATCGCTCCTGGCCGCGTCTATCGTGTCGATTCTGATGCCACCCACTCACCCATGTTCCACCAGGTGGAAGGTTTATGGGTAGATGAGCAGATCAGCTTCGCCAACCTGAAAGGTGTGGTGCAAGATTTCCTGCAGAAATTCTTTGAGCGCGATGACCTGACTGTGCGTTTTCGTCCGTCATTCTTTCCGTTTACCGAGCCTTCTGCCGAAATGGATATGAGCTGGAACGGCGGCTGGCTGGAGATCGGTGGTTGCGGCATGGTGCACCCTGAAGTGCTCAAACACGTGAATATTGATAGCGAGAAATATCGCGGTTTTGCGTTCGGCCTGGGCGTAGAGCGCCTGGCTATGCTGCGCTATGGCGTCAATGATTTACGCCATTTCTTTAATAATGACCTGCGCTTTTTGCAGCAGTTTATTAAATAATCAGCCGTCACTTTTAAACCTGATCAGATAGGTAAAGATAAGAATATGCAGTTTTCAGAACAATGGTTACGCTCTATGGTCAACCCGGCGCTGGATACCGCGCAATTGGGTCACGCATTGACTATGGCTGGTCTGGAAGTAGAAGAGCTGACAGCGGTCGCCCCTGCTTTTAACCGTATCGTGGTCGCGGAGATCCTGGAAGCTAGCAAGCATCCGGATGCAGACCGTTTGCAGGTATGTAAAGTCAATGTCGGTGGCGAGATACTGCAGATCGTCTGTGGCGCGGCCAATGCGCGTGCCGGCCTGAAAGCGCCTTGTGCGCTGGTCGGGGCAGAGTTGCCAGGCATCAGTATCAAGCAGGCCAAAGTGCGTGGCGTGGAATCATTCGGCATGATGTGTTCAGCCAAAGAGCTGGGCATTGCCGCAGAAGCCAATGGCATCCTGGAACTGCCTCTCGACGCACCCGTAGGCCAGGATATCCGTGACTATCTAGCCCTGAATGACCATACCTACACCTTGAAGCTCACCCCTAACCGTGCCGATTGCCTGAGTATCCTGGGCATTGCCCGCGATGTAGTCGCCATGACAGGCGCGCCTATGCAAGCGCCAGCCATACAGGCAGCGGCTGTAGCCAGCCAGCAAACCAGGGCAGTGACTGTCACCGCCGGTGACGCATGCCCTGTCTATCACGGCAGAGTAGTAGAGGGCGTGAATGCGCAAGCTGCCACGCCGGACTGGATGATACGCAGGCTGGAGCGCAGCGGCATACGCAGTATCAGCGCGCTGGTCGATATCACCAATTACGTATTACTTGAGCTGGGTCAGCCTCTGCATGCATTTGACCTCAACTTGTTGCAGGGCGATATCCAGGTACGTTTTGCGCAGGCGGGCGAAAAGCTGCTACTGCTTAACGATAGCGAGATCAGCTTGAAAGCCGATGACCTAGTGATCGCCGATGACCATGGCCCGGTCGCACTGGCCGGTATCATGGGCGGCAAGCCCAGCTCGGTCAGTGATGCGACCCAGGCTATCTTCCTGGAAAGTGCTTTTTTCACGCCGGATACCATCGCGGGTAAAGCTCGCCGTCTGGGCCTAAGCACTGATTCCTCTTATCGCTTTGAGCGTGGTGTCGATTTTGGCAACAGCTTGCAAGCCCTGGAGCGCGCAACAGGACTGGTGCTGGAGATCTGTGGTGGCAAGGCCGGCGCAGTCACTACCAGTGCCAGCCAGCTGCCAGAACGCAAGCAGGTGACTTTGCGCTATGAGCGCCTGATCTCCGTGCTTGGCATTGACATCAGTAGCGCCCAGGTCGGCCAGTTGCTGACCCAGCTCGGTTTTGCCTATAGCGAAACAGGCAGCGTATTCAAGGTCAGTGCGCCCAGCTTCCGCTTTGATATTGCGCGTGAAGAAGACCTGATCGAAGAAGTGGCGCGTCTGCATGGCTACGAGCATATCCCGGCCCTGACGCCAGTCGCCGCACAAGCCATGCTGGCCGCACCTGAAGCCCAGCGCCATCCTGATCACTTGCGTGACGTCATGGTGCAGCAAGGCTATCAGGAAGTCATCACCTACAGCTTTGTCGATGCCGCCTGGGAGCGTGACCTATACGCAAACCAGCAAGCGATCGCCCTGAAAAACCCGATCGCCAGCAACCTGAGCGTGATGCGCTCCGGGCTATGGGGCGGTTTGCTGGATACCTTGAGCTACAACCTCAATCGCCAGCAAACGCGTGCCCAGCTATTTGAAGTAGGCAGCCGCTACCAGCGCCAGGCGCAAACCTATATTGAAACGCTGACCTTGTCCGGGCTATGTTATGGCCATGCCTTGCCTGAGCAATGGGGCAGTGCGGCACGCCAGTTCGATTTTTATGATGCAAAAGCACACGTAGAGGCGCTGTTTGCGCAAGCGGTGCGTTTTGTTCCTGAGCAACATCCGGCATTGCACCCGGGCCAGACAGCCCGCATTTATGTCGGTGAGCAAGCCGTAGGCTGGCTGGGTAAACTGCACCCGCAATGGCAACAACAATACCAGCTCAACCAGGCCTGTTTCCTGTTTGAAATCGATGCAAAAGCCATACAGCGCAGTCAGGTTCCGGCTTACCAGGAAGTGAGTAAATTCTTGCCGGTACGTCGTGACCTGGCCATGGTGGTTGAGCAAAATATTTCGGCGCAAGACATGATAAATGCCATTATTGCCGAGAAAATTCCGCAGCTGCAAACAGTGAAATTGTTTGATGTTTATCAAGGTAAAGGCGTGCCAGAAAACAAAAAAAGCCTTGCATTTCTTGTACTTATGCAAGATACTGGCAAAACCATGGTCGATGAGGAAGTGGATACAATCGTGGCACAAATCCTCAAAAACTGGTCATCTAATTTTTCTGCATCACTACGGTAGTTTTCTAAAACACTACGGTAACTTTCGAAATCACTACGGTAATTTTCGAGCAGATGTCAGAAATTTCCAGATAGCATCTGGTATATTCGCTGAGGATTTATCATTGGATCAAACCCAAATAACCAATTGATTTAATACTCGCGTCGTCTCACATAATAAGAAGGTTCAGGGGATCGTTAATGACACTCACTAAAGCTGACTTGGCTGATTTGTTGTTTGAACAAGTCGGACTGAACAAACGTGAAGCCAAAGACATGGTAGAAGCGTTTTTTGAAGAAGTCCGTAATGCACTCGAAAACGGAGATAGCGTCAAACTTTCCGGCTTCGGTAATTTTGAATTGCGTACCAAATCCGAGCGCCCGGGCCGTAACCCGAAAACAGGTGAAGAAATACCAATTTCAGCCCGCCGCGTGGTGACTTTCCATGCCAGCCAAAAATTGAAATTACGTGTAGAAGAGCATTACGCCGAACAACCTTTGCAAGCCCAGGCATAACCTAATACCAAGCATAACTTAATATCCAGACATGGTCGAAGCGCAAAAAATCACGTTACCGCCTATCCCTGCCAAACGCTATTTCACCATTGGTGAAGTGAGTGAATTGTGCGGCGTGAAACCGCACGTATTGCGTTACTGGGAACAAGAGTTCACCCAGCTGAAACCCGTCAAGCGCCGTGGCAATCGCCGCTACTACCAGCACCACGAAGTCCTGCTGATCCGCAAGATCCGCGAGTTGCTGTATGAGCAGGGCTTTACCATCAGTGGCGCACGTAATCGCCTGGATGGCGTAGAAGAAAAGGCCGATAAAGCCGGCCGCCTGGCAGCTGAATCTGCCACTGCATCCAGCCTGAATACCGCGGCGCTGGCAGACCAGGCTGCAAGATTACCTACCGTCGATATTCTGGCACTCAGAGAGCAGTTACAGCAGGTGATCAATCTGCTCAAAGTCGCCGCTTGATCTGCCTTACAGAGTCACAAAACCGCATATTCTGCTTAGCGAATATGCGGTTTTGTTTTATAATTCAGCCTTCTTTTCAGGCGGGTTCCCACCTGAGATCAAATGTCGGGGCGTAGCGCAGCCTGGTAGCGCACTTGCATGGGGTGCAAGGGGTCGAGTGTTCGAATCACTCCGTCCCGACCAATAAAATCATTCGTTGTTAAACGTTGAAGCCAGCCTTGAGCTGGTTTTTTAACACCTATCGCTTTCACGCAGCCTTTGGGAAAAAGCTTGTATTTTTCTGCAGGCGTTTGGATATTGTCTGCGCTCAATGCCTATCACAGCTAAAACTACGATTGAGGGTAGTCCATAACTACATACTCGATGTGCGCGCTTTGTTGAGCGATAGGGTGGCTGACCGATAAGGCAAGAAGCTTTTGCAAGTGTGAGCTACCTGCTATAGTCGTCAAAAAAATAAGAATTGGAATAAATATGACTGCTTGGTGGTATTCAGAAAACAATAAAAATATCGGGCCTATCGAAGAGGATGAACTGGTGGTGTTACTGCAGTCCGGCAAGGTCAGTCACCAGACCTTGTTATGGAGGGAGGGTTACGCTTCTTGGCAGCCATTTGCAGAGATCACGGAGCTGGCGTTTCTCCACAATGTGATGCCTGCTTCGGCTGATTTAAAGCCGGTGACGCCGCCGCTGATTTACGCTACTGCAGGCCGCTGGAAGCGTTTTTTCGCCAGGATATTTGATCTATGGCTGGCGTTACTCATAGTCACATTTGGATCCGGGTATATTCTTGGCCAGGTATCTATCGCTTTCATCGAGTTTATCAATAACGCTAACAACCACCTGATCGGCATACTCTACCTGCCATTAGGGCTGGTTTTGGATGCTGCTATCTATCACTTTTTTGGCAATACGCCAGGTAAAGCCATACTTGGGTTGAAGGTGGTGAAGAATATCGATCTGCCACTGACTTCTCGTGAGTACCTAAGCCGAAACTTTTCCTTATGGGGTAGCGGTTTAGCGTTTGGTTTACCACTCATTAATCTGTTCACCATGGCAAACCAGTTTGGCCGGCTAAAAAAGGGTGAGCAGGCCAGCTACGATATTCCCGGTGACTTTGCTGTTAAAGCGAGGCCATTAGCCGGCTGGAAATGGTGGCTGTTTGCTATCCTGTTCAGCAGCCTGTTTGCTGTGGTACTTTTTCTGAATATCAAGGAGAGGGAGTTACAAGCCAAGCATAGAGGGGTCGCGGCAAACTATCACTGGATCAATCCGGTCACCAATAATCTGGCCATCATCAATTCAAGTTGGGAGAGTAGTGAGAAGAAGAATCCAGATGGCCAGATTTATTACATGTTTACTGAACAAAATAAATATGCGGCTATCGTGTTTGCGGTGGAGGAGGTGCCAGGGCTGGCTTTGGAGCAATATGTACAGGCATTTATCCAAAATGCATCACAGAATATGCAATTCTGGAATGGCGGGACTTATGACCTGAAGGGAGTGAATCATCGCTGGCAAGGCTGGGGGGCGATGCTGGATGATAAGGATAACCGCTTCAGAGTCGAGCTTATCCAGAATGAGGACAAGGTATGGCGCATAGTCAGCATTCAATCCAAACCATACGAGTACTCAGATGCCATGGTTGATAAGTTGAAAACCGAGCTCTGGAAAACGGCTTTGAATCATTAGTGATCGCAGAAGGCGCATTTCGGGCCGCGTGGGCCAGAACGGCCAGTAGCAAGTCTGTATGCCCAAATAACAAAGGCCGCTTATGCCGGCCTTTGTTATTTGGATTTATTGATCTTGCTGATGACGGCGAACTACTGACATTGCCAGGTTTGCTGGTGTCTGCGCCTTAAACGCGCAACCGGGCAGGTGTGGCCTTTTAGGCACTGACATCAGTGACTGCGGCCGCCTGACTGGTGCTTGGTTTTTGTGCATTATTGTGGGTAGAAAAGTGGCGGGAGAGTGCTTCACTCAGCGGGGCTGGCCGGTTGAGGTAAAAGCCCTGCGCAAAGGCGACGCCCATTTCGTCCAGGCAATCCAGGGTGGCCTGGTCTTCTACATATTCGGCAATGGTTTGTATGCCCATGGATTCAGCCACGCTTTGTATGGCTTTGGCCATCGCCAGGTCTACCTTGTTGATGGTGATGTCTTTGACGTAAGCGCCATCCATTTTGAGAAAGTCTACCGGCAAGTGCTTGAGGTAGCTGAAAGAAGACATGCCACTGCCAAAGTCATCCAGCATGAAGCGCGTGCCCATAGCTTTGAGTTCTGTGATCAGTTTGATGGTGTTGTCTATATTGATGATGGCAGAGGTTTCGGTGACCTCGAAACAGACATGGCTGGGCGAGATCTCATAGTTGGCAAAGCAGTTTTTAATGTAGGGCAGCAGGGTGGGGTCACCGAGTGACATGCCAGACAGGTTGATGCTGACGATGAAAGGCTTGGTGGCCGATTGCGTTTTAAATAAGGGCTGCAGTGCCATGAACGCGTGCTGGATCACCCAGCGATCTATCTTGGTCATCAACTGATAGCGTTCGGCAGAAGGCAGGAACTCGGCCGGAGGGATGATGCCGCCATTTTCGTCGCGTTTGCGGATCAGGATCTCGTAAAACGGCGGCAGCTCTTTCTGCTGCATGGGGAATATGCCCTGGCAATACAGTACAAAGTCATTGTGCTCTATGGCTTCGTTGATGCGTAATACCCATTCCATCTCGACGTGGCGTTTGAGTAATACGTCATCTTCAGGGTGGAACAGGTGGATCTGGTTGCGGCCATTGTCTTTGGCGACATAGCAGGCGGCATCGGCATGGCGGGTGACCTGGCCGACATCCTTGAGGTCGGCGGTGATTTCAACGATGCCTATACTGATCCCGGTCTGGAACAGGCGGCCTTCGTGCATGAACCTGAACGCTTCCACCATCTGGCGCAACTGCGCTGCGATCTCAATGGCTTTTTCAACCTGGCAATAGCTGAGCAACAAACCGAATTCATCGCCGCCTAGCCTGGCAAATGTGTCTTCGGCACGAATGCGCTGACTCAGGATCATGCTGATCTGCCTGAGCATTTCATCGCCCGCCGGGTGGCCGCAGGTATCGTTGATGACGCGGAACTGGTCCAGATCCATATAGCAGAACACATGATTCGCTTTGTGCTGTTTCACGTCTTCCAGCGCCTGTTGCAAACGCCTTTCCAGTTCCTGGCGATTGACCAGGCCAGTCAGGGCATCGTGCCGTGCCTGGTAACGTAATTGCGCCTGGGCGTCCTGGATGCGATGGCGCATGTCGGCCTCTACATGCTGCATCTCTCTGGAGATCTCATTGATAGTCGTTTGCAGCGAATGGATCTCCGGCAGGCTGTTTTTAACCTGGCTCAGGTGCTGGTTGCCGACCACAAAACGCTTGAGCGCGGCTGTCATTTCGCGGATAGGCTGGCTGATAGAGCGGCTGACCCAATATACCAGCACCGAACACAGCATGAGTGCCAGGGTGATATAACCGATGTTACGAATAAATGCCTGGCGGTGATCTTCTATCATCGCCGCCTTATCAATGGCCACGAACACAAAACCGAGCAGCGCGTGTTTTGCTTCAGTAGTGAATATCTTCACCATGGTCACGTCGTGCGTGGACTGCTGAATCACCTGGGTATCCTGCTGTGGTAATGACTCGCTCACGATGAAAGAGGCACCAAGTTGAGCCAGCGGGCGGTTATCCGCATCGGCGATCATGAGTGAAAGGTAAGGTTCGCGCTCCAGTTGGCTGGCTTTGAGCAGTCTTTCAATATAAGGACGGCCATGCAGCTCTGACTGGTTATGCACAACAGCAGAAAGGAATTTGGCAGTGGTCAGCGCATGCTGGCCCAGCTTTTCTTCATCGCTCTTCAATTGATCCTGAAAATCAAAGAGCAGGAAGGAACAGGATAAAGCAAATACTGGCGCAATCACCAGTAACAGCAGTCGGGATTGAATACTTAAGTTTTGGAAAAATTGCATGGTTCCAGGTGATTCATTTAATTCAAAGCAACGGCTAAAACAACGTAGTGATGATCATGGTAAAACGCGCAAGCTGAAGTCATGACATCCCCCCGGATTTCCTGTATAAGTCTAAAAGATACCCTGTAGTTAAGTCTAAAAGATATTAAGTCCAAAAGATGCTTAGGGTAACATTTAATCTGCTGCGATTTATCTTGTGCGAGTTACCTTGCCAGAAAATTTAACCAGATCATAGATCCAGCCCCGCCAGCAAGTTCAAACAGTCAGCGAATTGTTAACTTGTTTTTGCAAAAGAGTGTATTTGTTTTTTCATGATACAGCAAATTTATATCACAGATTATCTGTCTGACGCAGCCGCCGAAACTGCGGCGGTGATTCAAGGCCTTATTGAGCATTGCCCGCTACTGTTGAAAGCCGACTGGGATGTGATGCCGGCGACGCCATTGAACGCATTGTTCAGCACGCTGCAGGCTGGCGATTATCCCGCATCCAGCGTGGCTGCCATACTGCGTGCGCAACAGGCTACGCTCACAGACTTGCCCGCCTTATGCCTGTTGCCGGTGCATCTGGGTTTGCAACGGGATACTTTTTCGCTGCAGGGCACTGTGCAGATGTCGCCAGAAGTGTATGCCTATCTGACAGAAGCGCTGCAACAGCACTTTGTACAGGATTTCACCGTGCATGCGACAGCCGGGCAGCGCTACTGGTGGATACAACCCCTGCATGCGCTTGAAGCGCATAGCCCATGGCCGCAGGACTGCCTGTACCAGCAGGCTTTCCAGTGGCAGCCGCAAGGGACACACGCTACACGGGTACGGCAGTGGACGAATGAAACTCAGATGCTGCTGCACCAGTTCTCGCAAGACCAGGATCTACCGGGCTGGCCTGCACGCTTGAACAGCCTGTGGTTTGCCAGTGTGCCGCAGATGCCGGTGTGGCGGCACCAGTGGCAAACAGTGATGGGCGCCGGGGCAGTGTTTGAAGGCTTGCGCGCAGCACAGCTGCCGGCGTTGAAACAGCAGGCACTGGCTGAGGTGCTGCAGGACAAAACCATCACTCAGGCGCTGATGGTGGTTGACCAGCCAGAGCAGGTAGACTGGCAAGTACTTTCGGCTGCCTTGCACAAAGGTCAGCTGTCTGCGCTTGAGATCACCTTGCCTCTGGCCGAGCGCAGTGTGCGCGTGACTTATAAAAAAGCTTATCGCTGGCGATTCTGGCGTAAGGCGCATAGCCTGACCAGCTTGCTAAACACGCTTGAAGCTTCATTGCCAGGCTTTAAAATACCGGCATCAGCTTGATGGCGTTTGTGCTTTATCCAGAATATTAAGATCCTATCCAGATGAGAATCCAGCAAAGACCCTACTCAGCCACCACGTTTCAGGCCTTGCAGGCGCAAGGCCTGCCGGAAATATTGGCCAGATTGCTGGCGGCCAGGCAAGTGTCAGTAGATGACTGGGGCCTGCAGGAAATGCCGCATCTGCTCAAACCGCAGGCACTGACCGGCTGTAGCGAGATGGCACGCCTGCTGGCCGATGCCATACAGGCGAAGAAAAAACTGCTGATCATTGGTGATTATGATGCGGATGGCGCCACTGCCACCAGCGTCGCCATGCGTGGCTTGAGCATGATGGGCGCGCAGGTGGATTTTCTGGTGCCCAACCGTTTTGAATATGGTTATGGCCTGACGCCAGAAATCGTCGCGCTGGCCGCCCAGCAGCAGCCGGATGTGATCCTGACCTGTGACTTATACGGATGAATAATTGTCCATTTTCCATTCGTAGCCTTTATTTACTCAATCTCTAGGAGTTCGGTTAATTAATTTGTAAACAAACTACATTTTATGACCATATTTATTTACAAAATGAACTCTGGACTATGAAGATTTAGATTGGGCAAGGTAATAAGCGCTTAAATAAATTTTTTAATACTTCACTTCAAAAAAATAGGTAATACATTCCAATCCATGGAGCAAATAAAAAAATATACATTGCCGCAACCATTGCTGATAGAGCGACCTATCAATGAAATAGTTATGGAAAACCTTATCCAACAGGGTTTGGAACAATGGTTGGCGAAAGTTTTAGCCACAAGGCTGGATGAGTCCTTCGAATATTCAAAATTGAATAGTTTTGAACTAAAGAACCTGCCAGACCCAATAGCAATTCCAGATATGGAAAAAGCAGTTAAACGTATTGTTGAGGCAATTAAAAATAGGGAAAGAATTGTATTTGCTTGTGATCATGACATGGATGGCACTGCTTCAGCTGCTTTGCTTTGGAGCGCATTTGTAAATTTTTTTGAGGTCGATAGTGACTTACTGAATGTAGTTACCAGTCATAGGTTAACAGAAGGATATGGAATTACCGAGCCAGTAGCGGCTAGGATCATTGACCTTAAGCCAGACTTGGTGATAACGGCGGATAAAGGAAGTAGTGACGAAATTAGAATCAAAAAGCTATCTGAGGTAGGAATTGATGTAATTGTGACTGATCACCATGAACTTGGTGAGTCCGGTCCACCGCCTTCAGCCTACGCTGTAGTTAATCCAATCAGGCAGGATTCATCATACGACAAGTATGTATGTGGAGCGGGTGTCGCCTTTTTAACTATGGCTAAAGTTAGAACTGCACTTATTGATTCTGGATTTAAAACTGAAATAGGTAGTTTGTTGCCATTGATGGACTATGTTGCAGTAGCAACTGTCGCAGACTGCGTATCTATGAGTCCTGTAAAAAGTCTAATTAACCGAACTTTCGTTAAGCGTGGGCTCGAGCTAATTAATAATAAAAGTAAAGCTTGCTGGAGTGTATTTTGTTCCGAACAAAATGGGCCTGTTGATGCAGAGACAATTGGATTTAAATTAGCTCCAGCTATTGCTGCTGCCGGCAGATTAGATTGGGCTGAGGCTGGCTTTAAGTTTCTAACAGCGAATACAGTTGAAGCCGCAACTGAGCATTGGGAACTTCTTAAGTCCGAGAATGAAGAAAGAAAGAAAATCGAAAAATCAATGAGAGAAAGGGCATTCTCTAAAGCTTCGAGACTTAACGGCCATTCAATCATAATTTACTTTGATGACGGGCACAGTGGAGTTCACGGAATAACTGCAAGTAGACTTGTTGAAGCTTATGGTAAGGCTTCAGGAGTTTTCTCCCCAAGGGTTGTTAAAAGTAATAACTTAATGGAATTGAGTAAAGACATTGCATCTGGATCTTTTAGAGGTATTCCTGGTTTGCATGTTAGGGATGCATTGGCATTTGTAGATAAACTACACCCAGGGCTTCTGCTTAGTTTCGGTGGGCATCATGGTGCTGCCGGAGCTTCAATTAAGATTTCTGATATTGATAAATTTGCACATGCCTATGATGAGGCTGTAATAAAGCAAATTGGAAATCAAGAACTTAAACCGACTATTCAGATTGATGGAGAAATTCCTAATGAGTCAATTACTTCAAAAACATTAGAGAAAATTGAAAGTCTGGAGCCATGGGGGAGAGAGTTTCCATCTCCCACATTTAAAGGAACTTTCCAAATATCAAAAATAAAGATGATGAGTGAAGGTCTTCATTGCAGACTAAGTTTAAACATTGGTCGAGGCACCGTAGAAGCGATTTGGTTTAACGTTAATGATATTGATAATTTCGATAGCCAGGTAAAAGTTGGAAACCAAATACAACTAATCTATAAACTTAAAAGCAATTGGTTTCAAAATAGAAAAACTTTACAGCTTCAAGTCATAGCAATGATAAGTTAAAGGCATTTTCAGGAAAGCTATCGAGCATAATTCTAAATAAAGGTAAAGCAATGGCTATTGGTTACGTGGTCTATAAATTAACCTTCCCTAACGGAAAAATTTATGTGGGGAAAGATATTGGGGCTAACGGACATTCTTTACGTTATTTTGGTTCTTGGTTTAATGCCAACGTCGAGAAGGATTTTACTGATGCTGAGCTGCGAGACTTCACTCTTCGTAAACAGATAATATTTGAATCAATGGATAAGGCAGAAATTAGCCGCATGGAATCTGAATTCATACGTTCGTTAAAATCAAATGATCCTGCAATTGGTTATAACCAAACACACCGTAGCGTTAAAAGACTGGGTTAATTGAATGTCTCTTAAAAAAGCGAAAGATCAATTATTCGAATTACTTTCCACTAACGATTGCAATGTCATAGCACTTTCCGGTAAGTGGGGGACTGGTAAAACGCACTTATGGAATGAAATTGATAGGGACTTAACCAGAGGCAACAATAGCCCATCCTTATATGTATCGCTTTTTGGCGTTTCGACAATCGATGAAATTAAACGAAAATTACTTGAGTCGGCGTTTCCAAATGTTGAAGGTAATGAAGATGTATTTTCAAGTTTTAAAAATGTCTTAAAGGTCGGAATCAAAGCTGCCGCAGAGCATTACAAAGCGCTAGCTGCGTTAACTGATATAAATCTCTTACTTCTAGCTCCAGTGTATCTTAAAGAAAAGACTATCGTAATCGATGACATTGAGAGAAAAAATCACAAATTAGAAGAAGATGAAGTCCTAGGCTTCATTGATGAATACTCAAAACGTCATGGATGTAGATTTATTCTGATACTCAATGAAAATAGGCTTGGGGGTAATGGTGGACAAAACAACTTATGGGCAACGTTTAGAGAAAAGGTAATTGATCACGAAATAAAGCTAAATACATCTGCTGATGAGGCTTTTGCAATTGCAATATCACTTGTACATTCGATTTATGAATCCGAACTGAAGCGTGCATTCATTACATGCAGACTTACAAATATTAGAATTATTATTAAGGCAATCAAAGTGGCGAACCATATATTGGGAAAGCAGCCGTTAGATCCAATTATTCAAGCCAGAATGATTCCTTCAATAGTACTTTTTTCTGCAATTTATTATAAAGGTGTCGAGGACGGCCCTGATTTCAATTTTGTTCTAAACATTGTGAGAGCAAGAGTAGCAAACCTACTTAATGATTCTAAGGAACAATCCGAAGATGATTTAATAAAATCTCGATGGAGTACATTGGTTCATGAAATGGGTATTCATTCTTGTGATGAGTTCGAGTTTTTGTTAGTAGATTTCCTTGAGTCTGGAATACTGGAAAAATCTCGATTCGATGAAGTGATTACTCGTTATAAAAATGAAACGAATAAATTAGAAGCCAATAATAAAGCTCGTAAATTTTTAGAAGATCTCTATTGGAATCATTTTTTAAGTAACGAAAAACTCGTAAGCCAGTCAAAAAAACTTGTTAAATTAGCTGGGCTACTCAATGCTACAAATGTTTCAGAAGTAGTGGAATACTTGGAAAAGTTACCGGGAGGAGAAATTACTGCACAAAAAATTCTGAAAGGCTGGCTTGAAAACTTTAAAGCAAATCCTCCAATTCAAACAACATTCGAGACTACCACTTATTATCATAATAACGGTATCCACCTTCATCCTGATATTTCAAAAGCTTATCAAGATCTGCAAGCTACAGTAAAAGAAAATACTAGTATTTTTGATGCCTGCCTTCACATAATTGACAATAATGGGTGGGGGAGCATTCAGACATTTGCTTTTGAAAGATCCACTGTAGAGGAATTTGATAAAACAATTAGGACATTAAGTATTAAAAATTTGCGTCTGTTTATGGCGCAGATGATTGATATGAGTATTAAAAGGCAAACATTTGATAGGCATTTTGCAAATGGAATTAATAATTTTTTGATTGCTTGTAAAAATATATCTGAAGATCAAAAATCTCCTCGATTAGCAACTCTAATTAAAAACATTTTTAATTCAACCCCATTAGCACACGATTTTGGTATTCAAAAAACTGAGCGATAAGTCGAAGTGGCTTAGAGTGAGGATACAAAAGACTTTGGGACGTGAGTTGTCATAAATTCAAATGTGATTCGATATCAAGATGAAGTTGGCAAACTTAACTGGAGCAAATGTCATTGCGCTTAAAGCTAATGTTTTACCAACTTCATATATTTTAGTTTTTTCTCAAATCACTCTTCGAGTTCGTAAATATAACTGATGGGAAATATTACGGTGGAGCTAGCGCCCCCGGCCCTTCAATCTCAATTCCACCAACTTTCTCAACAGAAAATCCCCTAAAGCTCACTGTAATTGTATTTGTAGTTTCTTGGAGAGAGGATTTTCCTCCACCAATTGAGAAGATGATCAAATTAATTCCTGCATTTGCTGATGCCTTTTTCTCGACTCCAAAGCCAAATTCAAACGTTGAAGCAACGTCTTTATCTTTGTTCGGATTTTGGAAAGACATGCAAGGCTCAACACTACTTGCATCTAGAAGATTATCTCTAAGGCTAGCAAGGGTATATGCTATCGGTGAGGAGTCATACTTAATTTCTTTTTTAATATTCGAAGCAACAGATTTAACACCAGGCTTGGGGTATATCGTGAAAGTTAGAATTTGACTGTTAGTATCTCTTTTTGAAGCATTTACCCCTGGCTCAAACGCCCCCGTGCCAATAGGTATAGCTAGGCCAGCTTTACCTTCTTTACCGCCAACAGATTGAACTTTCATAACTACTTTCAAAGACTCAATGTTGAAATTTAAGTTACCTTTACATGCATTGGTTTTGGATTCTTGAGGTAAGGAAGCAGAGTAATTTTGAAATAGTTGAACATCTGCTTTTAAAGCTTTGACAATATTTGCAATTGAAACATTAGGTCCAATAACATCCTCTGCAATTGAGTATGATGGATAACTGCTCAAGAAAAGAAAAATCAATAAAACCATGTTATTAGTCATTTTTGTCTCCCGAAATTAAAAATATATCGTTCGCTTAATTTAAACTTCTTGAATTCTGTTTACTGCCTTAATTAACTGATACCCCCTGCGTTAGACCGAACTTTCACTCGCCGCCACAACTCTTCTAAATGATTACTGCATAATTAGTACAGAGTATTATTCCTCATACCTCTTGAAATCTTCCACCTTCAGAAGCTATAAATCAATGCAACCAATGCTGTTTATAAGTGCCTATTCCGCAGTTGTCGATATGATAGGTTGCTGTAAGCATCTATGACGAACTGCGTTCTTTCGAGTAACTAAACATTTTTATCGCGTAGAGCTCTAGACGAATTGGATTAGTCTTTTACCTTTTCCAAAATTAAGAGCTCCTGCATAACAATATTCTGGAGCTCGTTGAGAGTTAACTTTTCATCAGATTTTATATAAGCTAAAGTCAAAATCGTCAAAGGGTGTACACCCATTGCTTTCGAAAGGTCATTTATCTTTGAAACCGTGGGTTGCTTCCTGCCATTCTCAAGTACTGACATATAAGTCCTGCTTGATATTTCACTGAAAAATTCTTGACTCAATTCTCGAGTAATTCTGATATCCCGGATTGCAGCACCTAAAGCTTTTTGAAATTCCATACTAAGTCCCCATAAAGGACTTTATATAGCCATTATGTGCCCTAAAGGACTATAATCTATAGGACACATTAACCGTATTGGATTGAAATAATGTTCCTTGCTAGCCAAATTCATTTGCGAAAAGCATTTTTTGACGGTGAAAATTTCAGTCTCAACAAGATTGAGCTATCTGCATTTATGCCTTGGTTCATATGTGAAGTTCCTGAATTCGATGATGATTCTGAAGAGCCAGTTTGTACTACTACCCATCTTATTGGTGATATTGACGATTTGGCCAAATTTGCGGGGAGTCGAAAAATTGATAAGACATATGTGATTAGCCCAGGACACTTACTAAATCAGGATAACTGGTCTCTGACTAGATTGAAGGCTATTTCTTCTGCAACTTACCAAGATGATGAATACAAGAGTACTGTATATCGTTTTGAAACCGATACAGGTCAAGTTATTGAGCACGATATTAGTGGGTTGAACAAAGATAAAAATGAACTTACTTTTGAAACGATTTTGCAATTCAATTAAAACAACGGTTCCTAATGACCAGCACTGGCAGATTCAATGAATCAAGTCGCTAGTAAAGAAATAACTATCAGTTTTGAAACTGATACCCTAACCACAGTGAGTCCTGAAACTGCTCACAGTCTCGTACAGTTGATGGAGTCAAACTCACTTGAAGATTTGATTCAACTGTTACTGCGAAATCTGGCTGCTGAAACAGGCGTGATACCTACAAGCTCATTAGTCGCATATCCCTTAAGAGGAAAACATCTGATCTGAAGAAGTTAAGTGATGAAAGATAACGATAACCAACTCACTGTTGTATTTGAGGAAGACACTGAATATTCAGTTAGCCTGGAAACAGCTACTTCGATGATGAAGATTGTCGGTGCTAACTCAATAGAGGATTTGATTCATCGTTCACTTTTAATGTTCAAAGAAGTGCTTGAAATTTCACATCCCAAAGACGATGAATTCTCTACTACTGAGCACTGGGCTAATGTTGCTCAGCGGCTACCAAATGGTATTTCATTGAGGGTGTTATCGGGTTTGTTTAGTGAAGAAGCCGGGAATAAAGCTTCAGATGGAAATGGTTACACATTGCGGGATTTAATTTCAGATGTAACTGAAGAAACCAACATGAACGCATCTCGTTTGGGCAAGTAGTTGGAAGAGAAATACTATGAGTTAGTGAGGTGAAAATGGAATTCTCAATTCAAATCAATGTTGGTCAAACACCACAAGAAGCTTTAGAAAGTATTTTGGACGACTTCCATAAGCACGAACGAGGTGAAAAATACGTTGCTAGCCAGCTTGGAGTCCTTAATTGGGATCAGTTCTATGCTCTGTTTTCGCCTCAAGGTCTTAAGCAAGTTGAGTCATTTGTTAAATCGCATAATGGCATTTGGCCTGAACTCATGCTCGACTTTCTTCCTTTAGTGACAACTAATCAAAACACGAACATTAGTGTTTCAGGGCTCAAAGAGTTTGATCCCGCCGATTATATTAATGACGCTGAAGATGTGATGCTTTATTTAAAAGATACCCTTGCAGAAAATGACCCGGTTGCTTTAGCGGAAGCTTTGACGGTGATATTGAGGGCCGATGGTATAAAAAAGCTGATTGGAAATAGTGAGCCTAGCTAGACAGCTCAAAAAGTACCTACTCTCAAGGAGATGCTTGATCAATGTGATTTGAGGGCAGATCCACATCCTGATTCAGACATTTTTGAGAATATGCCGGCTAAGGGGCAAGAAGACATTTAATTTGTAAGTGGTTTTTCACCTTAGATATTTCAATTACTCCATGGGTGACTGTTTACACAAGTCTACCGCACCACCAAGATGGAGGCCCATGCCACCATCATCCTTATGAGTCCACGCTTTAAGAAAACACTCTACGATTTCTTCTGTGTTCGTTGCACGTTTACAAAGCCTGATTGCTTGCCCACGATTCAAACCTAGACCGTTTTTATCAGGATGCTGCCATGCAATGGCATAATGAATCGCCACTAACTTTGTAGACACTGTTCAGCCGATTGATTGAACTGCTTTTCAAAGTCTATCGGAGATAGCAAGTTATTGGAATTGTGTCTTCGTTTTGAGTTGTAGAAGAACTCGATGTAATCGAAGATATCCCGCTTTGCTTCATCCCGGTCGTTGTATATTTTGCGTTTAATCCTCTCCCGCTTCAGTAGTTGAAAGAAGCTCTCGGCCACAGCATTATCATGGCAGTTACCTCTACGGCTCATGCTGGATTCAAGATTGTGTGCTTTTAGAAACAGCATCCAATCTTCACTGGTGTATTGGCTACCCTGATCCGAATGGATCAATACCTTTTGTTTAGGCTTTCTACGCCACACAGCCATTAGCAATGCATCCAATACCAGCTCTTTGGTAATACGCGACTGCATAGACCAGCCTACAATACGGCGGGAGAATAAGTCCATCACAGCAGCTAGATATAACCAACCCTCATGCGTGCGGATATAGGTAATGTCAGTCACCCATGATTGATTCGGCATCTCTGGATTGAATTCACGGTTCAGCGTGTTAGGCGCTGCCACATTGGGCTTACCACTATAATGACGTGGCTTGCGATAGCCAACCAGTGCTTTGAGCCCATGCTGATGCATCAGCTTGTAAACACGGTTGATCCCAATTCGCTCACCCCATGCGCGCAAATCGCTATGCACTTTGCGATAACCATACACACCACCAGACTCTAACCAGCTTTGCTTGATGAGGCCAGATTGCCGCTGGCTAATTTGATAAGCCTTGGAATGCGGTTGCTTCAGCCAAGCATAAAAACCACTCGGGTGAACATCCAGCACCTTGCAAAGCCATCGTATCGGCCAGCAGTCCTGATGCTGTTGTATAAAGGCATACCTCAACCTGACTGCTTCGCGAAGTATGCCGCGGCTTTTTTTAAGATATCCCGCTCTTCAGTGACTCGTTTGAGTTCCTTACGCAGACGTTGTAATTATGCTTGCTCAGCTGTTTTTGCTTGATGCTCTGCTGCATCTGGGCCGTACTTCCTGACCCAGGCATACAGACTATCGACTGTGACATCCAACCTGCGGGCCACTTCAGATACAGCATATCCGCCTTCAGTGATTTGACGGACGGCTGCTATTTTGAATTCTTCTGGATAACGTTTACCACTCATACTGCACCTTTCTTTTATTGCCATTATTACGGCTTAAAGGTGTCTAGTAAATTAGTGGCGATTCATAACATACTAAAACTTCTGTCGCATTTTTAGCTCCATTGCATAACTCAATGGCCTGACCGCGATTCAAACCAAGTCCACCATTATCAGAATGTGCATAAGCCTTATCAAAGCAATCTGTAACCTCAGTAGCACTAGAAGTAAATGGATTTAGTAAAACCAGCAAAAGGACTATTTCAAGCATGTGTTTCATATCTAGCTTCGCTTTTTGAATTGGTTTGAGTAGTCTTAAGCGTGCGTATCCACTCATTCATCTTTCCAATTTCCATGAGGTCAGAAACTAGCTTTTTACTTGAAACGGTATTTGAGCAGTGCCCAGTTGAAACGCTTTTTGAGATGAAGGTGATCAAGTTGTCTCTACGGTTGCAGTTAACTTCACAAGATAAATTTTTAAACAAGAAATTCACCCTCCAGCTTCCGTGATCTGCTGGGTAGTCCTCGAAGGTCAGAATCTGACAACCAGCATAGTTTAGTGATGCATACAGATCTCTCTGATTCATATTGCACACCCTTATTGGTATTATGATTTATAGTTTTCCTCTACAGCTATATTAAACCAATGTTATTAACATATGTTAACTATCTGTGATTGAGAATTTCAACTATGTGTAGCAACTTTGATCCTATCAAGATTAATAAATCCAGTTGGGTTAACGAGCACTTTAAATGTGAATTGCCTCAAGGCGATTGGGATGCGAATGTATATTCGACCGCTCCAGTACCCTTTGTGTATCTGGATGATGGCCAAGTCAAATGTGAATTAGCGCAATTTGGGTTGGTACCTCCATGGGCCAAAGATAAAAAACGTCATGGCCGTCACACATACAATGCCCGCACTGAAACAGTTCACACAACTCATTCATATGCTTCACCATGGCGGAAATGCAAGTTTGGCTTAGTGCTAGCGAATAAGTTTTACGAACCCTTATATGATGCAAGTGGTAAAAACTGGGTGCCAGCAGGCATTTTCAGATCTGATGGAGAACCAACAGCAATCGCATCTATTTGGGAAAGGTTTGTAAACCAGGATACCGGGGAAGTGACTTTTTCATTCTCGATGCTGACAGTAAATGCAGATGAGCATCCATTAATGAGTCGCTTTCACAAGCCAAAAGATGAAAAGCGTTCAGTGGTAGTAGTGGAAGATAAAGATTTTACTCAGTGGCTAAATGCTAAACATGACAATGCCAAGGAGTTGCTGAAATTGAGTAGAGATGGCTATCTTGATTACTCTGCACCTGAAATTAAAATATCTCAGAAATCATTATTTTAGATTTCCCAACCAAATCACCATCCATCAGCATCACTTTAAGTGTGACTTTGTATAACCACTTCAAGACGTGTGTTCGCCATTATGAGATGAGCATCAATTCCAATATCTCGTGAGCACCCATTCCAGTTCAAGTGGAGCAGTGATTCCAATTGAGTGGCGCAGTGCTGCTGCAATTGTTCAGTTGACCACCCAAGCCCCTTTTATAAACTACTAATAAAGAGCCTAGGTATATTGGCCCCTGGAGGTCGAAAAATTGATTAGTTCTGGTCAAATCAGAGTTAAACAGAATCAAGTTTTTGTGATGCCTGACAGTTTATCGCTATTTTTGGTTGTGGGTTGAATATACTCGCTGTCAGCGAAGCCCCCTCATCTCCATGGAAAGTTCTTATAGCGCTTAGTATGATATTTAGCGTCTGGAGTATATGCATCTACTACACAAAGAAGTTTATGGTGTCGCCTTGGCGAATTCTGAAGCGCTCCGGGATTCTTAGTGACATACCAGAAATCAATATCTTGGATAGTCTACAAATGCGCTCGTTTATTGTGGATACAAGTATACATAGTCACAATTAGGTGTAATACGAATAATAGAATTTCGCCATTAGTTGTTACACACTAGAGTTTTATAATTTATTCAAATTGAATAATAAATCGATTAACTACTTACTAACATCCCCTTATTCTTAGTAGAATGAGGATTGCATCATGAAAAACCTTTTCCTTTTACTACTTATATCAATAGTGACACTGCAACCGCTCTATGCGGCTACGGCAGATTTCGCACATATGTTGAGTTCGGAAAGTACAGAAGAAAAAACTGTGATTCACATGATTGAGCATTTTGATCATGTTGCGCATCATCATGATGAAGATGGCGACTCTCATGAAGATGAGTCTCAACAATCTGTGGCTCACATGATAGATTTTGAGCACGGCTTGAATTTGGTATCAATACCAATGGCAGCTCCAAAAGTATTCCTCAATCAACTGGCAAGTGTGGCTCCGCTTTACTTCCCAGTGGTCTACTATAATCCATCTAATTCCCCGCCCTTAAAGCCCCCTTTTAAAGCCCTCTAAGTGCCCGGCAAGTAATTCTTGCTGGGCGCTTTGCACGTTTATTTAATCAACATGCAGGGGCTTTTCCATGATTTTTTCTTCAAAGGTACTGTGCCAATATCGGCTCAGCGCATATAACTTACTCATCCATGCAAGCTTGCTTTGCTTCATACAAGCACATGCTGAAGATGTGCCATCATTTGGTGTATTACTGCGCCAAGGACTTTCTCAAGCGCCTATCTTACTTGAGCAGTCAGCAAATATTCGTGCAGCAACCGCGAATATTCAGCAAGCTAAAGCTTACTTAAATCCTTCTATCAGCGGTCTCAGCGAAAACCTAAACACAAGAGCCGACTACATCCAGCATACAGTTCTCTTAACTCAGCCATTTGAAATAGGCGGTAAGCGTGCTGCACGAATCGAAGCAAGATCAAAAGATCTATTAGTAGCTGAAACACGTGACCAGGAAATACAAGTCTTGTATGCAGCGGAGCTCGCTACTGCTTATGCCATGACAGAGGCAATGCATGAGCGAATGAAAGTAGCAGAAAATGACATTTCCAGAGCCAACGACGATACCAATGCTGCAAAAACATTAGTTGAATCTGGTAGGGAAGCAAGCTTACGTGTCTCTCAAGCGCAGGCAAATCTTTCAGCAGCAGAAGCTTCATTTCAAGCTGCTGAAGCTAACTTCATAGAAGCGATGGTGCGATTATCCGCATTGGCAGGTTCCACTTCGACATATACAGGATTGGGTGAAAGTTTTACCTCAAGAATACTTTCTGAAAATCGTGCAAAAAAAGATGATTCAGAAACTTCACCAGCAATTCGCAGAGCACAGGCTGAACATGAGGCCCTACTTTCCCAAGTTACAGTTGAAGAAAAAAGAAGTATTCCAAATATCGAGATAAGTGCTGGTGTTAGGCACTTCGAAGGAATCAGCAGCCAAGCCTTTGTGATCGGATTTGGATCTGCAATCCCCGTATTTGATCAGAATAAAGGCGGTATTGCTGCGGCTAATGAGAGAGCCATTGCGGCGGAAGCTCGCTTAAATGCCACAAAACTTCAAGTTAATGCAAACCAACAAGCAGCCACTGCTCAAGTCAACGCATCAGAGAGGCGACTTAAGGCAGCCCGGGAAGGTGAGCGCGCAGCTACACAAGCATACCAACTTGCAAAAACCGGGTACGAAGCGGGCAAAACACCCCTCATCGAATTACTTTTTACACGTAAATCCCTGACTGACGCAAAACTATCCACCATTGATGCGAGTTTTACATTCGTCAAATCATTGGCAACCCTAGCTGCCGCCGAAGGGCGCATCGCATTTGGAGATTTTAAATGAGTTTCTCTAAGACAATAAAGATCGGTGCTTTGCTGGGACTGACAGCGATTGTTTTTCTATTAGTCGGCTACAAGCTGGCAAATTGGCAAAATCAAAACGTGCCTGCTAAACAAGAAAAAGAGTCGGTGAATTCCAAAGAGTCACCCGTTGAAACGCCGCTTGATAAAGAAATTGTGATTCAAGATCAGTTTATCGAATCATCCGGTATAAAAGTCTCTAAGGCCGATGTGGGCCAGGTAAGTAATGAGATATTAGCTCCAGCGCTAGTTACCACACCTCCCGGCGCTGAAGCCACTGTCATTGCCAGAGTTGCCGGCACTATCAAGCAAATCTATAAACGGTTGGGAGATACCGTTAAAGCAGGTGAAACCGTGGCGCTGGTAGATAGCCTGGAAGCCACTCGCATGACCGCAGAAAGAAAGTCTGCTATTGCGAAACTAGAACTCGCCAAGAAAGTGTTTGCGAGAGAGTCCATGTTGTTTGAAAAAGGTGTTACACCCCGCCAGGACATGGAGGCTGCTCAATCTGCACTAACTGTTGCTGAAGCTGAGGCATCAGAAACTCAGTCATTAGCAAGAGCCACGAATATTGCACCAGATGGTCATTCAATTCTAGTTGTTAGCCCTGTAGATGGGAAAGTCACTGCAGAGACTGCAACAGTGGGCGCATTTGTACAACCTGCAACACCACTATTCAGTATAGCCAACGACAAACAGATCCAAATTAATGCGTTCATCACTGCGCAAGATTTCTCGAAAGTCAAAGTTGGTGACTCTGCCACAATTTTGAGTCGTAATGATCAAGAGTACAGCGCCAAAGTAAGGTCTATCACGCCGTCAGTCAATGGTTCTAATCAAACAGCCACGGCGATATTAACGCTTGAAGATAAAAACACATCGCTAGTCATCGGCGAAGGCGTGCAAGTAAGACTGCATACCGTGTCAGCTAATCAAAGTGACATGATTGTGCCTGAAGATGCTATCCAGCATATCGAAGGTAGGGATGTGGTGTTTATAAAAACAAAAGTCGGCTTTAAGCCCCATCCAGTAGTCGTTGGCCAAAGAGGCAATGGATATGCTCAGATTCTGTCTGGACTGGACCGTAACCTTTTGGTTGCTACTCAGAATGCTTTCTTGATTAAAGCTGAGATGATTAAAAATGCGCCGGAGGAAGATTGATGACTAGCATCTTGAACTTTGCAGTTAACTTCCGATGGCTGGTAATTTTTCTTACAGTCATTATGACTGGGATCGGTGCCTGGCAACTCAATCTACTACCGATTGACGTGACGCCTGACATTACCAATAAACAGGTACAAATCAATACGGTAGTGCCAACATTAACGCCGGTGGAAGTTGAAAAACGCGTGACGTATCCCATTGAAACCGCGATTGCCGGTTTGAATGGCGTTGAGAATTTCCGTTCGTTTTCAAGAAATGGTTTTAGCCAAGTCACGGTCATTTTTAAAGAAAGTGCCAACCTCTACTTTATGCGGCAGCAGGTTGCAGAGCGACTATCACTCGCTAGGGCCAACTTGCCAGACGGTGCCGAACCGATCATGGGTCCTGTATCAACTGGTCTTGGAGAAGTGTTTCATTACAGTGTTGAATTCGCATTTCCTGATGGAAAGAATGCCCCCAGAATAGATGGAAAACCAGGTTGGCAAACAGACGGAAGCTTCCTCACCGATGAAGGTCAGCGTCTTTATGGTCGTATTTCACAGCTGGCCTATCTACGCACCGTTCAAGACTGGATTATTCGACCACAGCTACGAACAACGGCAGGTGTTGCTGACGTTGATAGTCTAGGTGGATATGTGAAGCAATACGTGGTTGAACCCTATCCTAATAAGTTATCTATCTATGGCATATCGCTTCAGCAGTTAGGCAAAGCCCTGGAAGAAAACAACACATCCGTTGGAGGTAATTATATTCAACGTTCAGGTGAAGCTTATCTTGTCCGAGCAGATGGTCGAATCAAAACGATTGAAGATATATCGCATGCGGTAGTTACCACTAAACAAGGTGTTCCAATCAGTGTTGAGAAAGTAGCCAAGGTAAGTATCGGCGGAGAACTCCGGACCGGGGCTGCAAGTCGTGATGGTTACGAAACAGTAGTTGGCAGTGCGCTGATGCTTGTGGGTGCCAATAGTAGGATTGTTGCCGGTGCTGTAGGAGACAAGCTAAAAATAATCGGTAAAACTCTCCCACCAGGCATTGTCATTGTTCCAACGTTAGACAGATCTCAGCTTGTGATTGCAACCATCTCCACCGTCTCTAAAAACCTTGTTGAAGGCGCTTTACTTGTTGTAGTGGTCCTGTTTGTTTTACTTGGTAATTGGCGCGCAGCATTGATAGCAGCGCTTGTTATCCCGATTTCATTTATGTTGAGTGCTATTGGGATGAACTCGCTCAATATATCCGGTAATTTAATGAGCTTGGGGGCATTAGACTTTGGCCTGATCATAGATGGCGCAGTCATCGTTGTAGAGAATGCTTTACGCAGACTCTCTGAGCGACAAAAACATCTTGGCCGCCGACTTGAATTAAATGAGCGGTTAGAGGAGGTAATTGCATCATCCAAAGAGATGGTCCGGCCTTCGGTCTATGGTCAAGCAGTCATTTTTCTAGTGTTTTTGCCTTGCCTGACCTTCCAAGGGGTTGAAGGCAAAATGTTCTCACCTATGGTAATCACACTCATGTTGGCTTTGGCATGTGCGTTTGCACTTTCCATGACATTTGTACCTGCATTAATAGCCATACTTCTCAAAGGCGATTACCAGGAGAAAGAAACATTCCTCGTAGCGAAAACAAAGCATTTATACGAACCTCTTTTGCATCGAGTAATGGCGTCTCCACGTATGTGTATTGTCATTGCGGCGCTTGTTTTAGTCGCAGCAGGATTCACCTTTAAAAATGTAGGTAGCGAGTTTATGCCTACATTGGATGAGCAAAATCTCAATCTGTCTTCAGTGCGGATTGCCTCTACATCCATTGAGCAATCTGTGGCCTTGGATCTGCCTTTAGAAAAAGCATTGCTGAGGTTGCCAGAGATAGAAACTGTTTACTCAAAAGCAGGTACGGCCAGTTTAGCTGCCGACCCAATGCCGCCTAATGCTTCAGATAACTACATCATTCTTAAACCTAAATCAGAGTGGCCTGAAGGCATTACCACTAAACAGCAAGTCATTGATCGTATTAGAACAGCTACGGAGCCTATTATTGGCAACAATTATGATGTAACTCAACCAATTGAGATGCGCTTTAACGAATTGATTGGTGGGGTTCGAAGCGACGTGGCAGTAAAACTATATGGCGATGATGTAGACCAACTGGCGCTCGCTGCTAAACATATCTCAAATGTGTTGCGTAAAACACCCGGAGCTATTGATACACGGGTTGCCCAGACAAGTGGATTCCCAACGTTTGAAATCACCTTTGACCGTGCAGCTATTGCTCGCTATGGATTAACTGTCAAAGAGGTTGCTGATACAGTTTCTGCGGCGTTGGCCGGGTTACCTTCAGGCCAGATATTTGAAGGAGATAAACGTTTTGATGTGACGATCAGGATGCCACTTGAACAGCGTAATAATCTGGATATTATCGGTTCATTGCCAATCGTAACTTCTGTTGGGGGTGAGCAATTCTCAGTGCCTCTTAGGCAGTTGGTGCAGTTCAAGTTTACCCAAGGCATGAATGAAGTAAGCCGTGATAACGGCAAGCGACGTATTTACATTGAAGCTAATGTGGAAGGTCGAGACTTAGGTAGTTTTGTCGCTGATGCACAGAAACGCATAGAACGAGAGGTCAAATTACCCACTGGCTCCTGGATTGAATGGGGTGGACAGTTCCAAAACCTTCAAGAAGCCACCGAACGTCTTTCAATGATTGTACCCATATGCCTGTTATTGATCGCAGCGGCTATTTACCTTGCAATTGGCAATATTGGACTATCAGCAATCGTGATGACGACGGTTCCGCTAGCTATGGCCGGTGGGGTATTCGCATTGGCACTCAGAGGTATTCCGTTCTCGATCTCGGCTGCGGTTGGATTTATCGCAGTATCGGGTGTAGCTGTTTTAAATGGCTTGGTATTAATTTCTGCTATCAAAAAACGTATTGATGCCGGTATACCTGTAGACGAAGCTGTGAATGAAGGCTCAATGGAACGACTCAGGCCGGTAATGATGACAGCATTGGTAGCGATACTTGGATTTATTCCAATGGCGATTGCCACCAGTACAGGAGCCGAAGTTCAAAAGCCTCTTGCGACGGTTGTTATTGGCGGGCTAATGTCTGCCACAGCCTTAACTCTCTTAGTTTTGCCGGCATTAACCACCATGCTTCTTAAGCGTAATAAATAGGGAGATTTCGATGTTTTCAGTATTAGAAAATCGCACTTATCGACACCTGTTTCTAGCCCAAGTTGTTGCTTTACTGGGGACAGGGCTAGCTACAGTTGCACTTGGTTTCCTGGCTTTTGATTTGTCGGGAGGAAATGCTGGCGAAATACTTGGCACTGCCCTCGCCATTAAAATGGTCGCTTACATTTTGGTCGCTCCGATTGCTAGTGCAGTAGCAATCAATTTTCCAAGAAGAAAATTGTTAGTAACGCTTGATTTAATCAGAGCAGTGGTAGCGTTAGCGTTGCCATTCGTCACTCAAGCTTGGCAGGTATATGTGCTGATATTTGTTCTGCAATCAGCCTCTGCTGCCTTCACACCAATATTTCAGGCGACGATCCCTGATATTCTCCCGGAAGAAAAAGACTACATAAAAGCGTTGTCACTTTCCAGACTGGCTTACGACTTAGAGAGCGTCGCCAGCCCGATGATTGCGGCAGCACTTATAACAGTCGTCAGTTTTCATGGGATATTTGTTGGCACTACGATTGGATTCATTGCATCAGCGGCGCTCATCGTTTCTGTGATATTACCGAAGAACTTACCACTCATTCAACGTAGTATTTATGAAAGAACCACCAGAGGCATTCGAATCTATTTGTTAACTCCCCGGTTAAGAGGGTTGCTGGCTCTAAACTTGGTGGCGGCTTTCGCAAGTGCCATGGTAATTATCAATACAGTGGTGTTGGTGCAAGGCCAATTTAGATTAAGTCAAACATTCACCGCGATAGCGTTTGCTGTGTATGGGGCGGGTTCTATGTTATCTGCGGTATTAATCCCACGCTTACTCATTAATAAAACAGATAGAAGTGTCATGCTCACCGGAGCATGGATGATGAGCCTGTGCTTACCTTTTGGAGCGTTTGCTGATCAATATAATTTGATGCTACCAATGTGGTTTGTTTTAGGTGTCGGGTATTCATTAATGCAGACACCTTCAGGTCGATTGCTGCGACGTTCATCGCACGATGAAGATCGACCAAGTTTATTTGCAGCACAGTTTGCCCTGTCGCATTCATGTTGGCTAATTGCATATCCGATGGCAGGATGGCTTGGAAGTGGTGCTGGGTTACCCATGACATTCATCACCATGGGAGTTTTAGCGGGAGTAGCCACCCTGGCAAGTATTATGTTCTGGCCCAGACAAGATTTAGAAGTGATTCCTCATCAGCACACTGAATTAGCATCGGATGACCCTCACATGCAACTAGTAAATGCTTCTGGAGTCCATGAGCATTTATATTTCATCGATGATATACATTCCGAATGGCCTAAAGAAATACAAAAGTTCTAATCATCAATAAAAAAGCGGCCAGCAAGGTGCTGAGCCGCTTTTCATCACTCGATAAGATCATTTGCTCCAGTGACCAAGAACCCATTGCCATTGATGAGTCCCGTAATCCCATCTCCAATGTGCTTTTACCCATTGAGTTTTTCCTAGTGGGCGCATCGTCTGCATATTCTGCATGCGATCTATGGGCTTAGGTGGTTTGGGTGGTTTTGGGCTTTTAATTTTAAAAGTAACCATCTACTCCTCCAGTCTCAGCCTATTCAATGACAATGATAATCGCCAGTTTTTCGATCATGATGACACCCATCTTTGTCAGTTCCCCCAGAATGCGCATGAGCAAAACTAGATCCAATGGTAAAGACCATAACTACTAAAGCAATAATTCCTTTCATAACCAACCCCCTTTAGGACTGTATTACATTAATGGAATCATTCACTAATCAATAGTAAATGCTTTTGAAGCATACTCCTTTCGGCATGAAGCTGCTGGAAAAGCTCAGTGGCTGGTGTATCCCTGTCCACCAGGCCTTCACTTTCAAAATATGATTACGTTAACGATGATTGAAAACTCATGGACTTTGAGTCTTCATCGCTTTTTGTATTGTTTTGGCTAAGTCGGCAGCTCGTCCTTTGCCCCAGTAATGCATGAACAGATAATGCGGCTCTTCATCAGTCATATGTTGATGAATAGCAACTACGTTAATTCCGCCCCCACGCATCGTTTTTAGAACACCTTGCATTTCATTAGGAAGCATCGCGAAATCACCATCTACAACGGCCTTATCATCGGTGCCGGCAAAAGCCGCCCAAGTATTTACACCCATGGCATTCGCAATCGGTTTCCCGTGCATGGAAGATGCTCTACCGAATGAAATTTTGAACATGCCGTCTTTGCTTTCCCCCTTTTTTCCAAAAAGCTCTTCAAGTGGTGGGGCAGAAATTGTACTGATTGAGGGGATTTCACCGTCGAAGGACTTCTGTGGTTCAGGCTTTGCCTTCCTAATGGCATCAATCGTCTCGTAAACATGCTTTACACCATTGGCCAACGTAATTTCGTTTCCCATCCCGCCGATATGCATGAAATACACTTTGGGATTATCAAAGAAGAAGTGATTATGAAGCGCTGTCACTTCCAGCCCTGACTCGAATGCTGCACTCATAACCGGATTAACTTCATCTTCGAACAGAACAGTATCGCCCATCATCATAAGGTGATCCTGTCCCGAAGTGAACGCTGCCCAAGAGGTCAATCCCATAAAAGGTGGCATCTTCCAATTATCGACATTGACCTGAACATCCGTGCGAGGGCGAGATATCTTGAATACCTGTTCAGTTTCGGTGTACTGACCTTTTAAACCCGTAATTTTCTCGATTGAAGCTGTATCAAACGATGGCCCAGCAACGATTGCCGTAGAAGTGAGAATAGACATCGCGGTTGCGATAGCCAGTGTTTTAAGTCGTTGCATCATTTTCCTTTCACAAATCAAAAGCTAAGTTTCAACAACATGCCCAGTAGGCCTGATGCAAGAATCACGGCAATAACACCGACCTTAAATCTGAAGATCGCTATTAAAGACAGGACAGCGAAAACGAGGGAAGGCCAATCAATACCACTGCTAAAGCCTGTAGGCCAAAATACGTGATATGCAAAGAAAAATGCCAGATTAAGAATGACTCCGACAACCGCAGCTGTAATTGCAGTCAACGGCGCAGTGAACTTAAGGTTGCCATGCGTAGTTTCTATGAAAGGGCCGCCCATCAGGATGAATACAAAACTAGGGAGAAAAGTAAAGAAGGTTACGATGGAAGCAGCAACGAAAGCGGAACCAAATACGGCATTTACGCCAAACACCTGACTTATCCATCCCCCTACAAAGCCAACAAATGTTACAACCATGATCAATGGCCCAGGTGTGGTTTCTCCCAAGGCCAAACCGTCAATCATTTGGACCGGTGTTAGCCAGTTGTAGTGCTCCACCGCACCCTGATACACGTAAGGTAGAACGGCATAAGCCCCACCAAAGGTAAGTAGTGCTGCTTTTGTGAAAAACCAACCCATCTGTGTGAAAGCGGAATCCCAGCCATAAACAGTTGCCAATGCTGAAATTGTTACAGCCCATATTCCTAACCCTATTGCTAATACAAGTCCAAATTTTTGCCATGTGAATAAAGCATGTTCAGGAGTTGGCGTGTCATCATCGATCAACGCTTTGCCATATTCATGTTTGCTGGCGCTATGTCCGCCTCCGCCCTGGAAGTATTGAGGATGATATTTGCCACCTAGGTATCCAATAACACCAGCAGTGAGCACGATGATAGGAAATGGCACTTTGATGGCAAAGATTGCTATGAATGCAAGGGCAGCTATACCCCATAGCACTTTGTTCTTAAGTGCACGGGACCCTATTCGGTATGAAGCAAATAAAACAATGGCAACAACTGCAGGTTTGATCCCATATAGAATTCCTGCTACTGCAGGCAAAGAACCATATGCCATATATACAAAGGCTAGGCCAATAAGAATAAAAAATGAGGGCAAAACAAAAAGAACACCAGCAGCAATGCCTCCCCATGTCCGGTGCATGAGCCAGCCAATGTATGTAGCTAATTGTTGAGCCTCAGGGCCTGGAAGTAACATGCAGTAGTTGAGAGCATGCAGGAACCGTTTTTCAGATATCCAATGTTTTTTCTCAACCAGGTCATGGTGCATGATGGCGATTTGCCCTGCAGGACCTCCAAAACTGATAAAGCCCAACTTGAGCCAATACAGGAAAGCTTCTTTGAAGGAAATAGGGGTAGGAGAAGAGGTGTTTCTATTTGTCGCGTCCATAAGCTCTCATTTCGTGGGATGTCCCAAGATTTGAGCAGACCTTGGACGGAAATCGTCTTGAAACGGGGAGGCTGCTTAATCCCCATGCCTTCATTATAATTTTATTCTAGCGCCCATGACAATATCTAAAATATGCTTTATCAGTGATTATTTGGTTGTGGCTGATGTTTAGGATAAATACGAACGAGCAAAACTTTAGGCCCAAGCATTTTCTTGACTACAACATCAAATTTCTCGAAAGGTATACGTTGCCCTTCTTCTGGTAGTTCAGCCAACTTCCACAAAATTAAACCAGCGACCGTATCAGCCTCTACCGATTCAATATCAATGCCTAAGGTACGCTCTAAAGTATTAATAGGCAAAGTTCCTTTGCCTAGAAGAGAACCATCATCAAGCTTTGTCCATTCACTTTGAGACTGGCGGAATTCATCTCGGATATCTCCTACCAACGCAGATAACAAATTATCTAATGTGATAAATCCAATTGGGGGATAGCCCTCATGACCAACTATTGTGAGGTGCGGAGCACCCTTTTGAAGGCGTCGGAACAGCTCATTTGCTGAGGTGTCTGGCCCAACGAGATTCACTGGCCTTAATATCTTATGTATAGCCTTAAAATCTGGATTTTTGCTGAAGGTAATAAACAAATCTTTGATATGCACTATCCCCTGAACTTGGCCCTCATTTGAGACTAGTGGATATCGGCTGTAACGATGTTGGGCAATACGCGCCATATGTGCTTTGAACGTATCGTCTTCCAATAACACCGCCGCTTCCTGGAATGGATGCATAAGATCAGAGACTTTAAGTTGCCGGAAATCAATTGCCTGCGCTAATACTTTCAATTCTGATGCGCTAAACTCAGCACTAGGACGAGAGCTCCTTAGAATGATCTTAAGCTCTTCAGGGGAGTAATGTGTATCGTGCCCTTCTTTGGGCTCTAATTTCAAAGCCTTAATGACCAGATTAGAACTTTTATTCAATACCCAGATGGCAGGAAACATAACCCAATAAAAAGTGAATAGGCCCGGAGAAGTCAACAAACCTATGCGCTCGGCCATACGAATGGCTAAGGACTTTGGCACTAATTCACCGACCACAATGTGTAAATATGAAATGGTGAAAAAAGCAGTGACGAAGGCAATTCCATGTATCCACTGTTGATTTGTTACCCCAATACTCACCAATGCAGGTTCAACTAAAGCAGCAAAAGCGGGCTCACCTACCCAGCCCAAACCTAACGAAGCTAACGTGATGCCCAATTGGCAAGCGGATAAATAAGCATCTAAATCACTATGTACCTTTGCCAGCATCCGGCCGCGCCATCCCAGATTCTTTGCAATGGCATTCACACGCGTGCTGCGCAATTTAACCAGGCTAAATTCAGCGGCTACAAAAAAACCATTTAAAAGCACGAGCAAGAATGCCCAGAAAACTAATAATAAATTACTACTCACGAATAATGCCTTTTAATTCCCTTGTCAGCTGAAATGCAATTTAAGGGATTTGTAGTTTATATCTAGAACAGGTGGAATACCAATTGAACTGCTGAGACTCAACTGATTGTATTTCAATGAATCAATTGATTGGATGAGTAGGAATGTAGCTTAAGTGCGATTAATTGCTTTTAATTCATCGCATATTTTTTTTTGGAGATCATCTAACTTTAGCTCTTCATTTGCGATTAGATACGATAAGGTTTTTCAAAATAACACCCCTCCACAATTTAAGTTCGACACTAGTTGGGTTGTACTAACTTTCCTTTTTTGGGGTCAATTTGTGTTCCGATTGATGCAATTTCTACACCCCAAGTGTATCGATTTGAGCTTCTGTCAAATTGATATACAGTGACTTCAGGGAGATTGCGTTGATCAAAATGTCTGCCTAACCTTATACAAATTGATGGCGAGGCAGCTAGCGCTAAATGCACCTTCTTAACTCCCCGATTTTTTAGTAACGCCATAACGCGCAAAAAACTTTCAACAATCTGTACTTGATCTGCTTCAGTCCATATGGAATTAGGTGTTGCAGTCGGATTCTCGATTTTAGCCACTTTGAGATTAGGCCATGTATTCGAAATGGTTGAATCCAAAACTGCAAAAGTAGCCGCCACTGCAACGACAACCTCAGTATCTTGACTGGAAATTCTGGGATCAATTTGCTCGTTAACTACAATCGATGGCTCATTCTGATCTAAAGTTTGCCATTCATCTTTCAGGCGTTCATATTCCCATACGTTAGGACTGAATTCATCATCCAGAATTACACCAAATAAAAATTGAAATGGGGTCGGGGCAACTGTACCTGCATGAATGGAAACATCGCCAGGATCTTTACCTGCTATGGCAGTTTCAATTCTGGAGTGTATGTTATTAACCTTGTCTAGGGCCTTTTCTAACTCTGAAGATGTGCCCGCAGTCACATGCTGGCCGATCTCGACCAGGACCTCATCTACCTGACCAATCATTGTCTTAGAGATTGAGGACTTTAAACTTTGATTGAGCGTTGCAGACAATCCGCGAAGCTCGATGATGATATTTTTCTTCCTAGCGTTATTACGTCGAAGAGTTACCCAATCTTTTATACCAATCCAAAAGCCACCAATCATTAATAGGGCTCCGAATACGCCTATGATATAGAGGACAATTTCAGAAGTGTCCGAAGTATTTATACCGACGGCTAAATGCCCATTGTTTATATAACGGTCATATTCAAAGATTAATTTATAACCACCAAAGGCAAGGACTTCTAATGCAACCCCACACTTCACGAGTGTTCCAGCAAAAGAAGGCCTAAAAAATTTGATTAAATCTACTATCAATAAAAAGTATTTCATATCGTTAAATACCCCACTAATTGAATTTCAAGATTTTTATTTCCTACCCACACACCAAATTTTTCCGTTCCTACAATGATCGAAAGTAAATTTGGAGATATCGAATTTGAAGTACTCAATATCTTTCTAAAATCTGCATTATCGACAGAGGATGGAGTGGGGATCTCTTCCGGGTGCGTATGCCAAATTCCTAAACAAGTACCTTTAGAGTTGGTATCTTTCCACCATCTATCAGCCTTTTTCTGATGGCCTTTACCTCTATAAAATGAGTATCGAGAGCGCTTATCGCCAAAGCATGGGACAGTACATAACTCAACTAATAAACCATGGCTGAATTGATCAATGTAGCCCAACAAAAGCCCGCCTGCTTCCTTTGAGTAGACTCGATTCTGCTTATAGCTTCTGAATTGATTAATCACTTTAGAGTCAATATTTCCTTTAACCTTATTGAACTCGAAGTAGGCCCTATCATTACTTATGTATTGCAGCATGGGCAGTTGCCTTCAAAAATATCAGTACTTGTAAAAACAAGCTTTGAATTTGCGCCCAGCGCATTTTTATAAACTTCAGACGTTTTAATATTATTCGTAATAGCATTATCTTCCGGACCGATCCAGCGGCTGTAACCAGTCCTTTGGGAAAGCACGAAATCCGTAATCAATTGAGCGCTTTTGAGGGCGTCCAAGCCAGAGTATGGTAAAAATCCTATGCATCCCATCAAGTTTTTTGTAATTTTCTGATTTGGCTCTAAATATGAGGTGCGAGATAAATTACCAGGTGCATTTCCGTCAACGATGTGAAGGCACTCCAGACATCCTTTCTCCTGAGCTGCCATCGATATTGCATGGCCACCGAGCCCCAAAGCCTCCACCCATCCGCATACGATTTGAAACGGCCACCCCTCATTTTTTGCGCGTTTTACAAGATAGCGCTCCAAAATCATGTTGCCGGTAGTCAATATCAAACAGTCGATATCAGGCAGGCCAGAGGCAAAATAGCTTTCCAGACTCTCAGGAACCGGATGAATAGTAAGTTCAAGAAACCTCTGTTTTAGGTGTTCAGCTAAAGCACTTACTTTATTTTTACCTACATGTTGTTTGCCTAGTACATGCCTGTAAACATTGTCGTTGGTGAATATATCGCTATCAATCAAACAAAGGTTTGTGATTCCAGACATACACAACAACTCAGCTACTCTTGAACCGATTGCCCCGACTCCAGCAATAGCAACCCGAATATCTTTAATTTCAGTTCCACCACGCTGAGCATAGTAGTAGGGACTTAATTCTTTGACTGCATAAAAATTCAGTTGGGATATCTCAGAATTCTGACTTCTTACAAATGAGATGGCGAAATTTGAATAACCAAAGACATTGGCTACCCTGATTACTAATCCCCCGATTCTTTTTTTTGATAACTGCAAATCAGGATGATTATTTAAGAAAGATTTCAACCAGTTAATATCTGGCTTTGAGCCCATGGAGGGTATGCGTTCAATGCTAGTTTTAATGACATTGGCCGTATGAAAAGTTGCTTGCTTCCCAGCAGTTGCTTGACCTGAAGCGGTAATCGAAACTAGTGAATGCTCTTTCTTGCCTACATTCACATTGAAAAAGACTGAATCAGCTGATCCAAATCCACCTTCAATCATCCGATTGCCAGTAACAAATCTCTCGGATAAATAATCCTGAAGCTCATTGGCAAATGCCTGAAGTTTTTCAGATGCGGTTAGTTTATTGGCATCCTCAATAATTACTAGTGCGGATTTGACGACAAACTCAACTACACCATCCACATCATCGGGATTGAAAACTACACCTTGTCTATCGGAAATGCAGATGTTGCCACACGGTGAAATGTGAGGGTGCCCCCAGAAGTAATCTGGATTTCTAATGTAAATTGTAGGCAACTCAAACATCAAGTCACCCTTAAACGATATTTGTAATGGAAGTTCGTTGATTGAAAAATTAATCTTCAGTAAAGCACTCGTGGATTCTTCCACGCAGACATCTACTGCTTTTACGTTTGTCAAAGCAGTAGATGCTAGTGCTTCAAGAGGATGAGCTTTTTTCAAGCAGAACTCCCTGTGACAGTCACAGATCGCGGAGTATTAGACTTCGCAGCCTCTGCTTCAGGCACAGGGAATTCATCACCAAATTGTTTAGCTAGTTTTTTACAAGCTTTATGAGTGTCAGTCTCGCTTTGAGCTTCGTTTAAAACTGAAATTAAACATTCAAGTTTGTCTTGCAAGTTTTCTTTCTGAAGCTCTGTGAGTTTGGCTACCAAACTTGTAAATGGTGAAACCGGGAGGTGAATGTCGAACATACCCCAATCCAGTTTATTTTTCATCATTTCAGCTAAGTCTTTCAGAGCCAGTAAATCACGTGGTTTATTGTCATTAAAAACATCATGATTAGGGACAAAGTACTCGCCTGCAAATACGGTCAAAGCAATACTTGGAAGGTTAGAGTGACCAAGTTTAAGATCACGCCATCTTTTAAGGTATGAAATGACTCTGAGGAATTGCTTACGGTCATCACCGCTAAATCGCTCATATACCCAGTCGATTAGCTCTTTGGGAGCTGAATCTTCCCAGAGAATTTTGTCTTCGTCTGAGTTGGTTTTTCCCTTGGCGATGTAATAATCATTATCTTCTTTGCAATAAATTGCCAAGTCCACATGGAAATCTACCTCGCTGCCCTTCATATAGTTAACTCGAACGCATGGATATTTGATTTCCACTGAACGATTACCTTTGTTTAAAGCGAAGAACACCTCTTTTTTAATTTCAAGTGCTGTGTACTCAGTACTATCCATGTCGAACACGATACCAACATCGATATCGTAATTTCCGTCCAATGGCATAACACCAGTGCCCATGGCATAACTACCCTGATTGAAGTGAGTCCAGGTTGGGACTTCTTCCGAAAGGCCTGCACTAAGGGCATCTAGCAGGATTGTGCGTTTCTCACGCAATCCTGCTTTTTCATCACTGATCTTAATTTCTTCGTAATACTCTTTGAACTGTTGCTGACAATACATTCACTTCCCCTTTACGATTGAGAGTTGTGCCTTGCAATGATTACAACATATAGTACTTTAAGTCGGCACATATTCTATATGTAGGGGTGCTTGTAGGAATTTCAAGCCTTCTTGTGATTTTTTTTATAATATTTATTTTGAATAATGTTTTGTAATTTAACTTATAGAAGTTATATACCCAAACTGCAATATTGGTGGCAATTTGGGTATGGGCGAACTAGGTTAGCGATCAGTCAACTTTTTCTTTGCACGCAATTTCCGCATAGACTCACCTTTCAAATGCAGAACATGCGATTGGTGTACCACGCGATCCAATATAGCGTCTGCTAGTGTTGGATCAGGAAACAAATCATGCCATTGCTCGAAGGGATATTGAGTTGTGAAGAGTAAAGAGCCTGAGCGCATTCTTTGATCGATAATATCCAATAGAACATGACCCACCGAGATATTTATCTGGCCATGTCCAAAATCATCAATAACTAATAATGCTGGTTTAATGAGTTTGGTTTTCAGGCTGGCTAATGACCCGTCAGCCAATGCTGTCGCAATATCTGAAAGCAGCTGATTACTACGTATGTATATCACCGATATGCCGAGCCTGCATGCTTGGGTTCCAATAGCAGTTCCTAGCCAGGTTTTACCTGTACCAGTCGCGCCGCGAATCGTTAAGTTTTGCTTTCGATGTACCCACTCACATGTCGCCAATGTTGAAATCAATGGCTTATCCAAGTCTCTACTAGGCCTGTCATCCAGATCCTCTAATGAACACCTTTCCGGAAGGGAGCATCACATATTCAGTTGAAAGTGAACTATTAAATATACGATTATTAAGTATCTGCCCTCCTGAAGCACAAAGACCGTATTTTCAAGAGGGATTTTTAGTTGGAAGTTTCCCAGCTTATCGTATGCAAAGACGTCCTAATTTAGATATTGGAGTTAGGCTCATAGCCAAATTTGAATTAAATAGCCTCAACTTTTGGGACAAGAATTTTCATGCCATTCCAGTTGATGCCCTATTTCCAGAAGGGGACAAGCTTCAAGATATATGCTTGGAGCTAAAGTCTGAATATGGTCTATAAATAACTTAGTAAGAAAATTATTTAAACGAGAATTGCTTTATTAAATGTTTAATTCAAACTCGTATGTCAAATGCACTTTGTGACCTGGCTTTCTCGAAATTAGGATTTAATGCCCTTTGGTTTCTTCGTCCTGTCTCGGTTGATTAATGGTAGTGGCGTATTCAGGAAGTCCAGATCGAGCTGTCGTGTTGATGCGTTGTATGCCCATCGCACGAATTGCTCTAGTAGCGTATTGTTTTCACGGGTAAGACGAGCTATCTCCGCCTCTAGAAGTTTGATACGCTGGGCGGCAAGTTGAAGCTCAGGAGACTCGGTATTTTTACTCTTTCGCTCCTGACCAGTAAGTTCTTTTTTACGGGCTACAAACCCAGACCTGATGCGCTCATGATTGTTTAACGTCTGACGTGCATATGACAGGTGCAGCTGTATGGTGATAGCCTCTATGAATAATTTCCAGCTAAGCTTACCGCTCCAGCCATCAAGAATCTGAACGATGCGCTCGATTGTCGCATCATCCAGATTGGGTGCTCTAGAACTAGTTAATTTAGGCATGGTTATTCTCTATTTTAGTTGATTGGTTTTCTAGGTATTGCTTAAGCTCGTCCAGTGATTGGAAATTAATGCCGCATACCGAGCCGTGTTTTTCGAGGCGCAGCTCCATTGATTGAAGTATTCTGCTCGCCCCGTTGGGGCCTGCCAACACAATTCCAGCGCCATCGACGATTTCTGTATTTTCAAAGAAACCTATAATTTGTGTAGTGCGTTCAAGCACGCTTTCGTAACCAGACACCCACTTATCTGCTCCATATTCTTCCTCAGTCAACGCTTTATGGGCAATATCTAATAAGGTTTCCGTTTCCTTGTGCAAGAAACGTACCTTGTGCTCACACTCGCTGTCCCCTTTGATATAGACAGACTTTTCGCAATGGATATGATCGCCATGTAGCGGACAGGGCTCGCTTGCAAAGTTGTGGATGCAATAGCCGAGTTCGGTGGTGTGTGCCGATATGACCTTGATGCCTGGGAATTCTGCTCGTAACTTATACACACGCGTGTCGGTAGTAACTAGCTCGTTATCTTCCTGACTTTTGTCACCAATAGCTTTAGCGACCTTGGACACCAAGTCTGGCCCTAAGGCTTTACGAACTTTGTCAACCACGTCCCGATCCGACTCATGGTCATAGGCACGGTTTGTCGTCACTTTTCGACCCGAGAGTTTAGCAATTATCATTTCGTCTAGGCCACCAGCCTGCATCACAGTATTGCCGTAGTGCCGTAGCATATGTGTAGTTAGGTGAATCCTAGTACCATCAGGATTGCGAAGATTATGTTTCTCGAAGATATTTTGGATTTTGGAAGTGGTTTTTGCAGAAATCCGTGAATTTACTTGGGAATAATTAACAGGATGGATCATTCCAACATAAATAGCTCTACCAGACATTTCATTTAGTCTGGAAACACAGAGAGCTTCACTATATTTTAGGTTTTGGGTTATATCGAGGACAGGAAACCCGGCAGGGAGCAAAGAAAGAATTGCTTGTTCGACCTCTTGGAATCTCAACAGATTTGTCCTGCCGAATTTGCGTAAATTCAACTTCAGATAGTGGCAATAGGCAGTAATAGAGGTATGTTTGCCATCAAAAAGGATGGCATTCAGTTCATCATAAGATAGCCATTCCTGAGTACGGAAGTGCTCATGTTTGGACAATAGATATATCTGGTCGGGGTTCTCTTCATACCATTTCGCCACTACCCTCGCTTGATCAGTCATGGCAATCAGTTCATCGACCGCAACTTGGGCAACATCCTTCATAATAGGTAAAACATCTTTTACCAAAGGTGCGTTGTTCTTTGCAGGAAACCATCTTAGGCCCATCCGTTGCTTCTTCGAGCCGTCCTTCCAGACAATACAATTCTTGGGCAAGGTTAGCGTTTCTACGATACGGTCAGGTGAACATAACATCAAGTAGGTGATGTTGCCAATGAAACGTTCAGCAAAGCCTTGGCTGTGGTTTCTAATATGAGCAAGTGCTAAAAGCGCTTCGGGGGATGGCAGTCTTTTATTCCGGACCGCGTCAAACTCCTTATCGCTTCGGCGACGTTGTATCTCTGGCGACGGAACAAAGGTTGTCCATACCGTAGGGAGTGATACCAACCTTTGATCTACCATTTCCCTGTAGATTAAATCAAGCTGATTGCTTATGTAGTATGCGGATTCATAGTTTTCTACGATCTTCTGAGTTGCAAAATTTAACTCTTGAGGCGTAATACTCCAGGGATCAGAATTACCATTTAGGGTCCTTTGTGCATACTCCATGTACCTTAGGGCTGTGAGCTTGCTGTCAGCACTTCCGAGCCCTCTAGTTGAGTGTAAATGATTGAACATCGCTTTAGCAAAAGACAGGAAAGGTTCATTAAATGGCGTGCCTTGGTACTTTTTGCCAGTTGAAAGCTCATCTCCATACATATCTAGACGGGTGAAGTGCAACCTATTCTCAGACTTGGCCTTATTCCTAGGAAACATATGCCCAAATCCCCAGGCGTTACTTTCGAATGATTGGTCATAGCCTAATGGTTTTATAAGTCGGTTATTTTTAACAAATAGCTCGAGTGACGCTTTAGCATCAAGCTCTGAACGCGAAGGGATGATTAGAATATTGTTCATGGATGCTGTCTGTTGAGTTCTCTGCAACGTAAGATGATCTCGGCGCAAGCAAGGATTGCGCGATCATTGATACTGGCAATTCTAAGATCGGTGGTTTTGATTAATGCCTCGCGCCTGGCTAGCATAAAGGCCAGTGCCTCTTCATGAGGTCCATCTAGCCATGGCTCGAAGCGATTACAAGGGTAGCAGGCAATCGGTTTACAGAAATTGCAATCTCCATGTTGCCCGCAACTGCCCATCCCACTGCCACTTTGGTCCACACGAAAGTCGATTATCCGGCTCGAACGGTTTGGCTGGGAGGCTTCATCTTCACCGGAGATCAGCCGTCCCATAAACGCCTTGGCAAGAGGTGCCATGGCATACGCCGTTGCTGCATCAATTTTGTCCATTAGTCGCTGTGTTAAGGCGATGTACACCTGTGCGGTTGAATTTTGTGTGTGCCCGAGACAGCGTGCTATAACTTGAACCGGATGCCCTTCTTCCGCTAGACGAGTGCCGTAGGTATAGCGAAAACGACGAGCACTAACTTTCATAGCACTTTCTAGTCTCTCCGACGGGACAGCAAGACGATCAAACAATGCCATGATACGAGTTATGATGTCTTGGTTTGTAAAGTGAAACTCAAACCCTTTTGGGTCAGGATCTTTCTTAATTTCTAATGCTGGGAATAGCGGTGCTTGCCAAGGGTCAGGAAGTATGTCCTTGTACTGTTGCCACACTGACAACACGTACAAATAAAGGGGTTCTCCAAGATGCCGGCCAAGCAGGCATGGCATAAATTTGTCACGAGCGATAGTGTTCGTCTGTTTGGCAATCGGCATGTTTAGCCAGTAGTCAGCACCTTCAGATTCGGGTGTATGAAAATCTACCAGCTTAAGAGCCGCAAATTGGATTGGGCGTGCACCTAGCGCCATCAAAAGTTTAACTAGGAAATAATCGGCTTCGTTCCATTTGCCATCAGCATATGACTCGTTGGTTTGCTGGTCAATGGACTCGAATTCGAGATCAGTAAACGGCCCCTTCTTTGGGCACAACGTTGAGACTGCAATCATATCGGGTGGGCGTTTAATCTTGATTTTGGCTAACAGGGGATTTAAATTAGGATCAATTCCCTGCACCCCCAAATTGCACCACTTGCGGAGCAACATCCTGCAACCCTGTGTGTACTTATATGCTGTTTTGCTACTCGCCATGAAGTTTTGGATGTCAACAACACTGATTGTGTTGATGAAATCTGATTTTTCAGAGACTATGAATCGAGTGAGTGCTATAAAAGAATGAAATTCTCGATAAATGGTATTGCTTGCCCTTATTCCCAATAGATTGATAAGGGTATATTTCAACCCAAAGATCAATGGCTCAGCTTGTGGCGGCAACAAGTCAAAGTTAAAGTTAGAGGTTGAAAGTTGATCTCTGATTCTCCAATGCTGAAGACGAGGATTGTATTCAATTCCAGACTTTGTGTGGGCAACCTCAGGAAGGTCATTTGGAAAGGTTGCGAGAAACTTTTTAGCGGCAGACTTCATTTTTTTCAACCATGGATATATTGTTCTGATATGTAATTTGTGCAGAATGAGCCCTGCGCATAGTCGAACGTTTTGTGTAGTAGTCTGGACTATTGCTGTTATCGCTCCACCCATTAAGGCGAATCATAGCTTTCCTTATTTCCACCTGGCTCATTCCAGCCTTATCAAGTGATTCATACAAATTGTCATTGAAGGTGTGCCTCAGGATGTGAGGAGTAAGAAAGTTTAGTAATGACGATGATTGCTGGAGAGGAACAAAAAGCTTGTTAACAGAACTGAGCGAGAGTTCCTGACCTTCTTCTGAAACAATTAGCATTGGTTTTTTTCGCGCCGCTTTGATTGCATAGCGCGTACCATTCACATACTCATAGATTCGCTGCGAAAGTGCTCGTGAAAGCGGAATTGGTCTGGCTTTAGTTTTTGCATTGGGTTCGTCTAGTCGACTATCGAGTTCATCGTCTGGTCGCCTAGCCACGTAGAGTTCATTGCTTTTTATATCGTTAATCCTCACGCCAAGCAATTCACCCCTTCGTAGGCCGAGTTCAATCATCATATGGACGATCAAAGCATTTCGCTCCTTGGAATGCGAAGTATCCCATGGGTTATTCAGGTGGTCTGGTTCAATGATTTCCATAAGGATTTTTTGTGATTCAGGAGTGAGTCCCATACGTTCTGGTTCTCCGCTGCGACCTCTAGACGAAGGAGTGCGCTCCTCAATTGCACTTAGTACAAGATCTCGCAATTCGATCATGTCGCTTCTGTTCGAACCTTGATGCATCCTCATAATCCGACTGTTTGCAAACCAAACAAGGTACTTGCGGATATAAATTAGTCGGATTGCCGAAGTCCCAGGTTCTACCTCGCCCATTGCTTTTTTTCTGGTTAGATTCAATCTTGCTTGTTCTAACGAAATCATCTTGCGTGGTTGACCAATAGGTTTATCTATTTCCCAGATTGCGTCCATTTCAAGTTTTGTTAATGCGACTAAGCGGTCGATTTCTCCATAAGTCAGAAATTCACCCTGCTCAAAGCGCCGATCTAAGTTAATGCTCTCTCTATCTAGCATTGTTTGTAGCACCATCACCCCACGAAGCGCTTGTTTAATTGTGTTAGAGGCGAGGTTGCGTCCACGCAATACAGAGATAGCAAATACCGTAGGCTCAAAGAGTGGTATTCCACTTGAATCTATGAGAAGCGGTAACCGCTCACCGGTTTGTAATCGAATAGATTTGATACGATATTGATTCATTTGTGGACAATCTTATTAGTTGCTCAATAACAATACTAATGTTATTTCTAAAAAAAATGTCCATAAGTAAATTACCAATATATTTACTGGTTTAAATGATATATGTAGTCATTTACAGTGTAGTTCCGTATAAGTGGATAACGGCATTGCCAGTATTGATGGCGTCAGCGCAGCGAAAGCCTTAGGGTTGCAGGTGCTGATCACCGACCACCATTTGCCAGCCGAGCAAACGCCAGCCGCCGATTGTATCGTCAACCCCAACCAGCGTGGCTGTGATTTCCCGAGCAAGCACCTGGCAGGCGTGGGCGTGATGTTTTATGTGCTGATAGCCCTGCGCGCCGAACTCAGGCAGCGCGGTCTGCTGGCTGAGGATGCTGTACATCTGGGCAGCCTGCTCGACCTGGTGGCCCTGGGCACCGTGGCCGACCTGGTCAAGCTGGATGCCAATAACCGTATCCTGGTGCAGCAAGGCTTGAAGCGTATCCGGCAAGGGCAGGCTTGCCCTGGTATCCTGGCAATCCTAAAACTGGCCGGTCGCAATGCCGAGCAGGTCACCGCGCAAGACCTGGGCTTTTATGTCGGCCCGCGTCTGAATGCCGCCGGCCGGCTGGATGATATGACCATAGGTATCCGTTGCCTGCTGGCAACCACGCCGCAAGAGGCCATGATCTATGCGCAGCAGCTACACGTACTCAATGCCGAGCGCAAACAGATAGAGGCCGAGATGCAGTGGGATGCGATGGCCGACCTGACGCAGGATTTTCGGGATAGCCAATATAGCATCAGCGTGTTCCAGCCAGACTGGCACCAGGGTGTGATAGGCATTCTCGCCTCGCGCATCAAAGAGCGGTTTCACCGGCCGGTAATCGCATTTGCCGATGCCGGTGATGGCATGATCAAAGGCTCGGGCCGCTCGATAGCGGGTCTGCACCTGCGCGATGCGCTGGATCTGGTGACCAAGCTGCAACCTGACCTGATCATCAAATTCGGCGGTCATGCCATGGCGGCAGGCCTCAGCATACGCGCAGACGATTTTGCCCGTTTTCAGCAAACGTTTGAGCAAGTCGTGCAGCAACTGATTACTGCCGAGGTGCTGCAGCAAGTGCTGGAAACGGATGGCGCGCTGCCAGTGCAGGAAATGACGCTGCACAACGCAGAGATGCTGGGCCATCAGGTATGGGGTCAGGGTTTTCCGCCGCCGGTGTTTTACGACGATTTTGAAGTGATACAGCAGCGTATCCTGGGCGAAAAACACCTCAAGTTGCGCCTGCAAAAACAGGGTGCACAGTTCGAGGCGATCTACTTTCAGCATGCCATTCTGTTGCCGGAAAAAGTGACCCTGGCTTATGCCTTACAGATCAATGAGTTCAATGGCGCCAGAAACCTGCAGTTGCAAGTCGTGCATGCAGATATCGTTTGATGCTGCTGCCATGCCGATCGCCAGGGGCGTTTTCAGCACAGGCAAGATTTAGCCTTAGGGCGAAGCCCTTAAATACGGTAAAATACAGCCTTCATTCAAGAGGTTAAACATGGCGCGTCCATTTAAAACACCTAAACCAGGTTCCCCCGCAAAACGTCCAGCCGCACCCCAGCCACCCGCCATTGAAACTGAGGGCGACGAGTCTGGCGCACCAGCTCGCGCCGGGCATAGGCTGCACAAGCTGCTGGCGCTGGCCGGGTTTGGTTCCCGCCGCGACATGGAAACGCTGATTGAAAGTGGCCGCATCACCATCAACGGCCAGGTGGCAGTAGTGGGTGCCATCGTCAATGAGCAGGATATCGTGCGCCTGGATAGCCGTATCCTGCATCTGCCGTTTGAGCCTGAGTTGCCACAGATATTGCTGTACCACAAGCCTGAAGGCGAGCTGGTCAGCCAGGATGACCCGGAAGGGCGTGCCACGGTTTTTGATAAATTGCCCAAGATCAAACAGGGTAAATGGATCGCGATCGGCCGCCTGGATATGAACACCAGTGGTTTGCTGATATTCACCAATTCGGGCGAGTTAGCTAACCATTTCATGCACCCGCGCTACGAAGTCGAGCGCGAATATGCCGTGCGTATCCTCGGTGAGCTGACCGAAGACCAGCTCGCGCAACTGAAACAGGGCATAGAACTTGAAGATGGCCCGGCCAATTTTGAGAGCATACACCCCAACGGTGGCGAGGGTGTCAACAAATGGTATCAGGTGGTGATCAAAGAAGGCCGTAACCGCGAAGTACGCCGCCTGTTTGAAGCTTTCCATCTGCCGGTCAGCCGCCTGATGCGCGTGCGCTTCGGCCCTATCAACTTACCGCCACGCCTGAAACGCGGCACCATGCTCAAGCTGGAACAAAAACAGGTGGTCGGTATCCTGGAATGGGCCGGTTTGCCGGTGCCACACAAGCCACTGAAACAGCTGAGTCCGCGCGAAAAAGACCGTGCCACCAGTGTGTTTGTGCCTAAAGTACGCAAGCAGCGCCGCAGCCTGCTGGAAACCGCCAACGGCGCGGCGCCTGCAGAAAAACCTGCACGTCCGGCACCGCCACCCGGTACGCGCCGTATACGTCAGGATTCGGACCTGAAACAGGCTTCACGTCAGAATGCACGCGTGAACTCTGGCGCTAAAAAACGCAGCGACCGTGATCGTGGCCGTGGATAGGTGATGAAACAAGCCTGGCTCAGGCTTGTTTGCGTCAAGCGCGCAGGGCGCTTTTCTCTACACTTGATCGCCATTTAACGCTATCTCTTGCAAGGCTAGAAGCGGATGGTGCATCCCGCCAGAGCTTAGGTGTGCTCTGCCCTGCATGCAGGGTCATATTTCAGGGCAGGCGAGGGTCATGTCAGGATGGATGAGACTATATAGCCCCACTGAATCACGGTTTTTCACCGTGTGCGATGACAGTATAGGGACGCTGATGCCGCCTTTAATGCGCAACATGACAGTCAGCGCATGCAATAGCCAGACGGCCAGTTTCACCTTTTTGTGATAATTAACCGGCTGGCATTCAGGCTAAGCGCTAGTCTGCCTGCAGGCCCGCTTCAGCCAGATCTTCTTTGCTCAGCATAAACACGAACTGGTCACCGCCGCTGGTATCCAGCCAGGTGAATGGCAGCTCAGGGTAGGCTGCATGCAGGGCGTCACGGTTGTGACCTATCTCAACGATCAGCACACCGCCATCATTCAGGTATGTGCTGGCCTGTGTCAGCAACGTATGCGTATGATCCAGGCCGGCATCGCCACTGCCCAGGGCCAGTTGCGGTTCCTGGCGATATTCTGCCGGTAATTCAGCCATGCTCGGCGCATCCACATACGGCGGGTTGCTGATGATGACATCGTATTTACGGCCCTTGAGAGCGGTGAACATATCCGATTGCACCGTTTGCACCTGGTGTTCCAGGCCGTAGCGCTGGATATTGATATTGCTGACAGCGATAGCATCCGGCGAAATATCGATGACATCGATATGCGCATTCGGAAAAGCCTCGGCCAGCAGTATGCCCAGGCAGCCGGAGCCGGTGCAGATATCGGCGGCGGATTCGACCATTTCCGGGAATTCTACCCAGGGCTGCAAGCCATTTTCCAGCAGTTCGGCAATAAATGAACGCGGCACGATCACCCGCTCATCGACATAAAATTTATAACCGCGCAACCAGGCCTCGTTTACCAGGTAGGCAGTAGGGGTGTGCTCGCTGACGCGCTTTTCAATCAATGTCGCCAGATGCTGGTTCTCAGCGGTGGTCAGGCGTGCATCGAGGAAATTATCCAGCGTGTCATGCGGCAGGTGCAAGGCACTCATGACCAGCCAGACGGCTTCGTCATAGCTGTTGTCAGTGCCATGGCCGTAAAAAATATCCGAGTTCTCAAAACGACTGACCGCGTAGCGCAGCCAGTCACGTATGGTTTGTAAAGTGTTGGTCATAGACTTATTTCAGCAGTGATTGCATAGTTCGTTTGTAGGTCTCTTTCAGCGGCTCGATATCGGCCACCGCGACACATTCGTTCAGTTTGTGTATGGTGGCATTCAACGGCCCGAACTCGATCACTTCGCGGCAGATATCGGCAATAAAGCGGCCATCCGAGGTGCCGCCGGTGGTGGATAGTTCTGGTGTGATACCGTAACTCTGCTGTATCGCCTCGCTGATGGCGGCGACCAGCTCACCGCGTGGTGTGATGTAAGACTGGTTATGTTCCCAGTCCAGCGCATATTCCAGCGCATGTTTATCCAGGATGGCATGCACACGTGTGCGCAGGCTGGCTTCAGAGCTGCCCTGGCCATCCACTTCCGGGCAATAGCGGAAATTAAACAGGATCTCGACTTCACCAGGCACTACATTGGTGGCGCCGGTGCCGCCGTTCATATTGGAGATCTGCCACGAGGTCGGTGGAAAATATTCGTTGCCGTTATCCCACAGTGTCTCCACCATGTCTTTGATCGCCGGTGCCACTAAATGAATAGGGTTTTTCACCAGATGCGGGTAGGCGATATGGCCCTGTATGCCTTTGACCACCAGTTTGCCGGACAGGGAGCCACGACGGCCGTTCTTGATCATATCACCCACCAGCTTGTTACTGGTCGGTTCGCCGACGATGCAGTAATCAAAGGTCTCGCCGCGTGCCTGCAGTGCTTCTACCACTTTCACCGTGCCTTCAATGGCGATGCCTTCTTCATCCGAAGTCACCAGCAAGCCTATAGAACCCGGATGGTCAGGATTTTCGGCAATAAACTCTTCAATACTGGTGATAAACGCCGCCAGCGACGTTTTCATATCCGCTGCCCCGCGCGCATACAGCATGCCGTCTTTGATGGTGGGCTCAAACGGTGGTGTATGCCATTGATCCAGCGGGCCGGTAGGCACCACGTCGGTATGACCGGCGAAAACGATCAGCGGGCTGCTGCTGCCACGCCGCGCGTAAAAATTATCGACTTCGCCAAAGCGCATGCGTTCTATCTTGAAGCCCAGGGGCTCAAGACGGGCTATCATGGTTTCCTGGCAATCGGCATCTGCCGGTGTCAGCGAACGGCGTTTGAGTAAATCAATGGCAAGTTCCAGCGTCTTGGACATAAATATTATTCTTTGGCAAAAAGTTGGGAGTAGTCGGCTTCGTTAAAGCCTAAGGCGAGGATCTGCTCGTTGTCGACCAGTAACGGGCGTTTAATGACTGAGGTTTTATCCTGCATCAGCGGCAAGGCGCTGGCGGCATCCACCACGGCATTCTTTTCGGTGTCACTCAGGTTGCGCCAGGTCATGCCACTGCGGTTGACCAGTTTTTCCCAGGGCTGCTGGGTCAGCCATTGCTGGCCGGTGGCATCGTCCAGGCCCAGTTTCTTGAAGTCGTGGAATTCGTAAGCGATCGCGTGCTGTTCCAGCCAGGCGCGCGCTTTTTTGACTGTGCTGCAATTGGGGATGCCGTAAAGTTTCATGGCGATAATTCTTGCTCAAAGAAACCATTTTACCAGCCAGCGACTGGGGTGTTGAAATTTATTCGGTGAACCTGGCATCCAGCTTGCGTGCAGGCGCCAGCAGGAGCGTGGCTAAAACAGGCTTTTGGTGGTGGATCTGAGTTGCAGCTCACTAAAGACATCAAACAGGAATTTCTGCTCTACCGGCTTGGAGAACAGGTAGCCTTGCATCTGGTCGCAGTTGATGCTGACCAGGGCCTGGCGCTGGTCTTCATCCTCCACGCCTTCGGCGACTACGTTCAGATCCAGCGCGTGTGCCAGCTTGACGATAGCTTCTACGATAGACAGCGAGGTTTTTGAAGCCGCGACGCTTTTGGTCAGTGATCTGTCCAGTTTTACTTCGCTGATCTCCAGGTCTTGCAGATGGGTCAGGCTGAACGGGTGCAAACCAAAATCATCCAGCGAGATCTTCAAGCCCTGTTTCTTAAAGTGGCGCAGGGTCTCTTTGAACTGTGCCTGGTGGTGGATGGCCGTGGTTTCCGATACTTCCAGGATCAGGTTGCGCGCTTCTACCTGGTGTTGTTCGAGTATGGACTGTATATGCGCATCCAGGTGTTTGTTCCTGAATTGCTGGTTAGACAGGTTGACGGAGATGCTCAGGTCTATACCGCGGTCCCTGGCCTGGCTGATGGTGCTGCAGGTTTGCGAGATCACCCAGGCATTGATCTCTTCTATCATGCCAAAGCGCTCGGCTGCTTCAATAAAATGGGTAGGCGAGAGCAGGCCGCGGGTCGGGTGCTGCCAGCGCAACAAGGCTTCTGCGCCGTGCACCAGTCGCGTCACCGCATCGACCTTGGGCTGGAACAGCAGCCTGAATTCCTGCTCGGTGATGGCTTTTTTCAGCTCTATGCGTGTCTGCTGCATTTCGTCCGAAGCCTGTTCGATCTCGGCATCAAAGAAGCGGTACTGGTTCTTGCCGTTTTCCTTGGCCTTGTACATGGCGGCATCGGCATTCAGTTTGAGTTTTTGCAGATTGCCGTCTTGCGGATACATGGAGATACCGATAGAGCAGGAGATCTCTATCACGTGATTCTCGATGACGAAGGTCTCGCGCAGCGAATCAATGATGCGCTGGATGACAGTCACCGCACTCTGGTGATTCTCGATCTCGCTGAGCACGGCGATGAATTCGTCGCCACCGGCACGCGCCACATAATCGCAATTGCGGATGGCGTTGCTGATGCGTTTGGCAACCTCTATCAGCAGCAGGTCGCCGATATGGTGGCCGAACTGATCGTTGACCGGTTTAAAGTGGTCAAGATCTATATAGGCAAGCGCCAGTGACTCGCCATTGCGGTCACAGCGTTTGGCGCTGATGGCGAGGTGCTGGTTGAGCGCATCGCGGTTGGGCAAATGCGTGAGCGGGTCATAAGCCAGGAATTTCTTGTTGGCGGTCTGCGTATTGCGGAAAGTCAGTTTGCTTTGCGTGAGATCGACATTGCGCTCATAAAAGATCACCAGTATGAACGAGGTGATAAACAGCAGCACCGGCGCCAGGGTGAGCAACAACACCAGGTAATTACCGGCCTGGTCAGTCGGCTGGCCGATAAACATATTGTTGTGCAGTATGCTGAGGTTGATCGCCGCATGCGAAGCCAGAAAGCCTAGCGCGATCTCTACCGAAAACATCAGTTTCAGGCGTTGCAGGGCACGGCCTTCATAACTTTTGATCCAGAGCATGGTGACGATGGCGAGTGCCGATGTCAGACAGGTCAGAAAGAATGCAAACAGGGCGGTCCAGGTATCTATGCGCGCGTTGATGCTGCCGGCACTGATCTGGTAAAAATAGGAAAGCAGGTAGCCGCTGATGGCGGCGGCAAACGACGCGTATAACAGCTCGCGCAGTGGCAGTTTCTTTTTGTTGACGGTATTGAGCAACGACAGTGCCAGCATATATGCGCATAGCAGGCTGCCGATAAAGTCGACCGGGTGCTCGGTGATCTTGGGAAAGTTATCTGCAGACATCTGATAGCCGCAGTGCAGCAAGAACACACCCAGGGCGACGATGAGCGCATTTTTTCTGAGCATGGCGTCATGCTCTTTGGTAGTGACTTTGCGCAGGCGGTCGACCAGTTCAAACGCAAAATAGCACCCGATCACACTGAGTGTGAACAGAATCGGGATAAAGAGTTGCGTTGTAGTCATATGAGTGATTGCACGATTATTTTGATTGTTGGTGTTGTGACACTACTACGGTGTATTGCTGATCAGTTTGCTGCTTGTTGACTAATTCTCCACATTAAACATTCCCGTGTTGACACTGCAGCCCGGGAATCTCCTAGATAACGACCTTTACAACTGATAACTTGAGCCTGGGCTAATACTGCCTGGACAGGCCAGTGCACCGCCAGGCCAGTGCAGAATGACATCCTGCGCCTGGCCGGGGGCTTGCAGACAGCGTTTGCCGTTGAAACAGGCCTGAATCAGATGCCGCGTAATAATTCGTTAATGCCGACTTTGCTCAATGTCTTGGCGTCGACTTTTTTCACGATCACTGCGCAATACAGGCTGTATTTACCGTCGCTGGAAGGCAGGTTGCCGGACACCACTACTGAGCCTGCCGGCACGCGGCCATAATGCACTTCGCCGGTTTCGCGGTCATAGATCTTGGTAGATTGGCCGATATAGACGCCCATGGAGATCACGCAGTTATCTTCAACCACTACGCCTTCAACCACTTCAGAACGTGCGCCAACAAAGCAGTTGTCACCAATGATGGTAGGGCCTGCCTGTACTGGTTCCAGTACGCCGCCTATGCCTACACCGCCAGACAGGTGCACGTTCTTGCCGATTTGCGCACATGAACCAACAGTGGCCCAGGTATCCACCATCGAACCTTCACCGACATACGCGCCTATGTTGACGTAAGAGGGCATCAGCACCGTGTTTTTGGCGATAAACGAGCCTTTACGCACGATGGCGTTAGGCACCACGCGGAAGCCACCGGCCTTGAAGTCTTCTTCGGTGTAGTCGGCGAATTTCGGGTCGACTTTATCGAAGTAGCGGGTCACGCCATCATCCATCAGGTAGTTATCTTTCAGACGGAAAGACAGCAGCACAGCTTTTTTCAGCCACTGGTGCGTCTCCCATTGTTGTGTATCGCCGATACGGCTGGCGACGCGCAGTTTTCCAGCGTCCAGGTCATCAAGAATGGAAGCAACAGTTTGCTTGATCTCTGCCGATGCATTCGCAGGGTTGATGTTGGCGCGGTCTTCAAAAGCCGCCTCAATGATACTTAGACGTGGGTCCATGATGTTCTCTATTGATAGGAATGAGTAAAACCCGAAATTTTAACCTAATTTCGGGTGTTTAGTGCTTTGCATGTGGCAAGGTATGTAAGAAGCTGCCGCCCTTATTTGGATTTTGCCGCCTGGTATAAAGGCAGCACTCTGGGCATCATGGCCTTGAGGTCGGCGATGCGGCTGTCTCCCGAGGGGTGGGTGCTCAGGAATTCAGGTGGTTTTGAACCGCCCAGCGCATTCATCTTGTTCCACAGTGTGATCGCTGCTTCTGGGTTATATGCCGCCCGTGCAGCCAGTTCCAGGCCTATCTCGTCAGCTTCGTGTTCTGCGGTACGGCTGTTAGGCAGGGTCAGTGCCACGGCAGCCACTGTGCCGCCCAGTGCCAGCGCGGCATTGGCATTGTCGGCGTTCTTGGTGGTGACGCCTACCGCAGCAGCCAGGCCGAGCAAGCCATATTGTTGTACCTTGGCGCGTGACATCTGTTCGCGCACGTGTTCACGCAGTGCATGCGAGATCTCGTGGCCCATCACTGCCGCCAGTTCGTCGTCACTAGGCTTGATCTGGTCCAGCAGGCCGGTATACACCATGATCTTGCCACCGGCCATGCAATAGGCGTTCACTTCCTTGCTATCCATGACATTGACTTCCCATTTCCAGTTCAGGGCGTCTGGACGGAACACGCCGACCTGGGCGATCAGGCGGTTGGCGATATTACGCACACGCTGGGTTTCCTTGCTGTCGGTATTCAGCACCTTTTTGTCCTGGGCCTCTTTAACCGTTTTCTGGTAGGCCAGTGCTGATTCCTGCTCGGCTTCTTTTTCTGACACCAGCCCTACGTACTGTTTACGCTCTACGCCAACGGCGCCGGCCTTGGTGGTGCTGGTGGTCGCGCAACCTGCCAACTGTAGGCTTAACACCGAGGCTGCAATGATGAGGTTGGTTTTCATGGTCATGGTTGATCTCGCATATGGTGATACACAGATTTTACTACGATTGCCTTCTCTGTTCATCCAGCTTTCTATGCCTGAGGAGCGACTAAATCTTCACCTGTGAGCCAAGTTCTACCACCCGGTTAGGCGGTAGCTTGAACTGGTTGGTAATGGTTTCCGCAGTCCTGAACAGGCCGATAAAGATTTTTTTACGCCAGAACGCCATGCCTGGTTTATCCGAAACGATCAGACTTTCCTTACCGACAAAGAACGAGGTATCCATGGGGTCCAGCGTCAGACCCTGGGCTGCGGTAAGGGCCAGGTCGCGCGGCAGGTCAGGCTCATCCATATAGCCATAGCGTATGGTGACGCGATAAAAGCCATACGCCAGGTTTTCCACCGCGATGCGTTCTTCCTGGCTGGTGTAAGGGTAATCCTCAAAACGTACGGTCAAAATCACCACGCTGTCATGCAACACCTTGTTGTGTTTGAGGTTGTGCAGCAGCGCATGCGGTACGCCATCCGGGTTAGGTGTCATAAACACTCCGGCACCATTGACGCGGGCAGGCGGGTGCGCACCTATGGCCTGGATAAACGGCACCAGTTCCATAGATTCTGACCTGAGGATGCGATAGAGCAACGCGCGGCCGGTTTTCCAGGTGCGCATCAGCGTGAAAATGATCAGCCCCATCAGTAAAGGCACCCAGCCGCCATCAGGTATCTTCAGGATATTGGCGGTAAAGAAAGACAGATCTATCACCAAAAACAGCGAGATCAGGCAAGCGGTCTTCAGTTTGCTCCACCCCCATAAATGATGGAAAACCACGGCTGCCAGCAGGGTGGTGATGACCATGTCGCCAGTCACGGCAATGCCGTAAGCCGCCGCCAGATCGCCGGAACTGCCGAAGATCACCACCAGGCCCATGGTCGCCACCATCAAGCCCCAGTTCACCCTGGGCATATATACCTGGCCTTCGGTCTGTTCAGAGGTATGGGCGACATGCATGCGCGGGATAAAGCCGAGTTGCAAGGCCTGGCGCGAGACTGAAAATGCGCCGGTGATCACCGCCTGCGAGGCGATCACGGTCGCCAGAGTCGCCAGCAGGATCAGCGGGAACAATGCCCAGTCGGGGGCGAGGTGGTAGAAAGGGTTCTGGATAGAATCAGGGTCGGCAAGTATCAGTGCGCCCTGGCCGAAATAATTGCAGATCAGGGCGGGTAATACGAAAAGGAACCAGGCCAGGCGTATTGGTTTGCGGCCAAAATGCCCCATATCGGCATACAGGGCTTCGGCACCTGTGACCGCCAGCACGACGGCGCCCAGGGCGATGAAAGCGATCTTCGGTTGCGTGCTGAAAAACAGAAAGGCGTAATAAGGGCTAAGGGCTTTGAGAATCTCGGTGTGGTGGCTGATATTCATGACACCGAGTATGCCTAGCACGGCAAACCAGGTCAGCATGACAGGGCCAAAAAACGCGCCCATCACCGCCGTGCCTTTGCTTTGCGCCCAAAACAGCAAGAACAGCACGCACAGGGTGATAGGCACTATCCAGTCATCCAGTTGCGGCGCGGCGACTTCCAGGCCTTCTACTGCCGATAATACCGAGATGGCCGGAGTGATCATGCCGTCGGCATAAAACATGCAGGCACCTATGATCCCCAGCATCATGATGCGTTTACGCTGGTCCGGGTCACCGCCCGCATAACGGCTGGCTAGCGAGAGCAGCGCCATGATACCGCCTTCACCACGGTTATCCGCACGCATGATAAATGCCACATACTTGAAGGAAACAATGAGCAGCAGCGCCCAGGTGATCAACGATAAAATGCCGTAAACATTGTCTTGCGTGAGCAGAAGCGGATGATGACCTACCGCAAATACTTCTTTCATCGTGTAGAGAGGGCTGGTTCCGATATCACCAAATACCACCCCGAGTGCGGCAAGCGCCATAGTATGGAGTGCCGCGGGCTGACTTTTTGTATTGTCCATTGAGTGAACGACGTAAAGCAAAGGCTTATTATCTGTCAATTTGACAGCTTGACCAAAGACTTTCGCTGCCGCCCCGGTATAGCTATGTTAAGGATGGATAAAAAGTGTCAAGAGTCGGTTTTGGCGATTTGCGTGACTACCACTTCGGCAGCGCCCTGGTGCAAGGTCAACCGCAATGCCTCCTGTGGGGCCAGTTGCTGCGCATCTGTCACCGGGCGGCCATCCGCTTTTTGCACGATGGCATAGCCGCGGGCCAGCACCTGATGCGGGTTCAGCTGTTGCAGACTGGTCGCCAGGTACTCCAGCCGTCGCGATCGCTGCTGCAACAGATGTTGCATGGCTAACTGCAAGCGGTGTTGCCATTGATGTAGCGATTGCTTTTGCTGCTGCAGTTGCTGGGCGGGTGAAACCAGCCGGCGCGAGAGGTAGTCCAGCGTCTGCGCCTGCTTTTGCAGCAGAGATTGCATGGCGCGTTTCAAACGTGCGTCCAGCTGTGTGAGCTGTGATCGTAACTGTGACTGGTCCGGGCAGGCCAGTTCGGCTGCGGCAGTCGGCGTGGCAGCGCGCAGGTCAGCGACAAAATCGGCGATGGTAAAGTCGGTTTCATGGCCGACGCCACTGATGGTAGGCAGGCGGCAATCTGCGATCGCGCGCGCGACCACTTCTTCATTAAACGACCATAGATCCTCAATGCTGCCGCCACCGCGACAGATCAGCAGGGTATCGACTTCCTGCCGCTGACTGGCTTGCCGTATGGCATGGGCGATCAGCTCTGCCGAGCCTTTGCCCTGTACCGGCGTCGGGTAAATGATCACCGCCATGCCCGGGTAGCGTCTGCGTATCGCGGTGAGCACATCGCGTAAGGCCGCTGCATCGGGCGAGGTGACGACCCCTATGCGATGCGGGTCGGCAGGAATGGGTTTTTTGTGCGCCTGGTCAAACAGGCCTTCGGCCTGCAAGCGCTGCTTTAATTGCTCATAAGCTTCATACAGCCGGCCTAAACCGGCGGGCTGCATAAACTCTATCGTCAGCTGAAAATCACCACGCGCTTCATACAGGGTCACTGTTGCGCGTGCTTCAATCGAATCGCCTTCGCGCGGCATGCCTTCCACCAGGCTGTTGCGGCCTTTAAACATCACGCAACGCACTTGCGCTTTGGCGTCCTTGAGCGAAAAGTACCAGTGACCACTGGCTGCGCGCGTGAAATTCGAGATTTCGCCGCTGATCCAGAACAAGGGAAAACTGGTTTCCAATAGTTCTTTAGTCAGTCGTGTCAGGTCACTGACACTCAAGAGTTGCTTGGAGGAGGTCGATAACAAACTAGCCATAGTCGCACATTAGTCGCACATTATCCAAAGTCGCACATTATCCAACAGCTGCCAGCGCTTGGGTTATTTTTCTGCGAACGCCGGCCAGCGGTTAGCGAGCAGAAAATAGAAATAAAAATAATATTTGCCTAAATTTTTTAGCCAAACTTTAACGCTGATAACGGGCACTTTGGCTGCCCGGACCAGTCAATAATAAATAGTCTGACCTGGCGGGTCTGTGATGTGCATGCTTGAAAAGGCTGTCAAAAACTGTATCTAAATGCTAGTAAAAACATATACTTATCCATTGCGTAATGCATGCCTGGTGACTGCACTGTGCTTTGCCATGGCCTGCCTGACGCTATGGTCACTGCCGTCCAGCGCCGACGAAGCCGCTGCCTTGCATGAAGAGCTGGCAAGCCCGCCGCCAGAGCCAGCGCAAGCGGTTGAAACTGACGACAGCCCTCAGGCCAGCGAGCCTGTGGTCAGCTATAGCCGTGAGCAGTCCAGAATGCAGAATGACGCTTACAAGCAGTTTATCAAGCTGCAAACCAGCCTCGCTTCGGGTACCAGGAATGCCCTTGGTTTAAGCAGTTATGAGCAGGCATATACCCATTATTGTGCCCTCGCCGGTGAAGCGCATGATCCCGATGCGCAATTTGCCATGGGCTGGTTTTACAGCACTGGCAAAGGGGTGGCAGTCAACCATGATATTGCGGCGCGCTTTTTCAGCCTGGCGGCGATACAAGGCCACCGCGATGCCAGGGAGTGGCTGGATAAAGAGCCGGGCAATGTTGAACTGGCAAAACTGCCGGCGTGCATGCATAGCCAGGAGAATTCCGCAGCACAGATGTTGTACCGCAAGCGCGGCCCGGTGTATCAGCTGGTGAAAAAACATGCGCCTGTCTATGGCGTGGATGTAGACCTAGCCATGGCGGTGATCGCGGTGGAATCAGGCTTTAACCCAAAAGCCACCTCGCGCAAACAGGCACAGGGCCTGATGCAGTTATTGCCGGCTACCCAGGCCAGGTTTCATGTCAAGGATGCTTATGACCCCGAGCAGAATATCAAAGGCGGATTGTCATACCTGCGCTGGCTGATCAATTATTTTAAAGGCGATGTGGAGTTGGTGGCGGCTGCCTATAACGCCGGCGAAAACGCCGTGCAGCGGCATCAGGGCATTCCACCATACCCGGAAACGCGCAGTTATGTGAAACGCATCGCGCATTATTACAAAAAGAAACATCATGAGCTCAGGCAGAAATCAGCCATGCGCCAGAGCGAGAATACAGCTGCTGCCTCCTGACAGGGCGCATGCAAGCAGTCATGAAAATTCAGCCACGCTGCTCAGACCATCAGCCGCATCAGCGCAATATCCATTACAATTTCAGTTTTATTCAGTGCGCAGGAGCATCTAATGTGTCAAGTGTTTAAAGGCAAGGGCGGCTATATACTGGGGTTTCTGGCCTGTTTCGGCATAGTGGCACTGGCGCTGGCCATACAGGTGAATTACCAGCTGGAGCCGTGTCCACTCTGTATCTCACAGCGCATCATCTTTATGGGCCTGGGTGTGGTGTTCCTGCTGCATGCTTTTGTTCCGCCCAGGTCGTGGTTGAGCGGCGCGCTGGTGGTGGTTGAAGTGCTCACCGCGCTGGGTGGCGTAGGGGTGGCTATCCGGCACTGGTGGTTGCAGGTGCATAAGGACGAGATCATTGCCGACTGCGGTGTGGGCTTTGATTACATGTTTGAGAACTTCCCGCTGAAGAAAGCGCTGACGCTGGTGTTTCGCGGCACCGGTGATTGCGCCGCAATAGACTGGACGTTGCTCGGACTGACCCTGCCGCAACTAGGCTTGATCAGCTTTGTCCTGTTTGGCAGCTACGCGGTGTTTCTGTTCTGCGTCAGACGTTGCAATCGTTAAACCAGCTTGCGTTAAACGGACATTGTTTTAATCCAGCCTGGGCAGCGCATAGTTTTAATCCTGCCTGGTCAGGGGCCTGGCTTTCAACCCTGGCAACGGCTGATCCAGCATGGCAGATTGCCTGGAAATCGTCTCGTGCCACTCCTGAAACTGGTTTTCGCATGAATGCTCAGCCAGCTGCGACAGCATATCGTGGGGGATGTCGGAGGCACGTAATCTGGCGGTCTCGCGTTTCAGGCAGCCCAGATATTTGGCTTTGGCGTAGATCTCTTCCGTCTGCATGCTGGCGATCGCCTGGTCGGCCTGATTCAGCGATTGGCACAACGGTGCCTGCTGGCTACTCTGGGCATAAGCGGCCTGCTTTTGCATATGGATGACGTTGGCGATATCTTCGCCACGCTTGTGTATCCAGCCTTCCATGATCTCGTTGCCGCAACTTTCATTCTGGCAGCGCATGACACTTTTGATCAGCCAGGCGGCCTGCTTGGTCATGCGGTCTTCTGAAATGCCGCAGTTATGTATCACATCATGCGAGCGTGACATATACAGCTTGTAGTTGGCGCGCCAGCTGGCGTGGCTGGCACAAGCCACTTTGCGCAAGGGGTTGGAGAGCGCACATTGCTCAGTGGGCATGCTTTGCAAGCGCTCCGGCGCCCGGTTGCCTACACGGCGACAAGCCAGTGAGATCGCCTGGCCATACGCCTGGGTGATGCCCCAGAACGACAATCTGGCGCGGCTGAACTCCGGGCTGTTTTTCAGGCCGCTATCATTTTTCCAGTCCAGGGTCTCCGCAGACATGGTCGCTTTATGAAACACCACCTCGCGTTCGGCTTCCATAGAGAATTCACTGCACGATGCCTGCACGAACCTGGTGGTGATGGTGTCGTCATGGTCATCTGCCCGCAGTCTGAAACGTATCATATCGTCGAGTTGCCCGACTTGCAGAGAGTCCAGGTCTACCGCGACGGTGAGGAATCTTTCGCGGCCCTGCACTGTTTGCCATTGCTCGGCCTGTGCCAGCAGGCTGAATAAACTCAATGCCCCAATTAAAACACTACTTCTGAATATCATCTATCAACACTAAACGGGATGGGTGGAAAAAACGTTAATATAACTAACGCTAATATAACTTAAGCCAGGGCTGCGGCATATACACTATTGCGTCCGGCCTGTTTTGCTTCATACAGCGCCTTGTCGGCACGATTCAACAGTTGCGAAAGGCTGTCGCCAGGCTGCAAAACGGCGACCCCGGCGCTGATGGTGATAGGCCCTGACTGGTCTATTTGCAGGGCATATATCTGCTTGCGTATCTTCTCGGCCAGCTGGCAAGCCTGTTTCAATGTGGTGCGTGGCGCATAGATGATGAGCTCATCGCCACCCCAGCGCACGGTGATGTCATAAATACGGCTATGTTTCTGCATGCAGCTGGCGACACTTTTCAGCACCGTGTCGCCCAGCACATGGCCGTAGGTATCATTGATTGTTTTAAAGTTGTCTATATCGATCAGGATCAGCGCATCGGCGGTTTTTCTGCTGGCACTAGGTGGATATTCCGCAAACTTGGTTTCAAAATGGTGACGGTTACTTAGCCCGGTCAGGTGATCGGTGCTGGAGAGCCTGGTCAGGTTGAGTTTCTCCATTTCCAGCGCCTGGTTGGCGGCCGCCAGTTGTTCTGTGCGCTGTTTGACTTGGGCTTCAAGGTCGCTGTTCAGGGCTTTTAAATAGCTGGTTTGCGTTTCGCGCAGGCTTTCGTAATTGTGGATGATGAAAAACTGCGCTAGCAGGTAAAAGCCCAGGCTCAGCAGGTCGAGGTCGCTATAATCAGAGGGGAACAAGCCGAGCAAATGATTGCCTATCACCAGAGACAGCAGGATGGCCAGCATGGAGTAGCCGGCGACACGGCCTTTCAGGTAGAACGCTGCTGCCAGTATCAGCAATAACAGGCCGCTACGGGTGGCATTGCCATTGCCGACAAAAAACACGGTCAGGAACTGTACAAAACATAGCCAGAGGGCGATGCTGGCGATCAGCTCCACCATTTTGTGGTATCTGTGCAATATCCATAACAGGATGAAAGCGACGCAGGAAAACAGCAGGTCGACTTTGCCGAGGAAAGGGTCTGCGTTCCAGCGTATCATGCTCATGGCCAGGGAGGCCAGCCCGGCAAAAGTGAACACATTGTTGAGGAAAATGACTTTATAGCGGACGTTGACGGTATCTGTTAATTCCGGGAAAAGCTGGATCGGACGTAACATGACGACAAGCACCTTGCTGATCCAGTTTTTCAATATCCGTTTTCCTTGGCAATTATTGTTTTTGTGATGCGGTCAGTTTATGTAAAATGGCTACTGCGTCAGCTAAGTCAGGAACTTCATGGGAATTTTACATATATTAAGCTGGCGCGTGTATTAAATTATCACCTCAATTCTGGATATTTGAATGATGGATGATTCCGGCGGCTAGTTCGGAAAAAACGCTGTCAGCCTGTTATGAAACCATATAAAACTTTAGATGACTTTGTCGGCAACACACCACTGGTTGCCTTGCAACGCATCAACCCGAATACCAGCAATACCATACTGCTCAAATTAGAGGGCAATAACCCGGCCGGTTCGGTCAAGGACAGGCCTGCTTACAGCATGATATTGCGTGCCGAACAACGCGGCCAGATCAAGCCTGGCGACACCCTGATCGAAGCCACCAGCGGCAATACCGGCATCGCGCTGGCCATGGTCGCCGCCATGCGTGGCTATAAGATGATATTGGTGATGCCGGAAAACCAGACCATAGAACGTCGCCAAAGCATGAAAGCCTATGGCGCTGACCTGGTGCTGACGCCCAAGGATGGCAGCATGGAGCTGGCGCGTGATGTAGCGATGAAGATGCAGGCCGAAGGCGAGGGCATAGTGCTGGACCAGTTCGGTAACTCGGATAATCCGCTGGCGCATTATGAAGGCACCGGGCCGGAGATTTGGCGTGACACCGAAGGCAAGGTCACGCATTTCGTCTCCAGCATGGGTACCACCGGCACCATCATGGGCACCTCGCAATACCTGAAAGAGCAGAATCCGGCCATACGTATCATAGGTGTGCAGCCGGAAGACGGTGCCCAGATCCCTGGCATACGCAAATGGCCAGAGGCATATATGCCCAGGATTTTTGATGCCAGCCGTATAGACGAACTGCGCTATGTCAGCCAGAAAAACGCTGAAGACACCACCCGCAAACTGGCCCAGCAAGAAGGTATCTTTGCCGGGATCTCCAGTGGCGGCGCCCTGTATTCGGCACTACAACTTTCCAGGGAAGTAAGTGACGCTGTGATTGTCGCCATCGTCTGCGACCGCGGTGATAGATATCTGTCTTCCGGGGTGTTTCCCGACTGATGCGCAGCTGGTGCCTGAGCCTGATTCTCTGGTCAGCACAAGCCTGTGCCATCACACAAATCAGCCTGAGTGCAGACAGCGTAGGCAGTGACCTGTTTCAGCTGGATAAACCCAATGCCGTGCTGGATCTACGCAGCAAGCAGCAGGTGAAAGTCAACGCCCAGCGTCTGCAATTTGGTGCTGCCACGCTGGATAAACCGAATATCTCGCTGGATATCAGCCAGCGACCGACCTTGCTCATCACCTCTGATCAGCTGCAGATGCCGCCTTACCAGGTCAGGCACCCGCGTATTTTCCTCGATTACCGCCAGCAGACCCGGCAACCGGTGTTGTCATTAGATGCTGAAGTCAAAGCCTTGCACGACGAGGTGTGGGGCAAGTTCCATCTGGATTGTCTGGTGCCGGCACAAGCGGCCAGCGAAACCTGGCGCTGTGCAGATGGTTTATATAGCGATAGCCGTTCGCATATCCCGTTTGACCTGCTGGTGACGCCGACCTGGAAAAACATCGCGGATACCGCTGAGATGGCAAAAGGTGTAGACCTGGAGTTATCGCTCAAGCAGGCAAGGTTCAGTGATGCCCAGGGCTTGCATGCGGCGGAAAAACTGACCGGGAAAGTCAATCTTTCTGCGCACCAGCAAGCGGGTGGCTGGCGCTGGCAGGGCGTGTTCGACTGGCAGCAGGGCGAGCTGTTCTGGCAGCCGTTTTATTTTGCCGATGGCAACAAACGCTTCGAGATACGCGGCTTTTATCGCCAGCCTTATCTGGATATAGAACAGGCCACACTCAGTTTGCAAGGTGTGGGCACGCTGCATAGCCAAAGCCGCTTCAACCTGGTCAGCAAAGCATTCGAGACACTGAAAGTCGATGCCAGCGATGTTGATTTCAATGGCGTCTACCAGGCATTCATCCAGCCACTGATCCCCAATTCTGCCTTCGGCCATTTGCATGTGTCTGGCAAGGCTGACTGGTCATTTGAAGCCCAGGGCCTGCAGCCGCTCAGGTTCCACCTGAATATTGCAGATGCCAGCGTAGAAGACCAGCGAGGCAAGTTCGGTTTCAGCCATTTTAATGCCGATATCCCGTGGGATTACGATCAGCCTAAACAGATCGCCATGGGTTACCAGTCCGGCCATATCCTGAAGATCCCCCTGGGCCCAACCAAATGGCAGGCTGAAGTGAATCGTTATTCCATCACCTCGCCCAGCCTCAAGCTGCCTATCCTCGATGGCGCACTGGACTTTCAGGATATTTCCGCAGCCTGGATCAACCAAAGCATGGTCTGGCATGTCAAGATGGCGATGCAGCCTATCAGCATGGCACAATTCAGCCAGGCGCTGGACTGGCCGGTGATGCGTGGCCAGATCACCGGCGCGGTGCCATTGATCACCTATGCCAACCACGAGTTACGCATGACTGGTGATATGCAGTTCAGGCTGTTTAACGGCATGGTCGGTATGTCTGACCTGGATATTGATGACCCGCTGGGGGCGGTGCCCAAATTGCACGCCAATTTCACCATGCGCGATATAGACCTGGGCGAGATCACGCGCACCTTTAATTTCGGCTCTATCAGTGGCAAGCTGGAAGGTGATGTCAGGCATTTGCAATTGCAGAACTGGAAACCTGTGTATATGGATGCCATCATCCAGACTGCCGATGGACCGTTTGAAAAAAAGATCTCGCAACGTGCGGTGGAAAATATCACTGCCTTGGGTGGTGAAGGTACGGCAGCGGCATTGCAACGTACTTTCCTGCGGTTTTTCAAAGAGTTCGGCTATGAAAAGATAGGCCTGCGCTGTGAGTTGCGTGGTGATATCTGCAAGATGGGTGGCGTTGAAGCGATCCCGGATGGTTTTGTGATCGTCAAAGGCAAGGGCGCGCCTTCAGTCAATGTCAACGGCTACACGCAATATGTCAGCTGGAAAGATGTGCTGGCACGCATGCAGCGCGTGACAGATAGCAATAGCAAGATCATTATCGATTAGTTGACCCTAGTATTGGGTGACTATAGTGCATAAGAAAGGAAGCAGAATTGAATTTTGCGATGGATAACAAATATGTGCGCTGGCTGCGCACTTGCGTGTGGCTGGCTGCTGTGATCGAACTGACGGCCTGTGTCACTATCAATATCTATTTCCCGGCGGCAGCGGCAGAAAAGGCGGCAGATAAAGTGATAGACGAAATCTGGCAGACCCCCGCCGGACAGACCCCGGCCGCTTCGCCAGGCACATCTTCCAGCCCGGCCCCGGCTGCCGCCCCAACTGTTAACCAGGAGTCCGCACCATGAATACCCTCAGCAAAATCAGGCAACAGTGCTTGTTGCAGTTGCAACTATTTAGCCGTGATGGCTATCACATCTTAAAGAAGCTGTTATTGAGCATGATGGTGCTGGGTGTTTTGACTACACAAGTACAGGCAGCGGCTGATCTGGATGTGAATACTCCGGCGGTCGCCGCAGTGAAAGCCAGCATGCAAAGCCGCCATCAACTGCTGGCACCTTATTATCAATCAGGCGCGGTAGGGTTGACCGCAGACGGATTCGTCGCGGTAAAAGATGCAGGTTTGGTGCCACTGTCCCAACGTAGTGCGCTGGCAGCGCTGGCGAAAGAAGAAAACGCTGACCGCTCGCGTTTGTATCAGGGCATTGCTGCCGCAAATGGTCACCCCGAGTGGGAAGGCGAGATACAGCGTACATTCGCCCAGCGCTGGATAGACCGCGCGCAACCCGGCTGGTCAGTGCAGCGCGACGGTCAATGGCAGAAAAAATAGCTGCTAAGGCCTTGTATAGAAAAGCTTTATAAGATTATTTGACCATGGGTAGTGCGCCAGAGGCCGGGCAGGCCGATTGTTTAGCGTTCTGACAAATCGAAAAACAGAGCAGTAAAAAGGCCGGAATTCAGTTTCAGGCATGGTCATTGCATACAAATAAAGTGCATATTGCGATGGAAGGAGTTTGTTGTGGCAAATAATCTTTTCGTTCTACCCAGGCTGGGCCAAACTATCCGGCAAGAGGACTCAGGCATCTACTACATCCTGAATCAGCAAACCGGCCGCGTCCGTTCCCTGATACAACTGGTGCGTGAAAACCTGCACTGGTATATCTTGCAATTACAGCCTATCGCTGATGGCCTGGATTATCGATGGTCGGTGTTATCGCGTGAAAATGATTGCGCGCTGCAAACGGCGACCGACAGGCAGATCGCACACTACTTTTCCAGACCCGAATACACCGAGCCTGTAGGCGCCTGGCAAGTCATGCGTAATGCAGATTTTGGCTTTGGCAAATTCACCCCTATCGCGGCACCAGAAGAGGTCAGCTATGCCATCCTGACCTTTGAAGGCGATGAGATGAAAGCGCCTATCCGGTTGCACAAAGCGCCCAGCGAGTGGCTGCAGGAAAGCAATAGCCAGGATATTCTGCAATTGGAGATCGCCTAGGTTTCAAATGTGATCCGGCAGGCTGCTAGCGCATGCACTTGCCGGTAAATAAAGAGTGGCTGCCTGGCCACTCTGTGCTGGCCTGGGCCAGGATCAGCATTTTCGGCTGGTGAGGTCGCCATTGCCTGTGCTATGGTTACGACCATATTATTTTTAGTGGGGCGATCCAGCCGGATCGTTGTTCTCATGCTTCGCAGTCTTGTATTCGATATCGAAACCATTCCCGATGTAGATGGCATACGCCAATTGCACGATCTCCCTGCCGGGTTGAGTGACAGTGAGGTCGCCAATGTCGCCTTTCACCAGCGCCGCCAGCAAAATGGCACTGATTTTCTGCCGCACCATTTGCAGCGCGTGTGCGCGATCTCTTGCGCCATGCGTGAAGGCAACCAGTTCAGGGTTTGGACGCTGGGCGATGAAAACTCCAGCGAGGCCGAGATCATCCAGCGCTTTTTTGATGGCATCGAGAAGTACACGCCCAACCTGGTGAGCTGGAACGGTGGCGGCTTTGATCTGCCGGTCTTGCATTACCGCGCCATGGTGCATGGCATCAGCGCGCCGCGTTACTGGGACCTGGGTGAGGATGACAAGGAATTCAAATGGAATAACTATATCAGCCGCTACCACACGCGGCACCTGGATCTGATGGATGTGCTGGCGATGTACACTGGCCGCGCCAATGCGCCGCTGGATCAGATGGCCCAGTTATGCGGCTTTCCCGGCAAGCTGGGCATGGATGGCAGCAAAGTGTGGCAGGCGTATCTGGATGGCGAGATTCAGGCTATCCGTGATTACTGTGAAACCGACGTTGCCAATACGCATCTGGTCTATTTACGTTTTTTGAAGATGCGCGGCCATCTGACTGACGCCGCCTACGCCGAAGAGATTCAGCTGGTGCGTGAGACCCTGGCTGCTTATACCGGCAGCCACTGGCAACAATTCATGCAGGCCTGGGCCCCGGCCGGCTAGCTAACTGCGCCACAAGTGGCAGACTGGCAGGTGGGCAAGCTAGCCTTAGCGGGCGCCTGACGAATCTGCCCTGGTGTCGTTCTTGATCTCTTCAGGCGTGACTTCATCCTGCCGGTTATCTTCGCGTGACTCTTCATCAAGCTGGGTGTTTTTCCAGTTTAAGATCACGCGTTGTGATTTTTTAGCGCTGAGGTTGAAGGTGTAACGCTGGGTATTGCCCTGATAGCTGGCAACCGCGGTATATTTGCCAGCAGGCAGGCTTAACAGTAATCTGGGTGCGGCGTGCTCAAGGCTGAACACGGTCTGTTTTTTGCCATCGATGATGCTGATATTCACATCATCCACCAGGCGGCCTATCCTGCCTTCAGAAAACAGGAAATACAGATTGAATTGTTTTTTGAAGGCTTCCAGTGCTTCGACTTCTTCCGAGCCTATGCCGCCAGTCACATAACTCACACCCTGTGCATCCTGCTGTATGGCGATCTCGTCAGCCAGGCAGGCAGCGGAGGTGGAAAGTGCCATCACCAGTGCAATACTCAGACTCCATTGTTTTAACATATGGTCTCCCTTATTTTGCAGTGCTTGTTGAGGGATTGTAAGCCCAATTCAGGTAAAATAACAGCTATGAGAAGCAACCGTCAAAGAACCCGCCTATCGCCAGCGTCAATGGCGAAACAAACTCCCCGTATCGCCGTAATCGAATCCCTGGACCAGGAAGGCCGTGGCGTCGCCCATGTCGATGGTAAAGTGGTTTTTATCGAAGGCGCACTGCCTTTCGAGCGCGTGCGATTCGCTACCCACTATTCAAAGCCTACTTATGAGGTGGCGGCTACGCTGGAAGTGTTAAAGTCGTCCAGCCAGCGCGTCACGCCTGGTTGCGTTTATTTCGGCACCTGTGGCGGTTGCGCCATGCAGCACCTGGAGTTTTCGGCACAAGTCGCTGCCAAACAGCGTCTGCTGGAAGCAGACCTGTGGCATATAGGCCGTATCAAGCCTGAAAAAATGCTGCCGCCTATACAGGGCACACCCTGGCAATACCGGCATAAAGCCCGTCTGCGCGTGAAATATGTGGAGAAAAAGGGTGGTGTGCTGGTCGGGTTTAATGAAAAAGGCACCAGCTTTGTCACCTTTATGGATAGCTGCCAGGTGTTGCCTAAAGCCATTTCTGACCTCATCGTGCCACTCAAGGAGTTGATAGGCCAGTTAAGTGTGCGGCAGTGCCTGCCACAGATAGAACTGGCCGTCGGCGAAGATGCGACCGTGCTGCTGCTACGCATACTCGAAGCGCTGGAAGAGCGTGACCTGCCATTGCTGGCCGCATTTGAAGCCGCCCATGGCGTGCAATTCTGGACCCAAACCAAGGGGCCGGATACGGCGAAACCCTTGTTCGGCCATAGCGACCGCCTGCATTACAGCCTGCCGGAATACAACCTGCAATATCCATTCAGCCCGATAGAGTTCACCCAGGTCAACCCCGCTATCAACCGCGTCATGATACGCCGCGCCATGCAGCTGTTGCAGCCAAAAGCGGGCGAGCGCATTGCCGACTTTTTCTGCGGCCTGGGTAACTTCACCTTGCCTATCGCCCGTAGTGGCGCGCAAGTCTATGGTGTGGAAGGCGCACAGGCGCTGGTCAAAAGGGCGATAGAGAACGCCAGCCTGAATCATATAGCCAACGTGGAGTTCGCCGAGTCTGACCTGTTTGATATGACGCCGGAGCTGTTGCAAGGCCTGGGCTATTTTGACAAGTGGCTGATCGATCCGCCACGCGACGGAGCGATGGAACTGATCAAATCGCTGCCGGATGATGGCCAGGGTGCGCCTAAGCTGATCGTCTACGTCTCATGTAACCCTTCCACCCTGGCACGTGATGTCGCCATACTCACGCAGTCCAAAGGCTACCGCCTGAAAGCGGCCGGTGTGATGAATATGTTCCCGCATACCGCGCATGTTGAATCCATCGCGCTGTTTGAAAGAGACTGAGGTGTCGTTACATAAAATGGCAGGCACGTGGCTGCTCGGATGGGCGTTGACGTTAGCGCTGGCGCTGAGTCTGTCCGGCTGCCAGCCGGAAAGCGAACCACGTGCCCTGGTGTTTGCGGTCGCGCAGGCGCCGGTGAACCTGGACCCGAGATTTGCCACCGATGCCGCTTCCGAACGTATCAATCACCTGCTGTACCAGCGGCTGGTCGAGTTTGATGCCGCGTCGCATGAGGTGGCCGGGCTGGCTGCCTGGCAAATGCAGGACCCCAGTCATTACCGCTTTCAGCTGCAACAGCCAGGCGCCAGTTTTCATGATGGCACGCCGCTCACGGCTGCCGATGTCAAGGCCACTTATGAGAGCCTGCTACAACTGAAAAACTCGCCACACACGGCTGAGTTCAAGCATATCCTGCACATCACCACGCCAGACAGCCGGACCATAGATTTTGAACTGAGCCGGCCAGACCCGCATTTCGCCGCGCGACTGATCATAGGCATTTTGCCGGCAGCGCAGATCGCTGCCGGACATGATTTCGGCCATGCGCCTGTGGGCAGCGGGCCGTTCAGGCTGGATCGCTGGGATAGTGAATTGCAACTGGTCAGGCTTAGTGACGGCCTCAAAGTCCGCTTTAGTGAGGTGAAAGACCCGAATGTGCGGGTGCTCAAGCTCAAGCGTGGCGAAGTCGACCTGATCCAGGGCGATCTGCCGCCGGAACTGATCAAATACCTGCAAAAACAGGCAGATATTTCAGTCAGGACCGTGGTCGGTGCCAATTACTCCTACCTGGGCTTGAACGTACAGGCCGAGTTTTTGCGCGATGTCAGGGTCAGGCGCGCCATCGCACATGCCATCGATACCCGGGCCATCATAGATAAAGTGATGGTTAGCCACAGCCGCCAGGCGAATGCCATCCTGCCGCCAGAGCACTACGCCGGCAACCCGACATTGCAGGCTTATGGCTACCAGCCGGAATTAGCCAGGCAGTTATTGCAGTCGGCTGGCGTCAAACTGCCATTGACGCTGGTCTATAAAACCAGCACCGACCCGCAACGGGTACGCCTGGCCACCATTCTGCAGGCGCAGATGCAGGCGGCGGGCATAGACCTGCAGATCAAGAGCCTGGACTGGGGCACTTTTTTTGCCGATGTGCAAAAAGGTAATTTCCAGATGTCAGGTTTGACCTGGGTGGGCATCAAGACCCCTGAGATCTACGGCAAGGTATTCGGTTCAGGCAGTATGCCACCTGCCGGCTTCAACCGTGGCGGTTACCGCGATGCGGCGCTGGATGGTTTGCTGAAAAACGAGAACTGGCCGGCAGTCACCCGCCGTATTCATGAACAATTACCGTATATTCCGCTCTGGTATGAAGGGCAGTTCGCTGCCTACCAGGCCAGTGTCAAGTCTTACCAGCCCATGCCGGACGGCAATTGGGATGGTCTGACCAATATAGTCTTCCAGCCTGGCCACCCCTGAACTTTGGCCCTGAACCCTGGCCCTGAATCCTGGCAGCGCTATCCGGCCTGCACGCCGAACCAGTGGCCTATCAGTGCCGTCGCGGCCATGGCGAGTGCGCCCCAGATAACGATACGGCTGACGCCTTTCCACATGCCGGCACCCCCGGCACGGGCAGCGACTGCGCCCAACAGGCCTAAAAACGGTAAGGTAGTGAAGATCAGCCAGCTTTGCACCTGTGCATGCGGGGCCAGCCAGGCTGTGAGCAAGGGCAGGGCGGCGCCACTGGCAAAGGCCAGTGCCGAGGCCAGAGCTGCCTGCAAGGGCCTGGCCTGGTTCACCTCATGCAAGCCCAGTTCATCGCGCGCATGCGCTGCCAGTGAGTCGTGATGTGACAAGGCCTGTGCCACCTGCTGCGCCAGATCCGGCGACAAGCCACGCTGTATATAGATGCCGGTGAGTTCGCGCAGCTCGCTGTCGGGGTTGTCCTGCAGCTCCCTGGCTTCGCGCGCCAGGTCAGCTTGTTCTATATCCGTCTGCGAACTGACAGACACATATTCCCCGGTCGCCATGGAGAGTGCGCCCGCCACCAGCCCGGCGACGCCGGTCACCAGCAGGGCGCTGTTATCCGCGCCGGCTGCCGCCACGCCCATCAGCAAACTGGCGGTGGAAATAATGCCATCGTTCGCGCCGAGGACAGAAGCTCTCAGCCAGCCACTGCGCTGTAAAAAATGCATTTCGTGATGTGGCATGATGAATACTTATAAATTGGAATGCCTGCCATTGTAATTCTAATTGTCACTGAAACATGCACTGACTGTCTGCTGCGCGTCATCTGAAATCTGCAGCTGATGCCGGATTCTGAATCCAATCCGGCACAAATCGCTTAGAATAATGTTTATGCATATTGATATATCCATCCCTGAACAATCACTGACATTGTTTGACGATGCAGGCGCATTGGTCAGCCGTTACCCGGTCTCGACTGCTGCCAACGGTGTCGGCTGCGTCAAAGACAGCGGTTGTACGCCCCTGGGCAGGCATATCATCCGCGCCAGGATCGGTGCTGATGCCCCTGAGAATACGGTATTTGTAGGGCGCAGGCCGACTGGCGAGATCTTTGCCCCTGAGCTGAAGACGCAGTTTCCTGAGCGGGACTGGATACTGACCCGCATTCTTTGGTTGAGTGGCAGCGAACCGGGCAAGAACCGGCTGGGCAATGTCGATACCATGCAGCGCTATATCTATATCCATGGCTCGCCCGACCAGACTGAATTTGGCGCGCCTGGCTCGCACGGTTGTGTGCGCATGCGCAATGCCGATCTGATCGCCTTGTTTGACCAGGTGCCGGCAGGCACTACCGTGAATATTCTGGACCAGGATGCAGATGGCCAGCAGGCAGACGATCAAGCCGATTACAGTCAGGCTGACGAAAAAATCCATAGTGAACACAACGCCAGCGGAACCCGGCGCAGCGAAATCCAGACCATCCCCAACGCAACAGCAGGCGGATGATCAGGCGAGTCACCACATTGCTGCCAGTGATCGCAGGGGTGCTTTGCCTGACCTTTGCCTTGTTACATATGGTGCCGGGTGACCCGGTCGATGTCATGCTGGGTGAATCTGCCAGTGCGGCAGACCGGCTGCTGCTAAAGGCCCAGCTTGGGCTGGACCAGCCCTTGCATGTGCAATTCGGCCAGTATGTGCTCAATCTGTTCAAAGGCGATTTCGGCGTCTCCATACACACGCAAACGCCGATCACGCAGCTGCTGGCACAGGCTTACCCTGCCACGCTGATACTGGCTGTCACTGCACTCAGCATAGGCTTGCTGATAGGCATCCCTTTGGGCATCTGGTCGGCGTTAAAAGCCGGGCACTGGCAGGATGTGATGGTGACCATGGTTAGTATACGCCTGGCCGCCATGCCTGCTTTCTGGCTGGGGCCGGTGCTGATGCTGGTGTTCGCCGTATGGCTGGGCTGGTTGCCGGTCAGCGGCATGGGCAGCCCGGCCGCCATCATACTGCCGGCACTGACACTAGGGCTGGGCTTAAGCGCCATCCTGACCCGTATGACACGCACCAGTCTGCTGGAAGTGCTGAACGAAGATTACATACGCACCGCGCGTGCCAAAGGTTTGAGCGAGCGGCAGGTGTTATTGCGGCATGCGCTACGCGCCGCACTGTTACCTATGGTCACCATCGTCGGCCTGCAAATGGGTAGCCTGCTGGCGGGGGCCGTGATCACAGAAACCATTTTCAGCTGGAACGGCATAGGCCGCCTGCTGGTGGATAGCATAGAAAAGCGCGATTACCCGGTGACTCAGGCCTGTGTGCTGGTGATCGCGCTGAGTTATGTGCTCATTAACCAGATGACCGATGTCGCCTACCGCTGGCTGGACCCGCGCACTAGAGGCGCACGATGAAAACCTTTTCATTAGCCACCCTGGCTTTCTGGCTGCTTGCCGTGCTGGTCGCGCATATCGCAGGTTCCAACCCCAACCACACTGATCTCGAATCTATTTTGCAATGGCCCAGTGCGCAACACTGGCTGGGTACTGATGATCTGGGCCGCGACATACTTGCACGCGTGATACGCGGCGTGGAAGTCTCTTTTCTGGTCACCGTCGTGGTCACGGCAGTGACCATGACCATAGGGATCAGCATAGGACTGATCGCCGGTTACAAAGGCGGCAAGCTCGATCAGGCATTGATGCAAGTGACCAGTATCTTTCTGGCTTTCCCCGGTATTTTGCTGGCGATCGCCTTTGCTGCGGTGTTGGGCGCCGGCATTAATAACCTGATCCTGGCTTTATGCCTCACCGGCTGGGTGACCTATGCGCGCTTGTCGCGTGGACAGACGCTGGCATTGCGTGAGCGCCTGCATGTGCTGGCGGCCGAATCGCTGGGTGCCAGCTCGCTGCGCGTCATGCTGCTGCATATATTGCCGCTGCTGATCTCCATTCTGCTGGTTGAAGCCGCCTATAGCATGGCCAGCGTGATGATCGCCGAAGCTTCACTGTCGTTTCTGGGCCTGGGTATACAGGCCCCGAATGCTTCCTGGGGTGCCATGTTGCGCGATGCGGTCAGGTTTATGCTGGTGGCGCCGCATTATGTGCTGAGCGTAGGTGTGTGCATGATGAGCCTGATCCTGGCCATCAACCTCGGTGGCGATGTGTTACGCGACAAGCTGGATGTGCGCAGTGAGACTAAACCATGACCCAGAGCCAGGGGATGAAAAAACAGTATCGCTATTACAACTTTATCATGGCGGCGTTTGCCGTTGTGCTGGTCTGTTCCAACATCATAGGCCCCGGCAAGATCACCGAGATCCAGGCACCTTTGCTCGGCTCGCTGACGTTTGGTGCCGGCATCATGTTTTTCCCTATCAGCTTTATTTTTGGTGATATCCTCACCGAAGTTTATGGCTACTCTGCCTCCAGGCGCGTCATCTGGACCGGGTTTGTGTGCCTGGCTTTTGCCAGCCTGATGGCCTGGGTGATCGTGGCCTTGCCACCGGCACCAGAGTGGCACGATCAGGCCGCCTATCAGTCTGTATTCGGCTCTACCGCCCGTATAGCCATTGCCTCGTTGCTCTCATTCGTGGCCGGGGAGTTTGTAAACTCGTTCGTGCTGGCCAAGATGAAGATACTCACCCGCGGGCGCTGGCTGTGGAGTCGTACCATAGGCTCTACGCTGTTTGGTGAAGCGGTAGATACGATCTTGTTTTTCCCGCTCGCATTTTATGGCTCTGGCGAGTTTCCAGATGCTATGATGCCGCAGATCGTGTTGGCGCAATTCGTGGCCAAAGTGCTGGTTGAAGTGGCTTTTACACCAGTCACATACAAAGCCGTTGCCTTTCTCAAGCGTGCAGAAAACGAAGACTATTACGACACGCATACGGACTTTAGCCCGTTTAAACTTTAACGCGGGATATAAACGCGGCTTATGCACTCCTACTTTTTATCCATATATTTTGCCTATCGGAACCCCATTGAACCAAATTAACTGGTACGAAAAAAACAAGACCCAAACCGCTGACTGGCAATCGGAGGCGGGCAACCCGCCGCCCAAAGCGCTGGTCATCGCTGACGATACCACCAAAGCGGATGAAGCCTATCGCCTGGCCTGCGAAGGCACTGCCTTGCTGTACCGCGGCGACTTTCAGAACGCCAAGCAACTATTGCAAGCCATCACGCGCAGGGTGGACCGTAAACCAGTCAAACCGGCGGCCACCATGCTGGAAAGCTTTCACCAGCACCGTGCGCGGCAGATCGGCCGGGCCAACATCACTAACAAAGTGCTGATAGAACTCAAATATGGTCAAGCTGAGTTACCGCGTGCACCAGATGTGAAAGCGGCAGTGCAGGGCGCGCTGATCATAGACGAGAAAAAAGACAAACTGCCTGCCAGGCTGGTGCTGTCACTGCGTGAGCTGTTAGGCATGGTAGGTGCGCATGAATGGCGTAAAAAAGGCGTGCCTATCCAGGCACTCAACGCGCATATCCACGCCCATTACGGGGTGTATTCGCCCGTGCGTGGCGAATATCTGGAACTGATAGACCAGGCGCCACTCAATAACCCGCAAGTGGCCTGGGATATAGGCACGGGTACGGGTGTCATTGCAGCGGTATTGGTCACCCGCGGCGTGAAGCAGGTGGTGGCGACCGAGACTAACCCACGGGCCCTGATCTGTGCCGGCGAAAACATACAGCGCCTGAATATGCAGAGTAATATCCAGCTGGAACAGGCAGATCTGTTTCCATCAGGTCAGGCGGATCTGATCGTCTGCAACCCGCCGTGGTTGCCTGCCAAAGCCAATACCACGATAGAGCAGGCGGTGTATGACCCGGATAGCCAGATGCTGAAAGGCTATTTAAAGGGCCTGAAAGCGCATTTGAACCCGGATGGCGAGGCGTGGCTGGTGATGTCTGATCTGGCAGAGCTGATAGGTTTGCGCAAGCCGGAGGAATTGCCGGGCTGGATAGCAGACGCCGGGCTGCAAGTGATAGCGAAGACAGATACACAGCCCAAGCACGGCAAGGCACAGGATAAGCAGGATCCGCTATTTGCGGCGCGCTCCAAAGAAGTGACCAGCCTTTATCGGTTAAAATCGGTTTAGTTTTTTAATAGGAAACGTTATGTCTTTAGGTCCCGTGATGCTGGATGTGGTCGGCAAAGAGTTAACTGACCAAGATATCCGCCGTTTGCAACATCCGCTAGTCGGTGGTGTGATCCTGTTTGCGCGTAACTTTGAAAGTGGCGAGCAGCTCAAGGCGCTCACCGCCAGCATCCATGCCGTGCGCCAGCCGCCCTTGCTGATCGCGGTGGATCACGAAGGCGGGCGCGTGCAACGCTTCCGTGAAGGGTTCACTAAGATCCCGCCCATGCGTGAGTTCGGGCATATCTGGGACAAGAACCCGCGCAAGGCGAAAGAGCTGGCGGTTGAGGCTGGCTATATCCTGGCGGCCGAGTTGCGCGCTCATGGCGTTGATTTCAGTTTTACCCCGGTGCTGGATATGGATTACGGCGATAGCCTGGTGATCGGTGACCGTGCCTTCCATCGCGACCCGCAGGCCATCAATGAGCTGGCATTCAGTCTGATGCAGGGCCTGAAAAAAGGGGGCATGGCGGCAGTGGGCAAGCATTTTCCCGGGCATGGCTTTGTGGTGGCCGATTCGCATGTCAGTATCCCTGTCGATGAGCGCGAGTTTGACCAGATCGCGCAAAACGATATGCAGCCTTTCCGCCAGATGATAGATGAAGGCCTGCACGCCATCATGCCAGCACACGTCATCTACCCTAAAGTCGATGAAAAACCGGCCGGCTTTTCGCCACGCTGGTTACAAAAAGTATTACGCGAGCGCCTGGGTTTTAACGGCGTGATCTTTAGCGACGATTTAAGCATGGAAGGCGCCACCGTGGCTGGCGATGTGACGGCACGTACGCTGGCGGCACTCAATGCCGGCTGCGATATGGTGTTGTTGTGCAATCGCCCGGATCTGGCGGACGAGTTGCTGCAAAACCTGACCTGGAGCATTTCAGCACAAACCATCGCGCGACTGGCACGTATGCACGGTGCGCACCACCCGGCGGATATGATCGCACTGCGTGAATCGGCGGATTATGTCGATGCTGTGAAGCGGGTCGCGCTGGTCGGCTTGAAGGAAGCAGATTTATTTGCCTGAGTACTTTCTAAACAGTTCAGGATAAAGTAAGCTCGGTGCTTAATAATAACTAATATTTTCAGACTCAATCATCGGTAATCGCTATGAAATGGATCGTATTAGGGGTATTTTTAGCATCTGTCAGCTATGTGCACTTTCGCGGCAAAGTGCGGCACCGTTTTTACCGGCAAATATTCGACCACTCCGGCATCGTTTCGCCGTTCAATGTGTTTCTATACCTGTTCTCCAAAGCACCGACCACGCCCTATGTGCAGGTCAGTGAATTCCCTGAATTGAAAGTCATCAGTGACCGCTGGCAGGATATCCTGAAAGAAGCGCTGCATGTACGCGACCAGGAGCGCATTGCAGCGGCCAAAAACAATAATGATGCCGGGTTCAACTCATTCTTTAAAACCGGCTGGAAGCGTTTTTATCTGAAATGGTATGACGCCGAACACCCTTCGGCCAGGCTTTACTGCCCGCAAACAGTGGCTTTGCTGCAGAGTATCCCCAGCGTTAAAGCCGCCATGTTCGCCGAGTTGCCGCCAGGTGCACACCTGAATCCGCATCGCGACCCCTATGCGGGCTCATTGCGCTATCACCTGGGGCTGACTACACCGAATAATGACCTGTGCTATATCAAGGTCGATGGCGAGGATTACAGCTGGCGCGACGGGCAGGCCATCATGTTTGACGAGACCTATATCCATGAAGCCTATAACAAAACCGATCAGACCCGCATCATCCTGTTTTGCGATATAGAGCGCCCCATGCGTTATGGCTGGGCACAGGCGGTGAACCGCTTTCTGGCAAACACCATAGTGACAGCCGCCAGTTCGCCTAACGAAGAGGGCGACCAGACCGGTGTCATCAATCGCCTGTTCCACTACGCCTGGGTAGTGGGTCAATACCGTAGACGTTTTAAACGCTGGAACAAAACGCTATACCAGGCCACACGTATAGCTCTGATCGCATTGGCCGTATATGCCATCTGGAAGATCTAGCATTTAGGGATAAATCAGCTAAAAGTGATGATTAAACTTGAAACTTTGTGCGTTTACCCTTATCTTAGTTGTTGAAAGTTAAAAGTAATAACGTTTTATTTGAGAGGAAGAAAATATTATGTCAGATATGCAAGTTTTAGGTCGTGAAGGCAGTTTATCCGATACGCAGAACCGCGTGTTGCGTAACACATACGCCTTGCTCGGCTTGAGCATGGTGCCTACCGTGATCGGTGCTTATGTCGGGCTGCAAATGAATTTCGGCTTTTTGGCAGCGCATCCGTTTATATTCGCGATCGGCTTTTTGGCCGTGATGTTCGGTATGTTCAAACTGATCTCCATCAACCAGAATAGCAGCATAGGTGTCTGGTTGTTGCTGGCCATGACGTTTGCCTTCGGTATCATGCTGGGCCCTATCCTCCAGTTCGCATTGCATTTGAGTAATGGTGCCGAGATCGTTGGTTTGGCTGCAGCCGGTACCGGCATCACCTTCCTGACTCTGGCTGGTATCGGTTCATCCCCGGCCCGTGATTTCAGCGGCATAGGCAAATTCCTGTTTATAGGTTTGATCCTGGCGATCGTCGCTGGTCTGGCAAATATGTATTTCCAGATCCCGGCATTGTCACTGGCTATTTCAGGCGTTTCTGTACTGATCTTCTCTGGCTACATCCTGTATGACGTGAACCAGATCGTACGTGGCGGCCAGACCAATTATGTGATGGCGACCCTGAGCCTGTACCTGGATGTTTATAACCTGTTCGTTAACTTGTTGAACATCTTGCTGGCTTTGCTGGGCAACCGCGATTAATCGATTCTCAGCCAGTTAAAACAACCCGCTCCGGCGGGTTTTTTTATGTCTACAACCATTTTGCGCATGCATTTATTTTTTAAGGCTGTTTGCAACCAGGCTGGTTTAATGCAACCAGAATAATGGATTGTAATGTTGTATTAAGAGTGCAAGTGCATGATTATATTGATAAAAAATATATAACTGACATGGTTTGATTTTTGCAATCCTCCTCCGCAATGGGGGAAGTGAAGTGATAAACAAAAAATTAAAATCTGCGTTGTTCCTGGCAGCTTATTCATGCGTGTCTACTGCTGCTGAAGTGAATGATGAGCCTGCAAATAACAATACAAAAGCGGCCGATTCAAATACCACGATCCAACTGGACGAGATCGAGATCAAGGCCAAGCGTAGCCGTATCATTACGCCTCTGCCAGGTGTGCCTATCGATAAAGCGACTGCCACGACCAATATTCAAAGCGCGACAGCCAAAGAGATAGAAGAGACAAAGGCGCTGAATATCACCGAGTTCATGAATGGCAATATGCAGTCAGTCACTATCAACGATTATGCCGGCAACCCGTTTCAGCAAGATTTGAATTTTCGCGGCTTTACTGCTTCGCCAGCCATAGGCACGCCGCAAGGTATTTCTGTGTATATGGATGGTGTTCGTATCAATGAGGCATTTGGCGAAGTAGTGAACTGGGATCTGATCCCCATGAATGCGATCTCCAGTCTTAATCTGATACCCGGTTCCAATCCATTATTTGGCTTGAATACGATAGGCGGGGCGTTGGCTATCAGAACAAAAGACGGCTTTTCAGATAACTTTCTTCGTACTCAGTATCTGACGGGCTCATGGGGCAGAGACCAATTCCAATTGTCTAATGGTTTCAATAATGGGCGCTTTGGCCTGTTTACAGCCTACAACCACTTTAAAGAGGATGGCTGGCGTGATAATTCACCGAGTAATGTTCGGCAATTGTTCAATAAGGCTACATTGCGTTTTGACAAGGCAGAACTCAATCTCACGCTGTTGAATGTCGATACCTCGCTGGTCGGCAATGGCATGATTCCTTTTGAAATGGCGGCGCAAGACAGAAGTCAGGTGTTCACTTCGCCAGATGCAGTCAAGAACTCATTGGAACACTATAACTTGAGTGGCAGCTGGTATGTCACCGATAACATTACTTTATCCGGCATGGCATATAAACGAAAAGTGGATCAGGCCGCAATCGGTGCTGATGTTTATGATGCTTACCGGGCGATGATCTCGGCCTGGGGTGATGATGTGAACGGTGATGGTGTGGTTGATGCTGGCAAAATCAACGGTATTTTCAATTATTCGAATCTTAATCAATCCAGCGATGGTTTTACCCTGCAGGCGGCATTTGATTTTGGCAAGCATCAACTGGTCACTGGTGTGTCTTTAGACCAGAATGAGGTCAGTTTCCAGCAGTCACAACGCCTGGGTCAAATAAGCGATAGCGACCACTCTACTACTATAGTCACAGACCCGGTATTTGGTAATTTTGGATTTTTCCCGGCCTATATGACTATTCTCAGAAATGACCTGGATGGCAGTAGCAAAACAAAAAGCTCTTTTGTGTTTGATACATGGTCACCGACTGATAATTTACATATCAGTTTAGGCGCAAGATTGAACTTGTCGAATGTTAAAAATACCTTGATTTCTGACACGGGTAAGGAGTTTTACAATTTCACCAATAATGACCTGACGCCTGCCAGGCAAAAGTGCCTGGTCCCTGGTGATGTGAGCCCGACGCGGGGCAGGTTCGCTTGTAGTAAAGGGGATTATGATTATCGCAGTTTCAACCCTTCGGCAGGTGTCACCTGGGAGATTAAAGAAAATCTTGCTACCTATGCCAACGTTAGCCGGGGTGCCAGAACACCAACCGTTATTGAGTTGGGCTGCGCCAATGACCCAACAAAAAGTAATGCACCCGGCAGTACAAATTACCAGTTCGGTTGTTCCATCCCCACTTCTTTATCATCAGATCCCTATTTAAAACAGATACGTTCTACAGCATATGAAACTGGTCTGCGTGGGGAGAATGGGCCATGGGACTGGAATGTGGGCTACTTCAGGACCGAGATCACGGATGATATCTTGTTTGTGCCACTGGGACGCAAGAATCGAGGCGTGTTCAATAACTTTGGCAGAACCATGCGCGAGGGGCTGGAATTTGGATTAAAAGGGGATTTTGATAAAGATAAATTCAGCCTGAATTACACATTTATGGCCGCCACTTTCGAGTCTTCTTCACGCATCATCAATGATGCCAATAGTACCAATGCACAAACTGTGGCCGGGAATGGTGCTCAAGCGTTTGTCGACGTTAAATCCGGCGACGATATTCCGGGCATGCCTAACCACATCATACAAGCCAACTGGAGCCACAGATTTACTGACAAATTCAATGCGACATTATCAATGGTCATGCATTCCTCAGCCTTTGTACGTGGCAACGAGAACAACGAACATCAGCCGCGCGCAGCCATTGGGACAGAGCGTTATAACTATATAGGCGATGGGTCTACATCAGGCTATGCAGTGTTTAATCTGCGCGCAAATTACAGATTCAGGCCCGGAGTGAATGGATTTTTAAAGCTGGATAACATTTTTGACCGGGAGTATGCGACAGCTGGTGCTTTAGGGCGCAATCCATTCAATGCCGCTGGCAATTTCCAAACCAACACTAACGCCTGGAATAACACCACCTTTATAGGCCCCGGGGCTCCAAGGGCATTATGGATAGGACTTTCACTGGACTGGGATTGGAAAAATAAAGCTTTTAAAGACTAGATTGTTTAGTTTCTGACATTAAGCCGATATCTCATATCGGCTTTTTTATTGGTGGCTTAAATTAACCAGTCTACGGTTCATATAAACCAAATTAATTGCAACTCATTAATGACAAGCTCCATTTTTTTGCTTGCTTACGTTCATTCACGTAAATATTTGTACGCTGATTCATAAAAAATTCATTGTAAACAATCAGTTAAATAATTCTTCTCCTGCTGTTATGTTCGCGGATTTTTCTTGGCATATCTTTTGCGAATCACTAGGCAACTGTCATAGCCTGTAATGGCATATAAAAATCTTCCGCTTATGGAGCAGTTACATCTCGTATCTGGAAACAGAGGGATGCCGGTAATTACTAATTAAATGCTGGAATTTTAAGGAGAATATGGATGAAGTTAAAAGTAGCGGTAATCGCAAGTTTATTGGCGTTTGGAGCAAGTGCTGCAAATGCAGGGCAGTTCGTATCACTGACCAATGGTAACGGCACTAATCTGTCATTAGCCAATGGTGGTTTGATCAATGGTGCCAACAGCTTAAATGCAGACAAGTTCTATATTGAGAATCTGGACTCGACAACCTATCTGGCTGGTTATGGATACAACTCAGAAAATGGTGTGGTTGCGACCTCTTTGAATTACAGGGCTTTTACGACCGGTTCACCGGCTAGCACGGTATTTGGAACGCTGACTTTGCTGGATTGGCGTGCAACGACGAATGTCACTTTATTGCCAGGTGTCGCTCAAGGAACCATCTTTGATTTTGTATACCGTGATAGCGTTGACGGCAAACTGGTTTTCGGTACGCGCTATTTGAACGTTGTTGATAACGATCAGGAAATCAATTACTTGTACCGTCAGGGTGCTGGTGCCAATCCATCTACGGCATGGGCATTTTTATCTGATTATGATCTGAGAATGTACCAGGCTGGTCAAACGATAGACCATTCTTATGACCCTTCTGTCAGTTTTACTGATGGCATCGTACGTCAAAAAGCGGATATCAGTGTGAGTGAAGGCAACCCTTGGTCTGGCTTGTATCTGGTGAAAACCGATGCGGTAAATTATGGCCTTGGTTCGAACGCGATCGGCTATTACCAGGCAGGTGAAGAAGGCCAGGCAGTCGTTGGTGGCTTCCTGAATGGTTATGTTGCTGTTGCAGCGGCAGCGGTACCTGAAGCTGACACTTATGCATTGATGCTGGCTGGTTTCGGCGTACTGGGCGTGACTGCACGTCGCCGCAAAAACAAGTAATAGTCAAAAGCTAAAACTACAAGCCATGAAAAAAAGAGCGGGAAGCAAATGCTATCCCGCCAGTTAAATTAACTTTTCAATTAGTGAGGAAATCATACAATGAATTCAACAATCTTAAAACAATCTTTGGCAGTGGTAGCATTATCATTTGCTGCATCCAGCGCGTATGCGGGTGCGTTCACAACTGTCCTGAATACAGGCGAGCGTACACCTGGTAGTACAAATAATGAGACTACCGATGCTTTTTTCATTAGTGGTCTTCCAACTTCCTGGACACAACTGAACAGCATCACATCTACTGTCTATTCTCCAACAAATGGAAATGCAGTAGGGTCTTTCATCGATACAGTATGGTTGGATAGCTCAACCAACTCTTATATCTTGGGCAGCTACTTCCAGCTTGATAACAACACCAATGGTATTACCGAGATCAACTCTATCGTACGTAGTGGCTTTGCTGACGTAGCATCAGTATCTGCAGCGTGGACGTTTGCTTCAGGTGTATATAGTGGTGCTGAAGATGGTTACCGCTTGCGTGATCCATCACGCTCTGACTATGTTCCAGGCACTTACAGCGCAACGACTGCTGCCAATGGTGGCTATCTGGATCTGGATAAGATCGCTATCCGTACAGATGTCAGCATAGGCGAAGATAACCCAAACAGTGGTTTGTATCTGCTGAGCGTCAGTGCTGATAACTTTAAATACTCATTGGTTTCAAATGCTGTACATATCGTTCAGGGCGCATCTACATCAGAAGGTGGCCGTATCCGTCAGGATATGTTCTTGAGCGGCTTTGCTGTGACTATGGTTCCTGAAGCTGAATCATACGCCATGATGATGGCTGGTCTGGCTCTGATCGGTACTATTGCTCGCCGTCGTAAATCTGCTTGATTTACTTTAAGCAGTGAAAAATAAACCCGCCATCGGCGGGTTTATTTTTTTGTTTATTCACTGTGTCTGCTTTAAGCCATGGCTGTTTAAGTTTTGCTTTTCTCAAGCCGCCGTTGTTTAAAGAAACTACTCAGCAGCGTTCCACACTCCTCAGCGCTCACGCCAGCCGTCACTGCACAATGATGATTGAGTCTGGGTTCTGCCATCAGGTCGATCACACTGCCGCAACAGCCGGTTTTGGCGTCGCTGGCACCATAGACCAGGCGGGCGATACGCGCATGCTGGATGGCGCCGCTGCACATGGCACAGGGTTCCAGCGTGACATACAGGGTGCAATCCACCAGGCGGTAGTTACCCAAATGGGTAGCCGCTTCACGCATGGCCTGGATCTCTGCATGTGCGGTGGGGTCGTTGAGACTGATGGGGGCGTTTCGGCCGCGGCCTATCACTGTTCCATTTTTAACAAGCACTGCACCCACCGGCACTTCACCCAGGCTGGCAGCTTCTTGTGCGAGCGCAATGGCCATGCGCATGTAATCCTGATCTTGCATGCGATTTATTTGCTGCTGGGTTTATCGGCCAGGCGGATCAGGATATATACCAGGCTCATGGTGAAAGCGCCTGCCAGCCAGATGCCTATCTCCTGATAGGTCGGTGTCGCGTCTTGCACGGGTAACACGATCAGTTTGCGCAGGAACATGACCAGGACCACTTCGACAAAGGTCTCTACCAGCAGTTTGTGGCCGCGCAGGTAGCGGATCTCGGCCGAGATCAATGCTGAGATAGACCACAGCAGCATCAGTGTGCCCAGTGCACGTAAAAAACCGTGCACCAGTGTGTTGGTCGAGGCGGCTTCCTTGACATCGATAAAGAATAGCCAGGTGAACATGATCACCGAGATGGCGAGTGCCAGGCCTATGATGATGTGGGCCAGGCCATTCAGCCATAACATGGCCTTGATGGCGATGCGGTTGAGCGGTTCGAATTCTTCTGGTAGTTGTTCTTGGGACATGGCGCTTCCATCAGACTATGCAGATGAAATGATAAATCATTTGCTCAGCAATTGCTCCAGTGTCAGTTGCGAGAGTTGTTTGATCAGCCACTGCATGGCTTTGCCCATGTCGGCCGGACGTTGCTGGCGCCAGGCGATGAAAGTCGGCGCCACTGGCTTGGGTTCAGCCACTTGTTTGATCAGCAGCAGGCCTTGATCGGCAGCCGATTGCGCCATTTGTCTGGGTAAATAGCCGATGGCGATGCCGGAGACCTGCGCCTGGAGTTTGGTGCGCATGTCGGGTACCGTGAGGGTGTCCTGGCCGGTGAGTATGCCGGAAGTGCGTGGCGGCAGGTTGCGTGAACTGTCGGCCGCGGCGACTACCCTGTGTTGCACGATATCATTCGCGTTCAGTGGCTCGGGCACGGCTGCCAGAGGGTGATGTGGCGCCATCGCGAACACAAACTCCAGTTGCCCGAGCAAATGCGTGCCAAAACCATTGCCAGGCGGCGAATCACCCGGTGCGCCTATAGAGATATCGGCACGATTGCTTTGCAGGGCATCCCAGCTGCCACCGTAAACTTCGCGCAAAAGTTTGACGCGGGTGCCAAAACCCTGCTGGTAGAACGATTGCAGCAGATCGAAGATAGCTGCAAAGTCAAACAGGTCGCTGATGGCGATGGTGATATCCGTTTCAACGCCGGTCGCTATTCTGCGCACCCGACACTCCAGCGTTTGCGCGGCATCCAGCAAATAACGGCCTTCTTTGAGCAACTCCGCACCGGCTTGCGTCAGGGTGGCGCGATGGCCGCTGCGGTCAAACAACTCTATGCCCAGATCCTCTTCCAGTTTGCGTACGGTGTAAGTCAATGCCGAAGGCACTCGGTACAAGGCTTCTGCCGCTGCCGCAAAGCTGCCTTTGCGGTCTATCATGTCTATGACTTCCAGCGCTTCCAGGCTGAGTTTGATGCTCATAAGTTCTTAATCAAAAAAATTGAATGACTGATGCAAAATGTTTTGCTATCAATCAGGTTAGTGTTTTTTTATCATACATTTAATCTTTCAAACGGAGTGAATAAATGTTGAACATTCGCCCTTCAAATACACGTGGTTACGCCAACCATGGCTGGCTGGAAAGCTTTCACAGTTTCTCTTTTTCCAGCTATTACGACCCAGAACATATGGGGTTTTCGGTGTTGCGCGTTATCAATGACGACAAAGTCGCCGCTGGCAAAGGCTTTGGCATGCATGGTCACCAGGATATGGAGATCATCACCTATATGCTGGAAGGCGAGTTGCGCCATACCGATAGCATGGGTAACGGCTCAGTCATACGCGCTGGCGATGTGCAGCGCATGACAGCGGGCACTGGTGTGCGGCATAGCGAGATGAATGCCTCTGATAAGACCACCGCGCATTTGTTGCAGATATGGATCACGCCTGCGACATTGAATCTGGCGCCGGGTTATGAGGAAAAAACCATTCCTGTCGCCAGCAAATTGAATCGCTGGGCATTGATCGCCTCTCCCGATGCATGGGATGGTTCATTAAAAGTACATCAGGATGTGACACTCTGTGCCACAGTGCTGGAAGCAGGCCACAGTTTGCCGCTGGAAGTCAGCGAAGGCCGTAGCGCCTATATGCATGTAGCGCGTGGCGAGGTGGAGATAGACGGCCAGCGCCTGGTGACTGGCGATGCGCTCAAGATAGACAGCGCGACCCGGCTGGAGATGCGCGCGCAGGCAGTGAGTGAAGTATTGTGGTTTGACCTGCCTGGCAATGCTGAATAAATTGCTATTAACGACTTTGCTATTATCGACTTTAATTGAGGGAGTACAAAAATGACACAAGTTTCTATCGTATATCACAGTGGTTATGGGCATACCGCAGAGCAGGCCAAAGCGGTGGCGCGCGGTGTAGAAAAGGTAGCCGGCGTCAGCCTGCATCTTTTGACAGTGGAACAGGCCCAGCAACAGTGGGATGTGCTAAAAGCCAGTGATGCCATTATTTTCGGCAGCCCGACTTATATGGGTTCTGCCGCCGCTGCTTTTAAGGCTTTTATGGAGGCCAGTTCGGAGAAATGGTATGTACGCGAGTGGCAGGATAAGATCGCTGCCGGTTTCACCACCTCTGCCAGCCAAAGCGGCGACAAGCTGAATACCCTGATACAGTTGGCGGTGTTTGCCGCACAGCATGGCATGATATGGGTAGGGCAAGACTTATTGCCGGGGAACAATAACAGCAAGGGCTCGGTCAACGATTTAAACCGTCTGGGCGGCTTTATGGGCGCAATGGCACAGGCCAATGCTGATCAGGGCCCTGAATTCGGCCCCATTCCAAGTGATCTGCTGACCGCCGAGCATTTGGGTGAGCGCGTTGCAGCTATCGCCAAACGATTTTCTGTCACTAAATAATGATCCAAAACCAATATCCAAAACCAATAAGGAGAAATAAATGAAAAAAGTATTCCTGGCCATCAGCATGCTGGCTGCCTCTCAGGCCTGGGCCGCCACTGAAACCTACAATATTGATGCCTCGCACAGTTTTGCCAACTTCAGTATCCGCCACGTGGTTGCCAAAACATCCGGCACTTTTAATGATGTGACCGGCGTGATCACGCTGGACCCGGCCAATTTGAATTCGGCGACAGTCAAGGCGACCATTAATGTCGCCAGTGTCAACACCGGTTTCGCCAAGCGCGATGAGCATATCAAGGCCGATAAATACCTGGATGTGGCCAAATACACCCAGATCCAGTTTGAAAGCACCAAGATCACTGCTTCCAACCAGAATCAGGCCATTTTGCAAGGTAAACTGACGATTCATGGCGTGACCAAACTGGTGGATATCCCGGTGCGCGTACTGGGCTACGGCGCTGACCCATGGGGCGGCCAGCGTGCCGGTTTTGAAGGCCATGTCACCTTGAAAGCGTCTGATTACGGCTATGGCTGGGCCACTGGTGCCAATGCGCCGGTAGGTGACGAGATCGAAGTCACCTTGCTGATCGAAGGCGTCAAAGCCAAATAGCGGTTATCGATACAAACAGATACGGATGCCTGGCATTGCTGTGCCACGCTCCGTATTGTCGTTTAAAAGTTTCTTGAAAATATAAACATGGAGAATGGTATGGCATTGGATTTATTTTCCCCGGCAAAGCTAGGTGCTATCAGCTTGAAGAATCGTGTCGTGATGGCACCGCTTACGCGCAATCGTGCAGGCGAGGGCGGTGTGCCACAAGCCATTAACGTGACCTATTACGAGCAGCGCGCCACAGCAGGCCTGATCATTACCGAAGCGACACCGATCACGCCTATGGCACATGGTTACCCGGCGTTGCCTGGCATTTATACTGACGCGCAGATCGCCGGCTGGAAAGAAGTGACTGATGCCGTGCATGCCCAGGGTGGCAAGATCGTGATCCAGTTATGGCATGTGGGGCGTATCTCGCACCCCAGCCTGCTGCCTAACCAGGCGCAACCGGTAGCGCCATCGGCGATCAAGCCGGCTGGCCAGGCTTTCACCTATCAGGGTCTGCAGGATTACGTCACCCCGCGCGCGCTGGAACTGGATGAGCTGCCCATCATCGTGCAAGACTACGTGCATGCCACGCGTTGCGCGATCGCCGCCGGCTTTGATGGGGTGGAAGTGCATGCCGCCAACGGTTACCTGCTGGACCAGTTTTTACGCGATGGCAGTAACCACAGGCAGGATGCCTATGGTGGCTCACTGGAAAACCGTGCGCGTTTGTTGCTGGAAGTGGTGCAGGCAGTGGTGGATACCATAGGTGCGGACAAGGTCGGCGTACGTATCTCGCCAGTCAACCCGTTTAACGATATGAAGGACAGCCAGCCACAGCAGACATTCAACTATGTCGCCCAGGCCTTGAACCAGTTCGACCTGGCTTATTTGCATGCGGTTGAAGGCGGCATTCATGGCGGTGGCGAGTCTGAGCCGTTTGATTTTGATGCGCTGCGTAAACAGTTTAAAAACGGCTACATCGCCAACCTGAGTTACGATAAAGCACGTGGCAATGCGGTGATCGCCAGCGGGCATGCCGATGCGGTCGCTTATGGCGTACCGTTTATCGCCAACCCTGACCTGGTGGCACGTTATGCCAAAGATGCCCCATTGAATGAAGCCGATTCTGCATCCTTCTATGGCGGCAACGAGCAGGGTTATACCGATTATCCGTTTTTAACCGCTTAGTTTTTTCCGGGTTTTTGCCGACCGGGCTTGTCGCTCACAGTGTGCGGGCGTAGAATTCGCGCAAAGCAAATTCAATTGAGCTGATGCTCTGTACACTGTGAGTTAATTTTCTGCATGTCCCAACCTGATTCAACCACCTCTAGCAATAAATTAGTTGTCGCCAACTGGAAGATGCATGGCAGCCTGGCGCTGAACCAGGCGTTGATACAAGGCTATCTGCAAGGCTTGCAATCGTTGCCGCAAACCGATGTCGTGGTCTGTGTGCCTTACCCGTATCTGCCTCAGGCGCAGTCATTGCTGTCGTCAACCAGGCTGGGTTGGGGTGCGCAGAACCTGGCCAAATTCGAGCAGGGTGCTTACACCGGCGAAGTCGGTGCCAGCATGTTGCAGGATTTTGGCGCGCACTATGTGATCATAGGCCATTCCGAGCGCAGCACCGCCTATTGTGAGTCGGATGAGAATATTGCTGAAAAAATGATGGTCGCCAAACGCCACGGCCTGACACCTATCCTGTGTGTAGGTGAAACCCTGCTGGAGCGCGAAGCCGGCGTGATGGAGCGGGTGGTCGGCAAGCAACTGGAAACCATTATCCGCCTGTTTGGTGGCGAGGCATTTGCCGGTGCTATCGTTTCTTACGAGCCGATCTGGGCGATAGGTACCGGCCTGGCTGCCACTGCAGAGCAGGCTGTCGCCATGCACCAGTTTATCCGTGACACGGTGGCAAGTGCCGATAAATCAGCCTCGGCCTCGTTAAAAATCCTTTACGGGGGCAGCGTAAATCCACAAAATGCGGTACAATTATTAAATCAGAAGGAAATAGATGGTGCGCTGGTCGGCCGTTGCTCATTAGATGTAGAGCAATTTATAAAAATATGTCAGGCCGTCCCTGTAAAATAGTACCTCTAGCTAAATAACAAAAGTGCCACAAGCGCAATTGTTATTCATTTATCGGATTAAAGGATTATGGAAAACGTCATTCTCGTCATTCATGTGTTGGCAGCTGCTTCAGTGATTGGCCTGGTCTTATTACAGCACGGCAAAGGCGCTGACATGGGTGCAGCGTTCGGAAGTGGTGCCTCAGGTAGTCTGTTTGGGGTTTCCGGCTCTTCCAATTTGCTCAGTAAGCTGACATCGATTTTTATTACAGTATTTTTTGCAACCAGTTTGACGCTGGCATTTATGTCCAGTCATAAAGCGGGTTCTGGCAGCGTGGTTAAATCCCCGTTGACACAACAGGCTCCGGCCAAAGGCGAAGCGGTTAAACCCGCTCAGCCGGTTGAAAATACACCCAAAGATATTCCAAACTAGTTTTTTTAAGCCGTCGTGGTGGAATTGGTAGACACGCTATCTTGAGGGGGTAGTGACGAAAGTTGTGCGAGTTCGAGTCTCGCCGACGGCACCAGTGACGTCATGTGTGATCTGGCTGTGATTGTGTTCTGATTGCAGGGTTGATGACATTTTAGCGGCGCTGGCTGTTTGGGATAGTTTGCTTGGGCGTGTTTCGTGTGTGCTTGTCAGGCCGTTTTGGTTTGCAGTGAAATGACTTGTTAACATGATCGATTAAGGCAAATCAGTGTTAGAAAATTATTTCCCGATTTTAATGTTTACCCTGGTGGGCTTGGGCGTTGGCCTGGGACCGCTTATCGCCGGTAAACTTGTCTCTCCGCACCGGCCTGATGCGGAAAAAAACTCTCCTTATGAATGCGGCTTTGAAGCGTTTGAAGATGCGCGTATGAAGTTTGACGTGCGCTACTACCTGGTTGCCATTCTGTTTATCCTGTTTGATCTCGAAATCGCGTTTCTCTTCCCCTGGGCTATCGTCATCCAGGAAATCGGTGCTGCCGGTTTCTGGGCCATGATGGTGTTCTTGTTTGTACTGGTGGTCGGCTTTATCTTCGAGTGGATGAAGGGTGCTCTGGAATGGGACTAGCTGTAATGAGACCAGGAAGAATACAGTTGATGGGAATGGGGTACATGCTATGAGCATTGAAGGCGTACTGGAAAAAGGCTTTGTCACCACCACCCTGGATACGGTGATCAATTACACGCGTACGGGTTCTTTATGGCCTATGACCTTCGGTCTGGCCTGTTGCGCGGTTGAAATGATGCATGCTGGTGCAGCGCGTTACGACCTGGACCGTTTCGGCATTGTTTTCCGCCCCAGCCCGCGTCAATCGGATGTCATGATAGTCGCCGGCACACTGGTGAACAAAATGGCCCCGGCCCTGCGTAAAGTCTATGACCAGATGGCAGAGCCACGCTGGGTGATCTCCATGGGTAGCTGTGCCAATGGTGGCGGCTATTACCATTACTCTTATGCGGTAGTACGCGGTTGTGACCGTATCGTGCCGGTCGATGTCTATGTGCCTGGTTGCCCGCCCACCGCCGAAGCACTGTTGTACGGCATCATCCAGCTGCAGAAAAAAATCAAACGTACCAATACCATCGCCAGAACCTGACGCCAACAAATAACCAGCCCAAGAAACCACACTATGTCCGCAAAACTAGAACATTTGTCCGCACAGCTCAAGTTAGCCCTGGGTGATGGCGTGGTAAAGCTGGAGCAGAAGCTGGGCGAGATCACGGTAGAAGTGCATGTGAAACACTTGCTGGCAGTGGCTGATAAATTGAAGACCCATGCCGAACTCAGGTTCGAGCAATTGATCGATCTGTGTGGGGTGGATTATTCCGATTATGCTGATGGCCGTTGGGAAGGCCCGCGCTTTGCCGTGGTGCTGCATCTTTTATCCGTTGGTTTGAACCAGCGTGTGCGCATACGCGCGTTTGCCACCGACGATGATTTTCCTGTTTTTCCTACCCTGGTCGATGTCTGGCCGGTGGCTAACTGGTTCGAGCGTGAAGCGTTTGACCTGTATGGCCTGATGTTTGAGAACCATCCAGATCTACGCCGCTTGCTGACAGACTACGGTTTTGTCGGCCATCCGTTCCGTAAAGATTTCCCCATGATAGGTAATGTGGAAATGCGTTATGACCCGGTGCAGCAGCGTGTGGTTTATCAACCAGTGTCTATAGATCCGCGTAACAATGTGCCGCGCCTGATTCGTGATGAAGGAAAGCATCATGGTTAATCGTTTAACCGTTGCATACCATCACAGTCATTCATTCTCTTTTCAAAGTTCTGCCTTTGCTTTGGCTGAATATTGCATGTTTGGGGCTTGCTAGCTATGGCAGAAATTAAGAATTACACCATGAACTTTGGCCCGCAGCACCCTGCGGCGCATGGTGTGTTGCGTTTGGTGCTGGAGCTGGATGGTGAGGTGATACAGCGTGCAGACCCGCATATAGGCTTGTTGCACCGGGCCACCGAAAAGTTGGCTGAGAACCGCACTTATCTGCAGAGCGTGCCTTATATGGACAGGCTGGATTATGTGTCCATGATGGCCAACGAGCATGCCTATGTGATGGCGATCGAAAAGATGCTGGGGCTGGCAGTGCCGGTACGCGCGCAGTATATCCGCGTCATGTTTGACGAGATCACCCGTATCCTCAATCACCTGTTATGGCTGGGTGCGCATGCGCTGGATGTAGGGGCGATGACCGTGTTCCTGTATGCCTTCCGTGAGCGTGAAGACCTGTTCGATGTCTATGAGGCCGTTTCTGGCGCGCGTATGCATGCGGCCTATTACCGCCCGGGTGGTGTTTACCGTGACCTGCCGGAAAAAATGCCGCAGCACGAGACCACCAAGTTCCGCAGTGCCGCCGAGATCAACAAACTGAATGAGAACCGCCAGGGTTCCATGCTTGATTTCATTGAAGATTTTTGCAACCGCTTTCCCACTTATGTCGATGAATACGAGACCCTGCTGACAGATAACCGTATCTGGAAGCAGCGTACGGTGGGCATAGGCGTGGTGACACCTGAGCGTGCGTTGGCGCTGGGGCTTACCGGCGCCATGCTGCGCGGTTCCGGCATCGCCTGGGATCTGCGCAAGAAACAGCCGTATGAAGTCTATGACAAAATGGATTTCGATATCCCGCTGGGCGTCAATGGCGACTGTTATGACCGCTACCTGGTGCGCGTGGAAGAAATGCGCCAGTCCAACCGCATCATCAAACAATGTATAGACTGGCTGCGCGTGAATCCCGGCCCTGTCATCACCGATGATAACAAAGTGGCGCCGCCTAACCGCGAAGGCATGAAAACCAATATGGAAGACTTGATCCACCACTTCAAGTTATTCACCGAAGGTTTCCACGTGCCGGTAGGCGAAGCCTATGCCGCGATAGAGCATCCAAAGGGTGAGTTCGGTATCTATATGGTTTCAGATGGTGCCAACAAGCCTTATCGCCTGAAGATACGGGCGCCGGGTTTTGCGCACCTGGCCGCGCTGGATGAGATGACCAGAGGGCATATGATCGCCGACCTGGTGGCTATCATTGGTACACAGGATATCGTGTTCGGTGAGATCGATAGATAACCGGATAGACGTGACAGCCCCAGATCGAAAAGAGATTAAGGTACAAGCATGTTAAGTGCAGAAGCTATAGAGAAAATAGAGTACGAACTGTCCAAGTATCCTAAAGACAGGCGCCAGGCGGCAGTGATGTCAGCCTTGCGTATTGTGCAGATGGAACGCGGCTGGTTATCCAAGGAAAGCATCACCGAAGTGGCGAAGTACCTGCGCATCCCGGAGATCGCCGCCCTGGAAGTGGCCACTTTCTACAATATGTATGATCTGGAGCCGGTAGGCGAGCACAAGATCACTATCTGTACCAATATATCCTGCATGCTGCGCGGCTCGGATGAGATCGTTGAACACCTGCAACATAAACTCGGTGTCGGCTTTAATCAGGTCACCGCCGACGGCAAATTCTGTCTGAAAGAGGGCGAGTGCATGGGTTGTTGTGGCGGTGCACCCTTGCTGCATGTCAACAATAGCCAGATGCATGAATTTTTGACCACTGAAAAAGTGGATGCGCTCATCAATGAGCTGAATAAGGGCTGAAGGAAGCGTGAATGGCAAATACTTCAACTAACCCAATCAAGCAGACACCAGTCAAGCAGGCAGCAGTGGTGAAAACCGAACTGGCCGGGCAAACGCTGGTCACCTTGCGCACACTGACTGAAGAAAACCCGGCTTCACTGGCCACGTATGAAAAGCTGGGCGGTTATGTGCAGCTCAAACGGCTGGTGGCAGAAAAAACCAAGGCCCCGGAAATCATCAGTCAGATCAAAGTCTCCAACTTGCGCGGACGCGGTGGTGCGGGTTTCCCCACCGGCCTCAAGTGGAGCTTTATGCCACGTTATTACGATGGCACCAAATACCTGGTCTGTAATACCGATGAAGGCGAACCCGGCACCTTTAAAGACCGCGACATCATCCGCTATAACCCGCACCAGCTGATAGAAGGCATGGCGATCGCCGCCTATACCCTGGGCGCACGCGTAGGTTACAACTATATACACGGTGAGATCTGGCAGGATTACGAGATTTTTGAAGCCGCACTGGCAGAAGCACGCGAAGCGGGCTACCTCGGTGAAAACCTGTTCGGCAGCAGTTTCAGTTTTGATCTGTATGCCGTGCACGGCTACGGCGCCTATATCTGTGGTGAAGAGACCGCGCTGATCGAATCGATAGAAGGCAAAAAAGGCCAGCCGCGTTTCAAGCCGCCATTCCCCGCCAGTTATGGTGTGTTTGGCAAGCCGACCAATGTCAACAATACCGAGAGCTATACCTCTATCCCGTGGATCATGCAGCACGGCGGCCAGGCGTTTGCCGACCTCGGCGTGCCTAACTCTGGTGGCAGCAAGTTATTCTCGGTATCAGGCCATGTTGAAAAACCTGGCAACTATGAGATCAAAATGGGCACGCCTTTTAAAGAGCTGCTCGAAATGGCAGGCGGTATCTGGAAAGACCGTCAACTGAAGGCAGTCATTCCTGGCGGACCTTCTACTGCGGTGATGCCAGCCAGCGCCATTGAAAATGCCACCATGGATTACGACGGCCTGAGCAAAGCCGGTTCCAGCCTGGGAGCGGGTTCCATGATAGTCATGGATGAAACCACCTGCATGGTGAAAACACTCAAGCGCCTGAGCTATTTCTTTTATGAAGAAAGTTGTGGCCAGTGTACGCCATGCCGTGAAGGTACCGGCTGGGTCTACCGCATCATTGAGCGTATCGTGGATGGCAAAGGCAAGATGGAAGACCTGGACCTGCTGACCGATCTGAGCAACAACATTTCCGGCCGCACCATTTGTGCGTTGGGAGATGCAGCGGCAACGCCGGTGCTGAGCTTTATCAAGCATTTCCGCCCGGAGTTTGAGTACTACATACAGCATGGTAAATCCATGATTGACGGTCGTTAAATGGCTGCGCGTGCGAATGACTGCGTTGCGCGGTGCTCGAAATCCTCATGTACATCAGTACATTGCGGTTTCTGCGTGCCGTGCGCCTTGTCCTTCACCCGCTCGCTCATTTAACAATATGTTTTGTAACGAATAATACAGTGCTGGAACTATGCTAAATATCGAAATTGATGGCAAACCACTAGAGGTCGAACACGGCAGCACCATTATTGATGCTGCGGATGCGGTAGGCATTGCCATCCCGCGTTTCTGCTATCACAAAAAGCTGTCGGTGGCCGCCAACTGCCGCATGTGCCTGGTACAGGTGGAAAAATTCAATAAGCCATTGCCTGCCTGCGCGACGCCAGTGGCAGATGGCATGAAGATCTACACCCGTAGCAAAGCCTCGGTCGAAGCACAAAAGAGCGTGATGGAGTTCTTGCTGATCAACCACCCGCTGGATTGCCCTATCTGTGACCAGGGTGGCGAGTGTGATCTGCAGGATATCGCGGTGGCTTACGGCGCTTCAGGTTCACGTTACACCGAAGAGAAACGCGTAGTCTTCAACAAAAACATAGGCCCGCTGGTCAGCACCGATATGACGCGCTGCATCCAGTGTACCCGTTGCGTGCGCTTCCTCAAGGAAGTCGGTGGCATGCAGGAGCTGGGTCTGGTCGGCCGTGGTGAACATGCCGAGATCACCGCTTATGTCGATCAATCAGTCAACTCCGAACTTAGTGGCAACATCATTGACCTGTGCCCGGTAGGCGCACTGACCAGCAAGCCGTTCCGTTATTCAGCGCGTAGCTGGGAACTGGTGCGCAGGCCTTCTATCGCCCCGCATGACGGCCTGGGTTCACATGTTGAAGTGCACGTTAAAGACAACAAAGTCATGCGCATACTGCCGCGTGAAAAAGAATCTATCAATGAATGCTGGCTGTCTGACCGCGACCGCTTCTCCTATGAAGGCCTGAACAGCCCGGATCGCCTGAAAGTGCCTATGATCAAGCACAACGGGCAGTGGCAGGAGACAGACTGGAAAACCGCGCTGGAATTCGCCGCCGGCCAGCTCAAGGACATCACCAAGCAATATGGTGGTGATGCGCTGGGAGTACTGGTTTCACCTAACAGCACCATGGAAGAGGGCTACCTGATCAAGCAACTGGCCGATGGCCTCGCTTGTGGCAACGTCGATTACCGCCTGCGCCAGACTGACTTCCGCCTGGATGGCAAGCGCACAGGTACACCATGGATGGGCTGCAATATCCAGGAGATCGAAGAGCTGGACCGCATCCTGCTGATAGGCTCCAATATCCGTAACGAACACCCGCTGCTGGCACAGCGCATCCGCAAGGCGGTGGCCAATGGCGCCGAGCTGAGCATAGTCAGCCCGCTGGACAATGATCCGCTGATGGATATCGCCCACAAAGTGATCGTGCGTCCTAATGATATGGTGAACGTGCTCGGGCAGATCCTCAAAGGCATGTCCGGCCTGCAAAAGTTGTCGCTGTGCCTGCCGCCGACACTGAACAAGTTACTCGAAGAGATACAGGTACGTCCGAACACGCAAAAGATCGCGGAAAGCCTGGCCGGTATCCGCGAAGACCTGATCCTGATCGCGCCTAAAGTCGGCATCTTCCTCGGTAATATGGCGCTCAGCGACCCGCGCTTTACCGAAATGTACAGCATGGCAGAAGCGATAGGCGGTATCAGTGGTGCCAAGGGCGGTATCCTGCCGCCGGCGGCCAACAGCACCGGCATGCACATGATAGGCGTGATGCCTGGCGCCACCGGCATGCATGCACGCGCCATGCTGGAAGTGCCACGCAAGGCCTACCTGTTATTGAATATCGAACCTGAACTGGATTGCCAGCACGCGGCATTGGCGAATGAGGCCATGGCAAAAGCGGAGTGCGTGGTAGCGTTGACCGCCTACAAGTCTACCGCTCTGGAAAACGCCGATATCCTGTTGCCTATCGCGCCGTTCACCGAGACCTCGGGTACTTTTATGAGCATGGAAGGCCGGGTACAAAGCTTCCAGGCAGTGACGCGTCCTTTAGGCGAGTGCCGCCCGGGCTGGAAAGTGTTACGTGTGCTGGCCAATACCCTGGGCCTGCCAGGGTTTGACTACAACAGTTCAGAAGAAGTGAAAAATGCCGTCTTCAATGGCGAGAAGCCTTCGGCCGTGGTCTGGCGTAGTCTGAACAATAACCTGAAAGAGCTGGTTGAAATCCAGGTCAATATCAAGAAACTGGGTCTGCAGCGCATAGGTGAAGTGCCGCAATACGAGTCTGACCCTATCGTACGTCGTTCAGCACCGTTGCAGAAAACCAAATACAACATCCGCCCTATGGCACGCATGCATGGTGAGCAGCTGGCCGAGCTGGGCTTGCAGGATGGCGACATCGTGGTGGCGCGTCAGGATAAGGGCAGCGCGGTATTGAAGGTGCGCCTGGATAACCATGTGGCCAAAGGTTGCGTACGCGTGGCCGCAGCACACCCGCTGACCGTGGGCCTGGGTGACCTGATGGGTGATATCACCATAGAAAAAGCAGCCGCCGAGCAGGTGGTGATCTACGAAAAACAACTGACCGAGATGGCATAACATGCAATTCTTTGCTGAATTATTTGGTTCCTACTGGCCAGATGTGCAACTGGTGACCTGGACGCTGGTGAAAATCGTGGCCATCGTGCTGCCTTTGATGGTGTGCGTCGCTTACCTGACCTATTTTGAGCGCAAGGTGATCGGCTTTATGCAGGTGCGCATAGGGCCTAACCGTGTCGGCCCGTTTGGTTTGCTGCAACCGATCGCAGATGCATTAAAACTGTTGTTTAAAGAGATCATCCTGCCGACCGCGTCGAATAAGGTGCTGTTCTTTATAGGCCCAATACTCACCATAGCGCCGGCCTTTGCTGCCTGGGCGGTGATCCCGTTCGATGCGACCCTGGTATTAGCCAATATCGATGCCGGCTTGCTGTATATCCTGGCCATGACTTCAGTGGCGGTTTACGGTGTGATTATCGCCGGTTGGGCATCCAACTCCAAATACGCTTTTCTGGGCTCGCTGCGTTCAGCCGCACAGATCGTGTCATACGAGATCGCCATGGGTTTCACGCTGGTGGGTGTGCTCATGTGTGCCAACTCGCTCAACCTGGGCAAGATAGTGATGGGGCAGGAGGGCGGTTTCTGGCACTGGTACTTTATTCCCTTGTTCCCCTTGTTCATCGTCTATTTCATCAGCGCGGTCGCCGAAACCAACCGTGCTCCGTTTGACGTGGCCGAAGGTGAATCCGAGATCGTGGCCGGTTTCCATGTCGAGTATTCAGGCATGGCGTTCGCGGTGTTCTTCCTGGCTGAATATGCCAATATGATACTGGTGTCCATGCTGGCAGCGCTGATGTTCCTGGGCGGCTGGTTGTCACCACTGCCTTTCCTGCCGGACAGCATACTGTGGCTGTTTGCCAAAGTCGCTTTCCTGCTGTTTATGTTCTTATGGTTCCGCGCGACCTTCCCGCGTTACCGCTATGACCAGATCATGCGTCTGGGATGGAAAGTATTTATTCCAATCACACTGGTATGGATAGTCGTGGTAGCCGCCATGATGCAAACGCAGTGGGCTTACTTGTTCCATTGATGGATATTCACCTATTGGACCATGCACATACAGGGATAACAGAAACCTTACCATGTTGAACGCGATTAAAAATACATTAGGCAGTCTGATGTTATGGGAGATGCTGAAAGGCATGGCCCTGACCGGACGCTATTTCTTTGCCAAGAAGATCACTATCCAGTACCCGGAAGAGCGTACGCCGCAGTCAAACCGCTTTCGTGGTCTGCATGCCTTGCGCCGTTACCCTAACGGTGAAGAGCGTTGCATCGCCTGCAAATTGTGCGAAGCGGTGTGCCCGGCGATGGCGATCACCATAGAATCAGACCAGCGTGAAGATGGCAGCCGCCGTACCACCCGTTACGATATTGACCTGACCAAGTGCATTTTCTGCGGCTTTTGCGAAGAATCCTGCCCGGTGGACAGCATCGTCGAGACGCGTATATTCGATTACCACGGCGAACAGCGCGGTGACCTGTTATATACCAAGGAAATGTTGCTGGAAGTCGGCGATAAATATGAGGCAGAGATCGCTGCCGATCGTACCCAGGACAAGGCTTATCGCTAGGCGCGGACAGGAAAATCCATGATATTCACCGATATAGTTTTTTATGTGCTGGCAGCGATACTGCTGTTTTCCGGCATACGTGTCATTACTACCCGCAACCCGGTGCATGCCGCGCTGTTCCTGGTATTGGCTTTTTTTACCGCCGCTGGTATCTGGCTGCTGCTGGAAGCGGAGTTCCTCGCTATCGCGCTGATACTGGTCTATGTGGGGGCGGTGATGGTGCTGTTCCTGTTTGTGGTGATGATGCTGGATATCAATATCGACAAGCTGCGTGAAGGCTTCTGGTCTAACCTGCCGTTGGCACTGACCTTTGGCGTGGTGATGATGGCGGAGATGGTAATCGTGCTGTCGGCAAAGAATCTTAACCCCAGCCAGGCGGTGACCGCCCCTGATGGCTTCAGTAACACCGCAGCACTGGGCAAAGTGTTGTATACCGATTATCTGCTGCCATTCGAACTGGCTGCCGTGGTGTTGCTGGTGGCCATGATCGCGGCCATCGTACTCACGCTGCGCGAGCGCCAGGATAACAAATCCATGAACCCGTCCGAGCAGGTGAAAGTGAAACGTAGCGACAGGCTGCGCATTGTGTCTATGCCCGCTGAAGTAGAGCCACCAGAACCACCACCGGCACCAGAGGAGAAAAAATAATCATGGTCGGCTTGTCTCATTACCTGATCCTGGGTGCCCTGATGTTTGCCATCAGCGTGATCGGTATCTTCCTCAACCGCAAGAACGTCATTATCCTGCTGATGGCGATTGAGCTGATGCTGCTGGCGGTGAACCTGAATTTCATTGCCTTCTCGCATTACCTCAATGATATTGCCGGCCAGGTATTCGTGTTTTTCATACTGACGGTCGCGGCGGCTGAATCAGCGATAGGCCTCGCCATCCTGGTGGTGCTGTTCCGTAATCTGCATACCATCAATGTTGATGATCTGGATCAGTTAAAAGGTTAAGTGCAATGACAATAAAACAAATCCTGATACTTATCCCCCTGCTGCCCCTGCTGGCAGCTGCGGTGGTCGGCTTGTTGCGCAACTACCTGCCACGCTGGGCTGCACACGTCATCACCATTGCCGGCGTAGGCGGCGCTTTTATCTTGTCGGTGAACATACTCAGCCAGACGCTGGCTGGCTTTACCCTCAATGAATCGGTGTACACCTGGCTAAATTCCGGCGACATCCATTTTGAAGTCGGTTTCCTTATCGATAACCTGAGTGCCATGATGATGGTGGTGGTGACTTTCGTGTCACTGATGGTGCATATCTACACCATAGGCTATATGCATGAAGACCCGGGCTACAGCCGTTTCTTTAGCTATATCTCGCTGTTTACTTTCTCCATGCTGATGCTGGTGATGAGCAATAACTTCATGCAACTGTTTTTCGGCTGGGAAGCGGTAGGCCTGGTGTCTTATCTGCTGATCGGTTTCTGGTTCACACGGCCAACGGCGATCTACGCCAACCTGAAAGCTTTCCTGGTCAACCGGGTGGGCGACTTTGGTTTCTTGCTCGGCATAGGCATGGTGCTCTATTATTTTGGCAGCCTGGATTACGCCACCGTATTTGAGCGTGCGCCTTCGTTGGCCGGGGCACAGGTCAATCTGCTGGGTAACTATTCCTGGTCGCTGATGACAGTCACCTGCCTGCTGCTGTTTGTTGGCGCCATGGGTAAATCGGCACAGGTGCCTCTGCATGTATGGCTGCCGGATTCCATGGAAGGCCCAACGCCGATCTCTGCGCTGATCCACGCGGCGACCATGGTCACCGCCGGTATCTTCATGGTTGCGCGTATGTCGCCGCTATATGAATTATCGACCACTGCCTTGTCGACAGTGATGGTGATAGGCGCGATCACCGCCTTGTTCATGGGGTTCCTCGGCATCATCCAGAACGATATCAAGCGCGTGGTGGCCTATTCCACACTGTCACAGCTGGGTTATATGACGGTCGCGCTGGGTGCCTCAGCTTATTCAGTGGCTATTTTCCACCTGATGACACATGCTTTCTTCAAGGCGTTGTTATTCCTGGGTGCGGGTGCTGTCATCATGGGCATGCACCATGATCAGGATATCCGCAACATGGGTAACCTGAAAAAATACCTGCCTGTCACCTGGATCACTTCGCTGATAGGTTCGCTGGCCTTGATAGGCACGCCGTTCTTCTCCGGCTTTTACTCCAAAGACAGCATCATAGAAGCAGTCGAGTTGTCGCATATCCCCGGTAGCGGCTTTGCCTACTTTGCCGTGATCGTTGGTGTATTCGTGACGGCGTTCTACTCTTTCCGTCTGTATTTCCTGGTGTTTCATGGTGAGGAGAAATGGCGCCATGCAGCGCACGCGCATGCAGCACCTAGCCATGACAGCAAAGATGCACATGAGACGCACGATGCGCATGCTGACGATCACGCGCATGACGATGCCCATCACCACGGCCTGGGCCCTGAGGATGACCCGCATGAGCCGGGCTGGGTGGTGACACTGCCATTGATCCTGCTGGCTATCCCATCGTTGCTGATCGGTTATTTTGCGCTGGAACCCATGGTGTTTGGCGATTTCTTCAAGAACGTGATCTTTGTCGATGCTGAAGCGCATCCGGCGATGGAACACCTGGCGCATCACTACCATGAGTTCATGCACAGCCCGGCCGGCATGGCGATACATGGCTTTGCCAGCCTGCCATTTATTCTGGCGGCCTCTGGCGTGTTGCTGTCCTGGTTCTTCTATATGAAGCGCCCGGATATCCCGGCTGCGATCAAACAGCGCTTTGACCTGATTTACCGCATACTGGATAACAAATACGGTTTCGACAGCTTTAATGAGAAATTCTTTGCCGGTGGTTCGCGTTACCTGGGCCGCTTGCTGTGGAAGTTCGGCGATATCACACTGATCGATGGCGCGATGGTGAATGGCACTGCCAGGACCATGGGCAAGATCGCAGCCAGATTACGTAATGTGCAATCAGGTTTAATTTATCACTACGCTTTTGCAATGATCATAGGCGTATTCCTTCTCATGACTTTCTTTATAAAAATCAATTAATGATGCAAGCCGACCTCACAAGTATTTCATGGTTAAGTCTGGCCGTCTGGCTGCCGGTATTCTCCGGCGTGCTGGTATTGCTGCTCGGGGGCGACCACAAGGCGACACTGACGCGCTGGCTGGCGCTGGCGGGCAGCCTGGCCAGTTTCCTGGTCACCATCCCGCTGTACACGATGTTTGATGTGCAGGATGGCTTCTTCCAGTTTGAAGAGTTGCTGCCCTGGGTGCCTGCATTCAATATGCATTATCACCTGGGCATAGATGGCTTCTCCATGCCATTGGTGCTGCTGACCAGCTTTACTACCGTGATCGTGGTGCTGGCCGGCTGGGAAGTGATCACCAAGCATATCGCCCAGTATATGGCGGCTTTCCTGATCATGAGCGGTATCATGATAGGGGTGTTCACGGCGCTGGATGCGATACTCTACTACGTGTTCTGGGAAGCGATGCTGATCCCGATGTTCCTGGTGATCGGTATCTGGGGTGGGCCTAACCGGGTGTATGCCACGGTCAAGTTTTTCCTGTACACCTTGCTCGGTTCCTTGCTGATGCTGGTGGCATTTATACACCTGTATCACCAGACCGGCAGTTTTGAGCTGGCCGATTACTACCTGCTGCCACTCAGCATGCAGGCGCAGATTTATATTTTTATTGCCTTCTTTATGGCGTTCGCGGTCAAGATCCCGATGTGGCCGGTGCATACCTGGTTGCCGGATGCTCACGTGGAAGCACCTACCGGCGGTTCTGTGGTGCTGGCAGCCATCGCACTGAAACTCGGTGGTTACAGTTTCCTGCGCTTTGCCATGCCGATCGCGCCGGATGCTTCGCATTATTTCAGCACCGCGATGATAGTGCTGTCGCTGATCGCCGTCGTCTATATCGCGCTGGTGGCCCTGGTGCAAACCGATATGAAGAAACTGATCGCGTATTCTTCTATCTCGCACATGGGTTTTGTCACGCTGGGCTTTTTCATGTTTGGCCAGCTCGCTCTGGAAGGGGCGATGGTGCAGATGATCTCGCACGGCTTTATTTCTTCTGCCATGTTCCTCAGTGTAGGTGTGCTGTATGACAGGGTACACAGCCGCGAGATCTCGGCCTATGGCGGCGTTGCCAACAAAATGCCGGTATTTGCCGGGTTCGCGGTGCTGTTTGCCATGGCCAACAGCGGTCTGCCAGGCACCTCAGGCTTTGTCGGTGAGTTCATGGTGATACTGGCGGCAGTGAAATTCAACTTCTGGGTAGGCTTTGCGGCTGCCACCACGCTGATCTTTGGCGCGGCATATACCTTGTGGATGACCAAGCGCGTATTCTTCGGCGACGTCAGCAACCACCATGTGGCAGAGCTGACAGATTTAAATAAACGCGAATTCCTCATCCTCGGCGTTCTGGCTATTCTGGTGATAGGCTTTGGTCTGTATCCAGACCCGATCACCGAGGTCATGCAGGCGACCAGTAGCGAATTCCTGAAACATATGGCGATCTCAAAATTGCCGGTCACAGGCTATTAAGGCAGGATGTAAGAAAATGGATAATATGCAATTCGATTTGCTCGCCCTGTTGCCGGAACTGGTATTGCTCGGCATGGCCATGTTTATTTTGCTGCTGGATCTATTTATCCTGCCGCAAAACCGTTCCATCATTTATGGCCTGAGCCAGTTCACGCTGTTTGCAGCGGCGTTCTTCACTTTTAAAACGCATACACCTGCGGTAGGCTTTGCCTTCTCGCATATGTTCATAGACGATACGCTGTCAGACGTGATCAAGATGATGATGTATCTGGGCACCTCGCTGATCTTTGTCTATAGCCGCAAATACCTGCAGGACCGCAATCTCTACCGTGGTGAGTTTTATGCCATGGTGCTGTTTGGCCTGCTGGGCATGATGATCATGGTTTCCGGCCATAACCTGCTGACGATTTATATCGGCCTGGAACTGCTGTCACTGTGTCTGTACTCACTGGTGGCGTTTGACCGCGATAATCCGCGCGCTTCAGAGGCAGCCATGAAATACTTTGTACTGGGGGCGCTGGCTTCCGGCATGCTGCTGTACGGCATGAGCATGATCTACGGCATGACCGGCAGCCTGGATGTCAGTGATATCGCCAATAGCATATTGCAGCAGGAGAAGAGCCCGGTATTGATCCTGGGGCTGGTGTTCCTGGTGTCTGGCATCGCTTTCAAGTTTGGCGCTGTGCCTTTCCAGATGTGGGTGCCGGATGTGTATCAGGGTTCGCCCACGCCCATGACCCTGCTGATAGGCTCTGTGCCCAAGCTGGCCGCGTTTGCGATGACAGTGCGTCTGCTGGTACAAGGCCTGCATCCGCTGGCGCAAGACTGGCAGGATATGCTGATGCTGATGGCTATCCTCTCTATCATCATTGGTAATTTCAGTGCCATTGTGCAGACCAACCTCAAGCGTATGCTGGCTTATTCCACCATCTCGCATGTAGGTTTTATCCTGTTTGGCATGATGAGTGCGAATGCCAATGGCTTTGCCTCCAGCTTTTTCTATATCAGCACCTATGTGCTGACCTCGATCGCGGGTTTCGGCATTATCCTGCTGTTGAGCCGCCAGGGTTTTGAAGCCGAGCAGATCGATGACCTGAAAGGCCTTAACCAGCGTCACCCGTGGTTTGCTTTCCTGATGTTGATCATTATGTTCAGCATGGCAGGCATTCCGCCTACCATTGGTTTCTACGCCAAGTTCACCGTGTTGCAAGCGGCATGGCAGGCCGGGTTCACCTGGCAGGTGGTGCTGGCGGTATTGATGGCAGTGATAGGCGCTTTCTACTACCTGAATATCGTACGCAAAATGTATTTCGACGCACCAGTGGATAACTCGCCGCTGACTGCCCCGGTGGACATGCGCTTTGTATTAAGCGTACATTCTCTGGCCTTGCTGGGCCTAGGCTTGTTCCCCGAGATCTTGCTCAGTGTCTGCGGCCGTAGTCTGTTGATGAGTTTGCAGTAAAGCCTATGTTAACTAAATCCTTATATCTGCTATTGATGCTGTTTATGGCCAATCTGGGCTGGATCTCGGATAAATGGCTGGGCGTCGCAGGTCACATCAACCAGCTATGGCAACGCTTTGCCGTGCTGTTACCTGCTTACTTCATCACACTGGTGATCGCCTATTTTGTTGAGCAGCTGGTCATGGGCCAGGTCTGGCCGCAGGGCTGGGAGTTTTACTCTATCACCCTGTGCCTGTTCCTGGTGTTTTCATTTCCGGGCTTTGTTTATCGCATGCTGTGGAAATAGCGCGTGTTGTAGAAATAGCACCGCGTCATATTTGTTTCACGAATCCTTCACGATAGTTTCAAGCATCACAGTCACACTGGCTACACCTAAGTAGTCGGTTTACTCCAGCATAGCCGGGGTAGCCCCGGAAAGGACCTGTGATGCTAAAACTACAACAAACGTTGGGATGGGTGCAGTCTGTGGATAGCCGCCTGTGTGTCAAAGTCAGCCACACCGGGCAATATCGTTTTATCCGCCACTCGTTTCGTGCCATCTCTCGCATGGGCGACGGCATGTTCTGGTATCTGCTGATGCTGGTGATCGCACTGACGCAGGGGCAGGCTGGTTTGTTTGTCTGCCTGCAAATGCTCACGGTAGGTCTGACCGGCACGCTGGTATATAAATGGCTCAAGCACAGGACCAGCCGCCCGCGCCCATTCCAGGTGCGCCAGGATGTATTGTTAAGCGGTACGCCACTGGATTATTTCAGCTTTCCCTCAGGTCATACCTTGCACGCCGTGGCTTTCGGTATGGTCGCTGTGCAACATTATCCGCAGCTGTTTCCCATCATTTACCCGTTTGTGGTGCTGGTCGGTATGTCGCGGGTGGTATTAGGGTTGCATTACCCGAGTGATGTATTGGCCGGTGCCGGCATAGGCTATGTGCTGGTCGCCTTGTATTCGCCACTGTTTTAAGCCAGTATCAGATTAAAGAACGGATGCACTGGCATCCGTTTTTTGTTGTCTGAAAGCGATATCAATGCCGGCAGCATGCCAGCTGAGTATCCCTCACAAATGATTGCTACGGGCGATAGTCGCCGCCATTTCATGCGCTTGTTGCTGATCAAGCTCAGCCAGTCCCTGTATCACGCCTAGCTGGTTCTCTACTGGCTGATTCTGGCTGACTTTGCATTTGCCAGTCAGGCATTTGATCTCTATCTCTATGCCCACCACGGCCTGTATCAGTTTATCGATGAATGCCGTGGGTGCGTCTGCCAGTTGCCATGGTGTTTCAAAACCGGCTTCGAGTTCTGCGGTCAGCCTTGCCAGGTGCGCATGCAGCCAGCGGGCGTCATCTATCAGTTTCAGGGTGCCGTGCGCATGCACCACCACATAATTCCAGGTGGGCACCACCATGCCGGTGCGTGCTTTTGTAGCATACCACGCAGGCGAGATGTAAGCCTGCGGGCCATGGAAGATCACCAGTACCTCTTTGCCATCCATGCCCTCTGCACAGAGTGGGTTAGCCCTGGCCACGTGTCCGCTCAACCTGCCTGGTGTGTCGGCGTGCGCGCTGAAGTGCAGGGGCAGGTGATTGGCATGCATGGTGTCTGCCGAGGCACACACCAGCGTTGCCAGTGGATAGCTACGCATGATCGCCTGCAAGGCATCACTATCTGTCTCGCTAAAGTGTGCGGGGGTATACATGCGTCAACTGGATGCCACTGCCTATAGCGGCAGCAGCTGGCCTCTGACCAGTACATATTTGTGCTGTGACTGTGCAGAAGGCGGGCAGGCAGCGCCTGCAGACAGGTTGGCCATACATGCACCAACTAGAGTGTCATCTGCCTGCATGTGTATGTCTGCAGACTGTTTGCCCGGCAATACAGATATACAGATGCCAGCCACTGCTACACAGATGATGAAATATTTCATTCTGACTCTCAGGGTTGATATCAGTCGCATCATAAGCATGAATCCATGTACACTACATATACAATTTGTTAAACAATTAAATGCACTGTACAGGGTCTCTTACCATGCCAGTTACGTCAGCACTGCTCACATTGAATCCGCTAGAGTCCATCCCGCTGGTTGAGCAGGTGGTCACTGGCATCAAGCAATTGGTGGAACAAAGGGTATTGCGAGCCGGGACGCGCTTGCCTTCCATCCGCGATTTCGCCGTGCAGCATGGCATCAGCCGCTTTACCGTGGTTGATGCTTACGACAGGCTGGTCGCGCAGGGCTATCTGCTGTCCAGGCGTGGCTCGGGCTTTTATGTCGCGCCGCTGGCAAAAACGCAGGAAACTCCGACCCAGACTACATTTCTTGAGCGTGCAGATGATGTGCTGTGGCTGTTGCACAACACATTCCGGGATGTGCCCGATGTGATCAGGCCAGGCTGTGGCTGGCTGCCTGGCGATTGGCTGGATGAAAAAGTCATGCAGAAAAGCCTGCATGAGCTTTCGCGCAAGCCGGGGGCATTTTTAACCGCTTATGGCGATATCAGCGGCTACCTGCCGCTGCGGCAGCAACTGTCGCAAAAGAATCTTGCTGATATCGGCATCAGTGCGGATGCGCAGCAGATCATCATGACCAATGGCGCATCGCATGGGCTGGATCTGGTAGCCAGGCTATTTATCCAGCCTGGTGATGTAGTGCTGGTGGATGACCCGGGCTATTACACTTTGTTTGGCTACCTGAAATCACTGGGCGCCAGGCTGGTAGGGGTGCCACGCCTGAGCAATGGCCCGGATATCAGCGTATTGCAACAACTGCTTGAGACTCACAGGCCCAAACTGTTCTTCACCAACACCGTATTACATAACCCTACGGGCACCAGCACCAGTGCGGCGATCGCCCACCAGCTGCTGCAACTGGCAGAAAAGTCCGGCTTATATATCGTCGAGGATGATATCTATGGTGATTTTCACTCGCAGCATGCGACGCGACTGGCGGCGCTAGATCAGCTGAACCGTGTGATTTATGTCAGCAGCTATTCCAAAACCATTTCCGCCAGCATGCGGGTCGGTTTTATTGCATGCCATCGCGAGCTGGCCATGCGGTTGCTGGATATCAAGCTGCTGTCCGGGCTCACCACTTCGGAGATCAATCAGCGCATCATGCACCAGATACTGGTAGAAGGCCGCTATCGTAAACATATTGAAAAAATACGCGCCCGGCTGGAGGTCAAGCGCGGTCAGGTGATCAGAGAGCTGGAAGCCTGTGGTCTGCTTATCCATGCCGAACCTGAAGGCGGCATGTTCGTGTGGGCACAGCTGGCAGATGGGCGAAGTGCGGCAGAGGTGGCGACCATGGCATCCAGACAAAATATCATGCTGGCACCGGGTAATCTGTTCAGACCGTACCAGGAGCCGTCATCCTGGTTGCGCTTTAATGTAGCGCATTGTGACGACCCCAGGATCTTTGCATTATTGCGTGCGCATTAAGGGCTGAAAATGGCCGAATATGCTCGAAATCATGGTCCATCAGGCACCCAGAATCACTGCTTTAATCGCCGATAGGCCTTGAAATCTAATGATTTTTTTGAATTTTTTAAGGTTTAGCAAATTCTTGTTGCCAATCCTGAATATTCCGTGCATAGTGTGCCCTCACGAAGTTCAAGTAGTGTCGTTGTTCTATGGTTCTATCTTTTGGTGTATCGTTACTTCCCGCCATCTTGATCCTCGTTATGGGCATTAGCCCGAATTATCAATTTTCATTCAAGGATTTATTATGGTAACAGGTTCAGTTAAATGGTTTAACGATTCAAAAGGTTTTGGCTTCATCACTCCTGACAATGGCGGCGAAGATCTGTTCGCACACTTCTCTGCGATTCAATCTGCAGGCTTCAAAACTTTGAAAGAAAACCAACGCGTGAGCTTTGAAGTAGCTACTGGCCCTAAAGGCAAACAAGCTGCAAATATTCAAATCATTGAATAATTCAGTTTACGTCCGCAAGGCTGGTTAACCGGCCTACGGGAAAAGGGCCCGGAAATTCCGGGCTTTTTTATTTTTAAAGGATGCTGAATGGCAAAAGAAGAATTAATTGAAATGCAGGGTGCAGTCACCGAGATCTTGCCGGATGCGCGTTACCGCGTAAAGCTGGATAACGGTCACGAGCTGATCGCTTATACTGGCGGCAAAATGCGCAAGCACAAGATCCGTATTCTGGCCGGCGACAAGATCACCATAGAGATGTCACCGTATGATATGGATAAAGGCCGTATTATTTTCCGTCACCTGGAACCACGTAAGCCTTTCTAACCTGCCCGTCAGTCTCATGCGAGCAGGTCTGCCAGGCTTGGCAGTCCAGCCTCGCGCTAGCCCCCCTTAAAAACCATGGCTAATCGTGGTCTTTAACCAGCCGTTCCGTCAGCCGTAACAAGTGCGGCGCCACCAGCAAAATACTGATAAATACGATAGGCCATGCCACCACGATACTGGTGAGCCATTTTTCAAACAATAGCGCCAGCGGTACCCCGTGTATGAGCAGGATGGCTATGCTCACAATATTCACAGTCACCAGTGACATCAGCAGCGCGAATAGCAGTTGCCGTTTCAAGGCCAGCCGCGACTTGCTGCTACTTACCATGGCAATGCCTGGTCTTCATGAAAATAACCGCCAGTTGGCCCGTTATCGTCCAGTGTCGCCAGCCTCACCGATGTTTTCCAGCTATCACTGATCTCCATAGGCGCGTTCTCGCCACCCAATTCGGTTTTAACCCAGCCAGGGTGCGCAGAATTGACTTTGATATGGCTGTCTTTCAAGGCATGTGCCAGGTGGATGGTGAACATATTCAGTGCGGTTTTTGAAGCGTTGTAAGCCAGGCCTTTAGCCACATCGATAGGCGATTCTGGTGTGCTATGCAAGGTTTGCGAACCTAGTATGCTGGATAAGTTAACGATACGTCCTGCGGCTGAGTTTTGCAATAAAGGCAGTAAGGCTTGTGTCAACGACACCACGGCAAAAAAGTTAGCCTCAAACGTGGTTCTCAGCGTTTCCTGGTCAACGGTCAGGGTGTTGTTCTGCCCGATCAGCGTTTCTTTCAATATGCCGGCATTGTTGATCAGGATATCCAGCTTGCCAAAGCGCGACTGCAAGGCTGCGGCCACTGCCTGTGGTGAGTTCGGCAGTGCCGCGTCATAGTGCAGATATTCAGCATCTGCCCCTGCCGCTTTCAGTTGTGCCACAGCTTCAGCCCCTTTGGCATTATCACGCGCGCCAATAATGACTTTAATACCTTGCGCGCCCAGATGTTTGGCAGTCTCTAAGCCTATGCCGCGGTTGGCGCCGGTGATAAAGGCGATACGTTGTTGAGTAGTGCTCATGTTGAGTTTCCTTTTTTGACTTTGTTTAAATTAAATACCAATCGGTAAATAAATAATACTGTCCAATTTCAAAGGTGTCAACATATTTTATACCAAGTGGTATAATAATTAAAAATCAATCAGGAATATAAGATGAATGAACCGGTGATGCCCAAAAAACGCGGTCGGCCAGTGGCGTTCGATTACGATACGGCGCTGGAAAAAGCGATGCATGCATTCTGGCAGCATGGCTATGAAGGGACTTCGATGGCGACATTGATGACCGCTATGGATATGAACAAAGCCAGCATTTATGCGGCTTATGGCAGCAAGGAAGCGTTGTTTCAGAAAGCGCTGGACGCTTATGTGCAAGGGCCTGCCGGTTTTATCGCCACCTCGTTACAGGAGCCGACCGCCGCCCAGGTGATACATGCCTTGCTGACGCAGGCAGCCAATATGCTGGCGGAGGGCAGTCATGCTGCCGGCTGTCTGGTCACCAAGGGAGCACTGGCTTGCAGCGCAGAAGCTGCGCACATGCAGACCTTGCTCAGTGGCTACCGCAACACTACTGAAGCAAAGCTGGCGCAACGTTTTGAACGTGCCAGGGCAGAAGGGGATCTATCTGCTGACGCCGATGCTGTGGCACTGGCCAGGCTGGTGATGACCTTGCATCAGGGGATGACAGTACAAGCGGTAAGCGGGGTAACGCAGGCAGAATTGCTGGCGATGGTAAAAATGGCTAGCGAGCTTATAACAGCCTATGTGGGCACCACGCAGCAGGCGCACACATAGGCTTTGTTTTAAATCAGGTGGCGCTGTGCACCAGGGTGATGGCAGCCAGTTTGGCACGGCTGGCGGCGCCGGTATTCGGTGCCAGTCGTTCTACCAGCGCAGCACCTTCAAACAATATGGTTAATTGCTGGCCCAGTGCTTCCGGGTCTTTGGCACCTGCATTGCGGGCGATCTTGCACAAATAGGTCTGCAGCTCTACCGAAAGTACCGCCGAGTATTGATTGATAGGGTGTTCAGGATCAGGGAACTCGACGGCGGCGATATGAAACGGCAGGCCATGGAATTCCGGCTGCGTGATCCATTGTTCCAGCAGTTCGCACAGTTGGATCAGCAGTTCTATCGATTCAGTTCTCTGGTTCGCCAGTTGTGCATTCAGCCAGGCATAAAATTTATCAGACTTGTCACGCAGATAGGCTGTGATCAGCTGGTTTTTGCTGGGGAAGTGCTTGTACAGTGTGGCTTTGGCGACGCCCGCTTCCATGATGATGGTATCAACACCTGAAGCCTGTATGCCTCTGGTATCAAACAGGCTGCTGGCAATGGTTAATATTTTCTCTCGCATGTTCATCACTTATCCTTTTTTACCAAACTTCTGGTCATTTTTTTCCCATTGCTGGGATATCCCGAATTTTTTGCTTATAGTCTTTCACCACGATCACGTCCTTGCGGATGCATGAGTTCCTGCGGATACAGGCAACTGACATAGCCCAGCGCCTGCCGTAATTGCTCTACATGCGCTACATCTACCTTGCCCTTGGTCACAAACATGATAAACGCCTGACGCTGTGCATCGGGCAGCATGGCTGCCTGCGGCAGTTGGCAGCTGCCATTTTGCATCTTCTGGTAGGCCAGATTGAGCAGACTGATGGTCACCGGGTCAGGCGTACCACTGGTGTCGCTCAATTGCGCTTCTTCATAAGGCGACTCAGCAATTGCTGCCGGTTGCTGCACCGGGGCGACCATGCTCATCCACACCACGCACAACGTCACCAGCAGGCCTAAAGACAGTGAGCGTTGCCATGCTGGCGCGCCTAACTGCTCATGCACAGACTGTTCAAACAGATGCCAGGCAGTTGCTACACCGGTTTGCGACTGCACACGCACTGCACCCACCGCCTGAAAAAACCACTGGTCTAGCAGGGTGGGCGACACCGGTGCCAGCGACTGCTGCTGCGCCTGTTCTATCAAATGGCGTATATGCGAGATATCCTGCGCATTCAATGCGGCATCCATTCCAGAGGCTGCCACGCGCTGCGTGTTCCAGCTCACCAGCTGGTGGCGCAGCCGGTAGAACGGCGCCTGCCTGCTCCACTGCTTCAGCCCCAGTTGCCAAAGGCCTTGGGCGGCGTAAGCCCTGGCGGTACGCATACCACGTTGCCCCGTCTTATTCACAATCGCTAGTACATTCACGCTGATAACCCCTAAAAATCTTCTTGCTTTTTTTTCGATGGCTGCAGTAGACTAGAAAGTAAGTGAACAGACCTGTCTGCATATTAACGTGGCGTACCACAAATTGCAACCAGTTCTTCAACACCTTTCCATAAGCTACTTTGGCATCATAGCCCCGGCTGAATTTGTAAACAAGGGATAACCATGACATCCGTATCAATCGAAACACAATTGACCGAGTGGCGCGATCATGCGCTGACACTCGAAAACGAAGTGAAGAAAGTAGTGGTCGGCCAGGACAAGGCAATCCGCGCCATCAATATCGCTATTTTTGCCCGTGGCCATGTGCTGCTGGAGGGGGGTGTAGGCGTAGGTAAAACCACTTTGCTGCAATCTATCGCCCGTGGTCTGGGTGGCGCCTACGAGCGTATTGAAGGCACGGTCGATCTCATGCCGAACGACCTGATCTACCATACTTTCCTCGGTGAGGATGGCAGGCCGAAAGTGGAAGAGGGGCCTTTGCTGCGCGCCGGTGAGCAACTGTCAGTGTTTTTCTTTAACGAGATCAACCGCGCCAGGCCGCAAGTACATGCATTGATGTTGCGGGTGATGGCTGAACGCCATATCAGCGCATTTAAAAAAGAATATCGTCTGCCGCACATGCTGGTGTTTGCTGACCGCAACCAGGTGGAAAAAAATGAGACCTTCGAGATCCCTTCAGCGGCGCGTGACCGCTTTATGATGGAGATCCCTATCGAGATCCCTGAAGACCGTGCGCTGCGTAAGGCCTTGATGTTCGATGTGAAATTCCAGCATGCCGAGCGCCTGACCCAGCAAGTAGATGCGGGCGTGCTGGCCTACGACCAGCTCAATGCTTTCTCTGACGTGTTGCAAAGCCATATCCGCTCCAGTGATGTGCTGGAAGACTACGCACTGGATCTGTGGGAATCCACACAAAAACCTGCGGCTTTCGGAATCCAGCTCGATAGCGTAGATGTTAACCGCCTGATACATACCGGCGCCAGCCCTCGCGGCATGGGCATGCTGTTGAAGGCAGCGCGCGTGCATGCATGGTTGATGAACCGTGACAGTCTGTTCCCCGAAGATATACACGCGGTGTTCCATGAGATCATTGCGCACAGGCTGGTGCTTAACCCTATGTTCGAGAGCCGTCGCACCGAGTTGTCGCGCGAGCTGACCAACCAGATCCTGGCTACAGTCAGTGTGCCTGCCAGGGCTAAAGCAGCATGATCCCAGATTACGCCCAGCCTTTTTTCTACCAGGTGCCCTGGCGTTCAGCCAGTGTGCACACTGGTGAGCACCTGGGTATACAGCGCGGGCCGGGTGATGAGTTCAGCAAACATGTGTCACTGGTTGATTACCCGGATGCCAGGCGTGTCGATCTGCGGCAAACCATACGCGACCCCTACGAGCAGATACAGGTGCGCGTGTTCAAGCAGGAAGCCTCTTCACCGCTGTATGCGGTGTGCGACCTGTCCAGCTCCATGCAGTTTCAGGGGCAGCTACGCAAGCTGGATACGGTGCAGGCTGTGGCGGCGTCTATTGCCTGCTCTGCGCACGACAACAGCGACCTGTTTGGCATGGTCAGTTATGACCAGCATGTGATCCCGCATCTGAGCCAGTCGCCTGGCCACCATGCACACCAGTCATTCGCCACCATCGCCGAACTCGGTGATTTTCGCAGTGCCCGCCGCGATGGCAGCGGTGTGGGGGAGGCAGCCGGCTTATTGGGTCAGCAAAAAGGCCTGGTGTTCTGGATATCGGATTTCCATCTGCCATTGTCACTGATAGAGCATGGCCTGAACCTGATGGCCAATCACCAGATCATCCCTATCATATTGTGGGACCCGCTGGAATATCAGCGTTTACCGCGCTTCGGTTTTGGCAATCTGCAGGACCCGGAAACCGGCGAGCAAAAAACCATTTTCTTCCGTCAGGCCATACGTGCCCAGTTTGTCGAGATGTTCGAGCAACGTAAACAGGCGCTGGACCAACTGTTTGCGCGCTTTGATATCCGGCCACTGTATGTCTCCGGGCGCTTTGAAGCGGCCTTGCTGTCGGACTATTTTGAACAACTTATCCATTAGAGTGTGCTGATGAAACAGATTTTTTTAGGGTGGTTGATCGCCTGTGTGTGTCCCACCCTGGCCTACGCCGAAACCGCGGCGGCCCAGGTACAGGTGCTCAGTGTGCATAATCCGGCTTCCTATGCCGGCATACAGATAGGCGATGTGTTACAGCGCACTATCCGGCTCTCGGTGGCTGCCGGTGATCAGCTCAATGATAGCCAGCTGCCGCTGAAAGGTTTGCAGCGCAATGGCGTTGAGCTGAGGCAATTACAGATAGCTAGCCAGAAACAGGGCGGACAACAGGTTTATACCCTGGTGTTTGATTATCAGGTATTCGCCAGCAGTGGCAAACCGCTGCAATTGCAACTGCCAGCCGAGCAACTGACATTTAACAGTGGCGCCACGGTGAGCTTGCCTTCCTGGCGCTTCTGGCTGGTGGCGCAACTGCCAGACCAGTTACAAAAAGCCAAACAAAGCGTGATCGCGCAATACCGCCCGGCCTTGCTCGACACGCAGACACCGCAACGCGGGCTGGCCATTAGCCTGTTACTGGCCGTGGTTGGCGGCCTGGTGCTGCTATACCGGCATGCAGACTGGAGCTTGTTGCCTATGAGGCATAGCCATTTTTCGCGTGCCTACCGCAAACTGAAAAAACTGCCGGCGAATGCCGAAGGCCAGAAGCAGGCCGCCCTGCTGGTGCAGGATGCCTTGAACCAGCGTTTTGGTCAGCAGATGCTGGCTAAACATGTGCCTGAGTTCCTTCTCCAGCAGCCAGGCTTTAAACCGCTGGAACAAGAGCTGCACGCTTTCTTTGCCCAGGCCAATGCGGTGCTGTATAGCGGGCAAACCAATGACGCCGCTGCCTACCTGCAGCAATGTAAAACCTTTACGCGCCAGCTGCGCGATTGTGAACGGGGCGTCTGATGCATTGGTTACACCCCTGGTTCTTGCTGCTGTTACCAGTAGTCGCTGTGCCTTTTCTGTTAAAAAGCCGGCATGCGCAATCTTATTCCTGGTTGCAGATGGTCCCTGCCGACCCGTTCTCTGATACCGCTAACCGCCTGGTGAAAACCGCGACTTCGCTGTTGTTACTCTGCCTGGTGCTGGCGCTGGCCAGCCCGCAGGGCGATAGCCACCAGGAGCAAAAGGTAGGCAAAGGTGCACAAAGCGTGTTTGTGATAGACCGCAGTGTGAGTATGGATCACCCGTTTGCCGGGCAAAGCACTGGCGGGCATGCGGCAGAGATCAAATCCGCTGCTGCCAGACGCTTGATCACCGCATTTATCGATTCCAGACCGGATGACATGATGGGCGTGGTCGGTTTCACCAATTCGGCCTTGTATGGCATGAAGATCACCACCAACCGTGATGGCATACACTCGGCGATCCAGGCAGCGACCGGCCCGGCCCTGAACCAGACCAATATCGGCGCCGGTATCACCAACGCCGTGACCCTGTTTGAGAATATCGCCAGTACCGGCTCGCGTGCCATCGTATTGCTGTCTGATGGCGCCGGTAAATTAAGCCCGCGCGTGAAATACCAGATCCAGAAACAGCTGACAGGTAAAAAAATCAATTTGTACTGGATAGTGCTGCGCGAACCTGATGACATCAGTATTTTCAGCGACAACGTTTATGAAGAAGAACGTACACCAGAAGCGATCTCGCTGGACAGGTTCTTCAGATCGCTCAAAGTCAAATACAAGGCATTTGAGGCGGATAACGCCACGGCACTGGAATCTGCCTTGCGCGAGATAGACGCCAAGGAGAAGAATGTCATTCAATACGCCATCATCATTCCCGGGCACGATTATGCCAGAGACCTGATTGTGGCGGCTCTGGTGCTGGGCCTGGGCCTGGTGCTGGTTAAACATATAAGGATGTACTAAATGGCAACACATGCAAAAAAAGCCAACTGGCTGTGGGGTAGCATCACGCTGGCGGGGGTGATAGGCGCGGTTTATTTCGGCTGGCAGCTACAGTCACTACAGGCGCTCAACCAGCAGATACAGAGTGGCAGCCTGATCAAAGACAAAAACTACCCCTATCTGCAGCGTTTTACTGCCGCTTATGACCAGGGCAAGCACGCGGATTACAAACATGCGGTGCAGACTTATGCGCAACTGCTGGAAGTCTCGCCACCAGAAGCCGAGTTGCCGCATATCCATTTCAATATCGGTAACAATCTGTTCTTGTCAGGCCTGGTGCGCACGGTCAATGAGGATGGTTCTTTCCAGGATGAGGCACGCTACGCATACACACAGGCCAAGATCGCCTATGAGCAGTCATTGCGCCTGCAGCCGGCAGATCAAGCGGCCAAGTTCAATTTGAGTCTGCTGCATTCGGTGATGGCGCGTGGCATGCAGGCGGGCGCCAAAGACCAGTCGCATATGGAACTGAGTAACCTGCCGATAGGGTTGCCATAATGAAAGTGATCGCATGGCTGAAACAGTATTATGAGCCGGTGCTGTATGTACTCGCCTTGTGTTTGCTGCTGTTGGCGCTGTTCAAGCCCAGCATACAGCTCAGGCAGCAGGTGCAGCATTATTTGCTGATCACCGATGTGTCGCAAAGCATGAATGCCGAAGATGAGCTGTTGAGCCAGAAGAAAGTCAGCCGCATCGCCTACGCCCAGCATCTGATGAAGCAGATCGTGCATAAAGCGCCCTGTGGCACTTATTTCAGTTTGGGCATTTTCGCCTCTGATAACGTGGCCATGCTGCAAACGCCGCTGGAAGTGTGCAAGAACCTGGATGTGATCAGCGACGGTATAGACCACCTGGAATGGCGCATGGCCTGGAAAGGCAATAGCCGCCTGAGTTTTTCCGTGCATGCCGCGACCCATATCTACGATGGGCTGGACCAGCCGGCACAAATGCTGTTTTTCACTGATGGCGATGAAGCACCGCGCGTCAACGTCACCATCAAGCAGGATCTGAGCGGAGTGCAGATAGGCGAGTTCTTTACTTTTGTCGGCGTAGGTGGCCCTGAAAAAGTCGCCATCACCCGCTATAACACCGCCAACAAGCCGGTAGGCTACTGGCCGGTCAGCGAGAATAACAACGCCGGTGCCGTAGGCGTGACTTATGCTGACCCCAGCAGTGATGAACCCGACCCGCCGGTGGCTTATGCAGAATACGACCGCATGCTGTCACAGCTGGAAGAAGATTACCTGAAAGAGCTGTCTGCAGAGTTCAAGGGCAGTTACCTGAAAGGGCAGGACCAGGAGGGGTTTTACCGTGCCATCGCGGCGAAAAAAGCCACCGCCAGTTTTGTCACCGACTATCCGCTACGGGCGGTTTACCTGGTGCTGGCGATACTGCTGGTGCTGGCCAGCTATCTGCCCGATGTGCTTTATCGCCGACGCGTAGAGGCTTGATGCCAGTGTTTAATCAAGTGCAGGTACTTAATCAGCAGGCACTAGCGTCAGACAGGTGATCTCCGAAGGGGAACCAAAGCGATTGGGTGGCCCCCAGTAGCCGGTGCCGCGGTTCACATACACCCACAAGTCTTTTAAACGGTGCAGGCCGGCGACATAGGGCTGTTGCAGTGGCACCAGATATTTCCATGGCCAGAACTGGCCGCCATGGGTATGCCCGGATAACTGCAGGTCAAAGCCGGCAGACTCGGCGGCTTTGGCACTCAGGGGCTGGTGCGCGAGCAGTATCTTGGGCGCATGCTGCGGCGCACCGGCGATCGCGGCATGCGGGTCACTCTGGTGGTGCGCGTAGAAGCCGCCAGCGGTGTAGTCGGTGACGCCCGCCAATACCAGTGTCGCCCCATCATGTGACAGCTGCACATGTTCATTGAGCAAGACCTGTATGCCCAGCCGTTGCAATTCCTGTATCCAGTCCAGTGCGCCGGAGTAATATTCGTGGTTACCAGTGACAAAAAAACTGCCGTGGCGCGCAGTCAGAGAGGCTAGCGGCCGGGTATGGCTGGCGAGTTCGCTGACACGGCCATCCACCAGGTCGCCGGTAATGGCGATCAGGTCAGCTTCGAGCGCATTGACGCGATTCACGATACGCGAGAGATAACCTTGCTTGATGGTAGGCCCGACGTGGATATCGCTGATCTGCACGATACGGAAGCCATGCAACACGGCAGGCAGGTTGCGCAATGGCACCTTGATCTTGACTACCGTGGCTAATCTGCGCGCATTGAAAAACCCGATCACACTGATGACCAGCGCGCCCAGGGCAGCCAGTAAAGCCGTATTCTTTTCGATGGCGATGAAATCCGCCTGCAGCACATGCAAGGCATCCAGGCCAGCCACTGTCAGTAACAAGGCATCACGCAACAGCGTCAGTACCAGTAGCGAAGAAAACACGCCCATCAGTGTCATAGAGATCCAGCTGCTGATATCGCGCAGCGCCTGGTCGCGAAAGCGGCGGGCCAGAAACGCAATAGGTTGTAGCAGCGTAGACAGTATCAGGAAACCCCATCCACCCCATAATACCCAGTCCGGCCAGGCCAGGCTGTTGAGCAAACGTGCACCTATGTAATAGTGTAAAACACTGACCAGCGTGGTGACAGTGAGCAGAAAGCGTAAGGGTGGCATGGGGCGTGTGGTGGGGTGGCGGCTTAGATATTCATTAGATGGTGACTGCGGCCCCAGATTCAAGTCACGCCAGGCTATATCGCGGCTAAAAGCCTGTGCCATTGAATGCCTGCCAGCTTGCCGAATATCCGGCTAGCTGTCTGGCTGGTTAAACCACTGATGCTGGTAATGTTCAAACGCGCTGATGGCGCGGGTAGGGCGTAGCCTGGCATCCTGCAGACATTTGCGGCGCCAGTCATCCAGTTGTTCCATGCCCAGATTGACATGCTCGGCATGCAAGGAGGGGAAAGCGCCGTTCAGCAATTGCGGCAGATCCTGCAATGCCAGGCTGACCTGGTCGCGGTAATAGCCGAGTTTGTGTTCAAACTCGCTATCCAGCCTGCCATAGCGGCGTAACAGATATTGCGGGATACGCGACAGGCGCAATGCCTGATCGGCAGTGGCCAGCCTGGATACCGCTTTTTCCACGATATTTGCCTCGCACTGCATGGTTTGCGTTAAGGTCTCGACTATGGTTTTGCGGTGTATACGCAGCAGTTTCGAAGGCGAGGGAAAGTCTGTGGTCTGCAGGTAGGCATCCATGGCCCACTCGGCCGCGGCATGCGTGAGCAGGCTGTCATGCTGCCACTTGGCCTCAAAAGTGGGTACAAAATGCTGGTGGGCGACCACATCGGTGAGTAAATGCACGTTATAGCCTATGCCCAGTGCCAGCTGCCTGTCATTGCGCGTCTGCAGCAGTTGCTGGCCTATGCCCCAGCCATGGCTGTGATTGAAGGTGCGCGACACCACCGCCAGGTCTGGCAGGCAAGCCCCCGCCAGCACCAGGGTAGGGTAGCGGCGCAACACGCCCAGCCACGGCAAAGGTAGCAGTGGCAAGGCCTGCATCCAACTGTGGGTATAAGCGACATGTGAATACAGGCCCCAGGCGTGCGCTTCGCCGGGCATGGCGATCAGTAACAGCAGGACCAGTAAATATCGAAAATGTCGCTTTTGCATGTGCGCACTCTGCGCCCGCCAGATGACAGATCAATGACGGTTGTATGACGTTGATATGAAAGCGATTTTTGTCATAAAAGCATCATTTGCCATTGTTAAACTATGTGAGATTTGTTAACTGGGGGCCAGCTTAAGCATAGCTTTGGACAGAATTAGCATGAAAATATTAATGATTTCAGATGTGTATTTCCCGCGTGTGAACGGCGTTTCTACCAGCATACGCACGTTTGCAGAAAGCCTGCGTAGCGAAGGCCATAGCGTGCACCTGATCGCACCGCAATATGCCCAGGCCATGGAGAGCAAGCTGAGTGCGGATGAAGCATGGATCACACGTATCGCCGCGCGCAAGATCGTGTTCGACCCTGAAGATTATTTGATGAAATGGTCAGCGCTGGTGGCTTATATAGATAGCCTGCACCCTGGTGATTATGATCTGGTCCACATACACACGCCATTTGTGGCGCATTATGCCGGGCTCAAGATCGCCAAAAAACTGCAGGTGCCGGTGGTTGAAACCTACCACACCTTTTTTGAAGATTATATGCATCACTACCTGCCATGGGTGCCACGCAAACTGGCGGTCAATATCGCACAGTGGGTGTCGCGCAAGCAATGCCAGCAGGTAGATACCGTGGTGTCACCTTCAGGCCAGATGCGCGATGTACTGCAGCAATACGGGGTGACTACCCCGGTCTCGGTGATCCCCACCGGGCTGGATGCCTCACGTTTTGTGCCGGGTGATGGGCTGGCTTTCAGGGAAAAATACGCGATTCCCGAACAACGTCCGTTATTGATGTTCGTTGGCCGTGTCGCGCACGAAAAGAATATCCAGTTCTTGCTGGAAATGCTGTCGCTGGTGATACAGGATCATCCTGAAGTGTTGCTGGTGATCACCGGCGAAGGCCCTGCCGAAGCCATGCTGAAGAAAATGACGCGTGACAACGGGTTGCAGCAGAATGTGATGTTCCTCGGCTATCTGGACCGCGCGGTCGGCCTGAATGCCGCTTACCGTGCCGCTGATATCTTTGTATTCGCCTCCAAGAGCGAGACGCAAGGTCTGGTACTGCTGGAAGCCATGGCACAGGAGACACCTGTGGTCGCCATTGCCGAACTGGGCACTGCCTCCATCCTGCGTCAGGAGCAGGGCGCATTGATCGCACAGGATGATGAGCTGCATTTTGCCGAGCAGGTACAAACGCTGCTGATAGATCACCAACTGCGTGAACGGGTGGGCAAGCAAGGCAAACGCTATGTGGAACAGGTATGGTCCAGCGAAGCGCAGGCGAAGAAATTGCTTGAATGCTACGAGCGCCTGATGCTGGTCAATTACTCGCTGCCGGTGTCTGCCGCCGCTTAAGTCTAATTGGTGACCTGTGGTTTGCATGACTGGATCTGATGCCACAGGTTTGCCAGACTGTCACGGCCAGGGCGTTTTCCTGGCCCCTTGACGCCAACTGCCATGCAGGCCAAGATATGGCCTGACTTGTGCATCTGATCTTTCCACAAGCAAATCCAGCCACAAGCAAAAAATCAGGAGAAATCGATCATGTTTACCACAGACGCCTGCTGCGCGCTGGTTCTGATCCCGCTGCAAGTATACACAGCGGCGTTGAAGACCTTGCAGACCAGGTGCAACAGCCGTCAAACATCCAGTAATTTTCCTATCCAATAAAATCAAGCGTTTTTCCATAAAAGGAGTAAAAAATGACAGCATTTCTAATTGCAGATGTACTACTTAAAAATGATGAATGGGTGCCTGAATATGCCAAGCATGTGCACATTATTGCCGCAAAGCATGGTGGAAAATATCTAAGTCGTAGTGCTAATATTGATGTGCTTGAGGGTAAACCACTGGAAAACACATTGATTGCTTTGATCCAGTTCCCCAACAAAGAAGCCGCACTGGCGTTTGCCAATGATCCGGAATATGCGCCTTACTCCAAAGCCAGGCAAGATGGCACGGAAAGCCGTTTCCAGTTGATAGATGATACTGATGTTGCAGGCACCATCCCTTACCTTGCTAAATAAGGGATAAGTTTCATCAGTCAGCTTAGCTAAAAACAGCGCTGACTGCCTGACATCAAAGCCACACTCAAAGGCCAGAGTGTGGCTTTTTATCTTACTGCAAAGGCCAGTCATAGATACGCTATGCTTTCAGAGCAATAGTGTATGCCCCAACTTCAACTGCTTGGTTTGCAGATAGGCGTGATTGAACGCATTCGGCGATGTCTGTATAGGCTGTATGCTATCTATCAGTATCTTGCTGCTTAACAGTGCAGAGACCTTGTCCGGGTTGTTGGTTAATAGCCGGATAGACCTGACTTTCAGCATTTTTAGTATCTCCGCCGCGGCATCGTAGTGTCGGCTATCGACTGGCAGATTCAATTCTAAATTTGCTTCAACCGTGTCCAGACCTTGGTCTTGCAAGGCATAGGCCAGTATTTTATTGGTGATGCCTATGCCTCTGCCTTCATGGCCGCGCAAGTAGATGATCACCCCCTGTTGTGCGGTATAAATAAGCGATTGTGACGCTTCAAGCTGCTCGCCACAATCGCAGCGCTGCGAGGAGAAGATATCGCCAGTCAGGCACTCGGAGTGCACTCTTGCCAGTACATTGCTGCTATTCTCAATCTCTCCCAGCACTAAGGCGATATGTTCGACCCCGGCCTGATGATCCTGAAAAACGTGTAATACATATACACCAAAGCGGGTAGGTAATTTGGAAGTGGCAGTTAAGCTGATTCTTGCCGCGGAGCTGGCTGGTCGCAGATCATCTAAGCGCATTGATCGCTCCCATCTTGATCAGCTTCGCCCGCACTACATTTCTGCTGACGCCCAGCAGTTTTGCCGTCTGCACCTGATTCTGATGACAATGGTCATAGGCCGCTTTGACGAAAGCATCTTCAAAATAGGTATACAGATCGTCTTTGCCAGATTCAAACAACTGCTCAAATGCCTCTTTGAGTGCATCAGTTTCGGCATGGTGTTGCAGCGGTTGTTCCGATTTTTGCCTGTGCAGTTGTATGGATGACAAATGCAGGTCATCACTACGCACCAGATTGTTTCTGCAGATCAGTAGCGAATGATGGATCACATTTTCCAGTTCACGAATATTGCCTGGCCAGGTGTGCTGCAATAACTTCTGCCTGGCCGAGTCGTCCAGCCTGATCTCTGCATAGCCCAGGCGGCGTGTATATTCACCCACAAAGTATTCGGCCAGAGGCAGGATATCGCCAGGGCGATTTCTCAGTGTCGGTAATTCCAGGTGCGCCACCCTGAGCCTGTAGAACAGGTCTTCGCGGAAATTACCTGCCTGTACTGCTTCTTCCAGCCTGACGTTAGTCGCTGCGACCAGGCGCACATCGATAGGGGTAGCTTTGCGTGAACCCAGTCTGACAACTTCACGCTCTTGTAACACCCGCAGCAATTTGACTTGTATGCTGAGTGGCAGGTCGCCTATCTCGTCTAAAAACAGCGTGCCGCCATTGGCAGCTTCAAACCAGCCAGCTTTGGCGACAAACGCGCCAGTAAAAGCGCCTTTTTCATGCCCGAATAATTCGCTCTCAACCAGGGTGTCCGAAAAAGCGCCGCAGTTGACCGCCACGAATGGCTTGCCCTTGCGGTTGCTTAACTCATGCACATGGCGCGCGATCAGTTCTTTGCCGGTACCGGTTTCCCCTATGATAAGCACGTTGGCATCGCTAGGCGCGATCTGATTGATACGGCTGAGCAGGGCGATAGACTTGGGGTCTTCGAACACCTGCGCCGTCGCTCGTATCGATGTGGTCAAGGTGCGCGAATTCGGCAGCGTCAGCAGCTTTTTATCACTTTCGCGGTATTGCACATCATGAGACTGGTCAAGATTATCAATAAATTTTTCCATAATATTCATGAGTAAAAAGTAGGTTTAGGGAAGCTGCCATTCAGCGCCCATTCTCCCAGCTCCTTGATTTTGTAATCTAATGGATCATGCAGGGTGTGCGTTCTCAGGTTACGCCAATGTCTATCCAGGCGCAGGCCGGCATGTGTGGCTCTGGAGCCTGCGACTTCAAACATGCGGCTGGTGATGTCCAGTCCGGTGCGAGTGGCCAGCACTTTTGCCGTGCTGATACTGGTGGCTACCAGGCCACGTTCTTCTTCGGTTAAAGCCAGGCCTTTTGCCCAGGCGCTATCCAGCTTTTCTGCTGCCAGGTCGCTTAATGCGCGCGTTGCCTCCAGGCCCACCCAGAACTCACCATAATGCCCGAGAATGTAGGGGTCCTGGCTGGTCAGTGCCACATTTGAATTCTTCCATGGCCTGGCTTCGTGCAGGGTGTAGTTTTGTGCATCGTTGAACGCACCTTCTGCGATGCCCAGATAGATATTGGTCAGTATTAGCTGGGCGATCAATGGCCGCAGGCAGGCGTAGGGGTTGCTCAAGGGGCCAGGCTCAGTCAGCAGCTCATTGTCTTCTACCCGCACTTTTTCAAAATTGACTGTGCCGCTGTCGGTTTGACGCTGACCGATGTTGTCCCAGTCATCCATGATGGTGATGCCGGTGCGTAGTGTAGGGATAGCCGCGATCACCAGCTCGCCATCGCTCTTGCGATTCGCTGAGGCAATCAGCATCTCGGAATCGAGTGCGCCTGAGCAAAAGCTTTTTTTTCCCGAGAACTCGTGCCAGTGAGTATAGCTTTTAGAAATGGTGCGCTCGTCCAAGGGGTTCAAGGCATTGCCCCAGAACCAGTTGAGTTGTGCTGTCTGCTCATACCAGCGCTGCCACTGATCCGGCCTGGAAAATAAGCGCACAGTCGCCAGCATCAAGTGCTGAAAACCATAAACGTGAGCGATAGAGCTATCCACTTTTGCGAACTCGCGCACCACTGTCAGCGTTTCCTGCCAGCTGGAGCCATGGCCGCCATACTCGCTGGGGATGATCAGCGACAGTAATCCGCTGTTGCGTATGGCATCACGCTCCACCTTAGGAGTACCACCGCGGTGATCCCTCTCTACTGCGGTCAGAGAAAAAGCATCCGCCAGTTGTCTGGCGACCTCTAGCGCACCCAGGCCTTCATTAAGGTGCACCGGCGGGATGAAGGAAAAATGATTTATATTCAAAAGTTATATCCAGCTTATTACATATGCTGATGATTCAGCATGTTTTGTGCCAACTCTGAATATGCTTATCTGCAGGCTGGCGCAAGCGGGTTTTTTGATGATTAGTTGAATAAAATCAGTCGCTTGCGGTAGTTTTTTCCTGACGCTGGCTGATATTTTTAAAATGCCTGACTTGGGCTTGCAGCAGGGCTATGCTGTTTTATCAGCAACAATGCTGCTGATACAGCAGCATGCGGTGTGATTGTGCTGATAAAACAGCAACTCTGCTTTTTTCAGTTGTAAGTATATGAATTTGTTAAATTTTATTTATGGCATGGTCTTTGCAGTATGCCTGTTTATGTATGCAGCATGAATAAAAGGAAACTCATCTCATGGAAATATTCTGGTTTTTGCCTACCCACGGTGACCAGCGCTACCTGGGTACCACCCAAGGTGCCAGGCCGGCAACACTCTCTTACCTCAAACAAATCGCCCAGGCTGCAGATCGCCTGGGATATGGCGGCGTCCTTGTGCCTTCTGGCAGATCATGCGAGGACGCCTGGGTCATTTCATCGGCATTGATCAATGAAACCCGGCAGCTCAAGTTTCTGGTGGCTACCCGCCCTGGCTTTATATCGCCGGTGGTGTCAGCCAGAATGGCTTCGACGCTGGACCGCATCTCTGGTGGGCGGTTACTGATCAACGTCGTGGCTGGTGGAGACCCTGCCGAACAGCAGGCTGAAGGCAGTTTTTTAGCCCATGACGAGCGTTATGCTGAAGCCGAGGAATTTTTATCCATCTGGCGTTCAGTGTTATCTGAATCTGTGGTGGATTTTGACGGTGATCATTTAAAGGTGAAAGGCGCCAGTCTGCCTACCGGTAGTCTGCAAAAACCGTATCCACCCCTGTTTATAGGCGGTGCTTCAGAAGCTGCGATTGCGCTTAGCAGCAAGCATATTGATGTGCATCTGACCTGGGGTGAGCCACCGGCTGCCGTCGCTGAAAAGGTCAGAGTGATTAGAGAGGCTGCGGCAAAACAAGGGCGCACTATCCGATTCGGCATCCGGCTGCATGTCATCGTGCGTGAAACCAGCGAGCAGGCCTGGCAGGCTGCCGAAGAGCTGATCTCGCATGTCACCGATGAAACCATCGCTGCGGCGCAGGCTGCGGTGGCCAATTTTGATTCGGTGGCGCAGAAACGCATGACGGCACTGCATCACGGCAGGCGCGACCAGCTGGAGGTGGCACCCAACCTTTGGGCAGGCGTAGGCCTGGTACGTGGAGGCGCAGGCACTGCGCTGGTGGGCGATCCGCAGCAAGTGGCTGACAGGATCAAGGAGTACCAGGCACTGGGCATCGATTATTTCATCTTCTCGGGCTACCCGCATCTGGAGGAATCTTATCGCGTGGCTGAATTGTTGTTTCCGCTGCTGCCGCTGGCCAGAAAAAATGATGATGAAGTCAGTATCAATACCAATATGACAGGCCCATTTGGTGCAGCCAAACCTGTCAAACATGCCGCTTAGGGGAGCGTATGAAACTCGCAGTTGATTCACAATCCAAACATGCTCATCTACACGGCGTTGATTTCAGTGGCACGCCACAGCAATTGGCTGATCAGTTATCCGCCTACCTGGCCCGGTCGGCGGTAGAGCGCGACATTGCAGGCGGCACACCCTACGAGCAGCGCCAGGCAGTGCGCGATAGCGGACTATTAAAACTATTGATACCCGAGGCCTATGGCGGCTTGGGCGGCAGCTGGCTGGAGATCTACGCCATCATCCGCCAGATCGCCAGGGTCGATAGTTCTATCGCACAAGTGTTTGCATTCCAGTTCCTGATGCTGACCTCTATCAGGTTGTACGCATCACAAGCGCAATGGCAGCATTACTACCGCTTAACCGCCAGCCAGAATATCTGGTGGGGCAATGCATTAAACCCGCTGGATAACCGCACCATCGCCCGCAAAGTAGCTGGTGGCTACCAGTTCACCGGCCAGAAAAGCTTTTGCTCGGGCTCTATGGATTCGGACTATATGATCGTCTCCGCCATTGAAGAAAGAACCGGCAAGTTCCTGGTCGCTGCGGTGCCTACAGATCGTAACGGTATACGCTTGAATGGCGACTGGGACAATATGGGCCAGCGCCAAACGGACAGCGGTAGCGCAGAGTTTGACCGCTTGCTGGTCAATGATAATGAGCTATTGCTAGACCCCGGCCCACTCAGCTCTTTATTCGCCAGCCTGCGTTCGCTGGTGGCGCAATTGATATTTACCAATATCTATATCGGCCTGGCTGAGGGTGCGCTGCAGGATGGCGTCAAATACACCAGTGGCAACAGTCGTGTCTGGTCCGGCTCACTTGCGCAAACCATACAGGAAGATCCTTTCACACTGCTTCACTACGGCGAGTTCTGGTCTGGTCTGCATGCCTCAGCCATACTCGCCGACCACGCCGCCAGCCTGCTGGATAAGGCGTGGCAGCAAGATCTGGCATTAGACGAGACCGCCAGAGGCGAACTTGCGCTGGCGGTGTTCTCTGCCAAAGTGCAGGCGACCAGATCAGGCCTGGATGTGACCTCCAGGATCTTTGAGGTCGCCGGGGCCAGGGCGACCACGGCCAAGTTACGCATGGATAGATATTGGCGCAATCTGCGGGTTTACACCCTGCATGACCCCGTGGATTACAAACTCAAAGATCTGGGTGACTGGGCATTGAACGGCAAATACCCCACGCCCAGCTTTTACGCTTAACTCTTGAATAGAACTGGTTTTATGAAACAAAAAATTATTGATATGCGCAACCGTCCTGCATTCTTGCATGACTTTTTTGGCGCCACCCCGGCCACTGCTGCCTACGATACTGCCAAATGGCTGAATCAGAGAGTGGGCTCGCTAGAGCCGGAACATTTCAAACGCTCTTATACGCTGCAAGGCTACTTGCAGGAGATAGACCAGGCCGGCATAGATTACGCCGTGGTGGTGGGCCGGGAAACACCTGACCTGACCATCGCTGATGCTGAGGTCGCGCAACTGGTGCAGCAAAGCCCAAAGCTGATCGGGCTGGGCTCGGTGGATATAGCGACGCGTGGTGTTGAAAGTGCGCTGGCGGCGATAGACCAGGCCATACATCAGCATGGCTTCAGGGCTATCAATATTGAGCCGGGTTTTTCCAAGCCGGCCCGCTACGTGGATGACCCCATATTTGACCCTGTGTATCAGGCCTGCCAGCAGCACCAGGTTCCGGTGTGCATAATGTCGGGGCCAACCACGCCAGACCTGGATTATGCCCACCCCAATGCTGTCGCACGCCTGGCCAGAAAGTACCCCGAGCTGAGCATCATTTGTTTCCATGGTTACTATCCGTATGTGAACGAAATCGTGGGTGCGGCGTTCCGTTATCCTAACCTGTATCTGGTGCCAGACATGTACATCTTCCAGCCTGGCGCCGAGCTCTACGTGCAAGCGGCAAACAAGTTTTTAAGTAACCAGCTGCTGTTCGGTACTTCTTACCCGTTCAGGCCCATGCAGCAGACCATAGATGATTTCATCCAGTTGGGTTTCAAAGACGAAGTGCTGGAGAAAGTGTTTTATCAGAATGCTGCCAGATTGCTGAAACTAGGCAATCAAGCGGTGGGAAACGGGGCAGGGAATGCATGATGACAGCGAGCATTTTGATGCGGTGAGTGACGCCATTGCTGCGATCGCCCATGGCGAATTCGTGATCGTTGTGGACGATACCGATAGAGAAAATGAGGGTGATCTAATCATCGCCGCTGAAAAGATCAGCACCGAGCAAATGGCTTTTCTGGTGAAACATAGCAGTGGCCTGGTCTGCGTCGCCATGGGCGAACAGCGACTGCAGGCTTTGCAACTGCCGCAGATGGTGGCTCACAACGCAGACCCTTACAGAACTGCGTTTACCGTGAGCGTTGATTATAAATATGGCACCAGTAGTGGTATCTCTGCGGCAGATAGAGCCTTAACCTTAAAAGCGCTGGCTGATCCGCATAGCCAGGCGGGAGAGTTTCACCGGCCTGGTCATATCTTTCCGCTGCGCGCGCGTGCAGGCGGTGTGCTGGCTCGGCCAGGGCATACTGAAGCCGCTTATGACCTGGCCAGGCTGGCGGGCTTAAGCCCGGTGGGCGTGCTGTGCGAAATCGTCAATGAAGATGGCAGCATGGCCAGAAGGCCAGACCTGCTGTTATTCGCCAGAAAGCATGGGCTGAAGATCATCACTATTGCCGCCATGATCAGTTACCGTGAACAGGCTTTACAAACAGCTTATGCCATTGCAGCAGAAAGGCCAGCCGCAAGTAGCCGGCAGCATCAGTTGCTGGATGCTGCGCTCAGTTATATCTGAGTGCACACCAGGCCGCTGCAAGTGAGCGGCATCTAAAACAAAAGCCCTCAAGTGAGGGCTTTTTGTTGTCAGGCGGTGCAGCGTCAGATCCAGGGGTGACGCGGTGGCTTCACCTTGTTCAGGCTGTAATTGCCCACGGCATGATATTTCCAGCGTACCGGGTCATGCAGGGTGTGGGTACGTGCATTGCGCCAGTGCCTGTCCAGGTTGAATTCACCCAGGGTTGAACGGGTGCCTGCTAACTCAAACAGCTTGCTGCCGGCCAGCAAAGCTGTTTCAGTGCTTAACACTTTGGCTTCTGCCACAGCGATAGAGGCTTCCGCGACCGTCTCCTCATTCGGGTTGCGTTGTGCTTCATCCAGATATTCTCCGGCACGCGCCAGCAAAGCTTCAGTGGCATGGATACGGATCTGCAGATCGCCGATATCCTTGATGGTGTGCGGGTCTTCGTAGCCATGCTCCAGATCGGTATCTATCCAGGGCCGGGTGTGGTTACGTACAAAATGCAGCGTATCCTTGAATGCGGCACGCGCAATGCCGGTATCCACCGCGGCTTGAATGATCTGCGCTAACGGGCCCATGGCGGTCGGCCGGTCAAAGGCTTGCTGGTGAGGCACCACGTGTTCGCTAGGCACGAAAATATTGTCCAGTATGGTGGTGCCGCTGGCAGTGGTGCGTTGGCCAAAGCTAGACCAGTCATCAATAATGGTCAGGCCCTGGGCGCCGGCGGGGACAAAGGCGACCGCTGTATTATCATTCACATCCTTGGTGATCACCGGTACCCAGTCTGCCAGCAAGGCACCTGATGAATAGAACTTCTTGCCATTCAGGAAAAAGCCGCTGTTGGCTGGCGTTAATTTTGTTTTAACATCATTCACGCTCTTGGTGCCTATCTCGGAAAATGCATTACCGAAGCGTACCCCTTGCAGTACCAGTTCAAAGAAGTAGCGTTTCTGGAATTCGGTGCCATCCAGACGTAAACCTTCCACCATATACAGATGATTCTGCGGGATCTGGCCTATGCTGGGGTCCGCTTCAGAAACCGTTGCAATGACTTCGGCCAGGGTTTTGTTTGAGACGAATGCACCTCCGTATTCTTTAGGCACAGTGATACCCCAAAGGCCGCTGCTGGAGAACAGATCCAGTTCTTTACGCGGCAGACGTCTTTCCTTATCGCGCAGTGAAGCTTCTTTTGCGATCTCGCTGGCGACCTGTTTTGCTACCTCAATGGCTTCAGCGTCAGTTTTGATGATATGCGCGAGGTCCCTGGAGCGGGTCTCAGGCAAACGCGCAACATTACTTGCTTGTGCAGTCATGGTTGATCCTTATTAAGTTGATGTTGGATTAAGTTGATGTTGGGCTAAAACAACGCAGTCCTCAGCTAATCATGTGCGCTGCGCGTCTACCTGCTTCATTGCATTAAATATGCCAACTGCTAAGTCATTGAATTTGATAATAGTTTCCAGGAATGGTCGCGCTGCAAAGCTTGTAAATCGACAATAAGTTGCTGAATGCATGCTGATTAATCAGCACACTGCCTGGCGGCTGCGCAGCAAGCCTCAGCCTTGCCATGCTGCATTTCATGAATAGTTGCTGATAAAGCAGCAGTGCATCAGCAAAATATTGATTAATTCAACACCCTGAAAAACAGAAAATAATCTGTATATCATTGATTTGTATAGGTAAATAATCTTGGCATGGTTGCTGCTATTACTGATATGAGCCGGTATTCCAGCATTGAACAAATCAAGTTGGCACCGGCAACACATGTTTAGGAGCCATGAATGAGTCGTCCCTTGAAAGTCACAGCTGTTGCAGGCAGCTACAAATTACCTTCCAGAACCGCAGCACTGGTTGCGGCATTGACCGAGAAACTGGGGCAACAGATCGCTATCGATCTGCACCAGATAGACTTGAGTGAGATAGGCGGTAGTTTCACCGCCTCATTTGATCCCAGGGATCTGCCTGCCAGAGTGCAAAAGGATATTGCAGCGATTGAAACGGCTGACTTGCTGATCGTTGCTACACCGGTATATCGCGCTTCTTATAGTGGTCTGTTCAAGCATCTGTTCGATCTGGTCAATTACGAAGCATTGATCGATGTGCCTGTGTTGCTGGGTGCGACCGGCGGCAGCGACCGGCATGCCTTGATCATAGATCACGAGTTAAGGCCGCTGTTCAGTTTTTTCCAGGCATTGACTCTGCCGGTAGGCGTGTATGCCACTGAAGCCGACTTTGAAAACTACAAAGTGAAAAGTGAGGCCCTGAAAGCGCGTATTGATCTGGCGATAGCGCGTGCGCTGCCATTGCTTAAACATCGTGTCGCCGTGACTGAAGCCAGCCTTCAGGCGGTGTGACCCTAACGAATCTTTGGAGAACTTGTATGAGTACACAAAACATCAAATTTGCTTACTGGGTACCAAACGTCAGTGGCGGCCTGGTGGTAAGTAATATTGAGCAACGCACTAGCTGGGATATCGATTACAACCGCAAGTTGGCACAGATCGCCGAAAAAGCAGGGTTTGAATATGCATTGAGCCAGATCCGTTTTACCGCTGGTTACGGTGCCGAGTTTCAGCACGAATCGGTTTCCTTCTCGCATGCGCTGTTGGCCGCCACCACCAAGCTTAAAGTGATCGCAGCCATCCTGCCTGGCCCATGGAACCCGGTGCTGGCTGCCAAGCAGTTGGCCACCATAGATTTGTTGACTGAAGGCCGTGTCGCGATCAATGTCGTTTCCGGCTGGTTCCGCGGTGAGTTCACTGCTATCGGTGAGCCCTGGCTGGACCATGATGAGCGTTATCGCCGTTCTAAAGAGTTTATCGAAGCCTTGAAAGGCATCTGGACCCAGGATAACTTCACCTACCGCGGCGACTTCTATCGTTTCAGCAACTACACGCTGAAACCCAAACCATTGCAAAAACCGCATCCCGAGATCTTTCAGGGCGGCAGCTCGCGTGCGGCGCGTGACAATGCCGCCAGCGTGTCTGACTGGTATTTCACCAATGGCAACACTGTGGAAGGCATCAAGGCGCAAATTGATGACATCCGTGAAAAAGCGGCCGCCAATAATCACCAGGTCAAGATAGGCGTCAATGCTTTCGTCATCGCGCGTGATACCGAAGAAGAAGCCAGGGCGGTGCTCAAGGAAATCATAGACCAGGCTAACCCTGAGGCGGTGAATGCTTTCGGTCATGAAGTGAAGAATGCCGGCGCCGCCAGCCCGGAAAGAGAAGGTAACTGGGCCAAGTCCACCTTTGAGGATCTGGTTCAATACAACGACGGCTTCAAGACTAATCTGATCGGTACCCCTGCGCAAATCGCTGAACGTATCGTCGAGTTAAAAGCGGTGGGTGTCGATCTGATCCTGTCCGGCTTTTTGCACTTTCAGGAAGAGGTGGCTTACTTCGGTGACAAAGTGTTGCCTCTGGTACGTGAGCTGGAAGCAAAGCAACTGGCTAAAGCCGCCTGATCACAAGCCTGGGGAAAATCCTGATGACGACAGACACTTTACCGCACTGGCTCAGGTTTCAAACCGGGATTAGAGCACAGCATGTCGCCATCCGGCACAAGCAGCTGGGCATATGGTATGAACACAGCTGGCAAGCCGCGCATAAAGCGGTAGTGCTGGCTGCGCAGTTGCTCAAACAAAAAGGCTTCACTAGCGGAGACACCTTGTTTTTACTAAGTGAGCCCAGACCAGAGGCACTGCTGTTATCCCTGGCTGCTCACTGGCTAGGTGGCGTGTCGGCACCGCTTGATCCTGCCCACAAGCAATCCGAGTTATTGGACCTGCTGCACACCTTACGCCCCAGATTTATTTTTGCTGAGGCGCAAGCACAGGTCGATCAGGTGTTTGCAGCGAAGCCGGATGTGCAGCTGCTGATCTTTGCCGATTCCAGGGGCCTGGCTGACTACCATCATCCAGCTATGGTCGCCTATAGCCAGATCGCTGAACAGGCATTGCCTGATTTGGCGATCAAAGCCGCAGCCAATGACATTGCTTTCCGCTTTTACCGGCTGAGCCAGCATTACCAGCTGGAATACCGCGAGCTCACGCATGCCGAGTTATTGAAGAACGGCCAGACGCTGGTGCTGCATGAAGCGCTGACCGATAGGGAAGAGGCCTTGGCAGCACGCGCGTTTGCCGCCAGCGGCCATGCGCGATATCTGCTTTCTCCGTGGTTGATAGCCGGTTTCAAACTCAACTTTCCGGAAAATCTGGCGACCAGAGATAGCGATAGACGCGAACTTGGCCCTAGCCTGGTGGCCGGCACTGCAGCGACCTATCAACGCTTGTATGTATTGACCCTGTCGCGTTGGCCGCTGCAAAAGAGCTGGCAATTTGCGCTGGTGCAATGGGCGTTAAAGGTTTATCGCACACGCGTGCCCTTACTCAGTGTCATTGCCCATTGGCTAGTAATCGCACCCTTGAAAGATGTGCTTGGCCTGGGTCGTACCCGGGTGCCGTTACTGGTGGGGGAGCCATTATCCGGCGAGGCGGAGCAGTTTTTTTCTGCCATCGGCATTCAGGTGCGTGGCTGGCCGGAGGAAACAACATGGCACATCAGCCAGCTGCAGGTGATCCCGCAGCTCAATAGCAGCGCTGAAGCTTACTTCGCCCTCAAGGGCTTAAGGGCCGCATCATGACCGCGTCCACGACCACGTCCATGAATCAGGCACTATTAAGCCTGCAGGGCATCTCTTTGTCTTTCAAGGGCGTGAAAGCCATCACCAATATTAGTTTTACGGTGAACAAAGGCGAGATATTTTCGCTGATAGGCCCTAATGGTGCCGGAAAAAGCTCGCTGCTCAACGTGATCAATGGTGTTTACCAGGCAGATGAAGGCCTGATCACTTATAAGGGTGAAACCAGAAAAAGCATGCATCCGCAGTGGGCGGCCAGGCGTGGCGTCGCCAGGACCTTCCAGAACATCGCTTTGTTCAAGGGCATGTCGGTACTCGATAACGTAATCACCGGCACCAACCTCAAGCTTAAAAGCAGCTGGATAGAACAGGTATTCAATATCGGCCGCGCGCCGGCTGATGGATTGCGGCAGCGGCAGAAAGCCGAGCAGGTGATTGCCTTTTTAAAACTGCAATCATGGCGTAACAGCATCGTTGGCAACCTGCCTTATGGCCTGCAAAAACGGGTCGAATTAGCACGTGCCCTGGCTGCCGAGCCCGAGTTGTTATTGCTGGATGAGCCTATGGCAGGCATGAATGCAGATGAAAAGGCCGAAATGAGCCGCTTCATCATAGAAACGCAAAAAGAGTATGGCACCACTATAGTGCTGATAGAGCACGATATCAGCGTGGTGATGTCCTTGTCTGACCATGTGGTGGTGCTGGACTACGGTAAAAAGATAGGCGATGGCACACCTGCTGAAGTCAGGGTAGATCCGCAAGTGATAGAAGCTTATTTAGGCAGCAAACACCAGGCTAAGGCTGGCGCCAGGTAAATAGGGACATAGATTAACAATGAATTTTTTTCTGGAAGTATTAAGCGGTGGTTTGCTGGCCGGCGTGATGTATTCACTGGTGGCCATCGGTTTTGTGCTGATATACAAAGCCTCGGGCGTTTTTAACTTTGCTCAGGGGGCCATGGTGTTATTTGCCGCCTTGACCTTGGTCAGCCTGATAGAACGCGGCATACCGTTCTGGGGAGCATTCGTGGTCACGCTGATCATCATGGTGCTGCTGGCCTGGCTGATAGAGCGCCTGGTATTAAGAAAGCTGGTCAATCGCTCACCTATCACCCTGTTCATGGCGACGCTGGGTTTGAGCTATATCGTTGAAGGCCTGGCCCAGGCCATGTGGGGCGCACAAGTACATGCTTTAGACATAGGCATTAATGACGAGCCGTATGAGGTGTTCGGCATCTTGCTGTCGCAGTTTGATTTATTCGCCGCCGCCATCGCCGGGGTGTTGGTGGCATTGCTTGGTTTTCTGTTTAACCGAACCCGGGTGGGCATCTCGCTCAGAGCCGTGGCTGATGACCAGCTGGCAGCGTTGGCAGTTGGCATCAGATTACAACGCTTGTGGCTGATCGTGTGGGCGGTCGCCGGCTTTGTCGGCCTGGTCGCCGGCATACTCTGGGGGGCGCGGGTCGGCGTTCAGTTCTCTTTATCGCTGATCGTACTCAAAGCATTGCCGGTATTGATCATAGGTGGTTTCACCTCTATCGAAGGTGCCATCGTTGGCGGCCTGATCGTAGGGTCGTCCGAAAAGCTGGCCGAAGTCTTTATCGGCCCCTTGATCGGTGGCGGCATTGAAAACTGGTTTCCATATGTGCTGGCAGTGTTGTTTTTATTAGTCAGACCTTATGGTCTTTTCGGCGACAAAGCCATAGAACGCGTTTAACAGGGTCAGCATGCTTTATAAAGAATCAGGTCAGTTTGTCACTGCCTATCGTTTTGATAGACGATTCCTGCGCCTCAGACAGGAAAGATGGTCGTTTGCCGGCTTGCTGGCGTTTGCTTTCCTGGTCGTGCCCCTGATTGGTAACGACTATTGGTTCAGTGCCATTTTAATCCCTTTTCTGGTGTTGTCGCTGGCCGGTCTGGGCCTGAATCTGCTGACCGGTTACGCCGGGCAACTGTCTTTAGGTTCAGCGGCGTTTATGGCGGTAGGCGCATTCGCCACCTACAACTTCAACCTGCGTATTGAAGGCTTGCCATTGATTGCCAGCCTTATCCTGGGCGGGCTGGCTGCCGGCGGCGTGGGCCTGGTGTTCGGCTTGCCCAGTTTACGCATCAAGGGTTTTTATCTGATTGTTTCAACCCTGGCGGCGCAGTTTTTTGTGCAATGGGTGTTCACCAATTTCGCATGGTTCTCGAATAACTCGTCTTCAGGCGTGATCACCGCGCCGCCGTTGCGTGTAGCAGGGGCTGACTTCAATTCACCGGCAGGCCGTTATCTGCTGACACTGACTACAGTGGTAGCCCTCGGCCTGTTAGCCAAAACCATAGTCAGTGGTGAGATAGGCAGGAAATGGATGGCGGTGCGGGATATGGATACGGCCGCGGCTGTTATTGGTATCTCGGTGCCAAAAACCAAACTACTGGCGTTCGCCATCAGTTCTTTTTATTTGGGTATCGCCGGTGCACTGTGGGCATTTACCTATCTGGGTACGGTTGAACCGCACGGATTCGACCTCACCCGGTCATTCCAGATCTTGTTCATCATTATCATTGGTGGCATGGGCAGTATTTTAGGCAACTTTCTGGGGGCCGCGTTTATCGTGCTTTTCCCCATACTGCTTTCTAACCTGTCATCGGGCCTGTTTGCCGGCACGATAGACCCCGGGCAGCTGGAAAATTTTCAGAAGATGATTTTCGGTGCGTTGATCATATTTTTCCTGATCAAAGAGCCCAGCGGGTTGGCCAAGGTCTGGCAAACCATCAAACAACGGCTACGCGTTTGGCCGTTGCGTTTCTAGGCAGTTCATACACTTAAGGAGTCATTACATATGTTGAAACTGACCTGTATACGCATTTATATAACAAAAAATTATTAACAACAACTTTTATATTTTTAAAAAAGGAGTCTTAAAGTGAAATTATTAGGTAAACATGCCTGGCTATTGCTGGCACTGGGTCTGGGTGTCGCCAGTGTCAGCACGCAAACGCAAGCGGCGAATGAACAGTATTTCCCGTTGCAGAGTTACCGCATAGGGCCATATGCGGCTGGTGGCTCCGGCTTCTTTGGCGGATTCATCGATTACCTGCAATATGTGAATGCTAAAGAGGGTGGGGTGAATGGAGTCAAGTTCACCTGGAGTGAGTGCGAAACAGAATATGTGGTAGAAAAAGGCGTTGAATGCTACGAGCGGCTGAAAAAAGGTTTGAACGGCGCGCCAGCCGCTGCCACCAATCCTTTGTCAGTGGGCATCGCCTATGCCACTTTAGAGCGTTCTACCGCTGACAAACTGCCGTTGATCACTATTAACCATGGCCGTACTGATTCTACAGATGGCAGCGTATTCCCATATGCTTTCCCGTTGCAGTTGAACCCGTACAGTGAAGTTTCTGCCATTGTGAACTACATTGCACAAAAATCCGGTGGTCTGGACAAACTCAAGGGCAAGAAGATCGTCACCCTGTACCACGGTTCACCTTACGGTAAGGAAACCAGCCCTATCCTGGAACTGCTGGCTAAGAAATACGGCTTTGAGCTGACATTGCTGGAAGTGCCTCATCCAGGCAATGAGCAACAGTCACAGTGGTTATCCATACGGCGTATCAAACCGGATTGGGTGATCTTGCGTGGCTGGGGCGTAATGAACCCGGTAGCGCTGAAAACCGCGCAAAAGACCGGTTTCCCTGCCGACCATATCATAGGCAACATCTGGAGCAATTCGGAAGATGACGCCGCGCCAGCGGGTAACGCAGCCAAGGGTTATGTTTCCATCACTACCCATCCTTCAGGCACCAGCTTCCCGGTACTGCAAGGCATCAATCAATACGTGGTGAAAGCCGGCAAAGGTAACCTGCAAGACCCCAAGCGTTTCGGTAATGTTTATTACAACCTTGGTGTGGTAAACGGCATTCTCAACGTAGAAGCGGTGCGTGTGGCTCAGGCAAGGTTCGGTAAACGTCCTTTAAGCGGTGAAGAAGTGCGCTGGGGTTTTGAAAACATCAGGCTGGATGACAAACGCCTGACCGAACTGGGTGCCTTGGGCCTGGTGCAGCCACTGAAGTTAAGTTGCGCTGACCATGAAGGTGGCGGTGCCGTACGCTTCCAGCAATGGGATGGTACGCAATGGAAAGTCATTACCGAGTGGGTACAGGCTGATCGCCAGTTGTTGCGGCCTATCATTGAAAAATCATCGCATGAATACGCGAAAGAAAAAGGCATCACCCCGCGTGATTGCAGCAAGGAAGAGCTGGCAGCTAAATAACTTAGGCTGAGGTTGACTGGGATGCATACCGTGAGCGGTATGCATTTTCAGTTTGATGCCGTGGGCAAAGGCGCAAACATTGCCCACGTGATCAAATTGAGGAGAGTCTGATGACACAGGCCATTGAAAAACTAAATCCGGTTGCGGATGTGGCTGCGGATGCCATCTTGCAACTGCATGATATTGAAGTCATCTACGAGCAGGTGATCTTTGCCATTAAACATATCTCGCTGCAAGTCGGCCCGCGATCCATCGTCGCCTTGCTGGGCGCCAATGGTGCCGGTAAAAGCACCATACTGAAAGCCATCTCCGGTCTGGTTCCAGCCCAGCGCGGCGAAATCGTGCAGGGCAAGATCTACTATCAGGGGCGTGACGTCACCCAGTCTACGCCTGGTGACCTAGTCGCCCAGGGCCTGGTTCAGGTGCTGGAAGGCCGGCATTGCTTCGGCCACCTGACGGTGGAAGAAAACCTGCTGACAGGTGGCTTTGTACGCAGACCATCCGCCAGGGTGTTGGCTCAGGAACTGGAAAAAGTGTATAGCTTTTTCCCCCGGCTGAAATTGCTGCGTAAAAACCATGCCGGCTACACCTCCGGTGGCGAACAGCAAATGGTCGCCATAGGCAGAGCATTGATGGCAGACCCCAAGCTGATACTGCTGGATGAGCCTTCCATGGGCCTGGCGCCACAAATCGTGGAGGAGATCTTTGATATCGTGCACCAGCTGCAGCAAACACAAGGCCTGAGCTTTCTGCTGGCTGAGCAGAATGCGACGGTGGCATTGCGCTATGCCGATTATGCCTATGTCATAGAAAGCGGGCATGTCACGCAACAGGGCGATGCGCAATGCATGGCTGACAGTGTGGCCTTGAGTGATTCATATCTGGGGGCCAGTCACTGACGCATATCCAGCAGCCAGACACTGGCTCGCACCAGTTTCGCCATACACCGGTTTCAACATGAAAAAAAACGGCCCTGCGGCCGTTTTTTGCTGATAGCGCTTTAAAAGAAATGCGCGACGTGGAAGATCGCCTTGATGCCATCGATATCAGGCAGGTTGTTGCGGTTCTCTCTAAAGTAAAACAGGTCTATACGCTTGTTGCTGTCACCATCGATCAGATAACCGACCCCTACATCCACCCGTTTTCTATCCAGGCCTGTGGTGTCATTGTTGAATTCCTGATAGATGACTTTGGGCTGGAATTTACCTATCCAGACGGTATCGGCAAAGGTATAGCTGCCATTGACAAAAAAGCCTTTGGCTTCTGGCAGAACGGTATCGCCGGTGTTGTCATTGTCGTAGTTGTAATAAGACGCCTCGGCGCCCAGCACCGCGCCATTGCTTAACGGTTTTTCCAAACGTGCATCCAGGTTCCAGTATTTGGAGTCACCTTTGTTGAGGATAGTGCCGGTACCATCTTTCTGATAGCGGTAAGAAGCACCAATGGAAAGTATGGATTTTTTACCATCATAGCTGGCCAGGTTGTAAAAGCCTGCTTCGGTATCCCAGAAGTTGTATTGCAGACGCGTGGCATAAGACAGGTTATCGGCCTGGTTAGACCCGCCTTGCCTGCCATTGGTGGCAGAGACATAGTATTTGAATGCGGCACTGTTATCCCAGCCGAACAGGACGGCCCCGTTATCACGGCCGGCAAACTCATAAGAGCCCTGCTCGGCGATAGGGAAATCAAAGGTAGTCGAATACATGGGGGCAGATGCCGAGGCGCGGCTGGCGGCCGGCAAGAAACGACCGGCCCAGATATTGACGTAATTATTGACCTCCAGACCCAAATGGCCATCCAGCAACTCTATCTTGTCATCTGCGGTATTGCGGGCAAAGTTGAATTCATAGGTCACATTCTTATGTAATTTACCATTGGTATACAAACGCGCTTCTTCGACTTCAAAGTCTTTGGAGCGGCTGGAGCCATTGGGCGCGGCATCGCTGATGGAGCTGAAGCTGACGCGTGAAGCGATACCGATATTCAGAAAAAGATTCTCGTCCCTTTGTATGGTCGCCTCGGCGAATGCCTGCTGGCTGAGGATCAGGCCAGTAAGCACGGCTAATGGTTTACGATGAAATTTAGATTTTATTTTCATTTGAACTCTCTGCTTTTTGAAAGATTGGATTAAGACCTGCCAGCGTTTTATTCACGCACAGCGTAGGGATACCAACTTGCTTATTGCAGAAAGCGTGCCACCATTAAAACCAATTAAAAACAATGACTTATATTAAAATTCCTGTGTTGGGCATGCTGAGCTATCGGCATGGTTGCTGTTTGTATGCCGTTGAGACAGCACTCGCCGGTCTAAGCGGCGGCAGAGAACGTCAGTGCAGCTTAAAACTGCTGCTGTAGATGCAGTTTTTACGCGGGCATGCGTGTTAGGCTTGTATTCAGCAGCGCAGAAAACAAAAAACGCCGCTAAAGCGGCGTTTTTATCAGACGGTGCAGGGATCAACCAAACTTGCCGGTAATGTAGTCTTCAGTCTCTTTACGGCCAGGGTTGGTGAAGATCTTGTCGGTATCATCATATTCGATCAGCTCACCCAGATACATATAGGCAGTGTAGTCAGACACACGGGCTGCCTGCTGCATGTTGTGGGTCACCACCAGGATAGTCAGTTTGCTGCGCAGCTCTACCATCAACTCTTCAATATTGGCGGTCGCGATCGGGTCCAGCGCTGAAGTCGGTTCATCGAACAGCATGATCTCCGGGTCAGTCGCCAGCGCGCGGGCGATACACAGACGTTGTTGCTGGCCGCCTGACAGGTTGAATGCCAGGTCATGCAAGCGGTCTTTCACTTCGTTCCACAAGGCCGCACCTTTGAGCGCTTCTTCCACCTTGTCATCCATGATGCGTTTGTTGTTCTCACCACGCACGCGCAGGCCGTAAGCCACGTTCTCGTAAATGGACTTGGGGAAAGGGTTGGGTTTCTGAAACACCATGCTGATACGCATGCGTACTTCTATCGGGTCTACACCGCTATCGAGCACATTGGTGTTATCCGGGTGCATCACGATCTGGCCCTGGTATTTATTACCTGGATACAGATCATGCATACGGTTGAAACAGCGCAGAAAGGTAGATTTTCCGCAACCTGAGGGGCCGATCAACGCAGTGATCTTGTTCTCGTACAAAGGCATGGAAATGCCTTTGAGTGCGCGGGCGCCGTTGCTGTAGAAGAAGTTTAAATCGCGTGCTTCGGCTTTAATCGGGGTCGTTATTGTGGCCATGATGTTTCCTAAATCCTGTGTGGCATTACCATTTAATATTTTTACGAATTTTGTAGCGTAACCAGATCGCGCCACCGTTCATCAACAAGGTGACGACGATGATCAGCGCACCAGTGGCAGCCGCATTGACATGAAATGCATGGTCAGGACGCGACAGCCAGTTAAACATCTGAATCGGCATCACGGTAAAACCGGAAGACAGCCATTCAAAGTTGATAAACGGCGGTTCAGTGGTGATAGGTGAGGGCGGCAGGAAAGCAATAAACGTCAGCGCACCGATGGTGATGATAGGAGCAGTTTCACCGAGAGCACGGGACATACCGATGATCACACCTGTCAGAATACCGCCATAAGAGTATTTGAAGACATGGTCGTAAACCACTTGCCACTTGGTGGCACCGACGCCATAGGCGGCTTCTCGTATAGAAACCGGGATGGCGCGTATGGCTTCACGGGTAGACACGATCACGATAGGCAGTATCAGCAGGCCCAGGGTCAAACCGGCAGTCAGTATGCTTTGGCCGAAACCGAGGATGTAGACAAACAGGCCCAGCGCCAGCAAACCATAAATGATAGAAGGCACACCAGCCAGGTTAGACACATTGATTTCGATCAGGTCAGTAAACCAGTTTTTTGGCGCATATTCTTCCAGGTACAGACCCGCTGCCACGCCGACTGGCACTGCAGAAAGGAATGTCACGCTCATCACCAGCAGCGAACCTACCCAGGCCGAAAGCAGGCCGGCACGGCCTGCGCGGCGGGAAGGGAATTCAGTCAGGAACTCAAGGTTGAATTTTGGGTAGCCATCGGCGATCAATTGCCAGAACAGCAACATCAAGGTCATCAGGCCAAACATCAGGCATAACAGGCCCAGTGCGGCAAACAGGGTGTCGTTACGCTTGTGGCGTTTAATCATGGCGCGTACTTCGCCCAGATTTTCAAGTACAGAAGCTTTATGTTCCATTTGGTGTCTTTCCTGCTTCTTCCGCTAGATGGCTAGCGGCAGTGTATCGTTGTTATATGTCAGTTTTGCGTCAAAGCTTGCGTGAATCAATCAGTAATTCTCGCGGTAACGCTTGCGTACCCAGTGGCCTATAATATTGAAGGACAAAGTCATGGCCATCAGCACCAGGCCTGCGGCAAAAATACTTTGATAGCCTATGCTGCCATGCGGCAGATCGCCCATTGCCACCTGCACGATATACGCCGTGATGGTGGCGGCGCTTTCGAGCGGGTTGAAGGTTAAATTAGGTTGCTGGCCAGCTGCGATCGCTACCACCATGGTTTCACCGACTGCACGTGAAATCGCCAGAATATACGCGGCTACAATGCCGGAGATCGCCGCCGGTGTCACCACCTTGACGGCGGTCTGAAAGCGGGTGGCACCCATGGCATAAGAGCCTTCACGCATACTCATAGGCACTGCGCGCATGGCATCTTCAGACAAAGAAGCAATGTAAGGAATGATCATGATACCCATCACGATACCTGCGCCCAGCATGTTGAAACTAGGCAGATCAGGATAGATGGATTGCAGTAACGGGGTGACAAAAAACAGGGCGAAATAGCCAAACACTACGGTAGGCACACCCACCAGCAGTTCCAGGATAGGTTTGACGATCTCGCGAGTTTTGTGTGAAGCAAATTCAGACAGGAAGATCGCTGACACAGTGCCTATAGGCACTGCCACTGCCAGGGCGATCGCCGAGGTGGTCAAGGTGCCGGAAACCAGAGGCATGATGCCGTAGTGCGCATCTTCAAACAGCGGTGTCCATTCGGTGTCGGTGAAAAACTCCACCACAGACACGGTTTTAAAGAAACTCAGTGACTCGTAAAGCAATACGCCCACGATGGCAAAGGTGGTCGCTACGGCCACCAGTGCCGCCATCATCAGTATCAGTTCAATAACACGCTCTTTGACGTTTCTACGGATGTTTTTAGCCAGTCTGGGGCTGATGGGCAGTTCCACGGGTGCTTGCATTGCTTGAGTCGCCATATGATGATCTGTCGGGGTAAGAATTTTAGCGGATAATCCGCGCTACAGGCCGAATAGTCACGAAAAAAGGGGCTTGATCAGCCCCTTTCATCATTACTTGATACGGGATAACAGGTCAGTGATCTTGATGCCGACTTCTGAAGTACCGTTAAATCCAGTGCCTGGTTTCATGGCTTTGAAATGCGTTTTTACTGCATCGTAATCTTCTTTAGGCAAAGGGACATACTTCACTTCTTTAACCAGTTCAGGTGCATTTTCCAGGTAGAAGTTGATAAACGCTTTCACTTCTGGTTTGAATGCCGCTGAAGTCGCGTTCACGTAAATGAACAGCGGGCGTGCCAATGGCTGGTAAGTACCGTCCATCACTGTGGCTTCAGAAGGCAATACCGGTTTGCCACCTTCTTTGGCAGCGATAGGTACCGCTCTCAGCTTGTCAGTGTTTTCCAGGTAGTAAGCCAGGCCGAAGTAAGCCAGACCGCCTACGTTACCTGCAACACCTTGTACCAGGACGTTGTCATCTTCTGAAGGTGTGTAATCTTTACGGCTGGCTTTGGATTTGCCGTTGACTGCCTCAGTAAAGTAATCAAATGTACCTGAGGAAGTGCCTGGACCGTACAGGTTCATGGCTTTGTCCGGGAAAGTCGCGTTCACTTGCTTCCAGTTCTTGACTGAAGAGTTAGGCTCCCAGATTTTTTTCAGCTCTGCCACAGAAAGTTGTTTTACCCAGTCATTCTTGCTATTGACCACAACTGTCAGCGCATCGTAAGCCACTGGTAACTCGATAAACTGCACGCCACCTTCTTTACACAGGTCTATCTCTTTTTGGGTGATAGGGCGTGAAGCATCAGAAATGTCGGTCTCGCCACGGCAGAATTTTTTGAAACCACCGCCGGTGCCTGATTCGCCCACCGTGACTTTAATGCCTTTGGTGCGCTGAAACTCTTCAGCCACGGCTTCGGTGATCGGGTACACAGTGCTGGAACCATCGATTTTGATGATCTTGTCCGCAGCAGCGGCTGTGTGTGAGAAACTGAATGCTTGTACTATCAGTGTCGCGAGAAAAGTAGTGCGGAACAGCTGGGTATTCATTTATACACTCCTGTGTGTGGTGTTGTCTTGCAATGCGTGAATCTTAGAAACTTTATATGACAGAAATGTGACAAAAGATAAAAAAGGCGCGCCATATAAAAAGAAAGGCGCACTGGGCGCCTCTTTTTTATGACAATTTTCTTACAGCACACTTTCGCCTATATGGTAAGCGATCGCCGCCATGATGGCTGCGCAGGGGATAGTGAGCACCCAGGCCCATACTATGCGCGACGCCAGCCCCCAGCGCACGGCTGTCATACGGCGGGATAGTCCGACGCCGACGATCGCACCAGTGATGGTATGGGTAGTAGAAACCGGGATGCCCAGGCTGGTGGCCAGGAACAATGCGATAGAGCCTGAGGTTTGTGCGGCAAAGCCGCCGGTAGGGCGTATCTTGGTGATGCCCATACCCATAGTGCGTACTATGCGCCAGCCACCAAACAGCGTGCCCAGGCCCATCGCCAGCTGGCAGGCGATCACCACCCAGAACGGTACATGAAAGTCGCCTTGCAGGTAGCCATTGGCAAACAGCAATACCGTGATGATACCCATGGTTTTTTGCGCGTCATTGGCGCCGTGGCCCAGGCTGAACAATGAAGATGAAATGAATTGCATCTTGTTGAAGCGGCTTTCGATTTTATAGGGCGAAGAGCGCTGGAACAGCCACATGATGGCGATGGATAACAGCAGTGCCAGCAACATGCCGAACAGCGGCGACAGGATGATGGCGACACCTGTGCTGATCAGCTTGCTGCCTATGATCACGCCTTTGGTGCCCGAGTGCGCCATGCCGGCACCTATCAGGCCACCGATCAGCGCGTGTGAAGACGATGAGGGGATACCGAACCACCAGGTGATGACGTTCCAGGCGATCGCGCCAAACAGCGCACCAAAGATGATGGTGTTGTTGACGATATTCGGGTCTATGATGCCTTTACCTACCGTGTCTGCCACATGCAGGCCAAAAAACAGAAAAGCGACAAAGTTGAAAAAAGCGGCCCAGATCACTGCGGCCTGCGGTGTCAGCAAGCGGGTGGAGACCATTAAAGCGATTGAATTGGCGGCGTCATGAAAGCCATTCATAAAATCAAAGATCAGGGCGACGAACACTAGCACCGCCATGACGATTATCACGTGATCCATGATGGTTCCTTAGATTCGTTCCAACACTACGCCGTGAATCACATCCGCGACATCTTCACAGCTATCCACGGCCTCTTCGAACAGATCATACAATTGCTTGGAACGTATCAGGGTGCGCGCATCATGGTCTTCGGCAAACAGCCTGTGCATGCCTGAGCGCATGATATGGTCGGCTTCGCCTTCAATGGTGCTGATCTCTTCACAGGTGCGCAAGATGCGTTCGGCATTTTTCATGTCTGACAGCATATGCACCGCATCACGTACTTTTTCTGCGGCGCGCAACAGTATCTGTGCCAGCGCGACCATTTCCGGGGTGAACTTGGTATGGCCGTAGATCTCGGCACTTTGCGGGATCGCTTCCATATAATCAATGATATCGTCCAGCGCCATGGCCAGCTCGCGGATCTCGCGGCGGTCAAACGGGGTAATAAAGGTCTTGTGCAGTGAGAGCAGTATCTCTTTGGTGTACTCGTCGGCTTCTGATTCGATTTTGCGGATTTCAGAAAAATGGGTGTGAAAACCAGCCTGATCTACCTCCGCGGCCATCAATGCCAGTACTTTTGAACCACGCACAGCACAGTCGGCCAAACGGTTAAACAGCACAAAGTAGTTATCGTTTCTAGGGCTGATTGCAGCCATAATGCGGCCAAAGGTGGCATGCGCCATTGAGGACTCCCGGACGGTTACAAGGTTTTGTGACCGTGATTTTACTATTTTGTGACACGGTATGTGACAAAAATATGAATTCTTTATGAAATTGATGCCTGTAGATGGCCCTGAATCACGCGCCCGGCTGCGGTATAATGCTGGTTTTTACTCACTGACCACTGAAAAAATGGAAGCCGAACACCTTAATAGTATCGCCAACGCACTCAGCGACTTGACGCAACGTCACCAGGCCCTTCGGGGGTATCTTTGACTACGAAAACAAAGAGCAACGTTTAGCCGAGGTCAATGGTCTGCTCGAAGACCCCAAAGTCTGGGATAACGCAGAGAAGGCGCAAAACCTGGGCAAGGAAAAACGCATGCTGGAAACCGTGGTCATGACGCTGGACGATGTGCAGCAGTCACTTTCAGATAGCCGCGAACTCTTCGATATGGCGCGCGAAGAGAATGATGACGATACCCTGTTAAGTGTAGAAGCAGATACGCAAAAGATAGAAGAGATCATCGCGGCCATGGAGTTCAAGCGTATGTTCTCGCAACCCATGGACGCCAATAACTGCTTTATCGAATTCCAGTCCGGCAGTGGCGGCACCGAGGCGCAGGATTGGGCAGGCATGTTGCTGCGCATGTATTTGCGCTACGTAGAGCGTAAAGGCTTTAAAGTCGAAGTGCTGGAAGAGTCCGAAGGCGATATCGCCGGCATCAAGGGTGCATCGATCAAGGTCAGTGGTGATTATGCTTTTGGCACCCTGCGTACCGAAAGCGGTGTGCATCGTTTGGTACGCAAATCGCCGTTTGACGCCAACTCCAAGCGGCATACCAGTTTTGCCAGCGTGCAGATATTCCCTGAAGTCGATGATTCGATCGAGATCGATATCAACCCGGCCGACCTGCGTATAGATACCTACCGCGCCAGTGGTGCCGGTGGCCAGCACATCAACAAAACCGATTCAGCCGTGCGTATCACCCACTTGCCGACCAACGTCGTCGTGCAATGCCAGAACGACAGGTCACAGCACCGCAACCGCGAAGAAGCGATGAACATGCTGAAAGGCGCCTTGTATAACCTGGAGTTGAGCAAGCGTAACGAAGAGAAGCAGGCGCTGGAAGATGCCAAGACCGACATCGGCTGGGGCCACCAGATCCGCAGTTATGTGCTGGACCAGGGCCGTATCAAAGACCTGCGTACCAGTGTCGAGATAGGCAATACCCAGGGCGTGCTCGATGGTGACCTGGACCCGTTTATTATGGAAAGCCTGAAACAGGGGCTGTAAACCAGCCAGACTCGCGCAATAAAAAAAGCAGCGTAAACGCTGCTTTTTTTATTGTCTGACCGCTCGCTCAGTCAGTCGGGCTGGCCATCCACATACAGCCAGCGCCCCTGCTCAAGGCTGAAACGGCTATATTCGCTCAGTTGTTCTTTTTTGAGTTTGCCGCTCTGGAAAGTAGCGATAAACCTGACGAAAGCGGTATTTTCAGCAGTTTGCTCATGTGACAACACCTGCAGTTTTAACCATTTGATGCCGCCCAGGTTTTCCAGGGTCAGGTTTTTCGGGCGGGTATCGGCATGCCAGGTCTGCAGGATATACGCTGGCAGTTTGAGTGCATAAGCACTGTAGCGCGAGCGCATCAACCGTTCGGCATCTGGCGCAGGCTGCCCGCCATGTAAAGGCTGGCAGCAATCGGTATAGGGTTTGCCGCTGTAGCAGGGGCAGGCATTTTTCATTGCAGCAACCAGTCTCTAAAATTTAATCTACACGACACTTTGTGCCGCAAACCACGTTGTGACGCAAACCATGTTGGCATCAGAATAAGGCCTTTTGCGCTGCAGGCGGCGCGGCCAGCAGCTTGTCTGTGTCTATCTCGAATATGCCGAGTTTGCCGGCACATGGCATCAGCGGCAATGGCCTTGCCTGTGCAAATAAAAAACCATAATACTCCTGGTGCACGCCGCCGAAATGCGCGCGTTGTTCGCGGCTGATGCCGGCAGGTAGCTGGCCAGGCTTGCTGCACAACACCAGGTCGGCGATGCCGACCACGCCGCCGTATTCCAGTTTATCCCGGTCCGGGATGGGCACGTCGGTATTGGACCTGATGTGCTGGTAATAGGCTTCATACAGGCCTTTGCTGGCGTGGATCAGGATAGGGCCACGGTATTGCGTGCCCCAGCTGCGGTCATCTACCAGCAAGTAGCCGTTGGCGATCAGCCAGGCGAACGGCTGCTTGAGAGACAGGGCTTTGAGGACGCCGGACGGCGCTAAAGTGGACATGGTCTGTCTGCTGCCCTGATCGCCTGCTTAGGCGATCTCGCGGGTTTCCATAAACTGGATATCCGGGTAGCGCTCTTGTGCCATTTGCAGGTTGACGCGATTGGGTGCCAGGTAAACGTAATCATCGGCACTATCCAGGCCGACGTTAAAACCGTATTTATCGGCGATCGCTTTCAGGTCGGCATCTGAGCCTTTCAGCCAGCGCGCGGTATAGCAGTCGTAGGGTTCAAATATCATATCGACGCCGTATTCATGTTCCAGGCGGTGCGCCACCACGTCAAACTGCAGCATGCCGACCGCACCCAGGATCAGGTCGTTGGAAAGCAGCGGACGGAACAGCTGCGCCGCACCTTCTTCGGATAATTGCTTGAGGCCTATCTGCAACTGCTTCATTTTCATCGGGTTCTTGATACGTGCGCGGCGGAAAAACTCTGGCGCAAACGAGGGGATGCCGGTGAATTTAAGCGCCTCGTTTTCAGTGAAGGTATCGCCCAGTTTGATGGTGCCGTGGTTGGGGATGCCGATGATGTCGCCGGAATAGGCTTCATCCATAATAGTGCGGTCTTGCGCCATAAAGGTGATGGCGTTGTTGACGTTGAGCATTTTGCCGGAAGCCACCTGCTTGATCTTCATGCCGCGCTCAAAGCGGCCGGAACAGACGCGCAGGAAGGCGATACGGTCCCTGTGCTTGGGGTCCATATTGGCCTGGATCTTGAACACGAAGCCGGCGAATTTTTCTTCATTGGCAGCGACAGAGCGGGTAGCGGTATTGCGTGCCTGTGGCGGTGGCGACAAGTCGACCACTGCATCGAGCAGGGATTGCACGCCGAAGTTATTCACCGCCGAGCCGAAGAATACCGGCGTCTGCTTGCCATTCAAATAACGTTCCTGGTTGAATTCGTTAGAGGCGCCGCGTACCAGTTCTATGTCTACCCGCAGCTCTTGTGCCTGGTAGCCTATCAGTTCGTCCAGGCGCGGGTTATCTATGCCCTGTATGGTTTCTGAAGTGCCTTTTTCTGCACGCGGGTCGAAAAACAGTATGCTGTCCGTGACCAGGTTATACACGCCACGGAAAGTCTTACCCATGCCGATCGGCCAGGTCATGGGCGCGCATTCCATGCCCAGCGTGGTTTCTATCTCGTCCAGCAATTCGATAGGCGCGCGGCTCTCACGGTCCAGCTTGTTGATAAAAGTGATGATGGGCGTGTCGCGCATACGGCAGACATTGAGCAGCTTGATGGTTTGCGCTTCAACACCGTTGACCGAGTCAATGACCATCACGGCCGAGTCGACCGCTGTCAGGGTCCTATAGGTATCTTCAGAGAAGTCATCATGGCCTGGCGTATCCAGCAGGTTGACCATATGCTCGCGGTAGGGGAACTGCATCACGGAGGAAGTCACGGAAATACCGCGTTGCTTTTCCAGCTCCATCCAGTCAGAAGTCGCGTGACGGGCAGCCTTGCGGCCACGCACTTCCCCGGCGACCTGGATCGCGCCACCGAACCACAGCAGTTTTTCTGTCAGGGTGGTTTTACCCGCATCCGGGTGAGAAATGATGGCAAAGGTGCGACGGCGTTGGACTTCTTGCTGCAAACTGGACATGAAAAAATAGCGGCTCGTTTAAAAGCCGCTATTTTAACCTATCCAACTTGTTTAACCTATTGAGCGCCGGAGCGGACTATCAGCCAGGTGATGCCTGATGCGCTGGCGATGACCTTATTTTCGCATCAGAAAGATCGCGATGGCGACAAATACACATAGAATGATCAGGCCTTCCAACTGGGTTTAACCTCGTGTTTTTTCAGTGGATTCAAACTGTGATTAATTCACAGGCTGTTTCAGCTGTTCCAGGATGGCCGGGTTATCCAGAGTGGATATATCAGACGTGATCTCTTCGCCTTTGGCCAGGCTGCGCAGCAAGCGGCGCATGATCTTGCCAGAGCGTGTCTTGGGCAGATTGTCACCAAAACGGATCTCGTCCGGCTTGGCGATCGGGCCTATCTCCTTGCCTACCCATTCACGCAGTTCGGCGACGATGCGTTTGGCATCTTCGCCTTCCGGGCGTTTGCCCTTGAGCACCACGTATGCCACCACCGATTCGCCTTTGATAGCGTGCGGTTTACCCACTACTGCCGACTCTGCCACCAGAGGATTGGCAACCAGTGCCGATTCGATCTCCATGGTGCCCAGGCGGTGGCCGGAAACATTCAGCACATCATCGATACGGCCCATGATGGTGAAGTTGCCGGTGGTCGCGTCACGCACGGCACCATCACCCGCCAGGTAAATATTGCCGCCCAGTTCTGCCGGGTAGTAACTGGCGATAAAGCGTTCCGGGTCGTTATAAATGGTACGTATCATGGAAGGCCATGGCTTTTTGATCACCAGCAGGCCGCCGGTACCCCAGGGGATATCCTTGCCGGTCTCATCCACCACATCGATATCAATGCCGGGGAAGGGCAGGGTGCAGGAGCCAGGCACCAGTTTGGTCGCACCCGGTAAAGGCGTGATCACATGGCCGCCGGTCTCGGTTTGCCAGAAGGTATCCACGATAGGGCAGCGGCTGCCACCCACCTGCTCGTAGTACCACATCCAGGCTTCCGGGTTGATAGGCTCACCCACCGTGCCCAGCAAGCGCAGGCTGGATAAATCATACTGTTTGGGATGCGTCGCCGGATCAGATTCACCGGCTTTGATCAGGGAGCGGATCGCAGTGGGCGCAGTGTAAAACACGCTGACTTTGTGGCGCTGTATCATTTCCCAGAAACGGCCGGCGTTAGGGAAAGTCGGGATGCCTTCAAACACGATCTGGGTCGCGCCCATCGCCAGCGGGCCATAAGTCACATAACTATGGCCGGTGATCCAGCCCACATCGGCGGTACACCAGTAAACATCATCAGGCTTGATATCAAAGGTCCAGCGCATGGTATTCATGGCATGCAGCAGATAGCCTGCAGAGCTGTGTTGCACACCTTTGGGTTTGCCGGTAGAACCAGAGGTATACAGCAGGAACAAAGGATGTTCGGCGTTGACCATCACCGGGGCACATTCATCTGCCTGGCCGGCGATCAGGTCATGCCACCAGATACAGTTGCTGCCCCAGGCCACTTCCTGGCCGGTTTTCTTGAACACCACGATATTGCGTATGCTGTCACAGCCACCCATGGCTATGCCTTCATCGACTGCCTGTTTCAGCGGCAAGGTCTTGCCACCGCGAAACTGGCCGTCAGAGGTGATCACGGCCACCGCACCGGCGTCAATGATGCGTTCATTCAGGCTCTTGGCAGAAAAACCGCCAAACACCACCGAGTGTATGATGCCCAGACGGGCACAGGCCTGCATGGCGACTATCGCTTCTATGCCCATGGGCAGGTAAATAATGACGCGGTCACCCTTGGCCAGGTTTAAGGATTTCAGGCCATTGGCAAACTGGCACACCTGGTGGTAAAGCGCTTTGTAACTGATGTTTTTAACTTCGCCATTATCTGCTTCAAAGATGATGGCGGTCTTGTTGGGGATGGTGTGCAGGTGCTTGTCCAGACAGTTGGCAGAAACGTTTAATTCGCCATCTTCAAACCACTTGTAGAACGGGGCCTGGGTTTCGTTCAGGGTTTTAGTGAATGGTTTGTGCCAGATCAATAGTTCGCGTGCCAGATTGGCCCAGAATCCTTCGTAATCCTGTGCCACTTCTTTGCACAAACGTTGATATTCCTCCATGCTGCCGACTGCGGCCTGGCTTGAAAAAGCTGTGCCCGGTGCAAATACGCGGTGTTCATGAAGTACAGATTCGATAGACATAGCGTCCCCCAAAAATCAATGTCAAAAAATGAAAGCGCCAAAAAGGCAGGTTTGGTGAACCTCAGGTATTATTATTCTGGTTCTGATTGACAAACTCTCCGAGCACACAAGACACCACATAAGAGCGATATCCCATGCAACAGCTTGACCAAATTCTAACAGAAAAGCAGGTTCCGTCTACAGAGGCGGCCTATTTGCAACATGCGGCGGCGTGCAGCCCGTTTTTTGCCAGATTCGTTACAAAAAATACAGATACTCTGACTGATTTGTTAGATAACTTATATAAGACCTATAAGACTGACGATGTGTATGCTTTATTTTCCGGCGAAAAATATTTAGCAGAAACTGTTTTTTTGCAACATATACGGCAGACCCGCCAGCGCCTGATGGCACACATGATATTGCGCGACCTGAATGGCCTGGCAGACTTTGCCGAGGTGGTAGAGATCACCAGTGCGCTGGCTGAAGCGGCGATCACGGCGGCGGCGGATTTTTATCATGCCGAGCTGAGCAAGACTTACGGCTCGCCACGCGATGCGCAAGGCCAGGCGCAGCAGTTGATCGTGGTCGGCATGGGTAAACTGGGCGGGCGTGAACTGAATGTATCTTCAGATATAGACCTGATCTTTGCCTATGAGCAGGAAGGCGAGACCGATGGCGAAAAGGTGATCAGTAACCAGGATTTCTTCACCCGGCTGGGCAAAAAGCTGATTACGGCACTGGATGATGTCACCGCGGATGGCTTTGTGTTCCGCATGGATATGCGTTTGCGCCCGTTCGGCTCTGAAGGGGCGTTGGTCTGCAATCTGGATGCGCTGGAGGATTATTACCAGAACTATGGCCGTGAGTGGGAGCGCTATGCCTGGATCAAAGGCCGCGTGGTGTATGGGCCGGCAGAAGCGCTGACCAGGCTGATCCGGCCATTCGTGTTCCGCAAATACCTCGACTTTAACGCCTATGCTTCCATGCGCGACCTGAAAACACAGATACAGCGTGATGTGGTGCAGCGCCGTTTATCCGACAATATCAAGCTGGGCCGCGGTGGTATCCGCGAGGTCGAGTTCATCGCCCAGGTGTTCCAGCTGATCCGTGGCGGGCAACTGCCCGATCTGCAGATCAAACCCACCCTGGCGGTGCTGACGCGCCTGGCCGAGCGCGGCATGTTGCCGCAAGAAGACGTGGCAGCACTGCAGGAAAGTTATATTTACCTGCGCAACCTTGAGCACAGGCTGATGTATATCGATGACCAGCAAACCCAGGACCTGCCGGACTCAGATACTTACCGGCAATATCTGTTGCGCATGCTTGGGCATGCAGACTGGCAAAGCTTTATTGCCGAATTGAACGTGCATCGCGACCGCGTGCAGCGTTTTTTTGACGATACCTTTAAAGACCAGCAGAACAATGACCTGCAGCAGGAAACCGCCATCTGGCAAGGCACCATCGCGACCGGCGAGGCTGAACAATGGCTGCAGGCACAAGGTTACACGCGGCCTGCCGATCTGGTGCAGATGCTGAAAAATACCCGCACCAGCCAGAAGATACAGCAGTTGCCTGAACAAAGCAGGCGCCGCCTCGACCAGCTGATGCCCCTGTTGTTGCGTGAAGCAGTGCAACAGCAAAGCACGCTGCCGGATACCGCGCTGATACGCACACTGGATCTGCTGGAAAGTATCTGCCGGCGTGCCAGTTACCTGGCTTTGCTGGCCGAGTTTCCAGATGCCTTGTCGCTGATAGTGAAACTGTGTGCTGCCAGTCCGTGGATCGCGCAATATGTGGCTGCACACCCGGTGTTGCTGGACGAGCTGCTCAATAAGCAGACCCTGTTCAAGCGTCTGGACTCCGCGCAGTTGAAAGCCGAGTTGACGCAGCATATGGCGCACCTGGCTGGCGATGTGGAGGCGCAAATGGATGCCATGCGCCACTTCAAGCATGCCAATGTGCTGAAGATCGCCGCCCAGGATCTGATGACAGCCTTGCCGCTGGAAGCTATTTCCGATGACCTGAGCGCGCTGGCCGAAGTGGTCTTGCAGGTCAGCCTGCACACGGTGTGGCAGAACATCAGTTTCAAGCACAGAGACACGCCGCAGTTTGCCGTGATCGGCTATGGCAAGCTGGGCGGTAAGGAGCTGGGCTACCTGTCTGATCTGGATATCATCTTTTTGTATGACGATGACGCCGACAATGCGCAGGAGGTATATGCCAGGTACGCACAGCGGCTGAATACCTGGTTCAACACCATCACTAACGCAGGCCTGCTCTACGAGACCGATCTGCAACTGCGGCCGGATGGTAATAGCGGCCTGCTGGTGAGCAGCGTGACTGCGTTCAATGATTATCAGGAAAACAAGGCCTGGGTGTGGGAGCATCAGGCGATCACACGGGCACGCTTTGTGGCGGGCGAGCCGGCAGTGGGCAAACAGTTTGAGCGTATCCGCCTGGCGGTGTTAAAAACAGCGCGCCAGCAGACGGATATTCAGCCACAGATCATAGAGATGCGCCAGAAGATGCGCGCCGCGCATCGTTTTGATGCGGCCAAGTTTGATTTAAAACATGAGGCGGGCGGCATCATAGATGTGGAGTTCATGGTGCAATATTTGGTGTTGTTGCATGCAGCCGCCTACCCGGTGCTGACCGACAATATCGGCAATATCGCATTACTGGGGGTGCTGGCAGAAAACGGGCTGATAGCTGCCAGCCTGGCAGAGCAGGTGCAACAGTCGTATCGCCAATACCGCGCATGGATACATGCCAGTAAATTGCAGGGTGAGCCTGCTAAAGTGGATAAAGCCCTGGCAGAACCGCTGCAGCAACCCGTGATCCAGTTGTGGCAAGCAGTCTTCGGGCTTAAGGCGTAAGTGCCAGGTTTTATATGCCCCAGCGCAAGCCAGCAGTATGCACAGCGCTATCCCAGTGCTGTTTGATCTCTGCATCAAACAGGCACACGCTGATAGAGGCACCTGCCATATCGATGGCGGTGATGTAGTTGCCGACCAGGCTGCGTGCGATGCTATAGCCTTTTGCGGTGAGCAGGCTGGCCGCCTGCTGGTAGATCAGGTACAACTCCATCAGTGGCGTGGCGCCCAGGCCATTCACCAGTAACAGGATCTCACCGTCTGCCGGCAACTGCTTGGCTGCAATATCGTGCAAAATGGCAGCCACCATATCGCTGACGATAGCATCCGCTGCACGCATGGCCTCGCGGCGGCGGCCAGGTTCACCGTGTATGCCTACGCCCATTTCAATCTCGGTTTCGGAAATATCAAAGGTAGGCCGACCAGCAGCGGGTACGGTGCAACTGCTCAGCGCCACGCCTATGCTGGAAGTGCGCAGATTGATCTTTTCGGCCAGTGCCTTACAAGCCGCCAGGTCTGCGCCAGTTTCTGCCAGGCTGCCTACACATTTTTCCACGATCACGGTGCCGGCAACGCCACGGCGGCCGGTGGTGTAAGTGCTGTTGACCACCGCACAGTCATCCGAGGTGTAGACCGTTGCATGTTCAAATGGCAGCATCTCGGCCGCCATCTCAAAATTCATCACATCGCCGGCATAGTTTTTCACAATAAACAGCACGCCTTTGCCGGCATGCACCGCCTCTGCCGCGGCCAGCATCTGGTCTGGCGTAGGCGAGGTGAACACCTGGCCAGGGCAGGCCGCATCCAGCATGCCTTTGCCCACGTAGCCAGCATGCAGCGGTTCATGGCCAGAGCCGCCACCAGAGATGATGGCCACCTTGTTTTGTGCTTGCTGCTTGCGCGTGACAAAGGTGGGCTCAAATGCAACTGTTACCAGGTCGGCATGGGCGCTGGCAAAGCCGCTCAGGCTTTCGCTCAGCATATGGTCTACATTGTTCAGAAATTTTTTCACTAGGGTTCTCCCGTGCGTTTGCTCGATATTGGCGTCGCAGACTGATCGTCGTTTAGTTAGATGGCGCCAGGATCTGGTCGCGCCAATACCTGGTCGCATACGGCATGTATCATCACCTGGCAGCTTTTGGCGCCTGCATCCAGATGGCCGATGGCGCGCTCGCCCAGGCCGGCCGCCCGACCCTTGGTGGCAAGCAGGTTGCGCGTCGATTCCAGGCCCTCGCTGGCCACCTGTTTCAGGGCGGTTGCGATCTCCGCAGCTGACTTGCCTTGTTCCGCCAGCTGGGTAAATGCAAAGGCGACCGGGATCAGTACATCGAGCATGGTTTTTTCACCGGCCTGCGCCTTGCCGCGTTGCATGATGGCTTCTACACCCGCCGCAAAAGCCAGGGCGATATCATTGCTGGCCGGTGTCGCTACCGTTTTAAGCGTTTTGCCCATGCTGATAAAAAAACTGGCAAACAAAGGGCCGGATGCGCCGCCTATGGTGCTGAGTAATTTCATGCCTATCTTATTCAGCGCATCCGCAGCTGCTAAAGGTGCCAGCTCGGCTGCGATATTGCTGATCGCCTCACAGCCGCGCTTCATATTGATATAGTGGTCACCGTCACCGATCTCCCGGTCCAGGCTTTCAATATCGGCTTCATGCGCCAGGATGGCCGTGCGTATGGCTGCGGCCATGTGATTGATCGTGTCGCTGTTCATCATAAATGTGCTGTCATCCTCCAAATTGCCACGCAGGCGGCTGGCGGCTAAACAATATCGCATGCGCCATCATGCCGCAAAAGCCGGTTTTTTCGTCTGCCGCGCTAGGCGTTTTGCCCGCTAGCGTTTAAAATGCCGTCGCTGTCCTCGTGGTGAAACAGGATATCACCAGCCCCTCCTAAGGGCTAGTTTCAGGTTCGAGTCCTGACGGGGACACCCATTCCGTATGAATTATGTTGGTAAGTGCTTGAAAACAAGCGTTTTATGCCATATAATCGCGGATTGACTTTTTGGTCAATTAACTTGGCATGTGTTCACATAGGGTGCCCGCAAGGGTGTTATTGAATGCATGTGTATGAATAACCCTTTGAAATAGAAAGACTTATTATGTCAGTTACTATGCGTCAAATGCTGGAGGCCGGTGTTCACTTCGGCCACCAAACCCGTTACTGGAACCCAAAAATGGCCGAGTTCATTTTTGGTGATCGTAACAAGATCCATATCGTAAACCTTGAAAAAACCCTGCCACTGTTTGAAGATGCACAAAAATACGTGCGTAACCTGGCAGCAAACAAAGGCCGTATCCTGTTCGTGGGCACCAAGCGTCAAGCCCGCGATATCGTTAAAGAAGAAGCACAACGTGCCAGCTGCGCATACGTGAATCACCGCTGGTTGGGTGGTATGTTGACTAACTTCAAAACTGTTAAACAATCTATCAAGCGTTTAACCGATTTCGAAAACATGTTGCAAGACGGCAGCATTGAGAAATTCGGTAAAAAAGAAGCGTTGGGCATCAAGCGCGAGATCGAGAAGCTCGAGCGTTCCATCGGTGGTATTAAAGAGATGGGTGGCTTGCCAGATGCGATCTTCGTCATCGACGTCGGTCACGAAAGCGGTGCGATCACTGAAGCACGCAAACTGGGTATCCCAGTGATCGGTATCGTTGATACTAACAACTCGCCAGATGGCATCACTTATGTGATCCCAGGTAACGATGACTCATCCCGCGCGATCCGTTTGTACGCACGTGGTATGGCTGATGCAGTGCTTGAAGGCCGTGCTAACGCGATTTCAGAGATCGTAAAAGCAGCGCAAGAAGAAACAGCGCCAGCAGCAGCGCCTACAGAGGCTGTTGCCGAGTAATCACTCGCAGCTAAAAAAGGGGCTATGCGCCCCTTTTTCTATTGCATCGCGTGCAATATGGCTGACACACAGTCGGTGTATTGTTGATAAAGAATATTAAGTAAATCCTCAAGCAGGAATCCTAACAAAAGGAGTAGTAAATGGCTGAAATTACCGCAGGCATGGTGAAAGAGTTACGTGAGCGCACCGACGCCCCTATGATGGACTGTAAAAAAGCATTGACTGAAGCTGAAGGCGATATGACACGTGCAGAAGAGATTCTGCGTGTGCGTTTTGGTAACAAGGCAAGCAAGGCTGCTGGCCGTGTGGCTGCTGAAGGTACAGTTGGTATCAGTATCGCTGCCGATGGCAAACTGGGTACGCTGATCGAAGTGAACTCTGAAACTGACTTCTGTGCGAAAAACGAAGAATTCCTGAAATTCGTCGCTGACCTGGCGCAAGTGGTTAACGAAAATAACCCGGCTGATATTGAAGCGGTGGGTTCAGTGCCTTTGCGTGGTGAAACTGCTGAAGCGGTGCGTGCCCAACTGGTTGGTAAAATCGGCGAAAACATCACGCCACGCCGTTTTGTACGTACTGAAGCCAAAGGCCAGTTGTACAGCTATGTACACGGTAGCAAGATCGGCGTTCTGGTGGACCTGGTTGGTGGCGACGAGACATTGGGCAAAGACCTGGCTATGCACATCGCTGCTGCCAAACCAAAATCACTGGATGCCAGCGGCGTGGATGCGGCTTTGATTGAAGCTGAACGTCGTGTTGCCATTGAAAAAGCTAAAGAAGCAGGCAAGCCAGACGCAATGCTGGAAAAAATTGCTGACGGTACTGTGCAAAAATTCTTGAAAGAAGTCACTCTGCTGAGCCAGACTTTTGTAAAAGATGACAAAGTGTCGATTGAGCAGTTGTTGAAAAATAACAATGCAAGTGTTGCTTCATTTACCATGTATGTCGTTGGTGAAGGCATTGAAAAAGTAGTGGTAGATTACGCTGCTGAAGTAGCTGCTGCGGCAAAAGTTTAATTGCCATCAAGCAATATCTAAAAAGTGGAATCTGCGGATTCCACTTTTTTTATGCTTAAAGGCCAGGTTTACGGCCCAAGAAACCGTGTTTTGTGATTAAATAGGCACATTTTGAGTTTGGGAAAAATAGCAATGGCACAACCAGTTTTTAAGCGTGTTCTCCTCAAGTTATCCGGTGAAGCGCTGATGGGCGACGATGCTTACGGCATCAATCGCGAGACGGTGAATGCGATTGTCCAGCAAGTCAAAGAAATCGTCGACATGGGCGTGCAAGTCGGTATCGTGATCGGTGGCGGCAATATTTTCCGTGGCATCGCACCCGCAGCCGAAGGCATGGACCGCGCTACCGCTGATTACATGGGCATGCTGGCGACAGTCATGAATGCCATGGCCTTGCAGGATGCCATGAAACATGCCGGCGTGGCTGCACGAGTACAAAGTGCTCTGAACATTGAAGCCGTGGCTGAGCCGTATATCCGCGGCAAGGCTATCCGCTACCTGGAAGAGGGTAAAGTGGTGATTTTTGGCGCCGGCACCGGCAACCCTTTCTTCACTACAGATACGGCTGCCGCCTTGCGTGGTGTCGAGATCGATGCCGAGATCGTATTAAAAGCCACCAAGGTGGATGGTATTTACACGGCTGACCCGAAAAAAGATCCTAGCGCGACACGTTATGACAATGTGTCTTATGATGAGGCGATCAATAAAAACCTGAAAGTCATGGATGCCACGGCATTCACCTTGTGCAGGGACCAGAAGATGCCGATTGCGGTATTCAGTATTTTCAAGGAAGGCGCCCTGAAAAGCGTGATCCTAGGTAAGAATGAAGGCACACGCGTTGGAGCTTAAGGCTGCTGGTGCATGTGCAAGTAGAGCGAGATTGGAGAGCGACCATGGTTGAAGAAATTAAAAAATCTGCTGAGCAGAAGATGCAAAAGTCACTGGAATCGTTAAGGACTGACCTGGCGAAAGTGCGTACCGGGCGTGCGCACGCCGGCCTGTTAGACCATGTGATGGTGGAATACTATGGCTCCTATGTGGCAGTCAACCAGGTCGCCAACGTCAACCTGGGCGATGCGCGTACCATCAACGTGCAGCCTTACGAGAAGAACATGATAGGCAAGGTGGAAAAAGCCATACGCGACAGCGACCTTGGCCTGAACCCCGCCACCAATGGCGATCTGATCCGCGTGCCCATGCCTATGCTAACTGAGGAGCGCCGCAAGGATCTGACCAAGATCGTGCGCACCGAAGGCGAGGGCGCCAAAGTCGCTATCCGCAATGTACGCCGCGATGCCAACGATGCCTTGAAAAAGCTGGTCAAAGACAAAGCTATCTCAGAAGATGATGAACATAGAGCGCAGGACGAAGTGCAGAAAATGACCGATAAAGCAGTGGCTGAAGTCGATAAACTGTTACAGCAAAAAGAAACGGATCTGATGGCAGTGTAAGCTGCTATCTGGCCGGGCGTATATATTTTGGGTTTCTTTTCCAGTTCTACCAAGCAAGTCCCTGACACCGCTGAGCTGCCTCAACATGTGGCAGTCATCATGGATGGTAACGGACGTTGGGCAAAAAAACGATTTTTGCCGCGTGTTGCCGGTCACCAGCGTGGCCTGGAGTCTGTCAGGCAATTGGTGAAAGCCTGCGTCCGTCTTGATATCAAGTTTCTTACCCTGTTTGCTTTCAGCAGTGAGAACTGGCGCCGTCCTTCTGACGAAGTGACTTTTCTGATGGGCTTGTTTCTGGAAGCGCTGGAGCGCGAAGTCAGCAAGCTGCACGAAGCCAATATCATCCTCAAGCTCATAGGTGACCGCAGCCTGTTCAACGAGGTGTTACAGCAAAAGATGCTGGAAGCCGAACAGAAAACGGCAGCCAACACCGGGCTGACCCTGTCTATCGCCGTGAACTATGGCGGCCGCTGGGATGTAGTCAATGCGGTCAATGCGCTGTTGCAAGCCAATCCTGGTCAGGTCAGCGAAATCAGTGAGTCTGACCTGGCACCTTATCTTTCCATGCCGTATGCGCCCGAGCCTGACCTGTTTATCCGCACCGGTGGTGAGACACGCATCAGTAATTTCCTGTTATGGCAGCTCGCCTATACCGAACTCTACTTCACACCTACCCTGTGGCCGGATTTTGACGATACGGCTTTCGAGCAGGCATTGCTTTCCTATCGTCAGCGCGAGCGCCGCTTCGGGCGTACCAGTGAACAATTCAGCAGCGATAGCAGCACCTCTTAACCTATGTTGAAAACCAGAGTCATTACGGCACTTGTGTTGCTGGGGCTATTTCTCCCGGCGTTGTTTTTTTTACCCATGCTGTGGTGGGCGGCGGGCATGCTGGTGCTGACACTGGTGTGTCTGCATGAGTGGGCCGGATTTTTGCAGTTAAGCCCGCTGCAGGCGCGTGTTTACCTGGCCTTGTCTACAGTCACCGGCGTGGGCCTGCTGGTGTTGTTGCAGCAGTGGGGCTTTCACTGGTTCTTTTATCATGCGCTGCATGTGTTTATGGGCATGACTTTATTCTGGCTGGTCGTGGTGCCGGTGGCGATGTTCTTTAACACCTTTTTCAAGCAGCAGGCGGTGAATCTGTTGCTGGGCTGGTGTTTGATGCTGTCATTGTGGATGGCGCTGGTGACCGCACAGGAAGTCAACCCTTATGTGTTGCTGGTGATCATTTCCACCATCTGGCTGGCAGACAGTGCCGCCTACTTTTTCGGCAAGCAGTTCGGGCGGCACAAGCTGGCGCCAGCCATCAGCCCGGGTAAAACCTGGGAAGGCGTACTGGGTGCTTTGCTGGCCGTAGCGGTGTATGCTGTGACTTTGAAAGCCAGCGCTGCGGTAGCCACCTGGTGGATATTGCCAGGCTTGTGGCTGATCACCATCGTCGGCATTTATGGCGATCTGTTCGAATCGTTTTTCAAGCGTCGCGCCAATCTGAAGGATAGCGGGCAGTTTCTGCCCGGGCATGGTGGATTGCTGGACCGTGTCGATGGCGTGATCCCGGCCCTGCCGGTCGGTTTGTGCCTGGTGTTCTGGTTTCATTACTGGCAACAGTCTTATTCATTTTAAAAGGCCACTTTGCAATACGTCACCATATTGGGTAGTACTGGTACCATAGGTCAGCAGACGCTGGATGTGATCTCACAGCATGCGGACCGTTATGCCGTGTTCGCCCTGACCGCACACCGCAATGTGGAAGCCATGTTGCAGCAATGCGTGCGTTACCAGCCACAATATGCCGTGATGCAGGATGCAGAGGCTGCGCAAGCGTTGCGTCAGCGATTGCAGGCAGAAGGCTGCAAGATAACAGTGCTGGCTGGGGTTGAAGGCCTGATCGAAGTCTCGGCGCATGAGAGCGTGCATGCCGTGATGGCGGCCATCGTCGGTGCTGCCGGACTGTTACCTGCACTGGCCGCGGCTAAAGCCGGCAAGAAGATATTGCTCGCCAATAAAGAAACGCTGGTGATGGCTGGCCAGCTGTTTATGGATGCCGTCAAGCAGGGGCAGGCGACATTGCTGCCTATAGACAGCGAACATAATGCCATCTTCCAGGCCATGCCGCGCCAGGCGTATGCTGACCTGGCCGAGGTCGGTGTCAACCAGATCATACTGACTGCCTCTGGCGGCCCATTTCGCTGTTATAGCAAGACGCAACTGGCGAAAGTCACGCCCGCCCTGGCGCTGCAACACCCCAACTGGGTGATGGGAGCAAAGATCACAGTCGATTCTTCTACCCTGATGAACAAAGGGTTGGAAGTGATAGAAGCACATTGGCTATTCAATGCCAGACCGCAGCAGATAGAAGTGGTGGTGCATCCACAAAGCGTGATCCACTCCATGGTCTCGTATGTTGATGGCAGCATACTGGCGCAACTGGGCAACCCGGATATGCGTACGCCTATCGCTTATGGCCTGGGATACCCCGAACGCATCGCCTCGGGCGTGAAACCGTTAAGCCTGGTCGAGATCGCCAAACTTGAATTCGAAGCGCCTGATACTGACCGTTTCCCCTGTCTGCAACTCGCCTATGATGCGCTGGCGGCAGGCGGCACCGCACCTGCCGTGCTCAACGCCGCCAATGAGGTGGCGGTGGCTGCTTTTCTGCGCGACGAGATCCATTACCTGGATATCCCGCACCTGTTAGATCAAACACTGCAAACGCTGCCGGTAGAACAAGTGACTTCTATCGATCAGTTGTTGGCGATTGATGCCAGGGCGCGCGCCTGTGTGCAGCTTGCCATGCGCAATCTCTCCGGCGCGGCTGATAAGGCGCTGGCGCTATGATGGCTGCTCTGGCATTTATCGTCGCTATCGGTGTGCTGGTCACCATACACGAGTTCGGCCATTACCTCGCTGCGCGCAGCTGTGGCGTCAGGGTGCTCAAGTTCTCCATCGGTTTTGGCAAACCGATCTTGCAGTACCAGCACACGCCGCAGTCCACCCTGTGGGTGTTATCCTGGATCCCGCTGGGTGGCTACGTGAAAATGCTGGATAGTCGCGAGACTGAAGCGTCAGAGACAGCCGAACAACAGGGTGTGGCCAACGACTGGTCCCGCGCTTTTGACCGGCAAAAAGTCGCTGCCAAAATGTGGATAGTGTTTGCCGGACCACTGGCTAATCTATTGCTGGCATTTGTCTGTTACTGGGGCCTGATCGCGCAGGGCGAGGTCGGCCTGAAACCCTATATCGGGCCGGTAGAGTCGGGCTCGCTGGCGGCCCAGGCCAAGTTGCGCTCTGGTGACCTGGTGGTGAGTCTGGATGGCAAGCCCATAGGCACCTGGCAAGATGCCCAATGGCAGTTGCTTGAAGCCTGGGTGGCACATAAGTCGCTGACGGTAGTGACGCGCACGCCACAGGGCGAGTCACATACGCATGTACTGCCGATGTCAAAGTTGCCAGGCGAGCCTGAAGGCGATGTGCTGCAAAAAGTGGGTATTTCCATGCTGATGCCGGTGATCCCGGCTGTGGTCGGCGAGATACTGCCAGGCTCGGTGGCAGAAAAAAGTGGCTTGCAGGTGGGCGACCATATACTCAGGGTGAATAATAAGCCGGTAGAAGACTGGCAACAATTCGTGAAATGGGTCAGGGCCAACCCGTCACAGCCGCTCAAAGTGGAATATCAGCGTGGCAGCGAGACCCTGCAGGTGAAATTGCTGCCGGAAACGGTGGTAGAAGCCGGGCAAAAGATAGGCCGTCTGGGTGCCGGCGTGAATATGGATGCAGTCGACCTGACGCCCTACCGCGTAGAGCGGCAGTACTCGGTGGCCGAAGCCGCGCTACGCGCAGTGCACAGAGTGCAGGAAACCATTGTTTTCACATTGAAGATGATAGGCAAGATGCTGACCGGCCAGGCGTCTTTAAAAGCCATCAGTGGCCCTGTCAGTATTGCAGATGCGGCTGGTGAGACCGCCGGTTTGGGCCTTAAACCGTATATAGGCTTTATCGCGCTGCTGAGTATCAGCATCGCAGTCATGAATCTGCTACCAATACCAGTATTGGATGGCGGGCATTTGTTGTATCATATGGCGGAATTGATTCGAGGAGAACCTTTGCCTGACAGGGTGCTGGAGATTGGTCAGCGCCTTGGTTTGGGGTTATTGGGTGTATTGATGTTTATTGCGTTTTTTAATGACATTAATCGCTACCTGGTAGGTTGAGAGCATAGTTAATGAGAATAAAGTCTAGTTCCAAGTTATTGTTGTGCCTGTTAACAGCAATCATCCATCTGAAAGCCTACGCGACAGAGCCGTTTGTCATCTCTGACATTCGCGTCGAAGGCTTGCAGCGTACCGAAGCCGGTACGGTGTTCAATTACCTGCCTATGCAGGTAGGTGATGTGATGAGCGACGAAAAGGCCGCACAAGCGATCAAATCCCTGTATTCCACCGGTTTTTTCAAGGATGTACGTATTGAAAATGAGGGTGATGTACTGGTGGTCACGGTACAGGAACGTCCATCCATTTCGCAGATAGACTTTAGCGGTAACAAATCTTTCCCTACTGACAAGATGAAAGAAGGCCTCAAACAGATCGGCATCGCCGAAGGCCAGATCTTCGACAAGGCGCAACTTGACCGCGCCGAACAGGAGATCAAACGCCAGTATCTGTCACAAGGTAAATACAGCGCCGAAGTGAAAGCCGTTTCCAGCCCGCTGGAACGCAACCGCGTCTCCATCCGTTTTGAGATCACCGAAGGCCCGGCGGCCAAGATCCGCGATATCAATATCGTCGGTAATCACCTGTTCACCACTGAAGATCTGCGCGCCAACTTTTTGTTGACCACGCCTAACTGGATGAGCTGGTGGAATAAGGATGACCAGTATTCCAAGCAGAAACTGACCGCTGACCTTGAAGCGCTGCGTTCGTTTTACATGAACCAGGGTTACCTGGAGTTCTCTATCGATTCCACCCAGGTATCGATCTCGCCGGACAAGCGTGACGTGTATATCAACGTCAATATCACTGAAGGCGAAAAATACAATATCAGCAAGACCAAGCTGGCTGGCGACATGTTGCTGCCAGAAGAAGACTTGAGGAAGCTGATCAATATTCAGGACGGTGATGTGTTCAACCGTCAAAAAGTCACCGATGCCAGCAAGAACATCAATGACAAGCTGGGTGAAGAAGGCTATGCCTTTGCCAACGTCAACGCGGTGCCAGAGATCAACAAACTTGAGCATACGGTCGCATTTACTTTCTTTGTCGACCCGGGCCGTAAAGTCTATGTGCGTCGTATCAATGTACAAGGCAACACCAGGACGCGTGACGCAGTGGTACGCCGCGAGATGCGCCAGCTGGAATCCGCCTGGTATGCCGGCGACAAGATCAAGCGTTCCAAAGAGCGTATCCAGCGTCTGAACTTCTTTGACAGTGTAGAACTGGAGACGCCATCTGTCCCAGGCATCAATGACCAGGTGGATATGACGGTGACAGTGGCCGAAAAAGCCACCGGCAGCGTGCAGTTCGGTGCCGGTCTGTCTAGTAGTGATGGTGTGGTACTGGGCTTTAACGTCAACCAGCCTAACTTCCTTGGTACTGGTAACCGGGTGGCCCTGCAGGTGAACACCAGCAGCTACAACACGGTGTATTCATTGTCATACACCGACCCTTATTTCACGCCGGATGGCATCAGCCGTGGCTTCGATGTCTATAGGCGCGATGTGGATACCAGCAGAAGAAACTCTTCTACCCTGAACGTCGGTACTTACAATAGCCAGTCTTACGGTGTCGGTATGCGTTTCGGCATGCCTATGTCGGAAATGGATTTCCTCAGTGCTGGTGTCACGCTGGATATGACCAGCGTAGACCTGTCTGCTGACAGTCCTATCCAGTACCTGAGATTCTGCGAGAATAGCAGCGGTTGTAGCAGTAACTCTATCGTATTGAACGCAGGCTGGACCTTCGACTCCAGGGATAATATCCTGTTCCCGCGGCGTGGTGTGCTGCAACGCTTGTCAGGCGATGTCTCACTGCCAGGCCTGGACTTGCAATACTATAAAATGAGTTACCAGCACAGCTGGTTCAAAGACATGGGTAAAGATTTCACCCTGATGCTGAATGGTGAAGCGGGTTATGCCAAGAGCTATGGTGGCAAAAACTATCCGTTCTTCAAGAACTTCTATGCCGGTGGTGTGAACAGTGTGCGTGGTTTCCTGAACTCTTCACTGGGTCCGCGTGATGTTAACCCGGTGTCGGGCTCTGACTTTGCCATCGGTGGTACAAAACGCCTGGTGGGTAACATCGAATTATTCATGCCTGTGCCTTTTGTGTCGCAGTCTAATCAATTCAGGTTAAGCGCGTTTATCGATGGCGGTGGTGTGTTTGGCGAAAACGATTCCATCAACTCTGATTATCTGAGATTCTCAACCGGCGTCGGTGTGACCTGGGTCTCACCATTTGGCCCGTTGAAGCTGGTGCTGGCCAAGCCGCTGAAAGAAAAAGAGAACGACGATACGCAAACCTTACAATTTCAGTTTGGTCAGCAGTTTTAATGGCAGACTGGCTTAAGTCGGCAACAATGCCCGGGCGGAAAGGAATCGCTGCATGAGAAATATCTTTGTGTTGTGGCTAAGCCTGTTGCTATGGAGCGGCCAGGTCTGGTCCGCCGATTTCAAGGTGGGCTATGTGCAGGTAGACAAGTTGCTGCAAGAAGCGCCACAGACAGTGGAAACAGGTAAGAAGCTGGAAAAAGAGTTCAGCCCGCGTTCGCTGGATCTGGAAAAACTGCAAAAGCAGATCCGTGACCTCGAAGCCCAGCTGGATCATGAACGTAGCAACGTGAATGAATCAGAGCGCCGCGTCAAGGAACGTCAGCTGAACAATATGCGTCTGGAGTTTCAGAGCAAACAGCGTGAATTGCGCGAAGATATCAACCTGCGCAAGAATGAAGAGCTGGCTGTGCTGCAGGAACGTATCAATAAAGCGGTACAAACAGTGGCAGAGAGCGAAGGCTATGACCTGGTAGCTTATAGCGGCATCGCTTATGCCAGCAAGCGTATCGATATCACTGATAAAGTCCTCAAGCTGCTGGGCAAGAAATAAACTTGCGCTATCAGGCAGGAAAGCATTTTTAAGGTCAAATAAGTCCATGGCGCAACTTTTTTCATTGCAAGACATTGCGGCGTCATTGGGTGGCGAAGTCAATGTCGGACTATCTGCCGCCAGCCCCGGTAAAATAGTGGTCTCACGCATGTCTTCGCTGGCACATGCGCAAGCTGGCTCCATCAGTTTTTTCAATGACACCAAATACACGCAGTCGCTGCAGACCACGCAAGCAACCGCGGTTATCCTGCGCCCAGAGCATCAGCATCTGACAAGTCTGCCAGTAATACTGACTGACAATCCTTATGCTTATTTTGCCAGATTGTCTGCGCTGTTGAATCCGCCCAAGCAATACACGCATCATGTGCATGCCAGTGCGGTGATAGGCTATGAGACCAAATTGCCTTCTGACCTGACCATAGATGCCATGGTCACCGTGGGTGACCGCGTGACGCTGGGTAAAGGCGTGCGTATAGGTGCAGGCTGCGTGATCGAAGATGATGTGGTGATCGGTGCCCATACCATCCTGGAACCCAGGGTGGTCATCAAGCATGGCAGCATCATAGGCCATGATTGCCACTTTTTTTCCGGCGCGGTGATTGGAAATGATGGCTTTGGCTATGCCGAAGAACAAGGCCAATGGGTTAAAATACCGCAAGTAGGGCGGGTGGTGATAGGCAATCATGTCGATATCGGTGCCAATACCACTATAGACCGCGGCGCTTTGGATGATACTGTCATTGAAGATGGTGTGAAGTTGGACAATTTGATACAGGTCGCCCATAATGTCCGCATTGGCGCGCATACCGTGATTGCAGGCTGCACAGGCATTGCCGGAAGCGCTGTGATAGGGCAGCATTGCAAGATAGGCGGGGCGGCGATGATCCTGGGTCACCTGCAGATCGTCGACGGCGTGACGATATCGCCGGGCTCCATGATCATGCGCTCCATCCAGCAACCGGGCACTTATACTGCGCTGATGCCTTTCCAGAAACATGAAGACTGGTTGCGCACAGCTGCGAATATCCGGCATTTGGAACAAACCAACCTCAAGCTCAAGCAGCTTGAGCAAGCAATAAGTAGTGTAAAAAAACATACAGAAGATTGAGAGAATTTATGGCTGAGAATGCAATGAATAGCATGGATATTCATGAGATTTTAGAACACCTGCCGCATCGTTACCCGTTTGTACTAGTGGATCGTGTATTGTCGATGGAACTGGGTAAGGAGATTGTGGCGGTAAAAAACGTCTCAGTGAACGAGCCATACTTCCCTGGCCATTTTCCTTACCATCCGGTCATGCCAGGTGTGCTCATCGTCGAAGCCATGGCGCAGGCAGCAGCGTTGCTGTCGTTCAAAACCATGAATACCAAGCCGACCAATGACTCTGTGTATTATTTTGCCGGTATTGATAATGTACGTTTCAAGAAACCTGTCTCGCCTGGAGACCAGATCATTCTGACCGTCAAGATAGACCGTATCCTGAAAGGCATCTGGAAATATAACGCGGTCGCCAGAGTGGCTGACGAAGTGGTGGCTGAAGCCAGCATGATGTGTATTCTCAAAGCCATTGAAAAATAACCTCCTATCTCCGTTCTGCTGGCGGTATGCAGCACACAATTAAAGATGCAAAGCCTGATCCATCCTACTGCCATCATAGACCCCAAAGCCGAACTCGACAGTTCGGTAGAGGTGGGCCCTTTCACGACCATAGGCGCCGGTGTGCGCATAGATGCCGGCACTAAAGTCGGCTCACATGTGGTCATTGAAGGCCCGACCACCATAGGCAAACACAACGAGATCTTCCAGTTTTCTTCGCTGGGGGCAAAACCGCAGGACAAGAAGTTCAAGGACGAACCTACCCTGCTGGAAATCGGTGACCACAATACCATACGCGAATTCTGTACCTTTAACCGCGGCACCATACAGGATAAAGGCACCACCAAGATAGGCGACCATAACTGGATCATGGCCTATGTGCATATCGCGCATGATTGTATCGTCGGTAACCATACCATCATGGCCAACAACTCGTCGCTGGCCGGCCATGTGACCATATACGATCACGCCATCCTCGGTGGTTTCACCCTGGTGCACCAGTTCTGCCAGATCGGCGAGCATATCATCACCGCCGTCGGCTCCGTGGTATTCAAGGATATCCCGCCGTATGTCACAGCCGCCGGCTATGACGCCCAGCCGCATGGCATCAATGCCGAGGGCCTGAAACGCCGTGGCTACAGTGCCGAAGCCATCCAGCAGATCAAACGCGCCTATAAAGTGTTATACAGACAGGGCCTGTCATTTGAAGAGGCCAAGGTAGCGTTAGCTGCGATGGAGCAATCTTGCCCAGAGATTGGCCTGATGACCCGTTTTCTCGCGCAAACCACGCGCGGCATTGTGCGTTAATTCAAAAAATATGGCGAAGATTGCAATGGTGGCGGGCGAAGCCTCCGGTGACTTGCTGGGTTATCACCTGATCCAGGAGCTGAAGTCACTGCAGCCGGATATCGAGATCTTCGGTATCGCCGGGCCAAAAATGATGAGTCTGGGGGCGAAATCACTATACCCGATAGAACGTCTTTCTGTACGCGGCTACCTCGAAGTGCTCAGGCATCTGTGGGGTCTGCTCAAGCTACGCAAAGAGTTACTCAAGCAGATCCTCAAGCAAAAGCCGGATGTGTTTATCGGCATTGATGCGCCTGATTTCAATTTCTGGCTGGAGAAGAAACTCAAGGCCAGGGGCATCGCCACTATCCACTACGTCAGCCCGTCTATCTGGGCCTGGCGCAAGAACCGTATCCACGGTATCAAGCGCGCGGTGTCGCACATCCTGGCGCTGTTTCCGTTTGAACCTGCGCTATATCAACAGATAGGCGTGCCTGTGACCTATATCGGTCACCCGTTGGCGGATGCACTGCCTATGGAGCCGGACGTCGCGCAGATGCGCGAAAAACTCAAATTGAAAAAGAACAGCGTGGTGATCGCGCTACTGCCTGGCAGCCGCCAGTCAGAAGTGATCTTTCATGCCGAGCTGATGCTGGAAAGCGCGATCTCGTTCGAGCGCCTGATGCGCGAGAACGGCAAGAGCGTGCAGTTCCTGGTGCCACTGGTGACGCGGGAAACCCGCGATATCTTCGAGAATGCCTGGCATCAGCTGCTGACACTGAAGCCGGACGTGCATATCGATATGCAGATCATGTTCGGCCACGCGCACGAAGCCATGATCGCCGCCGATGCCATTGTGGTGGCCTCAGGCACAGCCACGCTGGAGGCGGCTTTGCTCAAGAAGCCCATGGTCATCACTTACAAGATGTCGAATATGAGCTGGCAGCTGCTGAAACGCATGCGGCTGCAACCGTATGTGGGCTTGCCGAATATACTGGCCGGTGAATTCATAGTGCCGGAGTTATTGCAAAAAGACGCTAACCCCGAGCAGATCGCACAGACCCTGTATAACCTGCTGGCAGATAAGACCGGCTTGAACGAGTTGCGCGAAAAATACCGCGCTATACACACCCAGCTCAAACAGAACAGTGCGCAGAAAGCCGCCGCTGTCATCAAGCAGTTTCTGCCTGCCGCATGACCGTGCTCTGCGGCATAGACGAAGCGGGCAGGGGGCCATTGGCCGGTGCTGTGTATGCCGCGGCGGTGATCCTTAACCCGGCACGGCCTATCGCCGGGCTGGCTGACTCGAAAAAACTGTCTGAAGCCAGACGCGATGCACTGGCGCTTGAGATCAAGGCACATGCCCTGGCCTGGGGCATCGCCAGTGTCAGCGCGCAAGAGATAGACGAGATCAATATACTGCAAGCCAGCATGCTGGCGATGCAGCGTGCCTATCTGGCCATGGTGACGGATTTCGGCCTGCATGCCACGCTGATTCAGGTGGATGGCAATCGCAGCCCCAGGTTCGATCTGCCGTGCGAGGCTATCGTCAAAGGCGATAGCAAGGTTGCCGAGATATCCGCTGCCTCTATCCTGGCCAAAACTGCCAGGGATGCCTCGCTGCTGGTGCTGGATAGTCAGTATCCGCAATACGGCTTTGCGCAGCACAAAGGCTACCCTACCGCTTTACACCTGCAGCGGCTTGCCGAACATGGCGTGACGGCAGAGCACCGCCTCAGTTACGCGCCAGTGAAACGATTGCTGGGTTAAACTGAGGGTTCACCTAGCGCCCGGCAAACAAAAAACCGCTATTAACTAGCGGTTTTTTCTATTACAGCCAGTTAAAAAAACTATTCGATCAGTAATTCGGTTTTGCCGGTTTTGCCATTCATTTCCTCGGCATCAGGCAGAGGGTCTTTTCTGGCCGTGATGGCAGGCCATACTTGCGACAGGCGCGCATTCAGCTCGATAAAATGTTGCTGGTCAGCCGGGACATCATCTTCTGAGAAAATGGCTTCAGCCGGGCACTCTGCCACGCACAGGGTGCAGTCTATGCACTCATCCGGGTTAATGGCGAGAAAATTGGGGCCTTCAACAAAGCAGTCTACCGGGCAGACATCTACGCAGTCGGTATATTTGCACTGAATACAATTTTCGGTTACTACATATGTCATATTTTCAAATCCTTAGTGGCCAGGTTCACAGCCAGAATATTAGGTACTGCCAAAACGATATTTTATTGCAAATTAGTCTAAATGACGATGCGGCGTTTTGCTTTGGCTCAAACGATCATGCCAGCGCCTACAGTATTGTTAGTACTTTCGTCGATGACGATAAACGCGCCGGTGGCACGATTCTTATCGTAGCTATCCACCATTAACGGTTGCGCCAGTTTAAAGCTGACACGCGCGATATCATTCATTTTGAGGTCGGCAGTGGCCTGTTGTTCCAGGGTGTTCACGTCTACCTTGTATTGAATGTTGCCGATCTTGGCTTTAGATTCGCGGCTGGTATGGCGTACGATGTAGGTGCGCGCAGTAGAAAGCGGTGTTTCAGACAGCCAGCACACATGCGCTTCTATCTGCTTCACCGGCTCTATGGCTTCAGCCGTTTTTACTATCATATCGCCGCGCGAGGTATCGATCTCATCTTCGAGCAGCAGGGTGATACTTTGTTCCGTTTGTGCGCTTTGCAACTGCTGATTACCCAGTTGTATGGCTTTGACCTTGGACTGGTAGCCATTCGGCAATACCGTCACCGCATCACCCACTGCGATATCACCGGACTCTACACGGCCCATAAAGCCTCTGAAATCATGCAGTTCAGGGTTGGCTGAGTCATGCGGACGGCAGACGAACTGTACCGGGAAGCGGAATGCTTCGGCCTGCTCGCTATGGGCAGCCGGCACTGCTTCCAGTGTCTCCAGCAGGGTTGCACCCTGGTACCAGTTCATATTGTCCAGGCGGTCTACCAGCATATCGCCATTCAGGGCAGACATGGGCAGGAACTTGATGTCACGCGCCTGGGCCAGGCCGATCTCGCTGGCAAAGGCGATATAGTCGGCTTTGATCTTCTCGTAAATGGTCTGGTCATAATTCACCAGATCCATTTTGTTGACCGCCACCACAATGTGCGGGATACCTACCAGATGCGCCAGATAGCTATGGCGGCGGGTTTGCGTCAATACGCCCCTGCGTGCATCGATAAGGATGATCGCCAGGTTGGCGGTAGAAGCGGCGGTGACCATGTTGCGGGTATATTGCTCGTGGCCGGGCGCATCGGCAATAATATATTTGCGCGTGCCGGTGCTGAAATAGCGGTAAGCCACATCAATAGTGATGCCTTGTTCACGCTCTGCCTGCAAACCGTCGGTCAGCAATGACAGATCCACGGCTTCCATGCCGCGTTTGCTCGAAGTACGCTCAATATTGCTCAGTGTATCGGCCAGTATGGTCTTGGTGTCGTACAGCAAACGGCCGATCAAAGTGCTTTTGCCATCATCCACGCTGCCGCAAGTCATAAAGCGCAGCAAAGAATCATTGTGTTGTGTTGTCATAATTTTCACTTAATTAAAATGCTTGATAAATTCTTGGGGAACGTTCAGAGCAAGGCGCACGGCGCGGAAAAACCGGAATGTACATTCAGTACATGAGGATTTTGAGCACCGCGCAACGCTGCTATGGATGTTACCCATGGATTTATCTGCATTTTAGAAATAACCTTCTTTTTTACGCTGCTCCATCGAAGCCTCGGAAGTCTGGTCGTCCAGGCGGGTCGCGCCACGCTCGGTAATGGTGGTGGTTGCCGTTTCCAGCACGATCTTGCCCACGTCATCGGCGTCCGAGATCACTGGCGCGGTACAAGTGATATCACCCACAGTGCGGAAGCGCACCTGCATATTGATCACTTCTTCGCTACCTTTAGGCTGGTTGATCACGCCGCCATTCGACAGCGGCACATTGACCGGGAAGATAGAGCCATGACGCATGACGATATCGCGTTGATGCGCAAAGTAGATGCTGGGTAACTCCAGTTTTTCGCGCTCTATATATTGCCAGACATCCATTTCCGTCCAGTTCGAGATCGGGAAAGCGCGTATGTTCTCGCCTTTGTGCACGCGGGCGTTATACAGGTTCCACAATTCAGGACGCTGGTTTTTCGGGTCCCACTGGCCGAACTCATCACGGAAACTCATGATGCGCTCTTTGGCGCGGGCTTTTTCTTCGTCCCTGCGTGCGCCGCCTATGCAGCAATCAAAACCGAACTCTTCAATCGCTTCCAGCAAAGTCACCGACTGGTGCTTGTTACGCGGTTCATCGGCTGATTTCAGCACCACGGTGCCGCGTTTCATCGAGTCTTCCACCGAACGCACGATCAGGCGCTCACCCAGTTCAGCTGCACGCTGGTCCCTGAAGTTGACCACTTCCAGATAGTTGTGGCCGGTATCTATATGCAATAGCGGGAAAGGGAAGCGGCCAGGGCGGAACGCTTTTTCAGCCAGGCGCAGTATGCATAATGAGTCTTTACCACCCGAAAACAGCAATACCGGGTTGGCGCATTGACCGGCGACTTCGCGCAGAATATGAATGGCTTCGGCTTCCAGCCAGTCGAGGTGAGACAAAGGTTGTTTTGTAGTCATTTCAATCTTCTATCAATCAGCTACAGATGCTTGGTAAGTGCATCTGTCGTTACTTTTTAACATGCAGTCCGCATTCTTTACTGGTCGGGTCTTCCCACCACCAGCGGCCGGCACGGATATCTTCGCCCATGGCCACCGCTCGCGTACAAGGCGCGCAGCCTATGCTGGGGTAAAACTGGTCGTGCAAATCATTGTAGGGCACGCTATACATGCGGATATAAGCCCATACTTCTTTTTCAGTCCAGTCACTTAAAGGATTGAATTTTTCCAGCTTGTTGCCAGCATCGTATTCACGCGTAGGCAGGTTGCTGCGGGTAGTGGCTTGTTCTGCACGCATGCCAGTGATCCAGGCTTGCTTGCCGGAAAGGGCGCGCTGCAAAGGTTCTACTTTACGCATGTGGCAGCAGGCTTTGCGCAGCTCTATGCTTTCATAGAATGCATTGATGCCCTGCGTACGCACATAGCTTTCAACTGCTTCGTGTTTTGGAAAAAACACCATGGGTTTGATCACATAAGTATTTTCCACGTCAGCCATCAGCGTGTAGGTTTCAGCAGGCAGGCGGCCGGTATCCAGTGAGAAGATCTCGATCGCGAGATTTTCTCTGGCAATGATATCGGTCAGCACCATGTCTTCTGCGCCATAGCTGTTGGCAAATGTGATCGCAGGAAACTCGGCTGCAGCAGACTTTAACAAGTCCAGTAATTGTGCACGTTTAGCTTGTACGCTGGCAACCAGAGCATCCGTTAATTCAGGGCTGGTAGCCGGGTTTTTAAACGCCGGCTTCAGCATGCTGACAGCACCACTCATGTGCGGTTGACTCTCCGCCACACAGGTACGTCATCTACCGCGCCCTGATATGGCTGGCTGAAATCATTCAGGCTGGCAACTGCTTCTTGTGCCGAACGGTCGGCACGGATCAGAAAGCTGTTAAAGCCGGAACGTTTATGGAAAAACAGTTGGTCGCGTAATACGTCGCCTATGGCACGCAATTCGTTTTTATAGGCAAAACGGGTGCGCAACCAGTTGCCCAGCGTGAAGATACGGCCATCGGCAAAGCGTTCAACAAACACGGCCACCAATGGCAGGGTGTTGATGTCGGTAAACTCAGCCTGCAGAGCTTCGGCTGTTTCATGCGTTGCCAGCACAATGCCAACGTCACCTGTGTCAAAACGCGCTTGCAGTTCAGCCTTGCGCGCCTGCCAGATGGTCAGCGGCACCAGCACTTTGCCAGTGGCCGGAATTTGCGTGTCAGCAATTTGCTCAGGTGTAAAAGTGGCTTCGCCGGTCAGTTTGAACAGCACCACTTTACCGGCCTGTTTACGCACGGACTCTTCGCCCGGGGCAGGCGGAATCACGCGCGTCCATTCGTCCTGCACGATCTCGGCGACGCCTGCGGCATTCAAGCGGATCAGGTTACTCATGCCGTGGCTCCTTTTTTCTGGTCTGCGTAGACATGCGCTTTGAACGGGGCGATGCCCAGGCGGCGTGCGGTGTCGATAAAACGCTCATCTTCATGACGTTCGCGGATATACACTTCTATCAGTTTCTGCACCACGCCAGGCATCTCTTCGGCCGAGAAAGAAGGACCGATCACGCTGCCTATGCTGGCATCGTTACCCTGTTTGCCACCTATGGTGACCTGGTACCATTCGGAACCGTCTTTATCCACACCGAGTACGCCGATATGGCCCACGTGGTGATGGCCGCAGGCGTTCATGCAACCTGAGATATTGAGTTCGATGTCGCCGATCTCGTACAGGTAGTCGAGGTCATCGAATTGCAGCTGTATCGCTTCAGCGATCGGGATGGATTTGGCATTGGCCAGGCTGCAGAAATCGCCGCCAGGGCAGCAGATGATATCGGTCAGCAAGCCTATGTTAGGCGTTGCCAGGCCTGCTGCACGTGCTTTTTCCCACACTGCAAACAGGTCAGACAGTTTGACATCGGCCAGGATCAGGTTCTGCTCATGCGAAGAACGCAGTTCACCAAAGCTGTAAGCGTCGGCCAGATCGGCCACCACATGCATCTGCTCGCTGGTGACATCGCCTGGCGCTTTGCCATGCGGTTTCAGTGACAGAGTCACTGCGCGGTAGCCAGGCACACGGTGCGCTTGCACATTGCGTTTCACCCAGGCGGCAAAGGCCGGGTTGCAGGCAATAGCGGCGTCGAATGAGGCCTCGTTCGCCGGCAATGTCTCATAGGGCATAGGCTCAAAATGTTTGGCCACACGGTCAAGCTCGCTCTGCGTGATGGTGAGTGGGCCATCTTTTAAATGCGCCCATTCTTCTTCTACCTGGCGCTTGAATTCTTCTATGCCCAGCGCTTTGGCCAGGATCTTGATACGTGCTTTATAGGCATTATCACGGCGGCCATGTACGTTATAGACACGGATCACGGCTTCGCAGTAGGAAAGGATATGACGCCATTCCAGGTGCTCGCGTATGACCATGCCCAGGATAGGCGTACGGCCCAGGCCACCGCCGACCCAGACTTTGATCGCCATCTCGTCGTTGCTGTCCTTGTAGAACTCCAGGCCGATATCGTGCGCCTGCACGATGGCCCTGTCCTGGGTGGTCCCGGAAACTGCGATCTTGAATTTACGCGGTAACAGGGCGAATTCCGGGTGGAAGGTGCTCCATTGGCGCATGATCTCGGCGATGGCGCGCGGATCTATGATCTCGTCCGGGGCGATACCGGCGAACTGGTCGGTGGTGATATTGCGTATGCAATTGCCCGAAGTCTGGATGGCGTGCATCTCGACAGTGGCAAGTTCAGCCAGGATATCCGGCGTATCTTCCAGCTTGGGCCAGTTCAATTGCAGGTTCTGGCGGGTGCTGAAATGGCCGTAACCACGGTCATACTTTTTAGTGATATCCGCCAGTTTGCGCAGCTGTCTGCTGGCGAGCAGGCCATAAGGGATGGCGATGCGCAGCATAGGTGCATGGCGCTGTATATACAGGCCGTTCTGCAAACGCAGCGGGCGGTATTCTTCATCTGAGAGCTCGCCAGCGATATAGCGGCGGGTCTGGTCGCGGTATTGCGCGACACGTTCGTTGACAATCTGTTGGTCTATAGGGTCGTATTTGTACATGCTTGAATCACTTTTTCGCCATATGCGAAGAGGCAGTATTTTAATGGAAAACCAGCTTAAAGCCTACATAAATCAATATCATAGCCAGCACAATACGCACCCAGTGCTCGGCAACCCTTGAACTGAGGTGGCTGCCAAGGTAGATGCCGGGGATAGAACCTATCAATAATGTACCCAGCAAGGTGTAGTCTATAGTGCCCAGAGAGGCATGGCCTGCACCTGCCACCAGTGTCAATGGCACCGCATGCGCGATATCACTGCCGACAATAGTGGTGATCTTTTCTTTAGGGTAGAGCATGATGAGCGCTGTTACGCCCAGTGCGCCGGCACCTACTGAAGTGAGTGTCACCAGGCCACCCAGTATTACTCCGAGTATGACGGTTGCCAGGGGAACATGGCGTTCAGGCACCCACTCTCCATTTGAAACTAAAGAATGCAGCCTGTTGCGCAGCAATACGGCGATAGAAGTGACAATCAGGGCAATGCCTAACCAGAATTTGATGGCTGAAACGACATTGTCAGATTGCAGGTCCGTGTTGTGCAACACCCATAACGTGACCACTGAGGCGGGTACGCTACCGATGGCCAGGCGTTTGACAATCACCCAGTCTATGTTCCCTAGCTTGCCATGTGCAAAAATACCAACGGATTTGGTGACAGATGCATACAGCAGGTCTGTGCCTACAGCTACTGCCGGTTTGATGTTATAAATCAGCAGCAGGATAGGGGTCATTAACGAGCCGCCACCTACGCCGGTAAGGCCCACCAAAAAGCCGACCACAAAGCCCGCCAGTATGTATCCGAATTCCATGAGGAGTATCTTCTAAACTTTAGTGCGCGAAATGTACCAGATTTTTAATTATTGATTTAATAACCAGTTGTTCTATGATATAGCATTTGGTTATATTGAGCCGGTAATGAAATTCCATCAATTACGCTATGTACACGAGGTCGTCCGCCAACAGCTGAACATTTCTTCAGCCTCGGAAGTGCTGCATACTTCACAGCCCGGGGTCAGCAAGCAGATCCAGTTACTGGAAGAAGAACTGGGCTTGCAGATCTTCCAGCGTAATGGCAAACGTCTGATAGGTGTGACCGAGCCGGGCCGCAAGATCGTTGAACTGGCCGCACGCGTGATCCTGGATATGCAGAACATCAAGCGCGTCGGTGATGAATACAGCCAGGAAGACAGTGGCGAACTGACGATCGCCACCACACACACGCAGGCACGCTACCGCCTGCCTTCAGCGGTCAAGCAGTTCATGGCGCAATACCCTAATGTTAAACTGGCCATACACCAGGGCAACCCGGCGCAAGTGACCGAGCATGTGGCCTCAGGTGAGGCAGACATCGGCATTGCGACCGAGAATATCAGTGATGACGAGCGCTTGTCCTGCCTGTCATGCTATGAATGGAACCGTTGCCTGGTGGTGCCGCCGCAGCACCCTCTGCTGCAAAAATCCCGGCTTACGCTGAAAGACCTGGCCGATTACCCGCTGATCACCTATGACTTTGCCTTTACCGGCGGCACGCTGGTCTCAAAAGTATTTCACGACGCCGGCCTGCAACCTAACGTGGTGTTTACTGCGATCGATGCAGATGTGATCAAAACCTATGTCAACCTTGGCCTGGGCATAGGTTTGATCGCCAATATGGCCTATGACGAAACACGTGACGCACCGCTCAAAAGCCTGGATTGCAGCCATTTGTTCCCCAATAGCACCACGTTCTTAGGGGTCAGGCGCGATGCTTTCCTGCGCGACTATATGCTGAACTTTATCACCATGCTGTCGCCACAATATGACAAGCGCACTGTGCAGCGTGCATTTCACCAGGACCTTTGATTACAGGCCAGGCGGATGTTAAGCCTGGCTGCAGGCCTGTAACCACAGTCACCGATCAGCACCCGCTTTGCTGCTTTAATAGGGTAGGTGTAGTAGGGTGGATATAGCGAATAAAGGATTTCTATGCGTCATAGTCTAGCTTTGCTGTGCCTGATATTGCCCTTAGGCTTGCAGGCAGCGCCACCGGGTCATCAGGCCCATCTGCGCGTGATCGGGCATGGCATGCCGGATGTAGACCTGGATAACGCGATCTACGAAGTGCCGGTCGCCGCCAATGTCAGCTACCAGGATCTGGTCGACAGCCTGAAGTCACTTTCCGAAGGCATGAATTTTGTCAGCCCGGCCAGTTTCCCCATCGGTGAGCACATGAAGCTGCGCGGGCAGGACCCGCAAGGGATCAAAGAGGTGCGCACCTTCTGTAATCTGAGCATGGGCACAGAGATCATCCTCGATCACCCCGAGTTCCTGGTGTTCGCACCTTGCCGGGTAGCCATTTATGAAAAGCCGGATGCGCATGGCAAACGGCATCTGTATCTGGGTCTGGACCGGCCTACCCATGATCTGAAAAATATCAAAAACCCCACCCCCAGGGCACAGGCTTCTGCCCAGCAACTGGAAGATGCCTTGATAGGTTTGCTGGAAAAAGCCAGACGCGGCGATTTTTAAACCGCCAAAAGCGTTGAGGACACATCGATTTCGGCTGACTGCCTTCCACTTTTCAGGCCCATCACCTATACTCAAACCAACCCATTACTTATCCGAGTAGCTACCATGATACAACCCATGCTCATCGCCAAGAATAATGAAACCGACAGCGTGATGCTGCCAAGAATGGCTAACCGCCATGGCCTGATCGCCGGTGCCACCGGCACTGGCAAGACCGTGACCTTGCAAAGCCTGGCCGAACAGTTTTCACGCATAGGCGTGCCGGTGTTTATGGCCGATGTCAAAGGCGACCTTTCGGGCATGAGTCAGATCGGCGGCGGCAATGCCAAAGTCGAAGCGCGCGTGCAGCAGCTGGCATTGAGCGGCTACAGTAATAAAGCATATCCGACCATGTTGTGGGATATGTTCGGCGAAAAAGGTCACCCGGTACGCACCACCCTGAGTGAGATGGGGCCGTTGCTGCTGTCGCGCATGCTCAACCTGAATGAGGTGCAAAGCGGGGTGCTGAATGCGATCTTCAAAGTGGCAGACGACAATGGCATGCTGTTGCTCGACCTGAAGGACTTGCGCGCCATGGCGCAGCATTGCGCTGAAAATGCGGCCACCTACCAGACGCAATACGGCAATATCTCTACCGCCAGCGTGGGCGCGATTCAGCGTGCCTTGTTGCAACTGGAGACTGAAGGCGGCGATGCCCTGTTTGGCGAGCCGGCACTCAACCTGGAAGACATGATGCAGACCGACGCCAAGGGCCTGGGCTATATCAATATCCTGGCGGCAGACAAACTGCTGAATGCGCCACGTGTCTATGCCACTTTATTGCTTTGGCTGTTATCCGAACTATTTGAAAAACTGCCGGAAGTCGGTGACCTGGAAAAACCCAAACTGGTGTTCTTCTTTGATGAAGCGCACCTGTTATTCAATGATGCGCCTGCCATGTTGATGCAGAAGATAGAACAGGTAGTGCGCCTGGTGCGTTCTAAAGGCGTAGGTATTTATTTTGTGTCACAGAACCCGCTGGATATCCCGGATGTGGTGCTGGGGCAACTGGGCAACCGCGTGCAGCATGCCTTGCGCGCATTCACGCCGCGCGACCAGAAAGCGGTGCAGGTGGCGGCGCAAACCTTCAGGGCCAACCCTAAATTGAATGTAGCGACCGTGATCACCGAGCTGGGCGTGGGCGAAGCGCTGGTGTCGTTTCTGGATGAGAAGGGCGCACCTACCCCGGTGGAGCGCACCTTTATCTGTCCGCCGGAAAGCCGTGTCGGCCCGGCGACCGATGCCGAGCGCAAGCAGGTCATGCAGCAATCACTGGTGGCTGGTGTCTATGACAAACTGGTGGACAGGGAATCAGCTTATGAGATCCTCAAACAGCGGGCTGAACAGGCGGCTAGCGCCAGCCAGGAAAAAACCACGCCGGAACAGGAATCTTCTTCCGGCTTCGATCTGGGCGGCATACTCACTGGTAAATCCGGCCGTTCGGATTCAGTGCTCGAATCTGCTGCCAAATCGGCGGCGCGCGCCATAGGTTCACAGCTTGGTCGTGCCATTATCCGTGGCGTGCTCGGGTCTATACTTGGCGGCAGCAAGACTAAACGCTGATACTTGGCTAAAGGGGACGTAAAACGCATGTCTAGCGATATCGAAATAGCACAAGCAGCCACTTTGCGGCCCATACAAGATATCGCGCAGCGCCTGGGCCTGGCGCCCACTGACCTGCATGTTTACGGCCAGCACATGGCCAAGTTGACGCAGGCCACAGTCAATCGCCTGCATAGCCAGCCCAGGCGTGCCAAACTGATACTGGTCACCGCTATCAACCCTACACCCGCAGGCGAAGGCAAAACCACCACCACGGTGGGGTTGACCGATGCCCTGAACCTGGCCGGCTATCAGGCACTGGCCTGTTTGCGCGAGCCTTCACTGGGCCCGGTGTTTGGTATGAAGGGCGGTGCCACCGGGGGTGGTTATGCGCAGGTCGTGCCCATGGAGAATATCAACCTGCATTTCACTGGCGATTTTCACGCCATCAGCGCCGCCAATAACCTGCTGGCGGCCCTGGTCGACAACCATATTTACCATGGCAATACGCTGCAGTTCGACCAGGTCAGCTGGCGCCGCTGCATGGACATGAATGACAGGGCGCTGCGCAGGATCACCATTAACCAGCCGACTTCTTATGACACCGGTTTTGATATCACCGTTGCCAGTGAAGTGATGGCGATATTCTGTCTGGCGACTGATCTGGCCGATCTGACCCGGCGTCTGGGGCGGGTGCAGGTGGGTGTCTCGTTGCAGGGTACGCCTATCTCAGCCAGCGATCTGCAGGCCGAAGGCGCCATGACCGCTTTGCTGAAAGACGCTTTCCAGCCTAATCTGGTGCAGACGCTGGAAGGTTCACCGGCCTTGCTGCATGGCGGCCCGTTTGCCAATATCGCACATGGCTGTAACAGCCTGGTCGCCACGCAGACAGCGCTGCGGCTGGCCGATTATGTGGTGACTGAAGCGGGCTTTGGCGCCGACCTGGGTGCCGAAAAGTTTATGGATATCAAGTGTCGCCAGTCTGGCCTGCGGCCGGATATGGCGGTAGTGGTCGCCACTGTGCGCGCCCTTAAATATCATGGTGGCGTGGAAGTCGCAGACTTGAACAGCGAGAATCTGCCCGCATTGGCTGCCGGTATAGACAACCTGAAAAAACATGTAGATAACATGCGCCAGCATTTTGGCTTGCCGGTGCTGGTGGCGCTCAATCACTTTACCCAGGATACCGAGGCAGAAGTAGCGCAGCTACGCGCTGCCGTTGAGTCCTGGGGTTCCAGCCTGCACGTTTGCAAACACTGGGCCGAGGGCGGCAAAGGTGCACTGGAGCTGGCGCATGCGGTGGCCACACTGGCACAACAGCCGGCAAACCCAAAGCTGCTTTACGAAGATCAGCTGTCATTGCCTGAAAAACTGACGGTGATCGCACAATCGCTGTATGGCGCCGATGGCGTGACCTTGAGCGAGCTGGCCCAGCAGCAACTGCTGAACATGGCTGGCGCCAGTGACGGTCTGCCGGTGTGCGTCGCTAAAACGCAATATTCGCTGTCCAGCGATGCAAAATTGCGCAATGTGCCGCAAAACCATACCCTGCATGTGCGTGAATTGCGCCTGTCACGCGGGGCCGGTTTTGTGGTTGCCATTTGTGGTGACATCATGACTATGCCAGGCTTACCGAAACAGCCTGCCAGCGGGCGGATATCGGTAGACGATAGTGGCCGTATTCTTGGCCTCTCCTAAGGCTATTTTTCCTCTGAAGAGTCTGATATTATAACTTTTGTTATAACATTTAATATTTCTAGGAGCATATTATGCATTCACTTAAGCTGACTCAAATCGGTAATTCTGTTGGTGTGATTTTGCCCAAAGAAGTACTGTCACGACTCAAACTGGAAAAAGGCGATACCGTGTACCTGACGGATGCACCTGGTGCAGTGACGATCTCGCCGCATGATCCAGCCTTTGAAACACAGATGGATGTGGCGCGGAAAATCATGAAGTCCAGACGAGAAGTATTGCGCGAGCTGGCTAAATGACAGCCGGGCAAAGCTGGGTATGGTTGGATTCGCAAGTATTATTGGCTGTACACGATGAACAACTAACCGAACATGGCGGTATTTCAGGTGTGCGTGACCTGGGCTTGTTTGAATCGGCTTTGAGTCGACCACAAAATTTGGCCGTATACGAAGCCCCGGATCATGCCGCCTTAGCCGCGGCTTATGGCTATGGCATCGCGCGCAATCATCCGTTTCTGGATGGCAACAAACGCACCGCCTTTGTCGCGATGGAGTTATTTCTGGTCCTGAATGGTTATGAGCTCAATGCCACTGATGTAGAGTGCGTCATGGTCATGCTGGCCGTGGCCGCCGGTGATATGGATGAAGAGGTTTTTGCCGAATGGATACGTCAGCATGCGACTTTCCAGGCTTAGGCATTTCAAAGACGAATATTCATGCTGACCTTTCAACAAACCGGCCACGCCGACCAGACCATCAACAAATCACGTTTTATTGCCCGTGCCGGCCGTTGCGAGAACGAGCGCGAGCTGGCCTTGTTTTTGCGCCAGTTTGCCAGCGAGCATCAAAGCGCGGGCCATCTGGCATATGCTTTCCGCATGAAGACGGCTGAAGGCATAGTCGCCCGTTTTTCTGACGCTGGCGAGCCTGCGGGCACCGCCGGAAAACCGATACAGCAGATGCTGGACGGGCAGAATTATGTGAACTGCTGTGTCGCGGTGATACGCTATTATGGCGGCATCAATCTGGGCACCGGCGGCCTGGTCAGAGCTTATGGCGGCACTGCCAAACAGGCGATGGAGCAGGCAGGCAGCATCCCTTTCGTTGAGATGGTGCAGCTGAAGATATCGACCACTTACAAACGTGTCGATGAGCTGACCCGCGAAGTGCAGAGATTGCACGGCGAGGTGCTGGACAAGAAATTTGATGAAGCGGTGCATTTTCTGCTTAAACTACCGATTGATGCGGCCAGGCAGTTACAGGCCAAATATTAGCCATTTATGATTAAAGTCCGGAGTCTGATGTGACCCAAGCGCAAAAATTCGATACTGCCACCTATGTGTTGATCGCGGTACTGATGTGGCTGGTATTGAAAGTACAGTTGCTGCCAGCCTTGCTGGCCGGTCTGCTGGTCTACGAGCTGATCCATGTGATCGCGCCATTGATCGCGCGCCGCTTGCCAGGCAAATATGCCAAGTGGCTGGCTGTGGTGTTGCTGGCAACCTTGGTGATAGGCCTGCTGGTCGCCATCGGCATGAGTATCATCACCCTGATACGCAGTGACACCGGCGGGCTGACCATGTTGTTCGACCAGCTGGCCAAGATCATTGAAGACTCGCGCCAGGTACTGCCAGTGTGGCTGAATGACAGGTTGCCGGATGATGCGATCACCTTGCAGCATACCGTGATCGAATGGCTGCGTGCGCACTCGGCTGACTGGCAGTTACTGGGTAAAGAAGCCGGCCATCACCTGGCACATATACTGATAGGTATGGTGATAGGGGCGATGGTGGCTTTGCATGACGTGCAGACCAAGACCAACCCGCGCCCGTTTGCACTCAGCCTGTTGCAACGCATCACGCTGTTCGCCCAGGCGTTTAAGAATATCATCTTTGCCCAGATCAAGATCTCTGCAGTGAATGCCAGCCTGACCGCGGTCTATCTGGCCATCATATTGCCCCTGTGCGGCATACATCTGCCGTTTACCAAAACCATGATCCTGATCACCTTTCTGGTCGGTTTGCTGCCGGTAGTCGGTAACCTGATCTCCAATACCGTGATCGTAATCGTCAGTATCAGTCATTCATTCGTGGTGGCGATCGGTTCGCTGTTTTTCCTGATCGTCATCCACAAGCTGGAATACTTTTTAAATGCACGCATCGTTGGCAGCCAGATACGCGCGCATGCCTGGGAGCTATTGGTGGCCATGCTGCTGATGGAAGCGACATTCGGCTTGCCCGGCATAGTGGCGGCACCTATCTATTACGCCTATATTAAAAGTGAGTGCCGCGAACGCGGCTGGGTCTAGACGGGTGGCGTATTCATAAAACGATCAGGCTCGCAATCGCGAGCCTGATCGTTTTGCCGGCTGGCGCGGTCACTTCAGCTTGTACAAACGGTTTTCCAGCGTTTTACCGCCGCTGATCTTATCGATCTGCTCGCCACTGACCAGGCTCAGTTGCGCGACACGGTCATCCGGGTGCGGATGGGTCTGAAACAGCAGGGCCACGCTGCCATCATTGCTGCTCAGGGTCTCCATGTCCTGCAGCACTTCGGCCAGGCCATAGGCTTCATAGCCGGCACGCGCCGCCAGCACTGTGCCCATGCTGTCGGCTTCATACTCGGCGCTTTTATCCAGGTTGCGGGCGCTGATCTCGGCGCCGGTAGACAAGGCGCGTTGGGTGATCTTGTTTTTGCTGATCTTCTCTTTCAGAAATGAGCTGCCTGCATCCATCAGTGCCTGTTTCTGCATCACTTTCAGGTGATGCCTCTGCACGATGTGGGCGATCTCATGCCCCAGCACACCGGCCAGTTGTGCTTCGCTGCTCAACCGCTGATAAAGGCCTTTGGTGATCAGCACATAGCCGCCCGGTGCGGCAAACGCATTGACATCGCTACTGTCTATGACACCAAAATGCCAGGGCAGGCTGGTACGTTCTGACTGGCTGGCCACCCAGCGGCCCACCTTGTTCACATATTGCTGCAACTTGGCATCATTCACCAGCGGCGCCGCGCCGAGTATGGTGCCGGTCACATTGCGGCCTACGGCGATCTCATCTTCCTGGCTGGGGTTCTTCCAGTTGATATTGGCTAATTTTTCCTGGGCCGATTTTTCCTGAGCAGTAGCGTTCTGGTTATCGCTGGCGGCAGGTTGCTCGGTCTTGCTGTTGCCGCCCAGCTGATCGCTCACCGCATCCTTTAGTGCGCCCTTGAGGTCGAAGGCCAAGGCGCTGCCAGCAAAGAGTAAGGCGCTGCCAGCAGCCAGCAAGCCGCTGGATACGGCAACCATGACTGCCCGTTTGAGCAGGGTGTTATTCAATAAGTGTCGCTTCACTACTGGTTTCACGGCAGGTTACCTCCCTGAAAATAAGGGTACTGATGACTGCTCAAGCCAGCGCTGGCAGCATATTGTTTTGCTTCATCGGCACTCACGCTATAGCTTTCCAGCTTTTTGGTCTCTGTTTCACTGAACTGCGCGGTTTTCAGATCTTCGGCACTGAGTCCGCGGATGCCGGTGGTCGACACCACTTTGCCGGTGCCACTGCGGCCAGTCGCCACGCCCACCACACCGGCGACATTATTGCCGGAGGCGGTATTGCGTTTTACGGTCAATAAACGCACCCAGCCGCTCTTGCCTGCTGTTTTGATCTGCAGCCAGGCACCTTTTTTATTCAGTATCTCGACCGCATCATTCTTGTTCACATTGCCGACCACTTTGGCGTCGCCAAATGCATCGGCGCGCAGCTGGTCAGGTTTCAACACCACGCCGGTGTCGGCTGCGATCGCGCTGCTGCAACAACATACAGCCAGCAGTGCGATCAGTCTTTGTTTGATCATGCCTGTTTTTATCATGGTTTTTATCATATAGGTGTCTCCACTTTCTGCGTGCCTGATGGTTGTGCCATGCTTGGTAAATCTGCCATTTCCAGCTGGATGATGGCTTGCGCAAACAGGATGCGCCATTGTGCCGCCAGTTGCTCCACCTGGTTGGCGATCTTGCCCTGGTGCATGCCATAACGGATAGCCGGCTTATTCGGTAACCGCAATTTATCCAGTAAAGCCGGTAATTGTGCTGCCAGCTGTTGCGCGTCCTGCGCGGCGGCTTCGCGGTAAACGGTTTCCGGCTTGTATTGCCAGCTGACGATGACCAGGTCGCCAAACAGACCCCAGATACCGCTTTGCGTACCCACCAGGATATCTGTCTGGTTGGGCGCGCGGCAGGCGGATTCTATCTCCTTGCGTACCAGTTTCATCACCGCATCGCCCAGGGTCTCCGGGCTTTCGATCACGATAGGCATGAGCAAGACTTCCAGCTCTGCACTGTTGGCGCTCAGGCCAAATGCCAGCCAGCGTTGCAGGGCACGGTCGGTCGCCAGTGCATAGATCTTGGCAATGCCGAAATAGGCCACTGCCCAGACGATGGGGGCCGCCAGGTCGAGATAGGTGTGAAAAAAATTGATGGCAAGGTAAGACAGCACCAGCAGGCCGATCTGGCTGCCGGTGAAGATGCCATTGAAACGGTCACGGTCTACCTTGAAATAAAACGCCAGCGTGGTCAGCCACACCAGTAACAGGCTGAGCAGTATATAAGGCAGTTTGCCGCGCCAGACTTTCAGGTAATCCTGGTGCAAGGTGTTGTCCAGCGCCGTTGCCAGGATCTCCACTCCCGGAAACTGCTTATCCATGGCGGTAGGTTTGATATCGAACAGCGCCGGTGCGGTGGAGCCTATGATGACGATCTTGTCCCTGAACTCACCCTGCGGGCGCTTGGGCTGCGAGCTGGCGCTATCGCTATACACCTCGCTGAACGAAACATACTGATAGGTGAACGGTTTTCCGCGCCAGTTCAGCAGCATCTCATCCGGCGTATCGCCAGTCTCGAACTGCATGGCATCCGCCACCAGCAAGGGCAGGGCAGGCAAGGTCCAGCCCCGGTCGTGATGGCGCATGCGGTACTGGCGCACTACGCCATCGTTGTCGGGGTAAACATTATGCGTGCCCAGACGCTGCGCTTGCCAGGCGCCTTTAAAGTAGGGCGGGATAGCGGCAAAAGTGGCCTGCTGCTCGGCATCCTGCGTGTGCGTCAGGCCGGGGATATTCGCATAGGTGAGCTGGCTTTTGCTGTCCTGGCTGGGATCCAGCCTTAACAGCGGAAAAAAGCAGTGATCGCAGGCAGTGATGACATCGTTGAAATAGCTGTCGCTATCCGGGTTATAGACATCGGCATCCGAGAATACGATATCAAAAATGATGGCTTTAGGTTGCTGGCGCTGGATATTCTCTACCAGCTCGCCTATCACCTGGCGCGGCCACGGCCAGCGGCCATATTCTTTGGACATGGCTTCCAGGCTGGCTTCATTGATATCGATAATGACGATGGCAGGGTCGGCGGCCGGTTTGAAGATGCGGTTCTTCACCATCAGGTCAAACGCCTTGTCGCGCATGTTCTGGCCGACATGAAACACGCCGGCATCCAGCAGGATCACCACGCTGAACAGCAGCGCCAGTTAAAGGTAAAAGTTATTCTTGAGCCTGCGGGTCAGGCTGGCCAGCCAGAACCCGAGCATGAGTTTCAGTTTTAGCATATCGCTCCCTGGTGGTGACGGGTCACGCCGGTCGGTATTTTTAGTGACGCTATGTTTGTATTGACGCCATCTCTGCATTGACGCCATGTTTGCATTGACCCGAACGGGCCATTGAGCGCCAAGTGTAATAGTCTTATTCTAGCAACATCACAAATGCGCAGGGTCGTTTATGAGTGTAAATCTGAAAATTGTCTTTTTTGGATTTATTCTGCTCATGATCATCAGCATGATGGACGTCTTTGTGTGAGTGTGGCGTGTTTTTCAAGTTTAAAGTCATTTATAACCCCGTCTTGACGGGGTTTTTTCTTTTCTGGCGCATATCAGTAACAGCCTTCCGGCCAGCCTAGTCTCACCAGTCACACAAGCTTCACGTTAGTGCAACCTTTCTGCAACAGATGTTTTTAACAATACACCAGGTAAACGCGCTGGCTTGCATGCCGGTGCGCAAGTTAATCACATACAATCAGGGAGAACTACACATGAAGCTTAACTCTTGGGCGATGACCGGCTTGCTGGTAATGGCAGCACTGTCACCTGCGACACAGGCGGCCGAACTTATCCAAAACGGTGGTTTTGAAACGCATGGTGCGGACAATTACGATATTACCGGCTGGCAGTCAGCCGAACAGGGCATTTTCGGCAGTGTGCTGGCCCAGTCCGGCACCACCACTGAAGTGACAGGCAATACCACGGTAGGCGCTTTTCAGGGCAGCTACTATGGCCTGCTGGATAACAATGGTCTGTCAGGCAGCGCTCTGTTCCAGACCTTTAGCACCGGTGCGGTCTCTTCTGCTACTTTGAGCTTCCAGATGTTTGTAAATAACCAGAACGCCAGCAGCCATGTAGATGTAGCCGGCCTGGATTACAGCGTGGATGCGAGCGATAACCCAAACCAGCATGTACGTGTGGATGTGCTGAAAGCTGGCAGCGACCCGTTTTCAACCAGCAGCGCAGACGTATTGCAAAGCCTGTATCTGGGCGGTGCCAATGGCGTACTGGGTGCCAACAACTATATCAACTACCAGTTTGATCTCACTTCCAGCCTGGCGGCCGGTGGCAACTACGTGTTGCGTTTCGCCACTGTCGCTAACCAGAACTCGTTACAACTGGGCGTAGACAATGTCAGCATCAATGCCATCGCTATGGTGCCGGAAGCTGATTCAGCTGCCATGTTGCTGGCAGGCCTGGGCCTGATGGCTGGCGTCATGCGCCGTCGCCGCAGCTAACTGAAATGCAAAGCCTGTATAAAAATCTGTATAAAAATCTGTATAAAAATATAAGATTAACTCTAAATTAAAGGAAAACATCATGGACTTTTTAAACTTGAAACGCACGGCCGTGGTCGCCATGCTGCTGGGCTCGCAATTCGCACTGTCTAATGTGGCACTGGCTGAAGATGCACAGTTCTGGCTGAATGATGGCGTTGCCAGCCTGAATGACAGCAAAAGGCTGGTACCGAATGCCAAAAAAGCCAAGAACATCATCCTGTTCGTAGGCGATGGCATGGGTATCTCTACCGTGACCGGCGCACGTATCTTTGAAGGCCAGTTAAAAGGCATAGACGGCGAGCGTAACAAGCTGTCATTCGAAGAGTTTCCTTATGTAGCCTTGTCCAAGACCTACTCGACCAACCAGCAGACTTCTGACTCTGCACCTACCATGACAGCAATCATCTCTGGTGTGAAAACCAATGATGGCATTATTTCGCTGAACCAGTCTGTGCCAAGAAACGAAGCGAATCCAGCGGTTATTAATGCTAATAAAGTGACTACCTTGCTTGAGCAGGCTGAAACAGCAGGTAAATCTACAGGCGTGGTATCGACTGCACGTATCACGCACGCTACACCTGCTGCAACTTATGCTCATACTTCAAACCGTGACTGGGAAGGTAACGCAAACCTGACCCCTGCCGCAGCCGCCAATGGTGTAAAAGACATTGCTGCACAGTTGATAGACAACTTCGGTACCGGCAAGATCGGTGATGGTATTGATGTGGTATTTGGCGGTGGCCGTAGCTATTTCCTGCCAAACACAGTGACTGATATCGAAGGCACTAAAGGCCGCCGTACCGATGGCCGTAATCTGGCGCAAGAATATGTCACCAAATTCGGTGGTGTGTATATTCAGGACCAGAACGGTTTCAATGCACTGAACCCGGTGACCACCAATAAAGTCATCGGCCTGTTCAATCCATCGCACATGGAGTTTGAGCAAGACCGTGCCAACGATATCGCAGGCGAGCCTTCATTGGCTGACATGACCGGCAAAGCGATCGATATCCTGAAGAAAAACCAGAACGGTTATTTCCTGATGGTTGAAGGTGGCCGTATCGATCACGCTTCACACGCTGGTAACGCCTTCCGTACCTTCAAGGACGCAGTGGCACTGTCTGACGCGGTACGTGAAGCTGCCAGCAAGGTGAACCTGAACGAAACGCTGATCATTGTGACGGCTGACCATAGCCACACACTGACTATCGGTGGTTATCCAAAACGTGGCAACCCTATTCTGGGTAAAGTGGTTGAGCCAGGCAGAACAGCGCCGACGCTGGCTGCTGATGGCAAGCCTTACACCACAGTGAGCTTTGCTAACGGCCCTGGTTACCACACTAACTCACCGGGCGAAGCTGTTTACAATGAAGCGATCGCTGCTGGCCGCGTGGTGGATATGTCAGGCGTAGATACTGAAGATCCTGATTTCCATCAGGAAGCATTGGTACCATTGAGCTCTGAGACCCACGCAGGTGAAGAAGTGGCTATCTATGCCATAGGCCCTAAATCTTACCTGGTGCATGGCGTGCAAGAGCAAAGCTATATCTACCAGGTGATGAAAGACGCTTTCGGTTATTAATTTGAGCCGTATTAGTCTGGTTATTATCTAGTCTAGTTATTATCAGCTGTAATGCAGGGCGACAATCTGTCGCCCTGTCCCACTTGAGGGAAAGAAATAATGAACAAAACTATTCAAATGCTTGGTTTGGCCGCGCTGTCCATGCTGGCTGCCAAAGCAAGTATTGCCGAGGAGATCGTCAATGCGCGTTTCGAAACCACACAATGTGCGACACCTTGCATAGATGGTTCGGCTAAGCGCCTGCAGTGGTGGTTGATGCGTGAAGACGACCAGGTCGAGATCCGCCACTTGTACCAGAATGGCCAGCCAGCCCATAACAGCAGCCTGTGGATGAAAAAACCGGCCGGTCAGTTCAATTACAGCTATCTCATGCATGAAGATGGCCGCACTATCGACTATTCTGATGTAGACCTGAAGTTGCTGGCAATTAAAACCGATCTCAATATCTGGCAGGTGAAATCACAACTGGTCGCCGATGAAGAGCTGGGAAAACTGAAGAAAGTGCAGTCTGACAATCAAAAACAATACGGTCAGGACGTAGAGAAATATGTAGGCGAACTGGGTAACGGCGTGCGTACAGAGATATTGTGGATGCCGGCGGTGAAATTGCCTTATTCAGTGCAATATCACTATCCCGGGCATACCGTCACTATCCAGCTGCAGGCATTGCAGACCGGTGCCCTGGCTGCCAGCGATGCGGTGATCCCGCCAAAAGCGAGCCTGGCGACGCTGAGCAATTACCAGCATGTCGATTTTACCGACATCGGCGATATGGAGCATAACCCTTCGGAAATGCAGTGGCTGGCCCGCGCACACGGCGCGCCTGGCGTGCAGTCACATAGTCATTAACTGACATCTGGCCTGGCTCACAGGCACAAACTATGCCGGCGCCTCGCAGCGTAATTTTCTGCGAGGCGCTATGGCGCAACTGTCATCGGCTATAATGCGCTGATGGCCCTACAAATCATTCAATTACTCCTGTTAGCCCTGATCATAGGCATACTGGTCTGGCAGTCACGCAAGCAGCAACAGGCTTCGCAGCAGGCACTCGCCCTGTTGCTGTCCCAGCAACTGGAAGAAAAACATAGACTGATGATGAGCGAGATGCATCAATCGCTCAATCTGCTGGCAGATCGTCTGCAAAACCAGAACGCCGACCAGCAAGACCGTTTACGCACGCAGCTGTCGCAGGAGCTGACTGCCACGCGTGATTCCATGCAGGCGTTGCGCGTCACCATGCAGGAGCTGCAGGTAGCCCAGCGCGACCACCTGGCGCAAAGCAGCGAGCAGCTCAGTCTGAGTCTGCGTAACGGTTTGTCAGAGCAGGGCATGGCGCAGCAAAATTTGCTCAACACCGCCTTGCAAACCACCACCCAAAGCCTGCTGCAAAGTATTGAGTCCTTAACCAAGGTGGTGGATTCTCGCCTGGAAGAAATGAGCGGAAAAGTCTCTGAACGCCTGGAAGCCGGCTTCAAGAAAACCAACGAAACTTTCGCCAGCGTCATGGCCCGTCTGGCAACCATAGATGAAGCACAGAAGAAAATTGATGGCCTCAGCGTCAACATGGTGAGCTTGCAAGAGTTATTGGGCGATAAACGCAGCCGTGGCGCCTTTGGCGAGGTGCAGCTGGAAGGGCTGGTGCGTAATGTGCTGCCTAGCAACAGTTTTGCCATGCAGCATACCCTGAGTAACGGCTTGCGCGTGGACTGTGCCTTGTTCTTGCCCGAGCCTACCGGCACGGTGGCGGTCGATAGCAAATTCCCGCTAGAGAACTACCATCGCATGTATGACAGCAGCCTGGGTGAGTTAGTACAGGCGCAGGCCGGCAAACAGTTCAAGGCCGATGTCAAAAAACATATAGACGATATCAGCCAGAAATACATCATCGCCAATGAGACTTCAGATGGCGCGGTGATGTTTATTCCGGCCGAAGCGGTATTTGCCGAGATCCATGCCTACCACAGCGAAGTGGTGGATTATGCGATGAAGAAACGCGTGTGGCTGGTATCACCGACCACGCTGATGGCAGTGCTCAACACCGCCCGCGCCGTACTCAAGGATGTGGAGATGCGCAAGCAGGTGCATATCATTAAAGACGAGCTGGGCAAACTCAGCAAAGACTTTGAGCGCTTTGATACGCGCATGAAAAAACTGGCAGATAATATCCGCCAGGCACATGAAAACGCACAGGACGTGCATATCAGCAGCCAGAAGATTTCCAGACGCTTTGCCCAGATAGAGAAAGTAGAACTGGCGCAGGAAGAAGGGCTGGACACGATGGAACTGCTGGAAGAGTTAGAAGATATAGAGAAGAGCAAGCCTTTATGAAGATCACCATTTTGTACTTTGCCCGCATCAAGGAAGTCGTCAATTACTCCTCTGAGGAGGTGGCGCTGCCCGAAGGTGTGGAGACCATCATTGCTTTAAAAGCCTGGCTGTCTGGTCGCGGTGCCACCTGGCAGAAACTGTTCAGTGGTGCAGGCGTAGTACGTGCCGCCATCAACCATGAGCTGGTAGATGATATGGCGACCATGGACGATGGCGACGAAGTGGCGTTTTTCCCGCCGGTGACCGGAGGCTGAACTTGAGCGTACCTGCCACCCTGAAGATCTCTGTGCAGTCGCAAGACTTTGACACCGGCCTTGAGTTGCAACAGCTGCGGGCGGCGACGCCGCAAGCTGGCGCCGTGGTCAGTTTCGTCGGGCTGGTGCGCGATCTGTCGGCAGATGGCAAGCTGGCTCAGATGCTGATAGAGCATTACCCGGGCATGACAGAAGCGGCCTTGCAGCGTATCGCCGAACAGGCCTGCCAGCGCTGGCCTGTGCTCGGTGTGCGTTTGATCCACCGCGTGGGCGCCCTGGCGGCACAGGCGCAGATCGTGCTGGTGGCCACCAGCAGCCTGCACCGGCAGGCCGCATTTGAAGCCTGCGCTTTTATCATGGACTATTTGAAAACGGAAGCTCCGTTCTGGAAAAAAGAAATCGGCGATTTTGGCGAGCGCTGGGTCGAGGCCCGTGTCTCGGATGAACACGCAAAACAACAGTGGCAAAAGAATAACGGAAAGTCACCTACATGATGCAAGTATTAAATCCTGATGAAATGACAGTGTCGTACAAACTGTCGCCCATGGCGTTTGAATCTACGCAAGAATTGCTGGATGCGTCTGATCTCAGCCTGACCGACTACGGCTGGAAATTGCAGCCCGAGGCGCAAAAGACCTTGATGATGGGCTTGTCCATACAAGAGGGCGGTTGCAATGTGCTGGTGCTGGGCACGCCTGGCTCAGGTCGTGCCACTCTGAGCCTGGCCGCCATGAAAGCCTCGGCCGTGACCGGCATAGACAGTACACTGACTGACCTGGTCGCACTCTATGATTTCAGCCAGCAATCCTGTGCCAATTACATCAAGCTGCCGGCCGGGCTGGGTGCGCAGTTGCGCACCGTGATGGATGCATTCATCAAGACGCTGATGGTGGAGATGTCGCAGTGGCTGGATAGCAACGGCCAGGTGAATTTCCCGCAGGCAGAAGTCTGGCTGGAAGAGCGGGTAGACAGCCTGCGCGCGCAACTGAGCAGTGCCAAGCTGTCGCCGCTGTTTAATGTGATCAAGCCAGAAGTGCTCGCTTATCTGCAAGCCTGGCAGCAACTGGGCAGTGAGCCTGAAAGCAGCAACGATGGCCTGGTCAATGAAGGCTTTTTATCGCGTTTCCGCGTCAATCTGCTGGTAGACCAGCGGGCCAATCTGACCGCCGCTGTCAAACAGCCGGTGGTGGAAGAAAAAGACCCCGGTTTTGCTGCGCTGTTCGGCATGCTGGAAACCGCCGCCGGTGAAGCCGCGCAATGGCCGGAGTTTCTGCGCTTGCGCGCAGGCAGCGTGCACAGGGCAGATGGCGGCATGCTGCTGCTGCATCTGCGTGACCTGATGCAGGATGAGAATAACGGTGGCGCCTTGCTGGAGAAACTCTACCGCCTGATGCGTAACCGCGAAGTGCAGATCGAAGACTGGGCCAACCATGCCCAGCAAGGCGCGGGCGGCAACCGCCACGGCGCCTTGCCGGTGCATGTCAAGCTGATCATGATCGCCACGCGCGAAGACTATTATGATTGCCTGGAAGCGCAGCCGGATTTCTTTGACTTTTTCCCGGTCAAGGTCGAGTTTGAAGACCGGGTCGTCGCCTCGCTGGAAAACTATGCCTGGGTGGCGGGTTATATCGCGCAAAAATGCCAGCAGCACAGCCTGCCACATTTCAGTGGCGCGGCAGTCAACGAGCTATTGCACTTTATGCACAGGCTGGAAGAAGACCAGAGCCGCATCAGCATCCGTTTTGCGCACCTGGACCAGCTGATGCATGAAAGCGTGGCCGCGGCGGCAGATGCGCGGTTGGTGAGAGAAACGCATGTCAAGCAGGCGCTCTCGGCGCGCCTGTTGCGCCAGCAGTTCTTCGAAACGCAGATCCGCGACTCCATCATTGATAACGAGCTGCTGATCCAGGTGCATGGCGATGTGGTCGGCCAGGTCAATGGCCTGACCCATATCGAGCTGGGCGATGCCAGTTTTGGCTCACCTATCCGTATCACGGCGCGTTGCTACCCTGGCCGTAGCGGGGTGATCAATATAGATCGCGAAGTCGAGATGAGCGGCCCCAGCCACGACAAGGGTATCTATATATTACAAAACTGGCTGAGTGCCAGTTTCTGGGCACTGGCCCCGTTAAGCCTGAGCGCTTCGCTGGTATTTGAGCAGGAGTACAACGGCGTGGAGGGTGATTCAGCCTCTTGTGCCGAGTTGTTTGCATTGCTGTCGGCACTGACCGGCTTGCCTATCAAACAGGGCATCGCCGTGACTGGCGCGCTCAACCAGTTTGGTGAAGTGATGCCTATAGGCGGCGTCAACGAGAAGATAGAAGGTTATTTCCGCGTCTGCCAGGCACTGGGCCTGAATGGCGAGCAGGGGGTGATCATCCCCAAACGCAACCAGCGCCACCTGGTGCTGGATGAGAGCGTGGTGACGGCGGTGAATAATGGCATGTTCAAGATCATTACCATAGACCATGTGCTGGAAGGCATTGCGCACCTGACAGGTTGCGAAGCCGGCACCCAGGAAGCTGACGGCACTTATAGCGGCAATACGCTGATGGCGCGTGCACAAACCATGCTTGCCAGTTTCAGGCAGACGCTGGAGCGCAACCAGGCCCATCTGGCCTATATTCAACCGCAGGCAGACAGCGGCAAGCCTTAAACAACGCCATGGCCAGAACGCACAATAAAAAACAGGATAAACCATCGTCCGTCGACAACGACCAGGATGACAGTTGCCGCCTGGACAAGTGGTTATGGGCGGCGCGGTTCTTTAAGACACGCAGCCTGGCAGCCGATGCCGTCGATGGCGGCAAGGTGCGCATAGACGGTGACCGCGCCAAGAATGCCAGGGAGATGAAGCCCGGCATGCGCGTCAGCATCAAAAACAAAGATATGCAGATAGAAGTCGAAGTGCTGGCACTGAGTAATGTGCGGCGCGGCGCGCCAGAAGCGGCACTGCTATACCGCGAAACAGAAGAAAGCCTGCGCATACGGCAACAGGCCCAGGAAAGTGGCGCTGACCATTTTGCTGAGCGTGATAGAGGCGTAGGCCGCCCCACCAAACGGCAGATGCGCGATATCCAGCGCTTTACCGGCAGGGATTAAAGCGCATTCCAGCCTAGCTAGGTTTGGGGTAGGCCGTCACGGTGCCGGTTTTGGCCACTGCTTGCGCACGGCAGGAAACATCCAGTTTCTGGAAAATACGCTTGAGGTGGTTTTTCACGGTGTTGGCGCTGATATCCAGGATCATGCCTATCTCCAGATTGGTTTTGCCACCGCGCACCCAATGCAGGATCTCCTGCTCGCGATCAGACAATCCACCCTGGGCCATGCTATCGAGTAGCTCTTCATCTTTCACTATCGGTTTCAGATGGCCGACACGGCGTATGGCGGCATCCACATGCGGCATGATCATACCGAGAAACTGGTCCGGCACATGAAACTCGCGTGTGCGATCAAAAAACACATAGATACAATCATTTTTTCCGCGGGTATCGCGCACGCCATACACCAGCAGCGAGTGCATCTTCATTAATTGCTGGGTAAAGGCATTGGGCGATTGCGCATGTATGCCGCTGGCGTCAAAGCGGTTGATGACATACCATTTCTCGTCATTTTCCAGCCAGCGCTTGTGCAGGTTGCACATCAGGTAATTGACGATGGCAGAATCCTGCAGCAGACGCTGTGTGGTCACTTCAGGCAGCGAAGAAGACACATCAAAGTGCAGGTCGCCGGTGCTGAAATTGCCCCAGGTCGCCAGCAGGGCGTCGTGGCGCATCAGCGGATGTATGTCCTGTTTCAGCCAGTTGAAAAAATCAACATGGCGTTGAATGGCGTATGAATTCTGGATCGCATGCAGAATTCCCTCCCAATGTGTTTGTTTTTTTTGTGCCAGCATGGAGATACCTCAAAGTTATTGTGCGCAGGCCAGGCTTCACCCATGCACATTCATGGTTTAACTTTGTTTACGGCAGCGACCGCGTGCTTCTTTAATCTGTTTCCCTGCAAAACATCACGCCCGCCTGAAATAGACGCTTGATAAAGATCAAACCGGCTGCGTGTGGGGGGAGTTTGGGCTGGTACCTGCCGCTACTTGCGATAAAATGAATGAATGTTTTTTTCTTGTGTCACAACTTGCTGATAGATCAGCGAGCAGGGTAAGGTTATGTTGAACAAGCTCCCTAACGGGGTACGTTATTCCAGCCACAAAGAGTGGCAATTGCTAAAAAAGCTGCCCAAGTGGTGGTTGCTGGGTACGCTGGTATTCGCAAGCCCTATCGCCTACACCTGGTGGCAGCAGGAAGACCTGCTGTCGCAAAACATTGAACGCACCTCGATGTTTCTCGGCCTGCTGTTCACATTCTGGTTTTTTATCGGCGCCATGATGATAGGGCTGGTGGTGATCATCATCATGAAAGGGCCGGGCTATGTGGCCGACCCTTATTACCTGCCTAAAGAAGACAAAAGCCTGGAAAATAAAGACAATAGTGGCTAGCCATAGTCAGGATTGCAGATAAGTCCTTGATTCACACAGGACTTATAGTCTATAATCGCACGCTTTTCCAACCTTGCCACACCTGATTTCGCATTCGGGGTGGCTGATAACCGTAAGGAGATTACATGCGACACTACGAAATCGTGTTTATTGTTCACCCAGACCAGAGTGAACAAGTGCCTGCGATGATTGAGCGCTACCGCACTCAGATCACTGGTAATGGCGGCAACATCCATCGTCTGGAAGACTGGGGCCGTCGTCAACTTGCCTACCCAATTAATAAAGTACACAAAGCCCACTACGTGTTGATGAACATCGAAGTGAGCCAGGAAGTGCTGGAAGAGTTGGAACACGGCTTCAAATTTAACGATGCTGTATTACGTCACCTGACTATTTCGACTAAAACAGCAGTGACTGCACCAAGCCCGATGATGAAAGAGGAAAAATCCAAAACCATCGTTGGTGATGCACCTGCAGCAACTACTGAGGCAGCCGCCTAAGCGTCGTGAATACGCTGGTGATCGCCGCAACGGTGCAAACGATTGAACCGTTACGCTATACACCGGCCGGGTTACCCTTGTTGCGTTTGCAGTTGCAACATGATTCAGAGCAGCAAGAAGCTGGCCTGAATCGCAAAGTGCAGTGTCAGTTACCCGCAGTGTTGATTGGTGAAAAAGCCAGTCTGCCACTGCAAAGCGGAGATCGCATCAAAGCCAAAGGTTTCCTGGCGCAGCGCAGTGCAAAAAGCACACAAGTGGTCATGCATATACAAGAGATACAGCTAATACAGCATACAGAATTGAAGGAGTTATAAATGGCAAGAGATATGTACAAACGCCGCCGTTACTGCCGTTTCAGTGCAGAAGGCATCAAAGAAGTTGATTACAAGGACGTGGATCTGTTGAAAGATTTCGTTTCTGAGAACTTCAAAATCATTCCAGCCCGTATGACTGGTACCAAGGCTAAATACCAACGCCAACTGACAACTGCGGTTAAACGCGCACGTTTCCTGGCGCTGATGCCTTACACAGACAAACACCCAGGTTAATCGGCGGCTTAGGAGAATAACATGCAAGTAATTTTATTAGAAAAAGTAGCAAACCTGGGTGGACTGGGTGACGTGGTTCGTGTGAAAGACGGTTACGGCCGTAACTTCCTGATCCCACAAGGCAAAGCCAAACGTGCAACTGAAGCTAACCAGGCTGAATTTGCTGCCCGTCGTGCTGATCTGGAAAAACAACAGGCTGACTTGTTGGTTGTTGCGCAGACACGTGGCGAAAAACTGGCAGGTTTTGCGTTAACCATTGCGCAAAAAGCAGGTGTTGATGGCCGTCTGTTCGGTTCTGTGACCAATCTGGATATTGCAACTGGTTTGCAAGCTCAGGGTCATGAAGTGAAAAAATCAGATGTACGTTTGCCTAACGGCCCACTGAAGAATATCGGTGAGTTTGTTGTGAGCGTTGCACTGCACCATGATGTTGTGGTTGATATCACTGTGACAGTGGTTGCTGAAGCTTAATTCTAGCTTTTAGCAGTACTTTAAAAAGGCTACTTCGGTAGCCTTTTTTATTTGGTGAAAGCCATCCTGGCTATGGGTGGTTGGGCTGTGTGCATAGCGGTTGGATAGAACGGTTGTTGCGTCGGTTGTGACGGTTTAATCGGTAATTCTTTGGATGGATTAGTGCTCAGTTTCGGCATTTTATTTCGCCCCTCGGCGAGTTACTTTCCTTTGCTTGCCCAAAGGATAAGTAACCAAAGGAAAGGGCACCCTAGCTTCCGCTTGTTTCCTGCGTTGCTCGTCAGCGTGGGCGTCCAACGAAACTCGCCCTAGCGGCTTGCACACTGCGCAAGCCACCGCGGAACTCGAACAGACGCTGGCCGAAAACTCCCACGCTGACT